>JANNHA010000061.1:0-58751 GCA_031404135.1 Verrucomicrobiota bacterium | reverse complement strand
GCACCAAACGGCGTCACCGGCCAGAGTTGCCGCTCGTGCCGCTGATCGACGTCCTCGTGATGCTCGTGTTGTTCGCGTTCGTCTCGATGCGTTTCGCCACGAACACGACACTCAACATCACGCTGCCGAAAGCCGACACGGCCGGTAAAAATGAATTCAAAGGCACCGTCGTCATTGCCGTAGGTAAAGACGGCACGTTCAGTTTCAACGGTAAAGACGCGAGCGAAGAAAAGCTGCTCGAACTCCTTCGCAACGTGAAGAACATCGACAAAGAAATCCCGGTGCTCGTGAGCGCCGACGAAAAAGCGACCTGGGAAAAAGTCACTTTCGTGATGGATTCCTGCCGCAAGGTCGGTCTGACAAAGTTCAGCATGCAGACCCGGCAGTAAGTGCGGCGGCGGATGAGCGGTACACCGTTAGTCCCTCATCCGCTGCGGACTTCGATTTGCACGAACCGTTCCGATAAATACCCCCAAACTATTTTAACGCAAAGGTCGCAAAGTTCGGCACGCAAAGAACGTAAAGAGAAACCGGGGACGCAAAGCCGCCCGACCGAACCTTCGTGATCTTTGTGTCCTTGGTGTAAACGCCGATGGATCGAAATGGAGGGCGACGCTCTGTCGGAGCCGGGTTGGTGACAGTTTTCTAAACAGAAGATAACGAAGGGAACGAAGATCCGCAGGTGGGATCGGTGGAGAGGGCGTTATTTTCGAAGATTCGGAGGTTAACCACTGTTGGACGCTGATGAATGCAGAAAGGGAGGGAACTGGTTGGGACCGCTAATGATTCGGAAGCGGGTGGGCGCGCTCAGCGTTTCAACGCCAGCAGAACGATGCCGGCGGCGACGAGGGCGATGCCGGACCATTCGCGAAGGTTCGGGCGGTCTCCCAGAAAGATCACGGCAAAAATCGCGACGAGGACGACGCTCATTTTATCGACGGGCGCGACTTTCGAGGCGTCGCCGATTTTCAACGCGCGGAAATAACAGACCCACGAGGCACCGGTCGCGAGGCCGGAGAGCACGAGGAATGTCCAAGTTTTGGCGGAGAGCCGGAGCGGGTTGCTCCATTTTCCGGCGTACCAGACGAAACCGCTTAACACCACCAAGATGATTCCGGTGCGCACGAGTGTCGCGAGATCGGAGTCGACGCCTTGGATGCCGATTTTGGCGAAGATCGCCGTGAGCGCGGCGAAAACTGCGGAGAGAACCGCCCAGTAGAACCATGTGCTATCGGCAGGCATGTGGGGTTCGGGGTAGGGCGGGACCGCTGGGCCCGCCGCGAAAACCTCGGCGCGCCCAGCGGTCGCGCCCTACCGCAGACAGCTGAAAGCAGATTGGAAAAGCACGCATGAGCTTCACCTACTTCTTCTTCCGGCTCTTCGGCTCGATGTTCAGGTAGGTTTTGTTGAGCATCTGGCTTTCGTAGAGCTGGAGGAGACGGACGCCTTCGCGGGGTTTGACGTGGTCTTTGCGCGTGGCGTTATCGATCTGCGCTTTCATCTTTCGGCAGAGTTCTTCCTGATGATATTGCACGCCTTCGATCACGTCGGCGATGCGGCTGCCACTGAGCGCTTCCTCGATGTAGAAGCCATTTGGTTCGTCAGGTTCGAGAAATACATGCACCTCGTTCACGCGGCCGAAGAGGTTGTGCAGATCTCCCATGATATCCTGATAGGCGCCGGTTAGGAAAACGCCGAGGTAGTAGGGTTTGCCGTTGAGCGGGTGGAGCGTGAGATAGTCCTTCGTGTCCTGCAGATCGACGAAGCTGCTGATTTTGCCGTCGGAGTCGCAGGTGATGTCGACGAGGATCGCGTTGACCGAGGGGCGTTCCTTTAACCGATGCAAAGGGGCAATCGGGAAAAGCTGTTTGAGCGCCCAGTGATCAAGCAGCGATTGGAAGACCGAGAAATTGCAGACGTACTGATCGGCGAGGAGTTTTTTGAGGTCGTGGAGCTCTTCGGGTTGGTAACCGGATTCGTTGCCCTCTTTGTCGATCTGTTCGCAGATTTGCCAAAAAATCGATTCGGCGGCGGCGCGGTTTTCGATGTCGAGGTAGCCGAGGTTGAAGAGCGAAAACGCTTCCTCCTTTTTTTGGAGCGCGTCGTGGAATCGTTCGAGACGGCCGAGCTTGGGCTTGTTTTTGAGGAGTAGCTCCAGATCGGTGACGACCTTGTCCTTTTCTTTTGGTTGGTGCTGCTGGCCGAGCGTTTCCTTTTTGTTGATGCGCTCGAAGACTTCGACGACGAGCATCGAGTGCGGGGCGACGACGGCGCGGCCGCTTTCGCTGACGATGTCGGGCTCGGGGACGTCGGAGGAGCGGCAGATTTCGCGGATGTTGAAGACGACGTCGCGGGCGTATTCCTCCATCGAGTAGTTCATTGACGACTCGAAGTTGGTTCGGGAGCCGTCGTAGTCGATGCCAAGTCCGCCGCCGACATCGAGGTAGCCCATGGGGAATCCCATTTTATGGAGCTGGCAGTAGAAGCGTGTGGCCTCGATCACGGCGTTCTTGATCGTGATGATGTTCGGCACCTGCGAGCCGATGTGGAAATGGATGAGTCGCAGGCAGGACGAAAGTTTAGCGGTTTTTATCTTCTCGGTGGCGAAGAGGATTTCGGCGGTGTTGAGGCCGAACTTCGCATTTTCGCCGGTGGACATGGCCCACTTGCCTTCGCCGCGGGTGAGCAGTTTCGCGCGGATGCCGATCATCGGCTTGATGCCGGTTTCGGTGGCGAGGCGGATGATGTCGTCGACTTCGGCGAGTTGTTCGACCACGAGGATGACTTTCTTGCCGAGCTTGCGACCGAGGAGCGCGAGGCGGATGTAGTCGTCGTCCTTGTAGCCGTTGCAGATGATGAGGCGCTGGTTGTTTTCGTGCATCGCGAGCGCGATCATGAGCTCGGGCTTGGAGCCGGCTTCGAGGCCGTAGTTGAACTCCTTGCCGGCATCGAGCACTTCCTCGATTACTTCTCGCAGTTGGTTGACCTTGATCGGGAAGACGCCGCGGTAATCGCCTTTGTAGCCTTCGTCCTTGATGGCGCGGTTAAAAACCTGGTTCAGCTGGAGCACGCGGTGGCGCAACAGATCCTGGAAGCGGATTACCATGGGTGCACGCAAGTCCATGCCGACGGATTCCTGAATCACGTCCATGATGCGGATGCTGGCGCCGCCGGGCAGCGGCTGGACGTTGACGAAGCCGTCGTCGTCAACATGGAAATGGTCAGAGCCCCAACGTTTGAAGCCGAAGTGTTCTTCGGATTTGGCGGCGGACCAGGCGGTGGATTTTTTACTTTTCAACGCAGGAAGGCGAGGGCGGGGGTTATGGCTTGCTTTTTCAGCGGGGACTCAGGTTTAGTGCGTGTTTCTTTTTTCAAAATCACTAACACGCAACGACGAAAATGACATCTCCTTTGGCTTTCCTTACGATATTAGCTCAAACTGCAGCGCCTGCCGCCGCTCCCGCCTCCTCTGGCATGCAGCAGCTGATGAGCTTTCTGCCGATGATTTTGATCTTCGCGGCGATGTATTTCCTGATGATCGCCCCGCAGCGCAAGAAGCAGAAAGAGCACCAGAAGATGCTCGCTTCGCTCGACACCGGTGACGAGATCCTGACGGTCGGCGGCATCTACGGCGAGATCACCAACAAGAAAGAAGACCGCTACGTCATCCGCGTTGGCGACAACACCAAGATGGAAATCGGCAAAGGCTTCGTCCAGTCCGTGGTGAAAAAATCCGGCGCCACCAAGTAACTTTCCCCGTTCTCCGCGCTCGCTTGGCCAGCCTTGGCTGTTAAGCATGGGCGCGGTCCCTGTCTTATAAGTGTGCGCTTAACCCTTGGCGCGCCTTTCATTTTTAAAACCCAAATAACCCATGTTTAAACGCAACCTCTGGAAGCTCTCTATTAGCTTCGCCATCGTCCTCTGGGCCGTATGGACGCTCGTGCCGGTGACCGATCAACCGTTCCCCGACTACGCCAAGTCAAAAGCCCGCGCCAAAACCGCGGAATTCGCCGCGCTTCTTAACGAAGCCAGCGCCCGCAAGGTCGCCAGCCCGGCCACCAGCGAATTCGTAGCGCTCAAACAGATCGCCAAAGAGCGCAAAATCGACCTCGCGCAGTACTATCCCGATCTCGACCTCGGCGATGTCAAAAACATCGAGCGCAAGAATGGCATCCTCCTCGATCATCTTCTGAAGGAGTCGAAAGGCCGCCTCCAACTCGGGCTCGATCTTAAAGGCGGCGTCGCTTTCACCCTCGAAGCCGACGAGAAATCCCTCGCCGATCTCCCCGAATGGCAGCGCAAAGAGAAACTTTCCAAGGCCATTCAGATCATCACGGATCGCGTCAACGGTCTCGGCGTGGCCGAACCACTTATTCGTCCCATCGGCGAAAACCGTATCGAAGTCCAGCTTCCGAACGTCAACACCAAGGACAACCCCGAGGTCGTCGACAGCGTCAAAAAGCCGGCGCGTCTCGATTTCCGCCTCGTTCACCCGACGCTCGATCCACAGGTCGGCGTTGAAACGCCTCCTGGTTACGAGATCTTGAGCGTCGAACACGAAGGACGCACCGGCGAGCTCAGCGTTGAAGAAGTGTTCGTCAAACAACGCCCCGAGATGAACGGCGATGTCCTCGAAAGAGCTGACGCCCGTCCTGATCAATATGGCAAACCCGAGATCATCCTGAGTTTCACCAGCGATGGCAAAAGACGTTTTGCCGAAGTTACCCGTGAGATCGCGCAAAACAACCAGACCAACCAACGCTCTGGCCGCACCGGCCGCCTCGCGATTGTTCTCGACGGCAAACTCTACTCCGCCCCGACCGTTCGCGAAGAGATTAACAGTCCCACCGCGCAAATCACCGGCACGTTCACGGACCGTCAGGCGGTCGAACTCGCCAACGTCCTCAACAACCCGCTCGACGTTCCGCTCCAAGTTAAAGAACAGTACGAGGTCGGTCCGTCGCTCGCTACCGATGCGATCGCCAGCGGCAAACTCGCCTTCATCATCAGCACGTCGCTCACCGTCATTTTCGTTTGCGTCATTTACTTCACCGGCGGTTTGATCGCCGCTCTCGGCATGTTGGTCAACGTGCTCGTCACGCTCGGCGTTATGTCGATGATCGGTGCCACGCTCTCGATGCCCGGCATCGCCGGTATCGTGCTCACCCTTGCGATGTCCGTCGACTCGAACATTCTTATCTTCGAGCGTATGCGCGAAGAGTTGAAACTCGGCAAATCGCTCCCGGCCGCCCTCGAAGCCGGCTTCGACAAGGCCTGGTCTGCTATTTTGGACTCGAACGTCACGACCCTCGCTGTCGCAGCGATCATGATCTGGCTCGGAAACGGCCCGGTCAAAGGCTTCGGCGTTACGCTCGCGATTGGTATTTTCACCACGATGTTTGCCGCCGTCGTCGTCAGCAAACTGGTCATGGAATTTCTGATTCTCCCCGGCATTCTCAAGCGCATGCCGATGGTCTCGATCTTGCAGAACACGAACTTCGATTTCCTTAAGGTCGCGAAAGCTTCCTTCATCGTTTCTTGGGTCATCGTTTTGGTTGGTGTTAGCGTCACGGTTTACAAGGGCAAGGCCATCTACGGCATCGATTTTGCCGGTGGTGACACGGTCACGCTTTCCTTCAAGCAGGAGCTCGATACCGGTACGCTGCGCAAAGCCGCCAATGACGCTGGCTTCAAGGATGCTAGCTTCGCCTACCAGCAGCAGATTGGTTCTGACGCCAAGGTGTTGAAAGCCACCACGCGTTTCGACGAAGGCAAAGCCCTTGTCGCCAAACTTCAGCAGGCGTTTCCGCAGGCCAGGCTCGATGTCGTCGGCGAAGCCCGCATCGGCCCGTCGGTCGGCAAAGAAATTCAGATGAACGCGATCTGGTCCATCCTCGCGTCCCTCGCGGCGATCATGATCTACGTAGCCTTCCGCTTCGAGATGGGTTACGGCATCGGCGCGGTCGTCTCGACCGTGCATGACGTGCTCATGACCATCGGTATTTTCGTGTTGTTCGACCGCCAATTCAACGGACCCATGGTCGCGGCCATCCTGCTGATCGTCGGTTATTCGATTAACGATACGATCGTCGTGTTTGACCGTATTCGTGAAGAGCTCGCGCTCAACCCGAACACCAAACTCCGCGACATCATCAACCGTTCGCTGAACCTAACGTTGTCTCGTACCGTTATCACCGGCGGCACGACGCTCATGACGGCGGTCACGTTGATCATCGTCACGACGGGCGACGTTAACGACATCGCCTTCACGCTCCTCATCGGTGTCATCACCGGCACGTTCTCCTCGCTCTTCATCGCCTCGCCCGTGTTCTTCTGGTACCACAAGGGTGACCGTAAGCACGTTGAGAAACATCAGGACGTTAAGCCGACCTACGAGTGGACCGGCGCCAGCAAGGCGTCCGAGTGATGCAAATGCAGAATGGAGAAGGCAGAATGTAGAATGGTCGAACCCCGGAACCAATCCCGGTAAACCGCCCGTTCTTCATTCTGCATTCAACATTCTTCATTCCCCACTAGCGGCGCAGCCGCGCAAACATGCGTTGGATCTACACACCGCTCCCGGTCGCAGCGATCGACGAGCTCAGCCGCAACGCGGGCATCAGTCCCGTGCTGGCGGAGCTCTTGCAACGCCGCGGCCTGACCGAACCCGCTGCTGCCACCAAGTTCCTCAACCCGGGACTGAGCGAGCTCAACGATCCCTTTCTCCTTCGCAACCTCGAAGCCGGTGCCGCGCGCTTGCGTCGGGCCATCGCGAACAAAGAAGAGGTCGTCGTCCTCGGCGACTACGACGTCGACGGCGTGAGCAGCACCGCGCTCCTCGTGAGCGTGCTCCGGCGTTTCGGACTCAGCCCCCGCTTCATCGTGCCCCGCCGCATGGAAGATGGTTATGGCCTTTCGCGCAGCGCGATCGACCGCGCCCTCGAAGGCGGCAAGCCCGGCTTGTTTGTAGCACTTGATTGCGGCACCAACTCCATCGACGAAGTCGCCTACCTCGTCGGCCAAGGCGTCGACGTGCTCGTCGTTGACCATCACCGCTCGAAAGAAAAACCACTCGAGCAAGGCATCCTCATCAACCCGCACGTCAGCTGCGAGTCCGAGGACGAGCCGTGGCGCAATCTTTGTACCGTTGGACTGGTTTTCAAACTCGCACACGGCCTCCTAAAACTGATGCGCGCGGAAAATAACGCCGTCGCCTTCAGTATTAAACTGCGCGATTACCTCGACCTCGCCGCGCTCGGCACCGTCGCCGACCTTGTCCCCCTGCACGGAGAAAACCGCATCCTGGCGCGCCAAGGCCTGAAGATCCTTCAAACCACCCAACGCCCCGGTCTGCGCGCCCTCATGCAGGTCGCCGGCGTGAAAACCGAAAACGAGATCATGCCCGTCGACATCTCGTTCCGCCTCGGACCGCGCATCAACGCCAGCGGACGCCTCGCCGACGCCGCGCTCTCGGTGGAACTGATGCTGAGCGACGACGTGAAATTTTGTAACGAAACCGCTCGTCAGCTCGACGCGTTTAACCGCGAACGTCAGGACATCGAACGTCAGATCACCGAAGAAGCCGATCAGATGATCGAGGCGAAATACACCGACTGGCCCGGCATCGTGCTCTACGGCGACAACTGGCACCCCGGCGTCGTCGGCATCGTCGCCGGTCGCGTCAGCCGCAAGTACAACCGGCCCTGCGTCGTGCTGGGCAACGAAGGCGACCTGGCAAAAGGTTCGGGTCGCAGCGTTGACGGTGTCAGCCTGGTTGAGGTGCTTGGCTTGTGTGCCGAACATCTCACCAGCTGGGGCGGCCACCCGATGGCCGTGGGCGTTTCGCTGGTGAAAGCGCAACTCGAACCTTTCCGCACGCGCTTCGGCGAAGCCGTGCGCCAGCATTGCGGAAGTGATCTCGTCGAGGCGCGTCTCGAACTCGCCGCCTGGATCAAGCCGGATCAGATCAAGGATCAACTCATGGATGAACTTGCCGAACTACATCCCTTCGGCCAGGCCAATCCGGAGCCGGTATTTGGTTTGCGCGGCGTGGTGTTTCAACAGCGCCCGGACGTTTTCAAAGAACAGCATTTCCGTTTCAGCTTCGACGATGGGCGCGGTCGCCGCCTTTTCGGCGTCGCCTGGAAAATGGCTGACCGCCAGCCGCCCGTGGGCACTCCCGTCGATCTCGCGGTCGAGCTCACTTGGAATTATTTTAACGACCGCAAATTGCTCCAACTCGAACTGATCGACTGGCGCCGGACGACGGATTGACACGCGGCCCCGCGCCCGACTTCATCACGACCAGCCCACGCTGCATCGGGATGAAAGTTATCGCCCAAAAAAAGTACGCCGTCATCACCGGCGACATTGTTGACTCCTCAAAATTGCCAAAGGCGCAACGTGCGGCTTTGCCTGGCTTGATCGCGAACGCCTCGCAGGAAACCCGCAAGGCGTTTCCCGACGCCGTGCCGCTCGCCGCCGATGTTTTTCGTGGCGATGGCTGGCAGTTATTGGTGAGCGATCCGGTGCGCAGCCTGCGTATCGGACTGTTTTTCCGCGCCTGTCTGCGTTCGGCCTCCGAGCGTGGACGCGGACTCGATACACGCATGGCGATGGCGGTGGGTTCGGTGGATTTTGTGCGCGGACGCGTTTCACAAGGAGACGGCGAAGCGTATCGGCTCTCGGGTCGGGCGCTCGAAACCATGCCGCGCAAACAACGTCTTCGGCTCGAAGTTGCGGGAGCGAAGGACGACCTGCAAGCGCTCGGGATCATCGTGCGCCTGATCGATGTGCTCGCGCAGCACTGGACCGGCAGGCAGGCGCTGGCCGTGCGCGCGGCGTTGTGTGGCTGGACACAGGAGGAAATCGCCAAGCAGTGGTCTGGCTCGATCACCCAGCAAGCCGTGACGAAACACCTTGATGCCGCCGAGTGGCCTGCGCTCGAAGCCGCCTTGAGCCAGGTCGAATACAACCTCCAGAGGTTGTAATGGCCAAATACAACCTCTGGAGGTTGTAATTTGGCAAAACAACCCCGGCGGATGGTAATCACCAAAATTTCCCCATGCTGACTCTCCCCCTACTGGACCTCGGACTCGCCCTGTTGGCGGCACACGCTGTGACGGATTTTGTGCTCCAGCCTGACTGGATGGTGAAGAACAAGGAGCGGCTCCCTGTGTTGTTGCTGCACAGCCTGATCGCGGCGGGGCTGGCCTATGCGTTTATGGGCCGCTGGGGATTCTGGCTGGTGCCGGCGTGGGTGTTTCTCAGTCATGCGGTGATCGATTTCATAAAAGTGCGCGCATCGCGCAGCACGCTGGCGGTATTTCTGCTCGATCAGGCGGCGCACCTGGCGGTGGTTGTGGCGCTGACCTGGTGGTTCGGCCGGGGAGGGGAACTGTCGGATTGGGCTAAGTGGTATGGGCCGGTTGTCTGGCGTTTTTGGATTCTGGCCACGGGGTTCATTTTGTGCGTTCGCGTGGGCGGCATCCTGATCGGGTTTTGGGTGCGGCCGTATCTGGAGGAGATCGAGCGCACGAACAACGAAGCGATCGTGGCGGTGAAGCCGGTGCGCGGGCTGACCAACGGCGGGCGCGTGATCGGCCAGTGGGAACGGGTGTTGATTTTTATGGCGGTGAGTTTTGCCCAACCGGCGGCCATCGGCTTTCTTGTAGCGGCGAAATCGATTTTCCGATTTGGCGAACTAAAGGACCGCGAGAATCGCATGGAAGCCGAGTACATCACGATTGGCACGTTGATGAGTTTTGGCTGGGCGATCGCGACGAGCTGCCTGACGTGGTGGCTGTGTCGGATGGTTTGAGGCGGTCGGCTTCAGTCGTGCGGGCGTGGCGGGGCAGGGGGCGTTGAATTTTTGCCCAAAATAATCGCTTGCACTTCGCTCGGAATACCTGCTTTTTCTGACCCTCCTTTACGCAGCCGTAGCTCAATTGGATAGAGCATCTGACTACGGATCAGAAGGTTTGGGGTTCGACTCCCTACGGCTGCGCCAGTTTTAACTGATTGAATGGGTGGCGGTTGCTAAGAGGTTTAAGCAAAAGTGAGTTTTGGCCAAATTCAAAGATTGTCGAAATATTATCGATGCAGGAATGACCTTGGTGCGAATTTTCATTCGGATTTGGATGTTCACGAGAAATTCGGTGACGCTTTACGGCCCGTCGGTTTCAACAAGTAGGGTTGTTTCCGTAGCCGGTTTTGTCACGAGTAGCGAGGCGTTCAGTCCTGGGAGGCGTTCGGAGAATTCTTCGGTCTCGGCGGTCTGTCGTAACGCGCGCTGGACCATGCCCATTTTGGCGTCAAGATTGTCGATCATCGACACGAACACAGCCTCGGGCGTCGCAGCGTAGACGGCGGCACCCCATTCGGGTTCGCCTTGGTGACTCAGCACAATGTGTTCGAGGCGTTCGAGGAGGTCGGGGGCGAGTTTTGCTTTGAGGCCGGCTTTGCGCGCGAGTTGGTAGCCGAGGACAACGTGGCCTTGCAGGATGCCTTTGCGGCTGCGGCGCGTGGAGAGCGAGCCTTCGTATTCGATGGTCTTGCCTGTATCATGTAACAGGATACCGGCCAGGGTGAGGTCGGCGTGGACCTCAGTGTAGAGCGGGAGCAGCGCTTTCGCGGCGCGGGCCATGTGCAGGGTGTGTTCGAGCAGGCCGTGGCGGTAGGCGTGGTGCATTTGCACGGCGGCGGGTGCGGTACGGAAGGACTCGCCGATTTCGGCGAAGGCGGCGCGGACGGTTGCCTGTAGTTCGGGGTGTTGGATGGCGTCGATGAAGGCGTTGAACTCGGTCCACATCGCGGCGGGGTCTTCGGGAGCGGCTTCGACGAGGTTGTCCATCATGCCGGGCGCGGCGAGTTCTTCGTCAGTGAGGGCGGCGATCTTGTTTAACTTGGGCGAGAGGCGACCTTGGTAGTGGTCGATTTTGCCGGTGACGTGGATAGCCGAACCTTCGGCCAGGGATTTGAGGAGGTCGAACTGGGGGTGATCGCTAAAGACGGTGCAGGAGAACGTGCCGGTTCGGTCGCCAAGTTCGATGCTGAAAAAGGCGTTGCCGTTGGAAGCGGTTTTCGAGGTAATGCGGCGCAGCAGGAGGGCGCTGGTGAAGGGCTGGCCGGTGCCGTTTTCGAGAGTCTTGAGTTGGCGGACGGAGAGGTTGGCGGCTTCAGGCATGGTCTTTGACGAGTTGAGTGAACGTTTTGAAGAAGGGGTGTTTCACGTTTTGCAGCATCGAGTAGAACACGGTTTCGGAGGGTAGGACGAAGACGTGGTTGCGGGCGCGAAGGGCGTCGAGGCAGACCTGAGCGTCGGCGGGTCGGCGGGCGCTGACGCCGTCGGAGAGGATGGTAACTTGGAGTTGCGCATCCAGGGCATCGAGCGCGGTTTGGTAGACGCAAATGGAGGTTTCGAGACCGCAAATGATGAGATGCTCAATGTCCATGGCGCGAATGGCGTCGCGGATGCCGTCGTCGGCGAGGGCGGAGAAGGTGGCTTTGCCGAAGAGTTTGGCGTTGGGGGCGAGTTTGGTCAGTTCGGGGAGGGTGCCGCCGAGTTTCTGGGGGACTTGTTCGGTAAAGGCGATGGGGATGCCGAGGCCTTTGGCGGCCTGGACGGCGAAACTACAGCGTCGTACTAATTGCGGGCCGTCGGGGATGGCGTTGAGGAAAACTTGCTGGAGATCGACGCAGAGGAGGAGCGCGCCGGAGAAGGGGGAATAGGTGTCCGCCATGGTGTTGGTAAAAGGTTAGGGTGAGTGTCGAAAGGGGCAATGTTCAACGTTCATTGATAGTAACGTTTGCGGGCTTTGACCTGGACGAAGCGTTTTTCGGGCAGGATATAGGCGGTGAGGTAGCCGCCCATGACGCAGGCGGTGTCGATGCCAACGGACCATTTAAGTTTGTAGACTTCGGGGCGCGGCGTGTGGCCGTAGACGACGAAGGGCGGGCCGTACCAGAGGTCGGCCCAGACGGGGCAGCCTTCGGCTTCGGCGCGTTTGCGGGGCTTGCCTTCGCGGTCGACGACTTGGATGCGGGTGACGACGCTGGCGGGTTGTTTTTGCCAGGGTTCGTTCGGCAGGAAACCGCCGTGGACGAAAACGGTGTTGAGCTCCTCAACGGAGTGAGTGAGCGGCATCGCTTCGAGGTAAGTCCAGTCTTCGGGGCGGAGTTTCTCAAAGGTTTCGAAATCGGTTTCCTTGAGAAAGGCGGTGTCCTTGGTTTTTCGGTAGTTGAGCAGGCGCGCTTCGTGGTTGCCGAGGAGGGAGAGGGCGCGGTGAGCGCGAGCCAGATCGATGACCTTTACGCTGTCGGGGCCACGATTGACCAGATCGCCGAGAAGAATGAGTTGGTCATCTTCGGTGAGAGCGAGGCGCTCAAGCAGTTCGGCGAACTCTTGGTGGCAACCGTGGATGTCGCCGATGGCGATGATGCGTCCGTTCATTAGGCGTTCGGAAATTGGCTAGCGTCGGGGCCGACGACAAGTAAACAAGTAGCCCATGGAAATGCAGCTACAGCCACTCGCGTCGGTGTGCCACGTCTCGGGCCAGCCTTTTGTCGAAGGAAACCGCGTGGCAAGTCATCTCGTGAGCCGCAAGACAGGCGAGGTGATTCGCTTTGACGTGCTCGAAGCTGAGGCGGGCAAGTTTGTCGCTGACGGCGTGGTGGCATGTCGTTGGGTTCAGGTTTTCAAGTTGCGCAAGGCTAACGAAAATCCTGATCGCGCGCTTAAGCTGACGGCGGAAACGCTTTTCGTAACCTTGGCCGATCCGACTGCGGAGACGACGCCGGAGAGCACGAGGCTGTTGCAATTTTTGGCGTTGATGTTGGAACGCAAACGAGTCCTCAGGCCCAAAGGCCGGTCGGCGGAGGGTGCGCGCAACGTTTACGAACACGCGAAGACGAAGCAGTTGTTTGAAGTGGCGGCGGGCGAATTGACGCCGGAGTTTTTCATTCAAGTGCAGGCGCAGTTGAGCGTCCTGGTGGGCGAGCCGAAGGCGAAGGCTGATGGGGCTATTGCTGCGCCGGAGAAGGCCACGAATCCCGAAGCAGCGCCGTGAGCGGCAACTTGCTTATAGTACTGTTAGTTGTTGTTAAATAGACTAAAACGGAAGTGAATTGACTGCGAAAAGGTGGACATTATTTTATCTTTACTTAGGACATGTCCTAGGTATTGTTTGGGCACCTAATCAATGAGTAACGCTGTAATTCCCGATGCCTTCGCTGACCTCGAAAAAGCTACGGCGGAGGAGCGGGTGCGTTGGGCGGTCGAGAAGTTTGGTGACGGCTTGGTGCTGACGACTAGTTTCGGAATTCAGGCGGCGGTGATGTTGCATCTGGTCACGCGCGTGGCACCAAAGATCCCGGTCATTTTTGTCGATACGGGTTATCTTTTTCCTGAGACCTACCGGTTTGCGCGAGATTTGACGGCGAAACTCGGTCTTAACCTCAAGAAATACGTGCCATCTTCAACGGCGGCGGAGCAAGAGGCGTTGCATGGCAAGGAGTGGGAGCTAGGCGTGGACGGGCTGAAGCGCTACAATTTTATCAACAAGGTCGAACCAATGGACCGCGCTATTCGCGAGTTGGGCGCGACGGCCTGGTTGGCGGGGTTGCGTCGTTCGCAATCGAGCACGCGCGAGGCGGTGAAGGTGGTTCAACAACAAAATAAAATCACCAAGATCCACCCGATCGTCGACTGGGACAATCGGACGGTGCATCAATATCTGATGAAGCACGGGCTGTCGTATCATCCACTTTGGGAAGAGGGCTATGTTTCGGTGGGCGACTGGCACAGCACGAGCAAACTGCTCGACGGTATGAAGGAGGAGGATACGCGTTTCGGTGGACAAAAGCGCGAATGCGGCCTCCACGAAGCGTCTGGCCGAACGGATTTTTCGATCTAACGTTGACGGGCCCGCCCTATTCGGGCGCCAAAAGATATTCGTTCAGGTGCTCCGAAAACAGGGATTGTCGTGGCCGGTCGCGACGGCAGAGTGTGGAGCCTATCTGCCATGTCGAAGAACACGATTCCTGAACTGCTTGCTCCTGCCGGGGACTGGAAAAGCCTCGACGCCGCCCTCGATGCCGGGGCGGACGCCATCTATTTTGGTGTGCGCGGGTTCAATATGCGGGCAGCGGCAAAAAACTTCACGGCGCGCGATCTGCAAAAAGTTGTTGAGCTTTGCCACGAACGAAAGGTTCTGGCTTATCTCACGCTTAACGTGGTGGTGTTTGAGCGGGAGGTTTCCAAGCTGGGGCGCTTGCTGAAGGCAGCGAAAGCGGCCGGCGTCGATGGGGTGATCTGTTCGGATTTCGCGGTGCTGGCCGCAGCGCGAAAGGCAGGGCTTGAAGTGCACGCATCCACGCAGATGTCGGTGGCGAATTCGGGATCGATTGCGTTTCTGCACGGACTCGGTGTGCGGCGTTTCGTGTTGGCGCGCGAGTGCTCGTTGGAAGACATCCGCAGGATTAAGGCTTCGCTGCGAAAGGCGCTTGGGAAAAAGGCGGCTGGGGTAAAGATCGAGGCGTTTGGCCATGGCGCGATGTGTGTGTCGATGAGCGGGCGCTGTTTTCTCTCCCATTTTGAATCGGGCAAATCTGCCAATCGCGGCGAGTGCTCGCAGCAGTGTCGGCGCGAATATCGGATTGTGGAGGAACGCGGCGGACAGGAGTGGACGTTGGGCAAGAACTATATCCTAAGTCCAAAAGATCTGTGCACGCTGCCGTTCATCGAGAAGCTGATCGCGGCGGGGGTTGACTCGTTGAAAATTGAAGGGCGAATTCGCGGCCCCGAATATGTCTCGACGGTGGTGGGTGCGTATCGGCGGGCGCTGGATTTCTACGCAGCGAATCGCGGCAAGCGTGGCTGGGTGAACCAGTTTGATGCACTAAAAAATGAGCTGCTCGTCAGTGTCGAGCAGGTTTATAATCGCGGCTTCGCTTCGGGTTTTTATGCTGGGAAACCGATGGGTGAGTGGAGCGCCCGGCCGCAAAACGCTTCGTCGATGAAGAAACGTTTTGTTGGCACGGTGGTGAATTATTTCAAGAAGCTGTCGGTGGCGGAGATTGCGGTGCAGGACGCACCGTTTGCGCTCGGCGATGAACTTTCTGTCGAAGGAAACGTGACCGGCTTTTTCCGGCAAAAAGTGGAATCACTCCAGATCGAATCGCAGCCGGTTTCTGAAGCGCCGTCTGGCGTCAACGTGGCCATGCGTGTGGCCGAACCTGTGCGCAGAGGCGACAAGCTCTACATCATGTGCGCGAAGTGAAGGTGGGTAGCCGGCGATGCCGCGAACGGCCAGGGAGAATTATGGGGATTGTTTGTTGCGATAGGCTCGTCTGACGCAGAGCACGAGGGCGATGCCCGGCGCCCAGATCAGGGTTATGAAGCCGAGATGGCGCGCACCGGTTGTGGCGTGTTCTAGCGGTGAGAGCGTGCTGCCGAAGACCGGGCCGAGGAGTGGGAAACCGATTGCGCCGATCAAAGCACCACCGCCAACGATGGCCAGCAGCCAGAAAAGAAAATATACCGACCAGTGACTCTGCTGCAGTTTCATTTTTCGACGCGGTATTTAAGCAGGAGCGTGCTGGGGGCGAGTTGCTCGCTGGAGAGCAGCGTGAGTTTTGTCGACGTGCGCATGGCGAGCAGGGGCGTACCACGACCGAAGAGCAGCGGTTCGATGGTCAGCCAGAGTTCGTCAATCAAGCCGGCTTCGAGAAAGAGGCTGTGAATCTGCGCGCCGCCGAGGATGGCGCAGTGTTGCAGGCCGCGTTGGTGCAGTTCGTGGACGAGTTGTGCGGGCGGGCGGGCGGTGAATTCCATTTTTCCCGGTACGGAGTCGTTGTTGAAATGGGCGGGCGTGCGTGTCAGGACGAGGCGCAGGCGTTCGGGCATCAAGGTGGCGCGGATCGATTCGCGGGCGGTTCGGTAGGTCTCACCGCCCATGACGCAGCAGTCGAAATCACGCAGGGCGGCGCGGAAAAATGCACGGTCTTCGGCCGACGCGAAATCGCTGCCCGGCGTGTCGTGCCGGGTGATGAAACCGTCGAGCGATTGCGCGGCGATGAGCGTGAGGCGCATGAAAAGAGGTTATTGCCGCTGAATGCTTTCGTACAAGCTTGGCGTTTTGGAGATATACGAGGTACGAAATAGATACCGAAATGTCACCTGATGCGCTTGCGGCGGATGGAATCAATTTCTTAACATTTCTCCTCAATGAAAAAAGCGCTTATCACAGGCATTACTGGGCAAGATGGCAGCTATCTCGCCGAGTTGTTGTTGGCAAAAGGCTACGAAGTTCACGGCGTCATTCGCCGTGCCTCGACGTTTAACACGAGCCGCATCGATCATTTGTACCGTGATCCGCATGTGAATGCGGTCAGGATGTTTCTCCATTACGGCGATTTGGCGGATTCGACGCAGATGGTGAAACTGCTCTACCAGCTACAACCGGATGAAATCTACAATCTTGGTGCGCAGTCACACGTTCGCGTTTCGTTTGATGTCCCGGAGTACACGGGTGATGTGGTCGGGCTTGGTGCGCAGCGCATTCTTGAAGCGGTTCGTGAAACGGGTCTGGTGAAGAAATGTCGATATTACCAGGCATCGTCTTCCGAAATGTTCGGCAAAGTCCAGGAGGTCCCGCAGACGGAGAAGACTCCGTTTTGGCCGCGTTCGCCTTACGGTTGCGCGAAGGTTTATGCGTACTGGCTGACGGTGAACTACCGCGAGTCCTACAATTTGCATGCGAGCAACGGCATCCTCTTCAATCATGAGTCGCCGCGCCGTGGCGAAACGTTTGTTACCCGCAAGATTACCCGTGCAGCGACCCGCATCAAAATGGGTCTTCAGGATTCGCTTTACCTCGGCAACATCGATGCGAAACGCGACTGGGGCTACGCCAAGGAATACGTTGAGATGATGTGGCTCATGCTACAGCAGGAGAATCCCGATGACTACGTGGTGGGCACAAACGAGACGCACAGCGTCAAAGAGTTTTGCGAGGTGTCTTTTGCGCGCCTTGGCCTCGATTGGGAAAAGTATGTGAAGTACGATCAGCGCTACGAGCGTCCGGCTGAGGTTGAGCTTTTGATCGGTGACCCCGCCAAGGCAAAGAAGCAGCTCGGTTGGGAGCCAAAAGTGAAGTTCAAGGAGTTGGTCGAGCTGATGATTGATCACGATCTCGAACTCGCCAAACGTGAAGCCAAGATAGCTGCTATCGACAACGTACCATGAAAATTTTCATCGCAGGTCACAACGGAATGGTTGGCAGTGCTCTCGTACGCCGTTTTCAGCGTGAGACGGACGTCACGCTGGTGCTGCGCACACGCAAGGAGCTCGATCTCATTTCGCAATCCGCCGTCGAGGCGTTTTTCGCCGCCGAGAAACCTGACATCGCCATCGTCGGTGCCGCGAAAGTGGGAGGTATTCACGCTAACAATACGTATCCGGCCGAATTCATTTACGAGAACCTGGCGATCGCGGCGAACACGGTTCACGGTGCTTACAAGGCGGGGGTGAAGCACCTGCTTTTCTTGGGCAGTTCTTGTATCTACCCCAAACTTGCGCCCCAACCGATGGCTGAGGATTGCCTTCTGACGAGTGCGCTGGAGCCGACTAACGAAGCCTACGCCATCGCCAAGATAACCGGGCTCAAACTTTGCCAGTATTATCGGAAGCAATACGGCGTGCTTTTTCACTCGGGAATGCCGACCAATCTTTACGGTCCGGGAGACAATTACCATCTGCAAAATTCCCATGTGCTGCCGGCGTTGATCCGACGATTTCATGAGGCGAAGGAAGCGGGTTTGCTTGAAGTTGTGGCGTGGGGCACAGGCAACCCCATGCGTGAGTTCTTGCATGTCGACGATCTGGCCGAGGCCTGTGCGTTTATTCTGAAGCTCGAAAATCCGCCTGATTGGATCAACATTGGCACGGGTAGGGATGTGACGATTCGCGAGTTAACCGAAACGGTCGCCAGCGTCACCGGTTTCAACGGCCGCATCACGTGGGATGCCTCCAAGCCGGACGGCACGCCGCGCAAGTTGATGGATGTTTCGCGGTTGACCGGGCTTGGCTGGAAAGCGCGCATCGGGCTGCGCGAAGGAATTGAAAAGACCTACGCATCGTTCCTGGCTGAAAAAGCCGCAGGCACGCTTCGGTTGTGAGCGGCTTCGCCTGGCCGACGGGTGAATAATGATATTCAAAAAGAAGCCGCGTCGTAATGGACGCGGCTTCTTGCGGGAAAAATTGAAGGGGTTTTTAGGCCGTGACTTCGGCGACGGATTTCTTGGGAAACAACGCGGCCAGCGCACAGAAACCGAGGATGCTGAGTACCCAGAAGCCGAGGGCACCGAGCGCGATTTTTTTGGGTGTACTGAAGGAGCCGACACTTGAGGTCCGGAGCGGCGAGATGATGTCATAGGCGCGGGTGGGTTTGAGATCTTGCGCCGACACTTTGCTATAAAAGTCCTGAAGAAGGACGACCGAGGCCTGAAGCTGGGCTGTCATTTCAGTGATGGAGGCTTCCACCCAATTTTTCATTTCGTTCCGGCGTGTGGTTTCGGCGCTGGGAGTTTGAGCAAGGGCCTTGAGCATGCTGGCATAGACGGTTTTTTCCTTTTCGGCGTCGACCAGGAGATTGCCGAGTTTCATTTCTTCGCGGGCGAGTTCCTGGCGGAAGGCGATGTCGGAATTCTTCGTGGTCATTTCAACAATTCGATCAAGAAACGATTCGCCGAACTGGGGGATTGAATTGCCGCCCATTTGGGTATTGTTGGATTGTTGACTGCCTCGTGGTGAAAAATCGCCTAGGTTCCCGCCTGTGGTACTGCGACTCGTCGCAGAGCGGTTGTCCATGTAGGATTGCAGGGCGGCACCCGTGTTCTCGCGCTGCTTGGTGAGCGCGGCAATCTCGCGGTCGATGTTAACGATTTGTTCATTAATGTAGATCATGGAGCGTTCGGCATTGCGGCTTAAGCCAGCGCTGCGAACCATGCCCAGTAGTTCAGGGAGACGGAAACGCGTGATGTCTTGGAGTTGGACTTTGAGATCGGCGAGGGTGAGATTTCCTTCACCGGCGCGGACGAGATTGGCGTGCGGCAGTTTTTGAATTTTGCCGAGATTATTGAGGAGCTGTTCGATCATCGTTCGGATCTGGTCGTACACGACGACGTAGTCGCCGTCGGCACGCTGGATCGCGGCGATCATGTTGGGGGTATAGAGTTCAACGTTGTAATTAAAGATGCCTCTGGAGTCGGCGAAGCGTGCCCATTCTTCGAGGATATCCTCAAAAACCTTGCCGGTTAAAACATCAGAACGAGCAAACAGGTTTTCGCTCGAGGAAAGGGAAAGAGTAAACTGGCCGTTGCGCAGACCTTGGAGCTTGCTTTCGAATTCTTGTTCGAGCCTGGCGCGATCAGCGGCTGCCAAGGTGCGTTCGGAAAGGCGTGCGGTGTATTCGCGCTGAAGGCGTTCGACTTCAGAATTTTGAGTAGTGATAGAGAGGGATTGCTTGAACGTGGAGAAATCGGTGATTTTCGCCAAATCGTTGCGTTCGAAAACCGCTTGAACAATCGGGGTGTCGAGAACGTCGCTGGGTGCGAAAGCTGTGCCGTTGGGGTAAAGGCCTTTGTCGACACCCGTAAAATTTAAGCGGGCAACAATCGAGGCTTGGGTGAAGGTGGGTTGAAAAGCGACGGCGAGAGCCCAAAGACTCCCCAAAAACACGGCGAGCACCAAAGCGGCGACGATGATCGCGGTTCGACGCGAGATGATCGATGCAACGATCTGGGAAAGAGAGATTTCTTGTTGGGCGTCGTCGGTCGAGGTGGGTGAGTCAGTTTGCATGAGCGAGTTGAGAGAAAGTGCGGTTGTTGCGCGTTTTGAGGTGTTTGAGAGAACCCTCTCGTCGTGCGATCAAGGCAAAAAAATCCTGTTGGTCAAGTGGCATGCGGTCTTGTTGGCAAAGGTTTGTGCCCGGTTCCTGTCGGGCGCGTAGGGTTACCTTGAGTGTGGTGGTTTTAAAGACAGCTCCTTAATCGCATGGCCGTGGAGTCGTTATAGATAGAAACCCTAAAACATGCCCGACGAACTCGATCCGCCGGAGAAGCCTGAGTTGTCAGCTCAAGATGAATCGCTTGCGCCTGGGCAACCGTCGTCGCCTTTTCGTTCGCCGTTGGTGGTGGGACAGCGTTGGCATGAATATCAGGTGGGCGATCAAATCGAATCCGATGCGGGTTGGTGTTACCATGCGGTCAACATCGGGATGCTTGAGGACGTGGAGTTGCGGGTTTTCCCGATTAACGAGCAGTCCGGGGCGCGCGCGCAGGCTTGGCGCGAATTGCAATCGGTGGACATGCCGGGACTGCACAAAGGCATCGAAGCATTTGAGGAGTCGGGTTTCCGTTTTGAAATCGCCCGCGCGTTGCCAAAAACCTTGCTGAGGGAATGGGCGTCGTGCCGACAGGCGTCGGTTGATGATGTGCAGCTGTTGGTTCAGCAGATCAGCGATGTCTTGATCGCGGTGCATGACCGGGGCCTTGTCCATCTTAACCTTCGGCCAGAGACAATCTATATTCTGTCGGAAGAGGTGGGGCTGCGGGTGATGCTCGCCGGATTGGAACATATCACGATTTATAACCAGGCTGGTTTGATTCCGGTGCCGGTTGATCCTTTTTATGCGCCGCCGGAAGCAGCTGGATTGTCGAAACATTCTCCTGGGGCAACTTTACGGGCTTGGGATTGGTGGTCGTTAGGGCGTGTCATCCAGAGCCTGATTTTAGGGCGGCATGTGTTGAGCATGGTGTTCAATCGCGATGTCACAAAGCCGACCGCAGAGTTGCGCACGCGCGCGGAGGCTCATTTGCTTGAGCGCGATCCGCAGGCTCCGAGGGCGGGTGCGGTGGAATTGATGCCGCCGATGAACCAGCGGCTCACCGACCTGTTGCGCGGATTGCTCACGAGTTCGCGGAGCGGGCGCTGGGGCACGGACGAGGTGATTCGTTGGTTGCGGCAGCAGCCGGTCAAGGATCGTTACCGGCTAAGCCGCAACGAAGAACTTTTTGCCTGGAAAGATCGCGTTTTCACCATCGACGAGGCGGCGGAGTTTTTCTCGCGCAAGGAAAACTGGGCGGATGGCGAAACCAATCTGTTCGATGCAGACGATGCGATGACGCTCGTGTCGTTTTTAGGCGAGCGACCTGAGTATCGGTCGTTTCTGATGCGGATACAGGAATTGCAGAAGTTCATGCAGATTCCCGCCTGGAAGGATCTGCCGGTGAATATACGCAAAGCCGCCATAGCCTCTGCGGGATGGTTGTTGTTGGGCGGCGAGGATGCCAAGTTGGTGCTTTACGGGCAGCGGCTGGATGCAGCCTGTATCAAGGGACTCCTGGAAGGCGAAAACGCAGGGGATGGCGTGGCCATGGTGAAGGCACTCACGGCCTTGCCGTTCATACAGTTGATCGAGCAGGCTGATCCGGATGCGGCGCGCCTGCTGTCGACGCTCGCAGCCATGGTTTCGGGTGATACGTTCGCGAAAGCCATGGCGGATGGTTGGATCAACCTAGCGAACCCTGCGGATTATGCCCGTTTGCTCCTGCTCGCGATGGATCCGGAGCGGACCTTGTTAGATCATTGCGCTGGTTTGAGTAAACGTTATGCCTGTAGTCGGAATAGCCATGTCGAGCGGTTGTTGAAACAGACCAAGCGGACGCGGGTTGAACTGGTGTTTCTCGCATTTACGGCGGCGCTGCCCGAGCGCTTTTGTTATGTCACGCATGAGGATTGGAACCGGGAACGTTTTGTGGAGTTGGAAAAACGCGGGGCCCGGCTGGCCGCCGGGTTGTTTTGGTTGAAACTGGGGCAGATCCAGAAAGCCGGGTATGTCCTCTACGGGCCGTGGCAAATTGTATTGGGCATCTGGATCGGCGTGGCGGTGGCGGCTGGATGGACATCGGGTTTTGAGCGAATGTTTTTGTGGGGGCTGGTCGCGGTGGCGGGAGCCGTAACCTTGCGTTTTCTAGGCGGGCTGTGGTTGACCTATTTAATCCGGAGGAGAACTCCCGAGGCTTCGCCGTGGACGTTTTTCCCCAAAGCTGGCCGCTGTGTACGGGAGGCCAGTGTCGTTTTGGCGGGCGAAGAACTCATGCTGAAGACGGGCGCAATCAGCGGTGAATTTAAGGCTGTTCAGTCGGAGGTTGCAGCACTGGATCTGAAGCCTGCACCGGCACCTTTGCCACGGCCGGGTTTGATGCTGTCGGCTTGGTTCGGAACGTTGGCCGCATGGGCAGTACTGTTGTCGCTGCTGATCGCCGGGTATTGGGGGCAATTTAACGTTGCCACGGAGCTGCCTGCCGAGCCAAAACCCGACGCGGCGGCGGTCATTGAAAGCGAAATGGCCGCTGGGCCTGCCGACGAAAAACCTACCCAGGAGGAAGCCTTTTATGGCGACGCAAAAAAACCACTTCAGCGCTGGGATGTCGTCAAACCAGCTCGTGCGCCGGCCGTGCCGCTCGCAAAAGTCAAACCTGCCGGTTCCGATGAAATTGCGGCAGCACTGATCGATGGTCAGCGGCTGTTGCTGCCGTACAAACAGAAATCCATTGATGCGATCATCGCCGTGCCTGTGGGTGGAAAGAATAGTTCGGGCTTGATTCTATATGACGGGCGCAACCGGCGGGTGATCGGCCGTCAGGTCCTTTTGCCTTCGCAGTTGCCCTCCGAGAAGAGCTGGTTCGAGGTGGACAAGCTCAAGGTGTTTTATGCGGGAGCGCCCGAAGCGCCACCGCCCCCACGGCCCAAACCGATCGTTGACCCACAGAAACCAGTTGATACTGCTGATTTGCCCGAACGCGAAGTGCGTCGTGGAGCCTATCAAAATCTGCCTTCTAGCGCCGAACAAAAAGCAACAAACGCGCAGTCCCTTTCGGACGCATTGGATACGATGACCCCCTGAAATTATGTCTAAGCCCGTTGTTTTCAATAACACAGTGTTGCGTGACGGCCATCAGTCGCTCGCAGCCACACGCATGACGACCGCCCAGATGCTGCCCGCAGCTCCCCTTCTCGATAGTATGGGGTTCGGTGGTTTGGAAACCTGGGGAGGTGCCACGATAGATTCGTGCCTGCGCTTCCTTGGCGAAAATCCTTTCGACCGCTTGCGCACACTTAAGCAGGCCGCGCCGAAAACCCCGCATATCATGCTACTGCGCGGCCAGAACATCGTTCAGTACACGAGCTTCCCCGACGACGTTGTTGAGGCCTTTGTCTCGGCCATGGCGAGCGCCGGCATGGACGTCATGCGAATTTTCGACGCTTGTAACGACATCCGCAATCTGCAGACGGCGATCAAAGCGGTTAAGAAATCCGGCAAGCACGCGCGCGGTGAACTTTGTTACACCACCAGTCCGGTTCATACGGTTGAAGCGTTTGTTGAAATGGCTGTCGCACTTGAAAAAGAGGGCTGCGATTCCGTTGCGATTAAAGACATGTCGGGCGTAATTTCGCCGAATGTAGCGTATAACATGGTTAAGGAAATCAAGCGCCGCGTCGGTGTGCCGCTTACGTTGCACAGCCACGACACCGCCGGCCTCGCCGTCACTTCTTATCACGCCGCCGTCGAAGCGGGCGTTGACGCGATCGAAACCTCCATCGTGCCCTTTGCCAACGGCACGTCGCAACCGGACACCCTGCGCATGCTTGCCGTGCTCGACGGCCACGCTCGCTGCCCGAAGTTCGACCCGAAGAAGCTGCAGGAACTGCGCGTTCACTTTACGGACGTTTATGCCCAGCTCTCGAAATTCACCGCGCATGCCAACGAGATTGTCGATAGCGATACGCTGAGCTATCAGGTGCCTGGCGGCATGCTTTCGAATTTCCGAAACCAGCTCAAGGAACAAGGCATGGCCGACAAATTCGAGCAGGTCCTCCTCGAAATTCCCTACATCCGCCAATGTCTGGGCTGGGTTCCGCTCGTCACGCCGACCTCCCAGATCATTGGCACGCAAGCGATGCTAAACGTGAAGTTTGGTCGCTGGAAAAACTTCTCACAACCGGCAATTGACATCGCGCTCGGCAAGTATGGCCGCACGCCTGGTCCCATAGATTCCGAAGTACTCAAGCTCGCCATAGAGAAGAGTGGCCAGCAGCCGCTCGAATGCCGGCCGGCCGATCAGCTCAAGCCGCGCATGACTGAGCTTCGCGCCGAACTCACCGCCAAGGGTTTGCCCACCGACGATGAAGCTTGTGTGTTGCACGCGATGTTCCCGACAGAGTTTGCTGCGCTGCACAAGAAGGCCGTTTCGCCTGCGGTCGAAGGTGCCAAGCCTGCGGCACCGGTTGCGGGCTCAATTGCTTCAGCCAAGCCAGCTGCCGTCGAGAAAAACGAACCGCGCAATTTCCAAATCACGGTCGACGGCTTTACGAAAAACGTCGTCGTTGAAGAGGTATAAAAAGCCTCTGGGCGTCTTCAATCGCTGTCTGGTTTTCTCAGGTAGTTAGTTCGGCGTGTGCCGCTGTGGCCTTGGGGCAGGCGGCGTTCGCCGGGATCGCTGTAGGGTTTTCGTCGATACCCGGGCTTGTCGGGATCGCAGGCGCAGCGGATCTGGTAATCCTGCATGCGTTTGAAAATTCCGAGTAACTGCTCGGGCAGGGGATAACGATCCAGCCCCGATTTTTCGAGCGCGAGGAGCAGTTCGTGGGACGCCTCCAGCGTCGAGAGGCAGCCTTCCTGGGGTTGCTGTTTGATCACGTAGCGGCTCACGGCTGTAGGGGTAAACATGATACGCGGCAGCCGTTGCAGGCTGGGGCTGAGCTTGAGCATTTTGCGGGCACCGCTCCAGGTGGCATCGAGGATAAAGACGACCAGGCGTTTTCCAACAAGTTCAACTGCGGGCAGATCGCCCGTGGAGAGGTTGCGCGCTCCGGTTCCGGGATAAAGGAGTACGGCGTGGTTGAGCGGATCATTGATCAATGCCTGCACCGCTTCGTCTTCGTCGAAGCCGATGCCCATGTGGATTTCGCTGTTCTTTAGGCACAGGTGCGTGAGGCGGCCGGTGCCTGCTTTCTCCTGTTTGAATTCCTTCGGATGCATCAGAAAAACGAAGCGCGTCGTTGTCTCCATCGGCTGGATGGAGTCGCACCAGCAAAGCGGCTTCGGCCAGAAGCAGCGGTAGCACATCACGCGGCTCATGCGTGAAATCCGTGGTCCAGATTTCGGATCGCCTCATCGGCCACGCCCCAGCGGAGGTTGTAGAGCGAGTTCGTGAACGCGCTGATGCCGCCGAACTCAGCCAGTGCGATAAACGTGGTGAGCGCCGCAGGCATCACGTCGGCGCGACCTGCGGGTACGCCGGGGATGCGTTGGCGCGTCTCAAGATCGACGGAGCCGATCAAGTCGAGCAGTTCGCGTAGTTGAGAAACGGCTACAGTGCTGCCGATGGACTCGAATGTTTTCCCGTCGCGTGCAGCGAGGATCGCGCGTGCGGTGGCGAGCGTGCCACCGGTGCCGACCGTAATGGCGTTCGCAGGCAGGTTGAAGGCGAAGCCGTTCTTCGCGAGGTGTTCGCGCACCAATTCGCTCACGCGCAGTCGCGCCTCGGGGGTGAACGCTGCCTTTGGATCGGCCACGCAACGTTCGGTCAGGCGAACGCAGCCGAGTTGCAGGCTGAGCGTCTGTTTGATGGTTCGTTCGCAAAATGAAAGGCATTCAAGGCTGCCGCCACCGAGATCGAACAGATAAAAGTCGCGCAAGCCGGTCAGCGCGGGGTCGCAAGTGAGACCGCGACCGATGAGGTTGGCCTCTTCGTCGCCGCTGAGGATGCGCACGCTGTAACCGTTTTCCATGAAAACGCGTTGACGGAAATCCGGGCCGTTGGCCGCATCGCGCACGGCGCTGGTGGCAACGAGGATGGTTTTGACGGGTGTGTAGAATGCGGCGTCAGCAAGGAGTTCCTTGATCGCGGCGAGGCCGCGCGCCATGCCGTCGTCGCTAAGACGTGGTTCGGCCTTGCTGATGCCGGCGCTGATGCGGGCATCGAGCGTTTTCACGAACTGCGCGGTCAACGCCCCCTCGCTCGTGCGCTGGGCGACGAGAAGCTTGATCGAGTTGCTGCCGATATCGATGACGGCGACGGAAGGGAGGGCGTTCACTCCCGCAGGCGAGACGCAACCGGTATTCGGTTCAAGCCTGCACTTCGGCTGTGTTGCCGCCAATTTCTCATCTGCCTTTAAACGGTACAGGTTGTACTTGGCCAGGTGGGCGAAAGCTGGAAGGGTTGAGGCGTGGTTTTTCATCGCTCCTTATTTGTTGTGTCGGTGTTTCTGCTGGTCAGCTGGCTGCGTGCGAGTGATGCGGCAGTGCCGGCGCCGGTGTTGTTGATTTCGCTGGATGGATTTCGGTGGGATTACTGCGAGCTGTACGCGGTGGAGACGCCGAATTTGCGTCGACTGAAGGCGGAGGGTGCGTCGGCGCGTGCGCTGATCCCGGTGTTTCCGTCGAACACGTTTCCCTGCCACTATTCGATCATAACGGGGTTGCGGCCATCGCATCACGGAATCATCAATAATCGTTTTTTTGATGCTTCGAGCGGCCGTTTTTTTACCTATAATCAACCTGCGGTGAGCACCGACGGGAGGTGGTGGGGCGGTGAGCCGGTCTGGATCACGGCGAGGCGGCAGGGCCGGGCGAGCGCGTGTTATTTCTGGCCGGGTTCAGAGGCGGAGATCGGTGGATTGCGGCCAACGTTTTGGAAACCGTACGATTATTCCGTGGCATTTGAGGCGCGGCTGGCGGAGTTGATCGGTTGGCTCAAATTACCGGTTCAGGAACGACCGGCGGTGATTACGTTTTACCTGGAGGAGGCGAATTCGGTGGGCCATGCGGCCGGGCCGGGTTCGCCGGAGTTGGGCCAGGCGATCAAAAAACTGGATGCGCAGGTGGGCGCGATTTTGGCGCGTGCTGAAGCGGAGCGGATCGCGTTGAACGTCGTTATTGTTTCCGATCACGGCATGACGGCGTTGAGTGCGGAGCGTGTGGTGATCTTGGACGACTTCGTGGATCTGACGACGGTACAGCTGGAATTCGAGGGATCGGTGGCGGGCTTGAGGCCAGTCGATGGCGATATCGGCGCACTGATGGCGAAGCTCGCGAAACTACCGGCGCAGGTGAAGGCGTATCGGGTTGAAGAGCTGCCGGCGCATCTGGCGGTGACGCCGAATCCACGGCAGCCGCCGGTGTGGATTTTGGTCGATGAGGGTTGGCATTTGCAGCGGCGTAGCTGGTTCAAAACCAAACAGAGTTCGTATTCAAAAGGTGACCACGGCTACGACCCGGCGTTCAAAGCGATGCAGGGCCTTTTGATCGTGCATGGCCCGGCATTCAGGGCGGACGGAGCGTGCATTGAGCCGGTTGAAAGCATTCATATTTACAATCTGCTGTGTAGCGCGGCGGGGTTGAGCCCTGCGGCCAACGATGGCGATGATCGGCTGGTGCGCGCACTTCGGGTGCGTTAAACCCAAAATGGGCTCTGGCGTGGGCTCTCGCCGTTTGCCACGAAAATATCCGGGGAAGTTAGACCTTGGGCTTGCTCCTGCGGCGGCAGGAGATAGGGTAATCTCCCTACAAAAAAGCGGGAGCCCTTTTTTCTAGAACATTCATAACCTGTCGCCAACCCTAAACAAAGATGTGAGGAGACAATGATGAAAACAAAAGCAGAGCGGTTCATTGATCACGTTCAGAGTTTGTTGATTCAGAGCAGGCATCCGTTTGCGCAAGGACCTGCAGTCACGGCCATTTGGTCGTTGTTGAAGGAGTTGGAACAGGCCTCGCACGCCACGATGTACATTCCTGAAACGTTGCCGCCCGAAGAGGCAGCGCGGGAATTTGTGCGGTTTTTGTATGATGTCGATGCGGTGGCTCCTGATCCCATGGACGCTCCGGCTTGGTTGCGGTCCTACGTGATCGCAGAATTGGAAATGGCGGTTGAGACGCACCAATCTTGATGGGTTGCCGCAGCGTTTCGCCTCCGACCGGTTTTCCGGCGGAGGTTTTTTTTGGACGAATCCTGTGATTCTGGCCGATCGGCGTTTTCTTGCGGCGAAAATTGGACCTTCCCCTTCGTCGGGAAATTTGGCGAGATGACGGCCACGCCATGAAAGTTCCGTTTCTCGATCTCTCGTTGCAACACAAGGCCATCCGCGAAGAAGCGCTCGCCGCGCTGACCGCGACGTATGACGCGAACCGTTTTTGCCTCGGCAAGGACGTCGAGGATTTCGAGAAAGCATTTTCGGCAACGCTGGGTTATCCGCAGGCGTTGGGTTTTAACAGCGGCACGTCGCCGTTGCACATTGCGTGTATGATTGCAGGCTTCGGGCCGGGCGACGAAGTGATCGTGCCGCCGTTTACGTTTATTTCGTCGGCGTGGGGCATCAGCTACGTGCGGGCGACGCCGAAGTTCGTCGATGTTGAGGCGGGTACGCTCAACCTCGATCCGGAAAACCTGGAAGCGTCGATCACGCCGAAAACCAAGGGTATTGTCGTGGTCCACTTGTTCGGCCAGCCGGCGCGGATGGACGAAATTATGGCTATCGCCAAAAAGCACAACCTGTTCGTGATCGAGGATTGCGCGCAGGCCATCGGCGCGAAGTACAAGGGTGTGCCGGTCGGCCAGATCGGCGATGTGGGCACGTTTAGTTTTTATCCAACGAAGAATCTTGGCGGCTGTGGCGAGGGCGGAGCGCTCACTTCGCGTCGCGATGATGTATTCACAAAGGCACGACACATTCGAGTACACGGTTCGGATCGGCGCTACTACCACGATATCATCGGTGGTAATTTCCGCATGGACGGTTTTCAGGGCGCGTTGCTCAACGTGAAGCTGCCGCATCTCGCCCGCTGGACGGCGCGGCGTCAGGAGATTGCCGGGCGTTATCTCGCGGGCCTGAAACTGGCCGACGCGATTTTGCCCGCGCAAGTGGGTTACGGTCAGAGCGTTTTTCATCAGTTCACGATCAGGCATCCGCGTCGTGATGCGTTGCGCGAACACCTCGCGAAAAACGAAATTGGCACCGACTTGATTTATCCGGTGCCGCTGCATCAGCAGAAATGTTATGCGGAGCTGGGTTACGGCGTTGGTTCGTTGCCGGTGGCGGAGAAAGCGTGTGCCACGTGTGTGAGTTTGCCGATTTTCCCGGAACTAACGGACGCGCAAGTGGACCATGTGATTGCGTCCGTGAACGCGTTCTGATTCTTCTAAAAACGGAACCTTTCGAAAGTATTCCCATGATCAACGGCGTGCGTTTCAAAGTTTGCGGACTGACATCCCTCGTGGATGCGGCGATGGCCGACGCGCACGGGGCAGATTATCTCGGGTTTATTTTTTATCCCAAGTCGGCGCGTTACATATCGGTCGAATCGTATCACGCGATGGAGGCCCATTTGCCGCGCAAACCCCGCGTGGCTGTCACGGTTGAGCCGTCGGTCGACGACTTGGCGCGGCTGAAGGTTGAGGGATTTGATTTTTTTCAGATCCATTTTCCGCTGACGACTTCGCTGGCGCGCATCGAAGCCTGGGCGGCGGCGGTCAGGCCGGAAAGACTTTGGCTGGCACCGCGTGTGCCGCCGGGCGAACGGATCGAGCCGGCGTTGTTTGCTTATGCGAGTACGTTTCTTTTCGACACGTATCAGGCCGGCACCTACGGCGGCACGGGGCACACGGGTGATTGGCCGATGTTCGCGCGGTTGCAGGAAGAACATTCGCGGCTGAACTGGATTTTGGCAGGCGGATTGAAGGCGGAAAATATTGCAGCGGCGCTCACGTTGACCAAGGCGCGATTCGTCGACCTGAACAGCGGCATCGAGAGCGTGCCGGGAATCAAGAGTGCCGAAAAGCTCCAACGGTTTTGCGATGTCCTTCGAGAGAGGCCGTCGCATTCCCGTCCGCCGATGTAGGCCTAAGTGATGGGTAGGGCGAGACGCCGGGCGCGCCGTGGATTGGTTTTGGTTGAAATAACAACGATCTATTTCACAGGAGAAGACGTTGTAAACGGAGGATGGAAAATTGAGAAAGGTAAACGGATGGGCTCGGAGGACGAACATTTTTTAACCGCTAGTGAACGCTAATTGACGCTAATATCGGAGTGGATTGATGTAGCCGGGGTCGCTGACCCCGGGGATCGAAATCGGACCGGCCTCAACGAGGCCAGCTGCATCGGAACCAACATTTTTAACCACTGATATTCAGGTATGCGGTCGACACTGACGGCGGAAGGATCGGGGTAGGGCGTGACCGCCGGGCGCGCCGTGGATTGGTTTTGGTTGAAATAAAAGCGATCTATTTCACAGGAGGAAACAGAATGAACGGAAGACGGAGTTTTTTAACCGCTAATGAACGCTAATTGACGCTAATATCGGGGCGAACTTAGAGACGGATCTTTTAACCACTGATGTTCAGGTATGCGGTCGACACTGACGGCGGAAGGATCAGGGTAGGGCGTGACCGCCGGGCGCGCCGTGGATCGATTTTGGAAACTACGATCCATTCCATAGGAGGAAACAGAGTGATCGGAGGTTTTCCGAATGGGGCGGCGCTTTGACCACGTGCGAATAAAAAGCCCCGCGTTTTGCGCGGGGCTTGGGTTGGGGCCAGTTATGCGGTGGCCGGGACGAGCTTTGACTTTTTCTTGGGCGACTTGCGCTCATCGGTGCGAGTGCCGCCGGTTTTTTCGTATTCGGTGCTGGTCTTTATATATTTCACACGGCGCGAGCATCGTGGATGTGAGATCGGCGAGCGCGATTTCAGCTTTTTCGAGCCCATTGAGCAGGCCATCGACTTCGGCGAGCTTGGTGATGGGAGGATGACCAGGGAGAGGTTACCGCACGAACGTGTCTTTGTCATCGCCGGTGCGGGCGCGGCCTAGGGCGGCTAATGTTTCGAGGATTTCCTGGATGTCTTCGGGTTTGGCGCGGAGGAATTGGCGGGCCAACGCGATGGCGGTGAGCGAGTGTTCGGCTGCGGTGAGGGCACCTTCAACGGCTTTGGCGCGTTCGGGGAGGGTGCGCGGCCAAGCGAGCTTGGCGCTTGGCTTCGGTTTGGTTGTAGGAGCGGCTTTACGCCGCGATGGTCTGCCGGAGGAATCGCGGGGTAAACCCGCTCCTACAGTTTCGGAATCGCCGAGGTCGAGCGAGCCTTGCTTGGTGCCGGCGAAGAGGGGTTTTTGATAATCGGGGCGGAGCCAGCGGATGTTGCCTTTCGCTTCTTCGGCGGCGCGGGCGGTGTTGAGGGCGACAACGCGTTCGAGGATTTCGGCGTCGGTCAACGGCCAGGGCCAGCCGTAGGCGTCGGCCACGGCGGCATCGATGTCGTCGTGCAGTTGCTTGAGCGTGGAGACGAGGGCGGCGTCGTGGATGATCTTGTCCTTCGGGTTGAGCGCTTCACCGGCGCGAACTTTTTCGAGGACGTTGTAGATGTCGGTAAGTCCGAGGCCGTGGGTTTGCTGGGCGCCCTTGCGGTGGGCGTCGAGTTCCTCGGCGAGGGCTCGGATACGTGATTTCTGTTTTTCCGTGCAATCAGGGAAGGGGAACGGATCGAAGCAGCGGGATTTGTTGTAGCGCGGCCGATCTTCGAGGGTGCCACCAGCGGCGAGTGCATAGACGACGTGTATCCGGCTACTGAGTACCCCGAGGTGGAAGGCGTCGTCGAGTCCAATGGCGATGAGCGGATGCTCTGGGATAACTGCGCTCTCGACGAAAGTGAAAAGTCGATGCTTGGACGTTTCCGCAGTGGCGACGTAACGATCCAGAGATTCAACACTCTTTCGCATTTTTGGCATTACCTCGCTGAATAGCCACCAGTTCGCACGCCTGCTAGCTCGGCGATTTGCATCACGCTCAGGTTTAACTAAACGCAGGAGCTGTTCGTATGCTGCTGGTGCTTTTGCCCGGGCCTCGCCAGCAGTGAGTCCATTGAAATCTATTACTTTTGCTCTCCTGCTTTTTTGCAGGACGTCATTTCCATTGAGAATCTCCCTGAGTATTGTTTGGGCTCCTGTGATTTTTGTTCCGGGTAAAACAAGGAAGCCTCGGCTTCCCAGCATAACACCATTATTAGACAGCAGTCCGTTTGATTTGAGTTCGATCACGTCCTCCAATTCAGCACCGATATTGAGGCCTGAGCCGATGCGGCCGTGAAGAGCAAAGAAGATGACTTCAGCCGAACCATCATCGAGAGGTGTCTCGCCTCGAACGAAGAGGAGTTCGCCGGGAAATGCTCCGGGATCAGGCGGAGGAGGCTCGGAAACGATGCCTTCCTGATGCTTTGGCAAAACGAAGGACAGCGCGCCGACGGTCATAGCGATTCGGACAGCTGCGCCGTCAACCGTGTCAACCCACGGGTGGTCGGGAATCGCGAAACGGAGCGATACGCCCTGCATCAACGCGCGCTTTACGATGCGGCGATTGAAAGTTTGCTTGATGCTGTTGGTGGTGATGAAGCCGAAGCGGCGGCAATGGCTATCGATCGTCAACTCGGCGGCTTTGTGCCACCAGTACATGACGAAATCGGCACTATCAGGCACGTCGGGGTATGCAGCGCGAAGGGTTTCGGCATAACCATCGCCGAGGTCTTCTCGTAACCTGCTTTTGCCGAGGAACGGCGGGTTGCCAACGATGAAGTCGGCCTGCGGCCAGGTGGCTGGGCGCGGGTTGACGAAGGTGTCGAGCGGGATGACGGCTTTGTCGTCGGGGACTTCTCGACCCGTGAAGGGGTCGGTTTTGAAGGTGCGACGATTCCAAACGTAACGGAGCGAAGCGTCTTTGGTTTTGTCGATGGGGCAGAAGGACCCGTCAGTGGTAAGATAACCTTTCTTGTCATACGCGAGTACGGCGTCGCGGCACTCGATGTTGGCGAACTTTCTTAGGACGGGTTCGGCGGGCATCGAATCGCCGTGGACGCGGAAGTGCCATTGCAGGTAACCGATCCAAAGAACCAGTTCGGCGATGGCGGCGGCGCGGGCGTTGATCTCGATACCAAGGAATTGGTGCGGGTCGACAGTCGAGCCTTGGAGGTTGAGGTAGTCGGTGTTGTCGCCGAGGTCGTGCAGGAGCGTGATGATTTCGCCTTCGAGGCGTTTCATCTGTTCGAGGGCGACGTAGAGGAAATTGCCGGAGCCGCAGGCGGGGTCGAGCACGCGGACGGCGCAGAGGCGGCCGTGAAAGGTGCGGATTTCTTGTTGCGCTTTCTTTAGGTCGGCATCGTTGCCACGACTGGCGAGGGTGACGGCGGCGATGCGGACGGCCGCCCATTCTTCGCGGAGCGGTTCGATGACGGTGGGGAGAACGAGGCGCTCGACGTAGGAGCGTGGTGTGTAGTGGGCGCCGAGTTTGTGACGTTCGTCGGGGGAGAGGGCGCGCTCGAGCAAGGTGCCGAAGATGGCGGGTTCGACGGCGCGCCATTCGAGGCCGGAGGCTTTGCGGAGGAGGCCGAGTTGCGTGCCGTTGACGGGAAGGGCTTTTGCGGAGGAGAAAAGCCCGCCGTTGAAGTAGAGGAGTTTTTTGCGCAACAGGCCGGAGAAGCGGCCTTGGTTCATGTCCTCGAAAAGCAGCTCCATCAGCGGCACGAAGGCGCCGGGATCGGCTTTCACGGATTCGAGGAGTTGGTGGAAACTTTCTTTTGGGAGCAGGCCGACGTCTTCCGCAAACATGCAAAAGAGACAACGGGAGAGAAATTCGGCGACGAGTTTGGGCTCGTGGTGGGTTTCGAAGGATTTGGCGAGTTCGGCGAGGTAGCCGGCGACCTCGCGGGTGACGGCGGCGGCTTTTTTCGCGGGATCGAGGGCGTGCGGATCGGTCCAGACGAGGCGGAGGCGTTCGCGTAGTTCGGGTTTGGCCAGATCGGCGAGGCGGATGCGGTGCGAGCGGGCGTCGGGAAAGGCGACGTAGTTTTTGCCCTTCTGGGTGAAGTCGGAATAGAGCTCGATGACGTGGCCGACATCGACGACGAGGAGGAACGGCGGCGGATCTTCGTCGTGGGGGAGATGGCGCGCGTAGTTGTCGGCCTGACCGAAGGCTTCGAGCATGGCGCGATCCCAAGCAGCAGAACCACGGGCGACCTTGGGCGACTTCGGTGTGTCGACGCCGAGCGCGAGGGCGAGGGCGGCGGCTTCGGTTTTGGCGGAGGCGTATTGTTTGGCCTCAAGGACGAAGCAGCCGCGTTTGTAGAGATCGATGCGGCCGGTGGAGGTTTCGCCGTCGCGATTTTGGAACGTGACGGCGCGTTCGAAGACGTAGGCGTTATTCGCGGTGTTGTCGGTGGCGGGTTCGGGGCGCGGCACGCCGAGGACGTCGCAGAGCTCGGTGAGGAAGAGCCCATAATTGGCGCGCTCGGCGGAGGCGGCGTTGGCCCAGCGGGTGATGAACGTGGCGACGGGATCGGGCGTCATTGCGAGTACGAACTTTGAATAGATGAGGACGCAGTGCGGCAATGCATCTCTTTACGGGCGGGTAATTCCTCCGGGGTGGGCATGGATAGAACCAAGAGACAGAAATGAAAAGGTGCGGACGGCAACCTCGTATAGGCTTCGCCACGCGGTTTTCTTAGGGTGGGGAAGGACCAGCGTCGGAAGCGGGAACGCACGTTCAACGCTCAACTTTTAGCGCTCAAGGGAAGGCGTTCGAGTGGTTCGGTCTCCTGTGCAATAGATTGTTCGGTTTTTGCGTCTTCTTGTGCCTTTTGGTGGCAATGCAATGGATCGGTCGATGGCGGTGTTGGCACGTACGCGGCTTGGCAGGGACGCCTGGCCCTACCGATGATCCTGCCGTCATTAGCGGCAATTAGCGTTCATTAACGGTTAAGCAATCCGGCCTTCTGAGTTCGATCCGGCTCCGACGCCCGTTCGGACGGCTCAGGGGCCCGAATGCTTGTTGGGGGGAGAGGCGTCGCCCTCCATTTCGTACTGCGAGCGTTACTCGCTCTTGCCTGGTGGATCGACTTTGTACGTAACCGGTGGTTCTTGAACCAACGGAGTAGCGGGCGGAACGGGAAGCCAGACGGCCTTGCCTTCGCGCCAGACGGCGAGCGGGCGTCCATGGCGGCGGTGATCATCAACCACCTTGGCAACCGCATCGTGCAACGCACGAACAGCCTTGTCGGTGAGGGAGGTTGGAAGAGTGCGGTTCATAGCTGGTGGGAGCGGAGAAGTACCTCGTACAACTGTGCATCAAGAACCGAGGTTTTTCCAGCCTCGTCTTTGAAAACGAGGCGCGGCACTTCGGCAGAGTTATCGAAAAAGTGCAGGGTATCGACGAGCGGTCGGTAAAGCGCGAAAAGGTTATGGAGTGTACGAATGTATCGCCGACGAACGTCGCGCTCTGGCACGTCGTGACCTCCGCTTTCGACTCGATCACGGATGCGCAGCAGTCCGAGTTCGGCGCCGGGAATCCAGAGATAGAAAAGATGAATGTGAAAACCAGAACGGCGGAGTCGTTTTAGAACGGGGACATAGGTGCGGCCCGACAATGTGGATTCAAAAGCAAAATCGGTGTGCGAAGACTCGAACTCATTAATGCGTGCCAGAACCATGCGGCCGGCACGCATGAGGCCCGCATCAGGATTGAAGGTTTAAAAGGCGCGGGCAATGAAGTCGGGGTTGATGAAATTTGGGCATTCAGCATAAAGCGGCAGAAATTCAGACGCGAATGTGGTTTTGCCAGCGCCATTCGAGCCGCCGATTACATAGCAGTTGGACGAGTGTTTAGGCATAGGGCCGCTTTCGTAATTCCTCTAGGTTCGGCATGAGTAAAACCAAGAGACAGAATATAAAGAGCGCGGGCGGCAACCTCGTATAGGCTTCGCCACGCGGTTTTCTTAGGGTGGGGAAGGACCAGCGTCGGAAGCGGGAACGAACCTTCAACGCTCAACTTTTAACGCTCAAGGGGAGGTGTTCGAGCGGGTCGGTCTTCTGTGAAATAGATTGTTCAGTTTTTGCGTCTTCTTGTGCCTTTTTGTGGCAATGCAATGGATCGGTCGGCAGCGGTGTTTGAGCGTCGCGGCGCGCCCAGCGGTCGCGCCCTACCTCGATATCAAGCCCTGAACCGGTGAACATGAAACGGTGCCTGAGGCGAAGGTGGTGGATCCACCGCCGAGCGAGAAAGCGATTTCGTTGACGCGATTTTCGAGGCGCACGTCGACGGCGGCGGTGTCGGTCGGGATCTCGCGTTGAAACTGGATTTCGAGGCGACGCGGGTGCGGCGAAAAACCACTGCGCAGGAGCGCGGTTTGGAGCAGATCGAAATAGGCGGTGTGGTTAACGTGGCCGTTGGCGTCGAGGTCGGAGTAGCGCAGGCCGAGACTGACGGCGGGCGCTGTATCGGCGGGCGGCGTGTGGCGGACGCGATCAATTTCGGTCTGGTAAAGTTCGGTGCCGCTGCCGACAGGGAAGAGTTCGGCCAGACCGGCCGGGACGCGGGTCAGCGAGCGCGTGTGGAGGTCGATCCACAACCAAAGGGAAGAGGCTGAGAGCAGGAGTTCGTCGCCAGCGTGCAAGCGGAATTCGCGAAAGCCTTTGAAGGTGTGGACGCCGGTGGACCAGGTGGTGACGCGGATTTCTTCGTCGCGGCGCGGATAGCGGATGAGGTCGGCGGCGAGGCGATGTAGCACCCAGGAGGTGCCGCGTTCGGCGATGCCGCGCAGGCCGACGCCGTAGAGATCGGCGTGTTGGACCGCAGCTTCCTGAAGGATTTTGAAGAGCTGCGGGAGAAGAAGGACCTGCTCCCGGTCAACATCGGCAAACGGAACGACGGTGGTGAGGATGTGGTCGTTGTTCACGGGCGAGAGTAAATCGGGGACGAAATTTGTTAACCGCTAATGAACGCTCATGGACGCTAATTTCGGAAATACACGGCGCGCCCAGCGGTCGCGCCCTACCTCGGAGGTTGTTGATTAGCGTTCATTGGCGGTTTCAATGGTTTTGGCTCAGAGGCCGAGGACTTTGGCGAGGTTGGCGGTGTCTTTGCCGCCGCCCATGGCGAAGTCGGGCTTGCCGCCACCTTTGCCGCCGAGCGCGGCGGTGAGAGCGGAGACGATCTTGCCCGCCTGATGACCGGCTTTGATCGCAGCGGGCGAACAGAAGGCGACGACGGTGGCTTTGTCGGCGTTGATGGCACCGAGTTGCACGACGCCTTCGCCGAGTTTCGACAATACTTGAGAGCCGAGGGCGCGGAGGGCGTCGGGGGTTTCGGCGGCGACAACGGCGCTGATGAATTTGAGGCCGTCGCGTTCTGTGGCTTTGGCGATCAGTTCGGCGGCGAGGGCTGCCGTGGCTTTTTGCTCGAAGCCATGGAGTTTCTTTTCGAGTTCGGCTTTTTGGGCGAGCAGGGCGTCGACTTTTTTGACGATGTCGGTGGGTCCGGCAGAGAGGGCGTGGGCGACGGTGGCGAACGCGGTTTCTCGAAGGGCGACAAGGTCGAGGGCGGCCTGGCCGGCGACGACTTCGAGGCGTCGGGTGCCGGCGGCGATGGCGGCTTCGGAGACGATTTTGATCAGGCCGATTTCGCTTGTAGTGGAAACGTGGGTACCGCCGCAGAGTTCGCGGCTGTAGCCGCCGATATCGACCACGCGGACGACCTTGCCGTATTTCTCGCCGAAGAAGGCGAGGGTGCCTTCAGGCTTTTTGTCGAAGTCGGTTTCGTAGGTGTCGACTTTGGCGTTGTCGAGGATGCGTTCGTTGACGAGCTGTTCGATCTCGTGGAGTTGCGCGTGGGCGACGGCTTCGAAATGCGAGAAGTCGAAGCGCATGCGGTCGGGGGTTTTGTGTGTGCCGGCTTGGCGAACGTGCGTGCCGAGGGTTTTGCGGAGTGCCCAGTGGACGAGATGTTCGGCGGAGTGGTGGCGGGAAATGGCGCGGCGGCGGGGGGCGTCGACGGCGAGGGTGGCGGCGGTGCCGGGAGCGGGGAGCACGGAGCCAGGAGCCAAAGCCAGCTTGTGCAGGGTGCGGCCGGATTTGTCTTTGACGGCGTCGGTGATCGCGAGGGTTTGGTTGGCGATGGTGACTGTTCCGGTGTCGCCGGCCTGGCCGCCCATTTCGCCGTAGAAGGGCGACTGGTCAAACACGAGGAAGGTGTCTTTCTCGGTTTTGATAACGTCGACGAGTTTGGCGGAGGCAGTGAGTTCGTTGTAGCCGGTGAAGACGGTGGCTGTCTGGTCGACGGCTTCGGAGCCTTCGGTCGCGGCGACGACGATGACTTTCTTGGTGGAGGCTTTGCCGAGGGCGCGCTGAGCTTCCATCAGGCGTTCGAATTCGGCGGTGTCGACGGTGAGGCCGCGCTCGGTGGCGAGGAGCTGGGTCATATCGAGGGGGAAGCCGTACGTGTCGTAGAGACGGAACGCGATATCACCTTTGATTTGTTTTTGAAATACTTCGGCACGTTCGAACTCCTGTAGCCCGCGATCCAACGTTCTTCCGAAGGATTCTTCTTCGCTGCGGATTACACGCTGCACGATGTCGCGGCGTTCGACGAGTTCGGGGAAGACCGCGCCCAGGCTTTCGACGACGGGGGCGACGAGTTGTTCGAAGAAGCCGACGGGCAGGCCGAGTTTCTTTCCGTACAAAATGCCGCGGCGGAGGATGCGGCGGATGACGTAGTTGCGGCCGTCGTTACTCGGCAAAATGCCGTCGGCGATGGCGCACGAGACGCAGCGGGCGTGGTCGGCGAGGACGCGGAAGGCGATGTCGGTGTTCTCTTGTTCGGTTAGGCCTTCGCGTTTGGTCGGGACGGTGCGCGTGTAGGTTTTGCCGGAGAGTTTTGCGATGACGTCGAAGAGCGCGGTGAAGACGTCGGAGTTGTAGTTCGATGGTTCGGGGGAGAAGTCGGTGAAACCTTTCGTGGTGGCGTAGATGCCGGCGACGCGTTCGAAGCCCATGCCGGTATCGACGTGTTTGGCGGCGAGCGGCGAGAAGGTGCCGTCGGCGTTGGCGTTGAACTGAATGAAGACGTGGTTCCAGATTTCGATGCAGCGCGAGGAGGACGAGTTGACGCCCTTGCGGCCTTCGGCTTCGTCGTCGGAGGGGAGCAGGTTGAAATGGATTTCGGAGCAAGGGCCGCAGGGGCCGGTGTCGCCCATCTGCCAGAAGTTGTCCTTGCGATTGCCGTGGACAATGTGGAGGGCGGGATCGAGGCCTTCTTTTTTGAAGAGTTCGGTCCAGATGGCGGCGGCTTCGTGATCGAATTCGGAGGGGTCGCCGGGCTTCGGCGCGTACACGGTAGCGAAAAGGCGTTTGGCGGGAATGCCCCAGACTTTGGTGAGCAACTCCCAGCCCCAGCTGAGCGACTCTTTTTTGAAGTAGTCGCCGAAGGACCAGTTGCCCAACATCTCAAACATCGTGTGGTGGTAGGTGTCGAAGCCAACGTCTTCGAGGTCGTTGTGTTTGCCGCCGGCGCGGATGCATTTCTGAGTGTCGGAGGCGCGGGTGTCTTTGGCCGGGCGGACGCCGGCCCATTTGGAGACGTCGGGTGCGCGGTCACCGAGGAAGATCGGCACGAACTGGTTCATACCGGCATTGGTGAAGAGCAATCCGGGCGAGTCGGGCAGAAGCGACGACGACGGGACGATCGTGTGGCCTTGCGAGGCGAAGAAATCGAGGAAGCTCTGACGGATTTGCGCGGAGGTCATGGAAAAGGGGACGAACTGAGCGGATTTACGCGGCGGAATCAAGGCTGGTGCGCAGGCCAATAATAGATCGTAGACCGTTTAATGGAATTGCACCCATTCCCGTTGTGATTGTGATTTACGGTGCCGGATCGGCGACACTTCCATGGACCCAAAACCAGCGGCTAAGGCCAAGACATCGGAGAGCATCGCCAGGCAAAACAACTGTCCGGCCGATTTGCCGTCAAAAGCCGAAAGTATCCCGGCTAATACGATGAGACACATGGTGTTGCGTGTGGTGTCGATCTACGTGGTTGTAGGTGGATTGTGGATCGTGGTTTCTGATCCGCTCCTGAATGCGTTCGTGCGCGACCCTGATTTGGTCATGAAGGTGAGCGTGGTGAAGGGATGGGCGTATGTGGCGGTGACGGCGATGCTCCTGTACTTTTTGTTGAGGCGGGAGACGCGGCATTGGGTCGCGGAAAGGGCGGCGCGTGAAGAAGCAGAGGCGACGACGCGCGATAGCGAGGCGCGTTTCCGTCAGCTGTTCGAATCGGCTCCGCTGCCGATCGCGTATTACAAATTGGATGGCGTTGCGGTGCGTATCAACCAGCGGTTCAGCGCGGAACTGGGTTACACGGCAGCGGATGTTCCGACTTTGGGTCACTGGCAGGTGCTTGCCCATCCCGACGAAAACGAACGGCACGAGGCTGTAGCGCGGTGGATGGCGGCCGCTCAGCGTGCGGTCGCGAACGGCACCTCGATTGGCCCTGAGGAATTCCGCATCACCTGCAAGAATGGCGAGGTGCGGACATATTTGTTTTCGGGTTCATTTCTTGTCGATGGGGTGCTCGTCGCGTTCATCGACATCACTGATCGCAAAAAGATGGAGGCTGCGCTTCAGGAGCAAACTGAGTTGTTCCGCCAGATGGCAGAGAATATCGATGAGGTTTTCTGGATGACCGGCGCTGAGCACAGGATTCTCTATGTCAGCCCTGCCTACGAAAGGATCTGGGGACGAAGTTGTGAAAGTCTGTACTCTAACCCGAACAGCTGGGCAGATGCCATTCACCCCGAAGATCGCCAGCGAATCCTCGCATCAACGGCTGCCAGGCAGCCTGGAGAATCCTACGCTGAGACCTATCGCCTCTTACATCAGGGTGGCGAGCAGCGCTGGGTGCATGTCCGGGTGTTTCCCGTGCGCGATTCCTTGGGGAAGATCTATCGGTTCGTTGGCGTGGCGGACGACATCACGGAGCAGCGTAAACTGGAGGAACAGCTCCGGCATGCCCAAAAGATGGAAGCACTTGGCACGCTGGCGGGAGGCGTTGCCCATGATTTCAACAACATCCTCGGTGCGATCACGGGTTACGCCGAACTCGCGAAAATGGACACCAAGCTGCCTGCGGTTCAGGTCTATCACGACGAAATCCTCAAAGCCTGTGAAAGAGCGAGTGCGCTGGTTCGGCAAATATTGGCCTTCAGCCGGCAACAGGAACAACAACGCAAAGCGCTTCAGTTGTGGCGGGTGGTCGACGAGGCGACCCGGTTGCTGCGGGCGGTCCTGCCGGCAACCATCGAGTTTAAAATCGAGTTGGACAAGCTGGCTCCTACGGTCCTTGCCGATCCTACGCAAATGCACCAAGTCGTCATGAACCTTTGCACGAATGCGGTGCATGCCATGGCGGGCAAAAACGGCTGTCTGCGCGTGAAGATCGCCTCGTTTCAAGCCGATGAAGCTTTTGCCCGGATGCATCCCGGTGGTCGCGTCGGGCGATATGCGCAACTTTCCGTGACCGACAATGGACGGGGCATTGAGCAGGCGATCATTAGTCGGATCTTTGAACCCTTTTTCACCACTAAAGCCCCGGGTGAAGGGACGGGCCTGGGGTTGGCGGTGGTGCATGGTATTGTGCAAAACCATGAAGGCATCATCACGGTGGCAAGCCGGGTCGGCGACGGCGCGACCTTCAATGTGTATCTGCCCGAGTTTTCTGATCGCGCGGTGGATGCATCGCTTAAGTCCGCGCTGCCTGTGCGTGGCCGCGGCCAACGGATTCTTGTGATCGACGATGAAGAGCAGCTGGTTCAGATGACGGCCAAAATCCTGATCAAGCTCGGATATAACCCTGAAACAGAGACTAATCCCTTGGCAGGATTGGGCCGTCTGCGGGCCAACCCAGAAAAGTTTGATTTGGTGCTCACCGATCTGACGATGCCGCAAATGACCGGACTAGAGCTAGCGGCTAGTTTGCTCGAAGCGAAACTGCGGATTCCGGTTGTCATGATGACCGGTTTTTTAGCGAATTTGGCGGAAGATCGGTTGCGCGCCTTGGAGATCAAAGAAGTGTTGCTCAAACCCGTGACGTTAAATGTATTGAGCGAAGCAATTGACCGAGTCCTGAAATCCTAACATCTTTCTCCCGATGGCGAAAATTCTCCTAGTTGATGATGACGATTCTATTCGGAAAATGCTGCGTATTGTGCTTACGCGCATGGGGCACGAAGTCGTTGACCTAGCGAATGGCTCTTTGGCCTGGGCGGCATTTCAGGCCCGACCCGCAGATCTGGTGATCATGGACCTGATCATGCCAGAGAAAGAAGGCCTCGAAACGATCCGCCAATTCAAGCGCAACGGTGCCAAAACGAAGATTCTCGCGATCTCAGGCGGCGGCCGAATGGACGCGAGCGATTTGCTGGTGATTGCCGAACAATTGGGTGCCGACAAAGTCCTGGCCAAGCCCTTTACCAATGAAGAGCTGGTGGCGGCGTTGAAGGTTCTGCTGCCGGAAAAAGCCTGAAGCACCGCTCAGAGATTTTTGATGATCGCGTCGGCCATTGCTTTGGTTCCGACGGCCGGTTTGCCAAAGGCGATGTCACCTGTGCGTACGAGGTCAACCGTGACGGTCTTGCGCACGGCGGCTTCAATCTTCGTGGCGACGGCGTCGAGGCCGAAACTGTAACGGAGCATGAGCGCGACCGAGAGGATCTGGGCGCAGGGATTGGCGATGCCTTTGCCTGCGATGTCCGGGGCGGTGCCGCCAGCGGGTTCATAGAGGCCGAAGGGTTTGCCGAAGGAATTCATGCCGGTGCCGAGCGACGCGCTGCTCATCATGCCGAGCGAACCGCAGATGACCGCCATCTCGTCGGAGAGGATGTCACCAAACATGTTTTCGGTGAAAAGCACGTCGAACTGGTTCGGGTCGCGGGCGAGTTGCATGGCGGCGTTGTCGACGTACATGTGACTGAGCGCGAGGTCGGGATGGTGCTTCGCAAAGTAGGCGGTGACGGTTTTGCGCCAGAGCACGGAGGTTTCGAGGACGTTGGCCTTGTCGACCGAGCAAACTTTCTTACCGCGTGAACGGGCGGTGACGGCGGCGACTTCGGCGATGCGCTGGATCTCGGAGGTTTTGTAAACCATCGTGTCGACGGCCTGTTCTTCGCCGTTTTCGAGGGTGATGGTGTGCTTGGGCAAACCGAAATAGATGCCGCCGGTCAGCTCGCGGATGCAAACGATGTCGATGCCGTTGGGGATGCGTTCGGTCTTGAGCGGCGAGGCGTCACGAAGATCTGAATACAACAAGCCTGGGCGGATATTAGCGAAGAGGTTGAAGGCCTTGCGGAGCGGCAGGAGGGCGGCGCGCTCGGGCTGCTCCTTGGGCGGAAGCTTTTCCCACTTCGGACCGCCGACGGAGCCGAAGAGGATGGCGTCGGCCTGTTGGCAGAGCGCCAGCGTGGCGTCGGGCAGGGCTTTACCGTGGTTGTCGATACCGGCACCGCCGACATCGGCGGCTTTATAGTCGAGGGCAAAGCCTTCCTTTTGGGCAACGTGGGTAAGCACGCGCAGGGCCTCGGTCATGACCTCGGGTCCGATGTAGTCTCCGGCAAGAACGGCGAATTTGATAGTCGGCATACGTAAGGGGCTAGAGCTAGCGGGCCGGGGCGGCGGTGGAAAGGGGATTTTTCGCGATTGCACGGCGGCGGATTCCGGGTGGATTGAGCAGCGATGAAGATTCATGTCCTGCCAGCCGGATCCATTCAGACTAACGCTTACCTCTTAACCGCTCCCGAACGGGGCGAAGCGGTGTTGATTGACGCACCCGAGGGGATTTGGGCGGAGATCGAACCGATCCTAACCGAGACAAAGTGCAAACTCGTCGAGCTCTGGCTCACGCATGGCCATTGGGATCATATGCAAGGTGGAGCCGAGATTGTGCGGGCAACCGGCGCAAAAGTACGTGCCCACAAGGACGATCAGATGCTGATCGAAACGCCCGAAATCATGATCGAGATCATCGGCCGGGATATGGGGCTGGAGGCGGTCAAGGTCGATACCTGGATCGGCCAGGGCGACAAATATTCCGCGCTCGGCGTAGAAGTCGAAGTGCGCCATGTGCCCGGGCATTGCATGGGCAACGTGCTGTTCCATTTTGCGGGCAATAAAGACAAAAAAGCCGCAGGCGCGGCGTTTGTCGGTGACGCGTTGTTCGCCGGAAGCGTCGGCCGCACCGATCTGCCGGGCGGCAGCATGAAACAACTGGAACGCTCGATCCGTGAACAAATTTATACGTTGCCCGATGACACGCTGGTGTTTCCGGGTCACGGACCGCGTACCACGGTCGGCACCGAAAAACGCAGCAACCCGTACGTGCAAGGATGAACGAGCACGAACCATTCATGCGGCGCGCGTTGGAACTGGCCCGAAAAGGTTGGGGCACGACGTCGCCGAACCCGATGGTAGGTTCCGTGATTGTCGAAAGTGGCTTGGTTGTGGCGGAAGGTTTTCACGCGCAGGATGGCGGGCCGCACGCCGAGAAAGCCGCGCTGGCCGCACTCGGTCGCAAAGCGAAACCGGGAGCCACGCTGTACGTGACGCTGGAGCCGTGTTCGACGGCCGGACGGACGGGGGCCTGCACGGATGTGATCAAGGCGGCTGGCATCTCGTGCGTGGTTGTGGGCGCGACCGATCCGAATCCGGGCCACGCGGGGCGTGCATTCGACGTTCTGCGCGAGGCGGGCATCGATATCGTGACAGGCGTTCTGGAACGCGAGTGCAACGACCTGAATCTTATCTACAATCATTGGGCATCAAAAGGCACGCCGCTGCTCGCGGCGAAATCGGCCGTCACGCTTGACGGCAAGATCGCCACGCGGGCCGGAGAGTCGAAATGGATCACGGGCGAGGCGGCGCGCGCCGATGTGATGCGCTGGCGGCGGCTTTTCCCAGCCATCGCCGTGGGTGCGGGCACGGTGATGAAGGACAATCCGAAACTCACGGCGCGCATCGCCGGCGTTGAGGAATGGTGCCCGGTGCGTTTTGTTTTTGACGGCTTGCTGCGCAGCGTGGGCGAAAAGATTCTGCCCAAGGTGTATGAAGATGAATTTCGTGAAAACACGATCGTCGTCACCACGCCGCACGGTGGTCTTGGCTATGTGCGTCGGTTGCGTGACATGGGCGTGAAAGTCTGGGTGCTGCCGTCGCCGATGCAGCGCGTTTCGATTGCAGATTTTCGCGCCAAATGCGCCGAGGAAAAGATCAGCGGCGTGTATTTCGAAGGTGGTGCGCACCTCGTGAGCGAACTTCTCGCCATGCGCGAACTCGACTACATGTTTATTTACCGCGCGCCATTGCTGCTGGCGGACGAGAAGGCGAAGAGCGGCTGGCTGGGCTTGCGTGGCGACAAGCTTGACCAGGCGGTGCGGCTCAGCGACGTGCGACATGATCAGTTTGGCGATGACCAGTTGATGCGTGGGCATGTGGTTTATCCGCCGAAATTACACATCGATGAAACTGTATTTGGCATCCGGTAACACGCACAAGGTGCTGGAGTTTCAGGCGCTCGCTGATGCGAGCGGCTTGGCGCTTGAGATCATCTCGGCAAAAGCCGCCGGAGGCATGCCGACCGTGGTCGAAGATACGGGCACCTTTATCGGCAATGCGACGAAGAAGGCACGTGCGTTGAAAACGGTTTTGCCATCGGACGCCTGGGTGTTGGCCGATGACAGCGGGTTGTGCGTGGAGGCGTTGGGCGGCGCGCCGGGCGTGGAGTCGGCGTATTATGCCGGGCCGCAGGGCGACAGCGCGGCGAATCTCGCCAAACTCGTGCAAACGATGCGCGGCGTGCCCGACGACCGGCGCGGTGCGCATTTTATCTGCGTGTTGGTGCTGATCGATGGTTTAGGCGGCGAACACGTGTTTGAAGGACGCTGCGAAGGAAAACTTTTGCGAGAACCATGCGGCGGGGCCGGTTTTGGCTACGATCCTTTGATCGTGCCGGCAGGGCAGGAGCGCAGCATGGCCGAGATGGACGAAGCCGCGAAGAATGCGATCAGCCACCGTGGCCGCGCGGCGAGGTTGTTATGGGCGTGGCTGCGGCAGCGGGCGGGTTGAGGGGCAGCGCGAGGCGTTGAGGCCAACACGTTCCACCCTGAAACGGCTTTAGACCGTCGGTTTTTCGGCGGGCTTTTCGACTACAGGGATGACTGTTGCGATGTGGAGTTCTTTGAGCTGCTTCGCGGTGACGGGCGTCGGGCTTTGCGTCATCAGGCACTGGCCTTTCTGCGTCTTCGGGAAGGCGATGACGTCGCGGATGCTCGTCGTGCCGCAGAGGAGTGCGCACATGCGGTCGAGGCCGAAGGCGATGCCGCCGTGCGGAGGCGCGCCGTAGCTGAAAGCTTTGAGCATGTAGCCGAAGCGGCTTTCAACGATGTCGACGGGAATCTTGAGCACGTCTTCGAAGATCTTCTTCTGCACGGCAGGTTGGTGGATGCGGATCGAACCACCGCCTAGCTCCATACCGTTCAGAACGGCGTCGTAATGCTGGCCGCGGACGCGTTTCGGATCGCTGTCGAGGTATTGCAGATCTTCCGGCACCGGCGCAGTGAACGGATGATGCGTGGCCACGTAGCGGCCGGACTCTTCGTCGTGGCTCATCAACGGAAAATCGACCACCCAGAGGAATTTCCAGTCGTCGTGACGGATGGTGAGCTTGCCGCGTTTGACGAGGAGTTGCGCGGCGTCGAGGCGGACGCGGCCGAGGATGGCGCAGGCTTTGTCCCAACCGGCGGCGGCGAAAAAGATCATATCGCCATCGGCAATGCTGAGCTGCGCGGTGAGCGCGGCTTTCTCGGCGTCGGAGAAGAATTTGACGATGGGCGATTTCCATTCGCCGCTTTCAACCTTGATGAAGGCGAGGCCTTTGGCACCAAGGGATTTGGCGGTGTCCTCAAGGTTTTTGAGTTCGCCTTGCGTGAGGTCGGCGAGGCCTTTGGCGTTGAAGGCTTTGATCACGCCGCCGTTGGCGACGGTGGATTGGAAGACTTTGAAGCCGGAGGCCTTGAACGTCTCGGAGAAATCGGACAGTTCCATGCCGAAGCGCATGTCGGGTTTATCGACGCCGAACCGGTTCATAGCGTCAATATACGGCAGGCGCAGGAAGGGCGTCGGCAGATCGCAGTCGAGCACGTCTTTCCAGAGCTTTTTGAGCATGCCTTCGAAAATCCGGTAAACGTCTTCGCGGTCGATGAAGGAGGCTTCGACGTCCACTTGGGTGAACTCCATCTGGCGGTCAGCGCGCAGGTCTTCGTCGCGGAAGCAGCGGGCGATTTGGAAATAACGCTCCACGCCGGCGACCATGAGGATCTGTTTAAACTGCTGGGGCGACTGCGAGAGGGCGTAGAATTCGCCGGGGTGAATGCGCGACGGCACGAGGTATTCGCGGGCACCTTCGGGCGTGGATTTGAAGAGCGCGGGCGTCTCGACTTCGATAAATTCCTGGGAGTCGAAGTAGTCGCGGATGGATTTAGCGGCTTTGTGGCGGACCTGAAGGTTCTTGCGCATCTTAGGACGGCGCAGGTCCAGATAGCGGTAGGTTAGGCGCAGGTCTTCGTTGACCTTTTCACCGCCGATGTCGTCGAGCGGGAATGGGGGCGTGTCGGAGATGTTGAAAATCTCGAGGGCGGCGGCGTCGATCTCGATCGCGCCGGTGGGCAGCGACGCATTGACGGTGCCTTCGGGGCGCGGGACGACCGTGCCGGAGACGCCGATGACGGACTCGGGCTTGAGGCTGGCGGCCTGAGCGCCGAGAGCGGCGTTGGTCTGCGGGTCGAATTTTATCTGCGTGATGCCTTTGCGGTCGCGGAGATCGACGAAGAGGATGCCGCCGTGGTCGCGGATCGAGTCCACCCAGCCGACGAGCGAGATGGTCGCGTTGAGGTTAGCGGGAGTGAGTTGGGCGCAGTGATGGGTGCATTTCATCGGTAAGAACGGTCAGAGAAAGCCAGCGAGGGTGGTGTGCGCAAGCCTAGTCTGTAGAAGAAGGAGGCGAGGTCGGACGCGGATGTCGGACGACAGCGTCGGCGGTCAGATGCCTGGCCGCGAAATGGAACTGCCACGAAATAAAGACACTCAGTCTTTCATAGCGTAGCGATCGACTCACTTCGTCCCGGCAAAACCGTAAGTGCAACGCTTCGCGGAATACGTTACTGCGTTCAGAATGAAAGGCGGGGCATTTTCAAAACCCGGCCAAGTGAGTTTCCCGCATGTCCGACCTGAGTCTGAACGCAACAAGTCACTGGAAGTTTGTAGGTTAATGGTTTGCAGAAAGAAATAGGGGATGACGTACAAAGCACGGCTTTTGCAAATGAATGGAGTTGCTTACAGTTTATTTTATGGAAGTCGGTGAAGTATAACTAACTTTATTTCAGACTGTTGGGGATTTAGGTCTATTTTAAAGCTTCGGAAAGGGGGAATATCTGTCGGATAAGCTTACATTTTGTCCTATTGCGTTTGAGAGGGTGATTTTTTTAAATATAGTTTTTAGCTTTTAGTAATCATTGATTTGCGTTTTTTTCGTTTAGATGCAAATCATTTGGCATGAACAAAGCTATAGTTGACGAGCACTCAGAGTGCATAATTCCAAATTCGAACTAATGAAAACATCCCTTAAATCACTCGTCGCTCTTGCGGCCCTCGCGGTTCTTGTTACGAGCGCGCAGGCCGACCAACTCACTCTATCGCAGGGCAGCCAGTCTGTCGGCATCGGTGGCGCATTTGTCGCTGGCGTTGTCAATGGCCCGATCAGCAATGCCGACTACAGCGGCGCGGCAAAGATCGGCAGCAGCAGCTTCCTGACCTATTGCATCGAGTATAACGAGCACTTTAATCCCGGCGGTACGTACAACTACGTCGTAAATAACGGCGCGGTGAATGGCGGCGTGTCCGGCGGCGTCGGTGGTTACGACGGCGTTTCGAATGGAACGGCCTATCTTTACTCGCAGTTCGCGCAGGGCACGTTGTCGAATGCAGGTTTTGGCTACAACACCGGTTCGATGGGCTATGGATTTTTGCAGGATGCGATCTGGAATCTCGAAGGCGAGATCGCCACGAGCAATGCCCTCTCGAACTGGGTAAAAGCTAACATCGCCAACTGGAACTCTGACAGCAACGGCTCCTACGGCGTGTATGCTCTCAACCTGACCTACACCAATGGTAGCCGTGCGCAGGATCAGCTTTATTACCGCGTTCCTGAGCAGGGTATAACGGTTGCTCTCGTGGGCTTCGCTCTCCTCGGCCTCGTGAGTTTCCGCCGCATGTTCGGTTCGAAGTAATTCTCGACTCACTCGCTTTCAATCTCGGCGCCCGGTTAATTCCGGGCGCTTTTTTTTTGATTCGCCGAAAGGATGCATCGGTTCGGCTTTCCAGTCTGGTGTTACATTGTCGCCATTGCTGACGCGTAGGCGGGGCGGTCTTGGGCGGAGAAGAACGAGGTGCCAGCGACAAATGTATCCGTGCCGGAACTACGGCATTCGGCGGCGGTGCCGAGGTCGATGCCGCCATCGACTTCGAGGCGGAAGGGGAGGTTGCGCTCGCGGCGCCAGGTGTCGATTTGCGCGATCTTCGGCAGCATATCGCGGCGGAAACGTTGTCCACCGAAACCAGGTTGTACCGTCATCACGAGCACGAGGTCGACTTGATCGAGGAAGGGTTCGATCGCGCTGGCGGGCGTGCCGGGGTTGAGGACGATGCCGTTTTGGCAACCGAGGGAGCGAATCTGGGCGAGCGTGGCGGCGTGGTCGTAAGTTGGTTCGATGTGGATGCTGATCAGGTTCGCACCGGCTTTGGCGAAGGCTTCGATGTAGCGGTGAGGCTCATCGAGCATGAGGTGGACGTCGAAGAAGAGGCTTGAATGCTTGCGCAGGGCGGCGACGGTTTGTGGGCCGAAGGAGAGGTTCGGCACGAAGTGGCCGTCCATGATGTCGAGGTGAAGCCAGGCGAGGCCGGTCTGTTCGACAATCGCGGCACTGGCGGCGAGGTGGGCGTGGTCTCCGGCGAGAATGGAGGGGGCGAGGATCGGCGCGTGCATGAGGGAAAGACGACGGGAAGACGAAAATAAATGGATGGACGAGAAGACGGGGGCCGCTGATTTGCGCTAATCGGCGCTAATTTCGGGAATGGAAGCTGGAGTTTTTAACCACGAATTAGGGGTAAACACGGATGGGGGGAAGAATCTAAAGGCATCGGACGTTTCGGATTTATCCGAGTGCATCCCTGAAAGCCGTGGTCAAATTGCCGCTGCGGTTCGGTTGTCTACCAGACGTCGAGGGTGGTGTGGGCGACTTTGTCGGCGAGTTTGGTGGCGAGTTGGGGGAGTGCCTGGTACTCGGCTTGCGTTTGGTTGCTGTCGGCTTGTTGCGGTGTGGCCGTGGTGAAGATCTGTTGCATGACGTTCACCGCGCGTTGTTCGAAGAGAACGCGGTCGGTGCGGTTGTCACGCAGGGTGCAGACGGCGGTTAGGTTCAGGTTAAACTTGCGGGCGAGACCAGTGTCGTCGGTGCGGGCGGAAGTAACATCGCGGCCGTAGTTCGAAAGCGTGACGGTGAGCGTGACGTCGGCTTGCTCGGGCGAGTTAACCATCGTCACGCGTCCATCGGCGATGAAGGCTTGGCGGAGCTGGGTGGTGACGACGGCAACGGCTTGGGGAAGCTTCGCTTTGTTGCCGACGGGCGCGAGATAGAGTGTGCGGAAGCTGAGTTTCGCTTTAGTGCCGAGCTGGTAGTTGGAGCAGCCGGCGGAGAAGCCGAGGCCCATGAAAAGGGAGAACAGGGCGAGCTGGCGCATCACAACGAGTAGGCAGATGCGCATAACCACTTAAAAGAAATAAAAGCGTTTCTTGCTCGGGGGCAGGGCGCTTTGGGTGGCGGCGGCCTCGACTTTAGCCAGGCGTTCTTTGGCGAGGCTGGCGGCGGAGGAGTTCGGATAAATCGTTATCGCTTCGTTATAAAACACACGGGCCGCTTTGTAATTATTGCGTTTGTAGAAGTAGAAGTCGGCGATTTTGATTTTGCTGTCGGCGAGGACGAGCTTCATGTCGGTGAGGCCTTTTTCTGCCTGGATGACGTTGTTGTCGCCGGGGAACAGAATCATGAAATCTTCGTAGTAGGTGATGGCGTCGCGGGTGGAGCCTTGGTCGTAGTGGGGACCTTCGACGAGCGCGGAGTGAGCCTGGCCGATTTTGAGATAGGCTTCGGGGGCGAGGACACTTTGGGGGTAGGTGTTGATCATGCGGTCGAGGGCATCGATCCCTCCTTCGATATTTTTGAAATACTTGTAGCCGTTGGCGACGCTCATGAGGGCGAGGGGCGCATAGTCGGAGTAGGGCGCTTCGAAGAGGATGGTTTCCATGTACCCGAGCGCTTTTTCACGGTTGGTGAAACCGGGGAAGATGCGGAGAATGCGGCCGCGTCCGCCATCGAGCAAGGTGCTGGCGATATGGTATTGTTTGCCGATGATCTCGTCGAAGCGGTTGGTATTCGGGTAGTGGGTGGCGACGATTTGGTAGGCTTCGAAGGCCTTGGTGTACTGCTTGCGGTCGAGCCGGAGGTTGCCGAGGCGATACTGAGCTTCGCCGGCGTAGACAGAATTTGGATACTTCTTGGTGACCTTTTTGTAGTAGGTGATGGCGCGGCCTTTGCTGCCTTTTTCCTCGGCGGCGCGGGCTTTGTTCATAGCTTCGAGAGCGCTCTGGCCTTCGCTGCTGCTGGCACCGGCGAGAGCACCGCCTTCGATTTTCCAGCCGCTTTGTGGCGTCCAGACCAGTTCGGCACCCGCGCGGCCTGCCACAAGGAACAGGAGGGCGAGGATGAGCGTTGAGTAGAGGAATCGGCGTTGCACGGAAAGGGGCATGAGAAAATGTTTTACCAGCGAACCAGTGCAGCTCCGTAGGTCAAGCCCGCCCCAAACGCCACAAGTAAAGTGGTGTCGCCCCGTTTGACGCGGCCTGCGCGGCGCGCTTCGTCGAGGGCAAGAGGGATGGAGGCACCAGAGGTGTTGCCGTAGCGGTCAACGTTGATGAAGAAGCGGTCGATGGGAATTTTGAGGCTCTTGGAGAGGGCCTCGATGATGCGGAGGTTGGCCTGATGTGGAATCACGCAGGCAATCTGATCGGGACCGAGGGCGTGTTGTTCCAAAATTTCCTGAACGGCGTCTTCCATTTCGCGCACGGCGACTTTGAAGATTTCGCGGCCTTTCATTTTGATGCAGTGCTGGCCGGAGGAAAGGGTTGAGGCCGTTGTGGGTTGGGCGCTGCCGCCGCCGGGAATGCAGAGGAGTTCGGCCATTCCGCCTTCGCTGTAGAGTCGGGTGCCGATGATGCGTGCGCCATCGCCGCGAGTGGGGCCGAGGACAACGGCGCCGGCGGCGTCGCCAAAGAGAACGCAGGTGGTGCGGTCCTGCCAATCGACTACGGAGGAAAGTTTTTCTGCGCCGATGACGAGGGCATGGCGGTAGCGGCCGGACGCGAGCATGGCGCTGGCGGTGTCGATGGCGTAGACAAAGCCGGAGCAGGCGGCGTTGAGATCGAAGCAGGCGGCGTGGGTGCTAAGGCCGAGTTTGTGCTGGACGATGGTGGCCGAGGCCGGCATCGGCAGGTCGGGGGTGATTGTGGCGAGGATGAGCAGGTCGATGTCGGACGGCGCGAGGCCGGCGTCAGCGAGGGCGGCGCGAGCGGCGTGGGTGGCGAGGTCTGAGGTGTGTTCGCCTGGTGCTGCGATTCGGCGTTCCTTGATGCCGGTGCGGGTCAAGATCCACTCGTCGGTCGTGTCGACTTTTTTAGAGAGTTCTTCGTTGGTAAGGATTCTCGCCGGGACGTAGGAGCCGGTGCCGAGAATAGCGATGGTAGGAGATGCCATGGCGGCGGTATTAAATAGGGGAAGGAGCGCCTAGGCTGTTTAAGCTGCGACGGGGCGAATCGCGGCGTTGGCGCGCGCGATATCGGCTTCGATGCGAAGGTTGAGGTCGGTTTTGATCATCACGTGGGCATCGTGGATGGCGTTTTTGAACGCCTGGCGGTTGGCCGAGCCGTGCGCTTTGATCAGATTGCCTTTGAGGCCGAGCAGGGGAGCGCCGCCGAAACGTTCGGGTTCGACGCGGTGCTTGAGGTCGCGGAAGGCGCCGTTGGCGAAGGCTGCGCCGAACATGCGGGCGGGGCTTTTCTTGATGAACGATTTTAACTCGGCGCTGAAAAACTTAACGAGTGATTCCCAGCTTTTGAGACAAATATTACCGACAAAGCCATCACACACGAGGACGTCGACGTCGTCTTTGAAAACTTGGAAACCTTCAACCGGTCCGATGTAGTTGATCAACTCTGCGTCGAGTTTCTTGAGGGCCTCATGGGTCTCGGCGATGAGGGCGTTGCCCTTGCCTTCTTCGGTGCCGATGGTGAGCAGGCCGACGCGGGGGCGCTTAATGCCGAGTTGCATGCGGCAATAGTGGGTGCCGAGAATGGCGTTGTGAACGAGGTGTTCGGCGTTGGCCTCTGGGTTGGCACCGGCGTCGACGAGAATGAAATGCCCGTTCTGGCGTGGGATGACCGGGGCGAGAGCGGCGCGGTCGACGCCTTCGAGCGTGCGGAGTTTGACGATGCCGGCAGCGACGAGGGTCCCGGTGTTGCCGCAACTGACGGCGGCTCCGGCTTCACCGGCTTTGACCAGCTCGATCGCGCGGATCATTGAAGAATCCTTTTTGCGCTTTAGGGCGACGAGCGGTTTGTCGTCCATGGTAATGACTTCCGAGGCGTGGAAAATGGCCAGCTTCGGATGGTCCGCGAGGCCAGCGCTCGCGAGCAAAGGGCCGATGACCCGTTGATCACCCACGAGGGTGATCGGGTTCAGGTCGGGAAACTCGGCGAGCGCGAGTTTAACCGCTTCAACGATTTCATGCGGACCCAAGTCGCTGCCCATGGCATCGACGGCGATCCGTGCACTTACACCGCTGCTGGAGACCATCGCAGGTGGATGGTGGTTATAGGGACGGAAACGTGAGGTTAAACCTCGACGTTGAGCACCTGGCGGCCTCGGTACATGCCGTTGTTCGGATTGACGCGATGAGGAACAAAGGCGCTGCCATCGGTCGGGTCTTTAGCGACTTCTGGTGCTTTGAATGCGTTGGCCGCGCGGCGGTTGGCGCTACGGCGTTTGGATTGCTTGCGTTTCGGATTTGCCATGGTGGGAGCTGATTAAGGAGTGTGTGGCGTGTTTGGTTACGCCCATGTGACGAGTTGAAAGGTGATGGAGTAAAGGGTGGGTACTCCTTGCGTCAAGCGCTATACACGGTCAGATGCAGGAACAGAGAAACTGTTCAGAAAAAACCTCGCGCGAGAAGCAATCCGAGCACGCCGGCCAGAGCGAAACGGTAGATTGCAAAGGCGAAGAGGCCGTGGCGTGTCAGATAGTTGACGAGGAACTTGACGGAGAGTGCTGCGGTGACGGCGGCGACCAAACAGCCGAGGAGGATGTGTGGCACGCCGAAGACGGCGAGCATGGCGGCGCCGGATCGGTAGCTTTTATAGACGGTGGCGGCAGTGAGCGTCACGAGGCCGAGCAGAAAACTGAACTCGGCTGAGCGGCGCGGGTTCAGGCCGGCAAAATAGCCGCCCACGATCGTCGTCATCGACCGGCTCATGCCGGGCCAGAGGGCGAGACATTGCAACGCGCCGATACCAAGGGCTTCGAGGGGCGTGAGGTCGGCGGGGTCGCGATCAGCGTGGGTGGCGGTTTGTTTTTTTCGCCAGGCTTCGGCGACGAGCATCAGGATGGCACCGAACACGAGTGCGCCCAAAACGGCAGGGATGGAAAAGAGTGATTCGAGCCAGTGGCGGAGCGTAAAGCCGATCACGGCCGCAGGTACAAACGCGATCAGGATGTTGCGCAGGAGTTTTAAGCCAGCGGGGTCGCGCCCGAATAGGCCGAAAATCATGCGCCGAACCTGGCGCCAGTAAAGGAGGGCAACAGCGGCGATGGCACCAAATTGGATAACCACCGTAAAGGTATCAGCGGCGAGTTTCTCGGTCAGGCGCTCGCCGGCCGGGCGTTTGGGCGAGGGTTTCTTAAACCAGAGCGGTTCGCCATTTTTGTCCCGCAGCGGAGTTTCGGAGGTGAGTTTGAGAACTTGGTTGGCGATAATCAGATGGCCGGTGGACGAAACGGGTAGATATTCGGTGACGCCTTCAACGACACCGAGGATGATCGCGTCGGTGGTGCTGAGCTCGGCGGCGGGCTGGGGCGCGGCGGCCGAGGGCGTTTCAGGCTCGGCCGAGAAAAGGGGCCGGGTTAAGAGAACAAGGAATGAGATCAGGGCAAAAATGGAGGAGGCGCGACGCACGCAGCCCTTGTTTCCAGAACCGAGCGGTTCTGTCCAGTTTATGCTTTGCCAAGGGCGGAGTTTCCTACTTCCTAATCGTTTATGTCTGGACTCGTAGAGCTTACAACACGCCTGAAAGAGCGCAACCACCTGATTCCGGTGGAGATAGCCGCGGCTACGGCGGCGCTTTCGTCGCCGCAAACGCCGGATGCCGAGAAGATCGATTTTCTCGCGGCGTTGGAGTTCAAGGGCACGACGGCGGCAGAGATCACGGGGTTTGCGAAAGAGTTTCGGGCGTTGTCGATCGATCCGGGCGTGTCGCAATGGTCTTCGCAAGCGATCGATATCGTTGGAACCGGCGGTGACCATGCGGGCGGTTTTAATATTTCCACGTTGGTCGTTTTCACGCTCGCGGCTGGCGGCGTGAAGGTGATGAAACACGGCAACCGTGGTATCACTTCGAAGTGTGGGAGTGCGGATTTGTTGGCGGCGCTCGGCGTCGATTTGGAAGCGAAACCTGAGAAAATCCAGACGGCGCTGCGCGAACTGGGCTTCGCGTTTTTCTTCGCGCCGGCCTACCACCCGGCGTTCAAACACATCGGTCCGGCGCGCAAGGCGCTCGCGGCGATCGGGCAACGAACCATCTTCAACATTCTCGGGCCGTTGATCAATCCGGGGCGGCCGGCGCATATCCTTCTTGGTGTGTCTTCGGAGGTTTGGGTTGCGCGGCTGGCCGATGCGCTCGACCTGCTCGGCACCGAATCGGGCATCGCGGCCCACGGTATTCTTGGTGTCGATCGTGGTATCGACGAACTCACTACCGCCACCTTGAACCGGGTGCGAGGTATCGGCCGCTTGCGTTCGGTTGACGGCGTATGGCGGGCACCTGAACACGGTTTGAGCGAGGGTAACTTCGAAGAACTCAAGGGCGGCGACGTGGCGACGAATCTCGCGATCACCGAAGCCGTGATTGCCGGGCGTGGGCCGGCGGCGTTGGTCGAGACGATTGTGTACAACGCGGCGGTGGCGTTTTGGATCTGTGGCAGGACGGCCACGGTGAACGAAGGCGTGGCACAGGCGCGCGAGTTGCTGTTGGGTGGTTCGGTCAGGGCCAAAATCGCTGCAACGAAAGAATTCTACCAAGCATGAAACGACAATATTTTGGCACTGACGGCGTGCGCGGTCCCTACGGCGGCCCGGTTATCAACGAAGCGTTTGCGGAACGGCTCGGCGTGGCGGCGGGACGTTTCGTGTCGCGTCAGTCGCACACCACCGGCACGCAACGTGTGATCATTGGCCGCGATACGCGTGCCTCGGGGCAAAGCCTCCTGAACGCGGTGGCCTCAGGCCTGGCTTCGGTCGGCGTTGAGTCGGTTGTGCTTGGTGTCGTGCCTACGCCGGCAGTGGCGGCTGCGTTGGTTCGTGAGCGCGCGGCGCTCGGCGTCATGATCACGGCGTCGCACAATCCGGCGTGCGATAACGGCATCAAGTTTTTCGGTCGTGGCGGCATCAAGCTTGCCGATCAGCAGGAATTTGAGATTGAACAACTCCTGCCGGTCGAACAACCGCCGGCGAGCCATGCCCGTTCGCGCCAGCTGGACGGCCTGCATCTTTATCTGGAAAACGTGAAGCAATTGCTACCGGCAAACGCGCTGGCGGGTTGGAAGATTGTCCTCGATACGGCCAACGGGGCTACGTGTGTGACGAGCCCGATCGTGTTGCGCGATTTCGGGGCCGAAGTGATCACGATCGGCGACCAGCCCGATGGTAATAACATCAACGCCGGCGTCGGCAGTGAGCATCCGGAAAAGCTCGCGGCCAAGGTTTTGGAGACGGGCGCAAGGTTGGGCGTCGCGCACGACGGTGATGGCGACCGTTGCATCCTGTGCGACGAGCACGGCGTGGTGCTGGATGGCGACGAGATTTTGACGATTCTGGCGCTTCACGCGCTCAAGCAAGGTGCGTTGGCCGTCAACACACTGGTCGTGACGATCCAGAGTAATCTCGGTGTCGATGCGGCGCTGCGTGATGCGGGCGGCCGGGTGTTGCGCACCAACGTCGGCGACCGCTACGTGGTTGAACGCATGATGCAGGAAAAAGCGACGCTCGGCGGCGAGTCGTCGGGCCACATCATCTGCTCGGAAATTTCTCCAACGGGCGACGGACTGGTGGCGGCGCTGAAAGTGCTTGGCGTGATGCTGGAAACGCATCAGCCGCTCTCACAACTGCGTCGTTGCCTGCGTAAGTATCCACAAGCCACCGCTAATTTACGCGTGCGTGAGAAAAAAGATCTAGCCACGCTGCCGCATTTGCCGATGGCGATCCAGTCGCTTGAGGCCGAGATGGGCGGTTACGGCCGTGTGTTGGTTCGGTTTTCCGGAACGGAGGCTAAAATCCGTCTGCTGGTGGAAGGCCCGACCGAGGCGATCGTCAAAGCCGGGCTGGCGAGGCTTGTGGCGATCGCGAGCACGGACCTTGAGGTGGTTTAGGCAATCTCAATGGGTAGGGCGCGACCGCTGGGCGCGCCGTAGATTGGCTCGGGTTGAGATCACCGCGACCCATTTTTAGGGAGGAAACGGAGGACGTGGTTTTTTGGGGTTGGCCACAAAAAGGTACAAAGGGGCCGTAGGTGCTGGCGAAGTGTTGTTCTACGCCTGTAACCGAAACATGAGGAAACAAGGTATCCAGGTACGAAAAAGCCCGCACTGGAATGGCGCGGGCGGTTGCTGGCGAACTCAACGCCGATTTTTTAGGTAGTCCCTAACCTCACCGTGTGTTCCAACAAGATCGGCAATCAAAGACTCTCTTTGGCGAATGAAAACGATGCGCAAAGCGAGAGTTGCCCGAACTTCGTAAACGGGTGCCTTCAAAATCCTGACGCTTTGGCCACCATGGGCGTGCGGATTTCCGAACTTGGAAATCAGTTCACTCAGAGCAACGTCAACGGCGGCGCGATCAGTGGCGCTTAGTTTTTTTGCGCACGCCAGGAAGCGTTTTGTGAGGTACAGTCTCATGAGAAAGCATTCCAGGTTTGTATTCAGTGAGATCGGCATTGCCCACCTCGCGAACAATTCGCGCAGCGGCTTCATTAACTTCAACGGCCGTCAATCCGTATTCAGCTTCGGCATAGTCAGCGGCGGTGATCGGGACTGGGCGGAAAGCAATCACCTTATTGCCGATGATGACGCCAATTTCTTCGCCCGCCGCGGCTTTTTTGAGCCAGCCGCCAAGATTCTGGCGGGCGGCGGTTACGGTGAGAGTCTGCATAATGTCTCTAAAATGTCTTCACTTTGTCACGAGTCAAGGCGACCTCCTGACTCGAATGGCGCTAAGTTAGGCACGAAGGGCTATTTTTGGGAGCGGGAGGGCGAGACGACCATTTTATGGCGTGGTTTCGTGAGCAATTGGTACGATTTGGGCCGGCGCTTGCGCGCTCTTGGTTCTGAACGATTGGGTCGGT
>JANNHA010000060.1:0-18513 GCA_031404135.1 Verrucomicrobiota bacterium | reverse complement strand
ACCGACCCAATCGTTCAGAACCAAGAGCGCGCAAGCGCCGGCCCAAATCGTACCAATTGCTCACGAAACCACGCCATAAAATGGTCGTCTCGCCCTCCCGCTCCCAAAAATAGCCCTTCGTGCCTAACTTAGCGCCATTCGCCTCCGACCACTTCTCCATCGCGCCTATGGGCGCAACGCCGCTTCTCGCAGCAACCTGCCGCCCCTTTTGCGCCTTTTTGTGGCCAGCCTTCCGACTTCTTCTCATTCCACTCACATGGCTCAACTTTCCGCCCGCGACCGCTTTCTCGCTCTCCTCCAGACCGCCGTTCGCGACGGCACCTTGGTTAAACTCACCCTGGGCAAACACCGTGGTGCCGACACCACGCTGAAAAATATCTTTGTCCGACCCGTCGCACTGAAGAACGGCCAGCAACTTTCCTTCCTCTATCGCCACGCGACGCGCGACATCACGAAAAACCTTCAGCCGAAAGAAGCGCTCGCCCTCATCACCGAACTACTCGGCACCGATTTCCTCGACGCCCATCTGTTCACGCCGCTGCAAACCGTACAGCTCGAAATCCCGACCGACAGCAAATCGCGCATCTCGATCAAGACCGCCACCAGCGCCCCCGCCGCCGCGCCCGCCACCCACGACCGCGAACGCGATTACCTGATCCCGCCCGACGCGCCGTGGCTGCAGGCCCTGGGCATAACCAACGAACGCGCCCAACCGCGCGAGGGTATGGCCGCAAAATTTCGCCAGATCAATAAATTCGTCGAACTCCTCAACCACCTCACCGCCGAAACCACGCTCCCGCTCGACCGCCCCTTCCGCCTCGTCGACATGGGTTGCGGCAAAGGCTATCTCACGTTCGCCGCCGCCTCACATTTTGGTCAACGCGTCGAGGTTCTCGGCGTCGAAACGCGCCCCGAACTCGTCGCTCTTTGCCAGCGCGTCGCCAACGACGTCCGGTTTACCCACCTCCAGTTTTCCGCCGGCACCATCGCCGACGCCACGCTCATCGGCGTCGATGTTCTCATCGCGCTCCACGCATGCGACACCGCCACCGACGACGCCATCGCCAAAGGCATTTCCGCCAACGCCGCGCTGATCGTCGTCTCGCCCTGCTGCCAGAAAGAACTTCGCCCGCAACTAACCGCTCCACCTATTCTCGCTGACGCGTTAAGACACGGTATCTTTCAAGAGCGACAGTCCGAATTCGTCACCGACGCCCTGCGCGCGCTCCTCCTCGAATGGGCCGGATACCGCACGAAAGTTTTTGAGTTCATCGCCACCGAACACACCGCTAAAAACCTGATGATCGCCGCGATCAAGGACCACGCCCCCGGCAGCGAAGCGACCGCGCAAAAGATCCGCGCCTTCGCAAATTTCTACGGCATCCGCAGCCAAAAACTCGCCACCCACCTCGGCTTTGACCTGTAAGACCGACCGCCGATCAAGCCGATTAAAACTGAGGGTGCAGCCATTGATGCGGAGCCTTCATACTGACGAAAACGAATGCGCTCATTCGACCGGATCGGCAAGAAAGCCTTCGCACTGTCGACGCATCAATCTGACGAGCAATTTCATTCTTCGAGCGGCCACGCCGAAAATCGCAAATACCTCGCCTAAAAGTTTGTCAGACACGCTGAGGCCTCTCACCGTGGCCCGATGGGTCGACCAATCGGCATTGATTTATTTTCTGGCGTAGGCGGATTGAGCCTTGGCTTCGAGCAAGCAGGCTTTGACGTCATGGCGTCGGTGGAGTACGACCCTATTCACGCAGCAGCCCACCTCTTTAATTTTCCGGAATGCGCGGTTCTGGCGCGGTCTGTCGTCGGACTTACCGGCATCGAGATTCGTCAGGCGGCAAACATTGGCAACAAGCGTGTGGATGTCGTTTTTGGCGGACCACCTTGTCAGGGATTTTCATTGATCGGCCAACGCGCACTCGACGATCCGCGTAACGCACTGGTGCAAGAATTCGTCCGCATCGTTCGTGAACTCGACGCAAATTATTTCGTGTTCGAAAATGTCAAAGGCCTTACCGTTGGAACCCACAAGAAGTTTTTGGAGGAGCTCATCGAGACGTTCCGCGAAATTGGCTACAACGTTCGGTTGCCTTGGCGCGTTCTAAACGCAGTGGCTTACGGAACACCGCAAGACCGCGAACGACTGATTCTCCTTGGCGCGAAAAAAGGCCTGAAACTTCCTGATTACCCCATCGCCACGACAGCGCGATCCGGCTCGGATACCTATCTCCCTGCAATGGCATTGGGGCCGACCTGCGCCGACGCTCTGAATGATTTGCCGAACGCAGAGGATTTCGAGGAGCTCAATGAAAGCGATGAAGTAGTCGTCAACAACTGGGGTGCATTATCAAAGTATGCCGCCGAGATTCGCTGTTCGAACTCGGCGTCTTGGCATTTCGGATATCGGCGTAAATGGAACTCAAATCTCCTCACGGCCAGCAATCGCAGCAATCATACCGATATCTCGCGTCGACGCTTTGCGGCAACCCAACAGGGCAAAGTGGAGCCAATTTCCCGTTTTTTGAAGCTGGTCCCGGAGGGAGTGTGTAACACTCTGCGTGCCGGCAGCGACGCCGCCCGCGGCGCATTCACGAGTCCACGACCCATTCATTATCGCTTTCCCCGCTGTATCACAGTACGGGAGATGGCCCGACTGCACGGGTTCCCGGACTGGTTTCGGTTCCACGTAACCAAGTGGCACGGTGCGAGGCAGGTCGGAAATGCCGTTCCACCACCATTGGCCAGAGCCATCGCAAACGAAGTCATTACAGCGACGGGATTGATTCCGGAGCGCACCAGCGGAGCGATGCCGCTTGGTTCGGCTGATCTCTTAACGATGGATATGTCAAAGGCGGCACAATACTTCGGCATTCCCATTCCTATCGGCAAACGAAACCGCAAGAGCGGCAATCGTAAACGGACCCAGTTGGAAATCGAAATCCAGATCAAGAAGGAAAAAAAATATGCCTAAGGCCAAGCCCGCCAAGAACCGCTACCAAGCGCTGATTGAGATGCTTTTTTTCAATCACTATAAAAAGGGCGCTAAGGAAGTCCTATTTGATCGAAGTGAATTAGTTCCCGCCGCCAAAAAGCTTGGGTTCGAGCAACCGAAGAACTTGGGCGATGTGATATATTCGCAACGCTTTCGAAGCCGGATGCCCAAAACAATTATCGACACCCAGCCGGAAGGATTCGAGTGGATCATCGAAGGTGCCGGCCGCTCCCAATATGCGTTTCGTTTGGCTAAGTTAAGTCGGATAGTACCAAACGAAAGCTTGATCACCATTAAGATTCCCGACGCAACGCCTGAAATCATAAGGCACTACGCGTTGTCCGATGAACAAGCCCTCTTAGCTAAGGTTCGTTACAACCGTCTAATTGATATATTCATCGGCATTGCAGCTTATTCGCTACAGAGCCATTTGCGCACTTCTGTCACCGGTATTGGCCAAATTGAAATCGATGAAATCTACGTCGGCGTGGATAAAAAAGGGCGACAGTTTGTCGTGCCCGTCCAAGCTAAAGGCGGCAGCGATAATCTTTCCCCGGTTCAAGCGAAACAAGATATCGCCTATTGCGCCGAAGCGTTTTCCGGGCTCATCTGCCGCGCCATATCTGCTCAATTTGTCTCTGATGACCTGATTGCCCTTTTCGAGCTCACGCTGGAAGACGGAACGATAAAGGTCGTCGACGAAGTGCATTACCGACTAGTTCCCGCCGACCGTATCTCGGTCGATGAGCTACGCGCTTACGGAGAACGAAGCCTTTAGTATAGGATTTTGGCCTTTGAATTATCCCCCCAGTGCCACACGAAAGATCCGTAAGGCCTGAGGAGATGCGGCCGGAGAACAATCGGCCCCGACTGATCACCGCGCACCCGCTCGGATAAAATTACTCTTGATTGCGGTTCAGCGAATTCAACGCCCACGCAAAAACCCATGAACTGGACTCAACTCGACTGGGCCACACTTGCCCGCCTGCGCGACGGTTTTCTCAGCGGTAACGCCGCTCGCGGACCGTATTGGACTTCGCTCAACGATCTCGCCAACTACGATCTTACCTACGGCGAACGGATCGGCTGGAAATGGGACGCCGTCCTCCGCGAACTGCGCACCCGCAGTTGGGCACCGCCCACCGGCCTGCCCATTCTCGACTGGGGCTGTGGCAGCGGCATCGCCGGCCGGCGTGTGCTGCGGGCGTTCGGCCAAAACCCCACCACGGCTCTCTACGTCTGGGACCACTCGCCGCTCGCCTGTGATTTCGCCATCGACGCAGCGCAACGCGAATTCCCCTCCCTCAAAGCCGAACGCTACGCTCCCGGCAAACCCGTCGGCTTGCTCGTGCTCAGCCACGTGCTCAACGAACTCCCCACCGCCGCCCGTGCCGAACTGCTCGCAGTCGCTAACCAGGCCGACGCCGTCCTCTGGGTCGAGCCCGGCACGCACGCCGTCAGCCGCGATCTCGCCACGTTGCGCGATCAACTCCGCGACCGTTTCGACCTCATCGCGCCGTGCACGCACGCGAACAACTGCCCGCTCATCGATGTCGAAAACGCCCGCCATTGGTGTCACTTTTTCGCGCCTGCCCCCGGCGGTATTTATGCCGATCCGGACTGGGTGCGCTTCGGCCAGCAAGCCGGCGTCGATCTGCGTTCCCTGCCCTACAGTTACCTCGTGCTCGCAGCGAAGCACCTCCGCACTTCTCCACCCGCCGCGCCGCTTCCGGCCGACGCCAGCCGCATCATCGGCCGCCCCCGCGTGCACAAGGCTCATATCGATCTACTCGCCTGCGACAATACCGGCTTGAACGACTTGAAACTCTTCAAGCGCACCGAACCCACTTTGTACAAACAACTCGATCGCAAACCGCCTCTGCCGCTCTACCATTGGCAGCGCGAGGGTGAAAAGATCACCAGCATCAAGCCGCTCTTCCCCTAGCGCCTGCGTAGCTTTCCACGACCCCAAAGAGTGCGATCACACGCTCCAGCGCCACCCGATCCGCCACTTTCCGAACGCTGCCATGGCGCTCGGTGCCCCCAAATGCCTCGCGCCCGACGCTTGACTCCCTTCCTGCGTCCGTCGCAAGGTTACAACTCAACACATTCTCAACCTAAAAAAATCATGGGCAAACAATACAACAAAGTAATCAAAAAGAAGCGCCACATCGCTTACTTGAAGCGCAAGAAGGCCGCCACCGCTGCCCTCAAGAAGACCACGACTAAGTCGTCGAAGAAGTAAGGCGCTCTGCCCTATTCCTGACCGCGGCCATCAGCCGCGGTTTTTTTGTCGCTACGCTTTACGGCCCGCCACTTCCGCGCACGTTACACGCCCATGATTAAAGTCAGTCTCATTTCCCTCGGTTGCGCCAAGAATCTCGTCGATAGCGAGATCATGGTCGGCCATCTGCACAAGGCCGGCATGCAAGTCATCCCCGAGGCGGAAAAGGCCGACGTCGTCATCGTCAACACCTGCTCGTTCCTCAACTCCGCGAAGGAAGAATCCATTTCCACGATTCTCGAGGCCCACGAAAATCGCGGCCTGCGCAAACGCCGCAAAGAGCAAAAACTCATCGTCGCCGGCTGCATGTCGCAGCGTTTTTCAAAAGACCTTCCCGGTGCCATGCCCGAGGTCGATGCGTTCATCGGCCTTGATCAGGTCACCAAAGTCGCCCCGATCATCGAAGCACTTTTCGCCAAAGAACGCGCCGCCAAAGGCGTGCCGGAGAACTTTGTCACCGGTCGCTCGACCTACATCCCCGACTACGACACGCCCCGATTCCGGCTCACGCCGAAACATTTCGCCTACGTCAAAATCGCCGAGGGCTGCAACCACCCGTGCACCTTCTGCATCATCCCGCAGATTCGCGGACGCCATCGCAGCCGCACCGTTGAGAGCGTCGTCGCCGAGGCCCGCCAGCTCGTCAAAGAGGGCGTGCGCGAGCTCAACCTCATTTCCCAGGACACCACGTTCTTCGGCATGGACACGTGGGACGAAAAAGCCGGTGCGCGCACGCAGGTCGATTCCGCCCGCGGCACCGCACTCACCACGCTCCTTCGCGAGCTCAACGCCATTGAAGGGGATTTCTGGATACGCCTGCTCTACACGCACCCGGCCCACTGGAGCGACGAGCTCATCAAAACCATCGCCGAGTGCCCAAAGGTTGCCCGCTACATCGACATCCCGCTGCAACACATCAGCGATCACATGCTCACTGAGATGCAGCGTGAAACGTCGTCCGCCCACATTCGCGATCTCGTGAAACGCATTCGCGCCGGCATCCCCGGTATCGCGCTGCGCACCACTTTCATTGTTGGCTTCCCCGGAGAAACCGAAGCCGACGTCGAAGAACTCTGCGGCTTCATCCGCGACGTGCAGTTTGAGCGTCTCGGCGTGTTTCGTTATTCGCAGGAAGAAGGCACCCGCGCCTCAAAACTGCCCGGCCAGCTCTCGCCCAAAGTCAAAGAAGCTCGCTGGCACCGCACCATGGCGCTGCAAAAAGAAATCGCCGCCGCCGTCAGCGAACGCGTCGTCGGCCGCACCTTGCGCGTGCTCGTCGAAGAGCCCGGCGTCGCCCGCGGCGAAGCCGACGCACCCGACATCGATGGCCGCGTGTACGTGCCGCACGATCTGCCCGTCGGTGAATTTATCGAGGTCAAGATCACCGGCAGTCACGACTACGATCTGCTCGCTCTGCCCCCCGGCGAAAAACCCGCCGCCTACAAAATCGCCAAAACAGCGCAGTAGCACCAAGAAGCCTGAGTCATCAGGCTTTTGCTTCTGATGCGAGGAAGGGACAATGCTCCGCATTATCCGCCGCCCCTGTTTGCCCCCCAAGGCCCAACCACCCCCTTGCGCCTACCGAAAACCCGCTAAACACCGGCCAATGTTACCGTGATTTTACGCCCGACCCACTTGCTGAAAGGCGAATCCCGGCCGAATCATAAGGCGTGACCAAGACCCAAAAATACGCCGCCCTGATTTTCGCCAGCCTCGTCCTTCTCTCCGCTGGCCTGACCGCCGCAGTCACTCCCAACGCCACGCTCACCGCCGATCAACTCGCCACCCGCTTTCTCGCGCAGTCGACCTTCGGCCCTTCGCCCGCCTCGCTCGCCGAGCTTCGCGCGCTCAGCTATAACTACTCCACGTGGATAAATCTAGAGGCCGCCAAACCCGTCTCGTCCGCCGTCACCCTGCTCGTGGCCGCCAAGGCCGCCGACGCCACCATCACCACCTTCGACACCGGCCACAACCGCCGCGCGCGCAGTCAGCTCATGCTTGCCGGTAGTGACCAGTTACGGCAACGCGTCACTTACGCGCTCAGTCAGATCCTGGTCATCTCCGATGCCGACTCGAACGTCTCCGGAGCCGGAGAAGCTTCCAGTCTTTACTACGACATGCTCGCGCGCAACGCCCTCGGCAACTACCGCACGCTCCTCATGGACGTCACCCGCCACACCATGATGGGCCGCTACCTCAGCCACTATAAAAACCGTAAAGCCAACACCGCCGCTGGCACCCGCCCCGATGAAAACTACGCCCGCGAAATCATGCAGCTCTTCTCCATCGGCCTCTATAAACTAAACGCCGACGGCACGTATCAAACCGACACCAGCGGCAAACAGCTGGAAGCCTACACCAACGAGGACATCACCGAACTCGCTCGCGTCTTCACCGGCTTCACCGACGAAAGCACCAACAACACCGGCACCGGCACAGGCCGCCTCGACTTCCCCTCCGCCGCCATCAACTACACCGCGCCCATGCGCATGTGGGAAGCCCAACACGACACCGGAACCAAAACCCTTGTCGCCTACACCGGTGCCGCCAAACCCATCCTCCCCGCCAACCAAGCCGGCCTCGTTGATGTCCAAGACGCCATCAACCACCTCGTCGAACATCCCAACACCGCTCCCTTCATCTCCCGCCGTCTCATCCAACGCCTCGTTACCTCCAATCCCAGCAGCGCCTACGTCGGCCGCGTCGCCGCCATCTTCGTCAATAACGGCTTAGGCGTCCGCGGCGATCTTCTCGCTGTCGTCAAAGCCATCCTCCTCGACGCCGAAGCGCGCGACACCTCCTACATCACCGTCGCCACCCACGGAAAACTTCAAGAACCATTCCTCAGGCTTACCCAGGTCCTCCGCGCCTTCAAATACAACGTTGGCACTTCCACGCTCCCCTACGACTTCGGCGGCAACTTCACCGAAAACACCATGGGCCAGTTCCCCCTCGGCGCGCCCACCGTCTTCAATTTCTACTCGCCCGATTTTGCCCCCGAAGGCGCAATCGAAACCGCCGGCCTCGTCGCCCCCGAGTTTCAAATCCTGAACTCCGTCTACTCTGTCACCTTTCCCAACGCCCTCTACAATCTCATCCAGACCGGTGCCGGGACGTTCACGCTCAACCTCACCGATCAAACTGCCATCGCCACCGATGCACTGCTAATCGACAACCTCGATCTCTACCTCACCCACGGCACCCTGAGCGTGGAAACACGCGCCGCCCTCACCGCCGCCCTTTCAAAGGTCACCACCGCCATGGTCCCCACAGGCACCCTCACGATCAGCAAGGTCCGCCTCGCCATCCACCTCCTCATCCTCTCCCCCGATTTCGCCGTTCTCAAATAATCCCGACTCCCTCCCGTGAAAAAATCCTCTCCAGACCTTTCCCGCCGCGAATTCATCGGTCAGGCCAGCTGTGCGGGCGTCGGCGCCACTGCCCTTTTCTCCACGCTGCTCAGTCTCCGGCTCGCCAACTCGCTCGCCGCCCAAACCACCACCCCCAACAGCGAATACAAAGCTCTCGTCTGCCTCTTCCTCGCCGGTGGCAACGACTCGTACAACATGCTGATCCCCACGACAGCCGGCGAATACGCTGCCTACGCCGCCCTCCGTGGCGGCCTCGCCCTCCCCGCCGACAGCCTGCTAAAAATTACCCCTGGCAACTTGGGCGGGCGCACCCTCGGCATCCATCCCGCCATGCCCGAAGTCCGCGACCTCTTCAACTCCGGCAACCTCAACTTCATCGCCAACGTCGGCTCGCTCGTACGCCCCACAACACTCGCCCAATACAAAGCCGGCGCTAACCGCCCCGTATCGCTCTACTCGCACGACGACCAAGTCAAACAGTGGCAAACCTGCATGCCGGACAAACGCACCGCCATCGGCTGGGGCGGACGCGCTGCCGACATCCTCCAATCGCTCAACCGAGACAGCCTGGTCTCGATGAACATCTCCCTCTCCGGCCAGAACGCCCTCCTCCGCGGCAATCAAGCTTTCACCTACAGCATTGGTTCGGGTGGCGCCACCGCCCTCACCGGCTACAACCCCACCTCGGTTAACAACCTCACCGCCGTCCGCTCCGCCGCCGTCGACAGCATGCTCGTGGCCGACTACCGCAACCTCTTCGAAAAATCCTACGCCGACTCCACTCTCGACGCCATCGAGACCTACTACGAATTCACCAGCGCCATCACCCCCAACATTCTCACCACGCCGATCCCCGTCGGAAATTCACTCGCCAGTAGCCTGGCCATGATCGCCCGCGTCGCCGGAGCTAACCCCAAACTCGGAACCAAACGCCAGGTCTTCTTCGTCCAAGTCGGTGGTTGGGACCACCACGACGGCCTCATCACCAAACAGCAGACCATGCTGGCCTCGATCAGCAAGGCCCTCAGCTTTTTCTGGACCGCTCTCGGCGAACTCGGCCTGCGCAACAACGTCACCCTCTTCACCGCCTCCGACTTCGCCCGCACCCTCTCCTCCAACGGCGACGGATCCGATCACGCCTGGGGCGGCAACCACATGGCCATGGGCGGTGCCGTTGCCGGTGGCTATGTTCTCGGTGACAAAGCACAAGGCTACTACCCCGACATGCAAAACATCGCCACGATCGACACTGGCCAAGGCCGCCTCATCCCCGGCGTCGCCGTCGACGAATATGCCCACGACCTTCTCAACTGGTTCGGCGTTTCCTCTAGCGACATGGACTACGTCCTCCCCGCCTACAGCACCCGCTTTGCCGGCCGCCAGGACCTCGGCGTGATTGGCCCCGGCTATTTACCTCCCTCTTCAAGCAGTAGCAGCAGCAGCAGTAGTAGTGGCAGTAGCAGTAGCAGTGGCAGTAGTAGTAGTAGTGGCAGCAGCAGCGGTAGTGGTGGTGGTGGTGGTGGTGGCGCCATGGGCGGCCTAACCACCGGAGCCGTCAGTGCAGCCCTGCTCCTGAAAATGCTGGGCGAACGCAAAGCCCGCATCCAAGCCGAAAAAGCCACTGCAGCCCGAACTACCTAAGACACCTCCAAATGGAGGGCAACACGCTGGACCGACAGAATCTTGCCGAACGAACGGATGCTCTGCGCGATCACGCCGCGACGCTTTTCACGTTCTGAGCTTGGCGACGGCGCGGGAATTCATAACAACGTCATCCGCTTGAGCACACCGGACGCCAGCGCCCCCAACCCAACTTCTAAGGCGAACGCTCATTCCATTCGCGGCTGGCGGCGCATGCTGGTGATGCCGATCGGCTGGCTGCTCCGCATTTGGAGCATGACCCTGCGCTTCGAGGCGTCATCCGAAGCCATGAAAAATCTGACCAAAGTCGACGCCTCCGTCGCCTTCGTCTTGTGGCACAACCGCCTCTTTATCACCCCAGAGGTCTTTCGCCGCTACCGGAAAGGCCGCAACGTCTATGGCCTCGTCAGCGCGAGCAAGGACGGTGCCTGGCTCGACGTGCTTTATTCGCTCCTCGGCATGAAAACCGTGCGCGGCTCCAGCAGCAAAGGCGGACGCGAGGCAGTGACAGCACTCGTCAACGTGATGAAGGCGGACAACGACATCGGCATCACGCCCGATGGGCCGCGCGGTCCCATGTACGATTTTAAAGCGGGCTGCCTGATCGTCTCGCGTCGTGCGCACTCGCCCATCCTGCTCCTCGGAGCGGATTTCTTCTCGGCGTGGCGACTCAAAAGCTGGGACCGGGCTTACCTGCCGAAGCCCTTTTCACGCGTCCGCCTCTTTTGCGAGCTGGTAAGCCCCGACGAACTCGCTGATCGCAACGAAAGCGCTGAGCAACTGCGCACGCGCCTGCTGGCGATGAATCCCGACCGCATTGGACCGAAAGCTCAATAACCGAACCAAGCTTGTGACACTAGAAAATGTGACAGGAAAAGCCAGCCCTAGCGCCTCGTAGCAACGTCCCGTATCATTTGGACTTTGGTTTTGTGATTGGGGGTAGGGATGATGCTCCGCATCGTCCTCGGCGCTTGCGGAGCAAACGCCCTTCTACCGAAAATTTAAATCGGAAGGCCTGATGGTATCAGCCGGCTCCCCCTAAATCGAGGTGAAGCACGTAACCTCAATGCGCTGGTTCGAGAGCCGACGAAACTGAGCGCGTTGACGTCAACGCGCTTCACCTTGTGCTCTGCTCAACAGCAGGAAGTTTGATCCTACCGAATCGTTACGCCTCAGAACTCCGGCGTCAGCGCAACCGAACTACCAGGCTGCACTACGTAATCTTCGCCGAGCGACCAGGTCAGGTCATTGATCAAGAATTTGAAGACAACCGGCCGGCTCGTTTCAGAGAGCGTAAGCGACCATTGGTCATCCGTGACACAGTCGAGCGGCACGCCCTTTTCCCAGCTCAGGCCGGAGCCTTCGCCGCGAACGTACAACGTATTGCCAAACCCCACGTCGATTTGCGCCACGATCTTGGTCGCGACGACGGAAGCCGGGACAGCCTTGACCGCAGGCGCGACGGCCGGTTTGGCGGGCTTGGCTGCCACAAGGTCAGGCGCTGGCGCGGAGGCCGGGGCAGCAAGCTTCGCAACCGCGGACTTAGCGACAACCGTCTTTGTTGGCGGGGCCTTTTTGGCCGGTTTAACGGATGCTGTTTTAACCGGGACGGGCGCCGGTGCCGCTGGGGTAGTCGTGGTGGTCTTGATTACTTTTTTCATTGGTGATGTACCTCCTAAGACTATTCGTTGTTCTGGAATCGACGAAGTCATTTTCAAAACAACATCGGTTCAAGCAATAGCAATTTCGGGACCAACCCCGTTTTGGCGACAAGTTTTCCTGATTGTAATATGGGGTAGAAGCAAAACAGGTAAAAATTGGTGTTTACTCGCTGGGGCACATTCCTCAAAACCACGCGCCTAAGACGGGGCAGTAGCTCAGTTGATAGAGCGCGTCGTTCGCAACGACGAGGTCGCCGGTTTGATCCCGGTCTGCTCCACCATCCTCAGTTGGAAAGCCGCGTTTCCCTCGTAGGAAACCGCCCCGGGGTTATCCGCCACGCCTTTCTCCACGCCCCTCTCGACCCGATCCTTTTGTATTCATTTATAACCTGTACCGTGGAAAAACCCGCCTCGTAAAAAGCGAAACTGAGCGAAAAAAGCCGCCTTGAAACCACCGCACAGCCCGATAACTTCCCCCCATGCTCTTAGATTGGTCAAACTGCTCAGCCGTGGAACAACTCGCCGGAAAAGTCAGCGGTACGTGGGTTTTCCGTGGCACGCGCGTGCCCGTTGCGGCGCTGTTTGAGAACCTCGAATCTGGCGCGCGGATCGAAGACTTTGTTCAGTGGTTCCCCGGCGTCACTAAGCAGCAAGCAGAGGAAGTCCTGCACTTTGCCAAAAAAAGCGTCTCCGTCGCGTGAGGATCCTATTCGACCAAGGTACGCCCGTCCCCCTGCGGCGATACTTGACGAACCACGCCGTCCAGACCGTTTATGAACAACGCTGGAGCACAATGAGCGACGGCGAAATTCTCACCCGAGCCGAAACAGACGGCTTCAACGTCTTTGTGACGACGGATCAAAATTTACGTTTTGAGCAAAACCTAACCGGTCGAAAGGTGGCAATTGTCGTCATCAAATCGACGGCTTGGCCCAAGATCTTTGGTAAGGTTTCAAGTGTCGTTTCAGCCATTGAAAGCGCCAAGTCAGGAAGCCTCTCAGAAGTCCCAATTTGACAACGAGAAGGCAACCGCCCGCCGGTTGCCTAGGCAAAGGGGATCCCGGTCTGCTCCACCATCCTCAGCAGGAAAACCGCGTTTCCCTCGTAGGAAACCGCCCCGGGGTTATCCGCCACGCCTTTCTCCACGCCCCTCTCACCCGATCCTTTTGTATTCATTTATAACCTGTACCTTGGAAAAAAGCCGCTTCGTAAAAAGCGAAGCTGAGCGAAAAAAGAAGCTAACTTGAAACCGCCCCGACAACCGCTACCTTGCCGCCATGAGTACTCTTCAGGAAATCGAAGCCGCCATTGAAAGTCTGCCGAAAGATCAGTACGACCAGTTGAAGCATTGGTTCATTCTCCACGACCCAAATGCCTTTGATCGCCAAATTGAAGCGGACGCCAAAGCAGGCAAACTAGACCACCTGGCAGCCCAAGCCCTAGCGGAATACGAACGCGGCGAAACAAAGCCGCTGTGACCGTCCACCATACGACTGGCACATTTTGGACTGCATATAACGCACTTCCGCTTGAGGTCCGAAACCTCGCAGACAAGCAGTTTCAGCTCTTAAAACAAAACGAGCGGCACCCCAGCATTCAGCTCAAGCAAGTGGGCGATAGCACTTGGTCAGCTCGCGTTAGCCAAGGCTACCGAGCATTGGCCGCAAAATCGAAGAAAGATGGTGCCTTTGTTTGGTTATGGATCGGCAACCACAAAGAATACGAGCGGCTTATCAAGTAGCGATTTTCGGCCACATTCCGGCAACAGGTTTTTAAATTACCTAGTGATCTATTTTCAACCTGTCCCTTGTGATCTATTTTCAACCCGTCCCTTGAAAACGCCCGCAGGATTGGCAGGCGTGAGGTGCCGGCTCGCGCGGGAGTCCGGCTTGACTGGTGGCGATGTTAGCACAGTGTATCTACATGAGCATAATCACCGCAAAAGTATTCAAAGCTGGAAACTCCAAGGCGCTGCGCTTGCCCAGTAGCATGGATGTGCGGGCGCGTTCATATATCGTGACGCCTACGCCGGGCGGCTTCTTGCTGACCGACCCGAATGCCGAGGCAAAACGATTGAAGGCGTTGAAGGCGCTGCGCGGTTCATGCCCTGACTTTCCAGACACCTCGAAATGATCTATTTGCCAGATACAAACGTATTTTCGCTTTATCTGCGCAACCGTCGAGAAGACGCGCCCCTGTGCGACCGCTTGGAGCTTGAGCTGGCGAGTTGCCGGTTGTCGGCCATCGTTTTAATGGAGCTTGAATACGGGGCGGCCAAAAGCCCCGGGCTTCCGCAATTGCGGGCGCGTATCGATAGCTTGCGCGGCCTGTTCATCGTGGATGACTTTGATGCTCGGGCCGCCGTGGAAGCGGGCAACGTTCGCGCCTTTCTGGCGAACTTGAAACCGAACGCACAGCCGATTGGCCCTTACGACGTGTTGCTTGCCGGACATGCCCGAGCCCTGGGTGCGATTTTCATCACGCACAACGCTCGGGAGTTTGCGCGGGTGCCTGGTTTGCGAGTCGAAGACTGGCAAACGGTCTGATTATCCGCCACGGCCTGAAAATCGGCGGTTTTTTGTGCCCGGCGATTTTTTCACACGATGCCAGGCAGTGCGTCCTCCATCACCGCGCGCATGGATGCGTTGGCTTTCGTAGCCGAGAGGCTCTGGGCCGAAGTGCCCAACGACCTTGAGCTTTTGAAAGCGGTGACGCTTCCGCCTCACTACTCTTTCCAAAAACCGAACCGTGATCCGCGCCCGGAGAGTGCCTGCTCGCGCGGGCGCCCGGCTTGACCTTGGTAAACTTGTCTGCCAACTGTCAGACATGAAGACGAACGCACGCGAATTTGCCCGAAAATTTTCAGTCTTTAAGGCCGCCGCCGCCAAGGGGAACACCGTGGAGATACACGATAGCCAGGGGCAGAACTATATTTTTATGCTGAAACGCCCGTCACCGGCAAACTTCGCCCTCGCCGTTTCGCAGTTTCAAGGGATGACAAAAACCGGAGCGAAAAAGAAAACCCTCGTAGGCTATGGCCGCTGATACCCTGATTGACACCGGCCCGTTGGTTGGGTTTTTGGATGCGTCCGACCAATGGCACGCCTTTGCCGTTGCGGAGTTTCCGCAGGTCAATTTTCCGGCATACACGTGCGAGGCCGTTTTGTCGGAGGCGTGCTATTTGTTAAGGGCAACTCCGGTCGCCGTGGCGGCAATTCTGTCGATGGTGGATAGCGGGGCTTTGATTGTTTTGCCAGTCTTCCCCGATGGCGCTGGGTACATGCGCGAAATCATTAAAAAACACGGAAGAAAGACAGATTTAGCCGACGCCGCTTTGTTGTGGCTTGCGGAGTCAAACCCAAACCTTTCCCTATTAACCACCGACAAAAACGATTTTGGCCGGTATAAATTAAAACGACGGGGCGGGCATTTGCGAATAGTTGCCCCGAAATAATCGCCAAACGCTGCGCCGGCCTTCGTTTCGGGCGGCGGGCTGGTCGTTTTCATGCGGGTATCAGCTGATGGTTCGGCAGCTGTGGACTCTGGCTGGCGAATCTGTCGGCCCGTTGTTTCTCTATCGTGCCAACTCACACGTATACACCGCCACCGAGGAGGCGTTCGCCGTCGTGGAGGGCGAGGATTTGGCCGGAGGCGAGGGCGCGTTGGGGTTCGTGGAACTTGATCAAGGCGGAGTCTTCAGCTTCGGGGATAAACTCAAGCGCCACGCGTGGATCGCGATAACGCACGCGGCCTTCGAGCTGGCGAGCGGTGGTGATAGGTTCGGTGTTCCAGCCGAGTGAATGGATGCGGATTTCGGAAACGAACAGGCCGGGGGCGTCATTGTGGTCGAAGGCGACGAGGAGCGCCCGGTCGGCAGTGCGTTTGCCGACGACGACATATTTTTCGAAGTCGGTGTTGGAGGGAACGCCGATGCCACGGCGCTGACCATTGGTATAGTAGTGCAGGCCGCGATGCTGGCCGAGATGTTTGCCATCGGTGGCGCGGACGATGGGGCCGGGTTCGTCGGGCACGTACTGGCGGAGGAAATCCTGCATTTTCACCTCGCCGATGAAGCAGATGCCCTGGCTGTCTTTCTTGGTGGCCGTGGTGAGGCCGGCTTCGCTAGCGATGCGGCGTAGTTCGGGCTTGGGTAGATGGCCGATGGGGAAGCGGGCGTCGCGGAGCTGGTCTTGATTGAGGAGCGCGAGGAAGTAGGACTGGTCTTTGTTTTTGTCAGCGCCTTCGAGGAGGGAAAAGGTGCCGTTTTGATTTTCCGTGCGGCGAGCGTAGTGCCCCGTGGCGACGGCGGAGAAACCATTGTCTTTCGCCCAGGCGCGGAACACGCCGAACTTGATCTCCCGGTTGCACATGATGTCGGGGTTGGGCGTGAGGCCGCGGCGGTATCCATCGAGCAGATACGCGACGACGCGTTCGCGATATTCCTGCATGAGGTTGACCACGCGAAACTCGATGCCGAGCTGATCCGCAACGGCGCGGGCGTCATCGATATCCTGCTGCCACGGGCAGTGACCGATGATGTTGTCCTCGTTGATCCAGTTTTTCATGTACGCGCCGACGAGGTCGTGGCCCTGCTGTTTCAGCAGGAGGGCGGCGACGGAGCTATCGACTCCGCCGGACATGGCGACGAGAATTTTTTCTTGGTTTGGCAACGGTTCTACGACGACGGACAAATACGTCGAGCAGTGCAATGCCGCACACGGCGGATTTCCACAAATCTCTCGCCACCGCTTGATCCCTCCAGCCCATGGTCAAAGAAATAATTGACGTTCATGAGCGGTTAAAATCTTCCTGCTTCTTCCGCCCCACCCTCACCGCCACTCATGCCGTGGATACCGCCGCGACAGCGCTGGCTTGATCGTCGGATAAACTTCGCGCCAGAAATTCGTCAAATCATCCGTCACCTGGAGTGGCCGCTGGTTCGGTGCCAGCACTTCGATCTTCACCGTCACGCGTCCATGGCCGAGCGTGAATTTACCTTCCACACCGTAGAGTTCCTGAATGCGCGCAGATAGAATCGGCGGGCCTTCCTTCGCGTAAGTCAGCTTCGAACGACGCCCGTTGGCCATGGTGAGTCGTTCGGGCAAATAATCATCGATCACCGCGAGTTGCTCCGCCGTCAGCCAGTCACGCAGCGTCGGCATCACCGGTTTGTCGCGAATGTCTTTGTATCCAAGTTCGCCGTAACAAATCTGCTCAATCAACGTCGCCCGATCAGCCTCGGTCAACGGATTCACCTCCAGCTCGGGGAACCATTCGGCTAGCCTATTCACGCGCACGATCCACTGCTCAACGGTTTCGTCCCACGCCTCGAGTTTCAACTTGCCCGCCATCACCTGTGCGGTGAGCAGGCGCGCTGCTTCATCGAAAGGCACGTCTTCAGCGCTGGCTTTCGTCTCCAGCACCAGATCACGGAAACGCCGCTCCCGCCGCGCGATGACGCGCTTGGCTTGTTCGTCAAAAACCACACCGACCGCCTCAAAGTAATCATCCGGAAACAGTTCCTTGAGCCAGGCTTCCTGCACCGCCGTCGCGAGACTGAGCAACACGTTGACCTCGCCGCCGCGTCCTTCGACTTCGCTCACTTCGGCCGCCACCAGCAACGGCGCTTTCGCAATCACACTCTCACGGGCGAGCAGGCCTTTGCGTTTATGGACGAGTTCGCAGCGCAGCGTTCCTGCATCAAGGCGTTTCGCCAGATGATCAGAGAAACCCGCGAGCACACATTTACTCACCGCTTCGCCATCGACACGACGTTCGCTCACATCGAGCCCTTCCTTCGCTGCGATTTCCAGAAACTGTTCGAACAACGGTCCGACCTGCCGCGCGCCCTGCGCGTGAATGCCGAGACGTCGACAGGCATCCAACGAATAACGACTTTGATCCGCAAAACGCCACGCGCGCATCATCAGGAAAAAATCTGACTCGTGTTCTTCGCCCAACGTTTCTTCGCGCGCATCCTCGACGTCGCGCGGCACGCCGCGCATCAAAAAGTTTCGCCCCTGCGTGAGCGCCGCCATCAGCGCCACCGGCCGCACGCAACCGCGCGCATCGGCCTCGAGCAGCATACGCGCGTAACGCGGATGCACTGGAAAACGCAGCATCTTGCGACCGGTTTCGGTGATGATCGAAAAAGGTAGGGCGCGACCGGAATGGCTGGCACACTTTCCGCCGCTGGGCGCGTTTCAGTTGGTGCGTTCATAATGGGTAAATCGCGGAGGGCCCAGCGGTCCCGCCCTACCCCCGGCAGGCTTTTTTGACCCCCGGAGATCGGGCTCCTTGCCGGGCCGTAGCCGGGCGAAGGCTGGTCAGCTCTCAACTCTGGACTCTCAACTGAATTCACACAGTTCAGTACGTGTCGAAGATGCGTTGGATCTCGGCGAGGTCGGTGGTCTTCGTGAGCGCGAGCTTCAGGAGGATTCGGGCCTTCTCTGGCGGGAGGTTGTCGCCGGGGACGATCTTGGCTTCGCGGCGTTTGGGTGTGTCTTGAACGCGGCCAGCGCGGGTGCGGGCGGTGGCCACGAATACGAT
>JANNHA010000059.1:0-24420 GCA_031404135.1 Verrucomicrobiota bacterium | reverse complement strand
CGATCGACGGACTCGAAAGCAGCTTTACCCCTGAAAACGTTAGAGCCATAGCGAAAAACATGCTACTGGAAGTTGATGGCTCGATGAATCGTAACATTTTAATCATAAAAGCATTGCGCCTTAACTTAGTGCCATTCGGGTTTGACCCCTTCGGCTTGGCCCCTTCGGCTTGGCGGACCCCTTCGGCTTGGCGCACTGACTAAGCCGACCAGCTTAGTCACTTCCGGCACAGTCGCGATGACTAGCTCCCCGCCGCAGTCAAATCCAGGCAATATGACTCTAATTCTTTAAAATTTCACCGTTCTCACTCTTCTCCCTATAAAACTTTGCACGCCGCCCCCGTTTCTGCGTCTAATCCTTAAAAATTCCGCAAGCCTCTCGATTTACCCACGGCCAACCTAATTCTTTAAAATTTCACCAATCTCACTCTTTATCCGGTAAAATTTCACAGTTTACCCCCAACTCTCGCTCTAATCCTACTTTTCTTATGGCTCTCGTCTTCGGTTCCGCCTCCTCCCAGCGTTCCAGCGAAATCTCGCGGGACGTGAAGGCCGGCCGTCTTCGCAAGCTCGCGTCGAAGATCTACACCGACGACCTCAAAGCGCCGCCCGAGGACATCATTCTCCGCCATCGTCTAGAGATCGCCGCCCATTTTTACCCCGGTGCCATCATCAGCCATCGCTCGGTGCTGGAGTCGGGGCAACCGGGCTCCAGCGGTCGCCTCCACCTCACCGTCACCCAAGCCGTCGCTCCCATGCGCTCGCTTCCGGGTTTGGAGATCCGCCTCTGGCAAGGCCCCGATCCTCAGCCAGAGGACACCCGCACGGTTTTCGATAACGACTACCCCCTCTTCACCGCCTGCCAGGCTCGCGCCGTTTTGGAGAACCTTCAGATTGCCCGCGCCCGCGGCGACGATGAACCCAAGATTCTGCCACGCGAAGCCTTGGAGCACTGGATCGAGCGCAACATCCGCTTGCTGGGTGGCTTGGCTTGGTTGGATCAACTGCACGCCATGGCCAAAGAACTTTCAGCCCGCTTCGGCTGGACGCGAGAACAGGTCGAACTCGACAAACTCGTCGCCGCCTTCAAAGGCGAACACACCGCGCCACGCCTCCACTCCGATGTCGCCCGTGCTCGCGCCACTGGTAAGCCCTACGATCCGGAACGTCTCGATCTCTTCCGCGTGCTTCACACCCGCCTCGCCGCCGAGTCTTTTCGCGTTCTGCCCAGCCCGCCCGAAAGCGAGACCGATAACCGCGCCTTCTGGGAAGCCTATTTCTCAAACTTCATCGAAGGCACCAAATTCACTGTCGAGGAAGCCCAAGTGCTGGTTTACGATCCCGAGGCCGCCCGTCTCTTGGAAGCCGACCGCCCCGAGGATGCTCACGACGTTAAAGAGACCTATCGCCTAATCGCTGATCGCAACATCAGCCGGGAGATCGAGGCCGATGCTCCCCACTTCCTCGAACTACTTAAGCGCCGGCACGCCCGTATGATGGCCAGCCGGCTCGCGAACCTTCCCGGGGTTTTTAAGAAACAGGGAAACTCTTTCGGCACCCGCAACTTTGTAGCTCCTGAACTCGTCGCCGAGACCTTGGCTCGCGCCTGGCCCTTGAGCCAGGCGCTACCCGCCGGCACCCCGCGCGCCCTCTTCATCCTCTTCCTCATCGCCGAGGTTCACCCGTTCAAAGACGGTAACGGGCGCATTTCACGGCTGGGCATGAATGCGGAGCTTGAAAGCGCCACCTGCGCTCGCCTCATCCTCCCGACCGCCTTCCGCTCCGATTACCTCAGCGTGTTGGAAGCGCTCACCACCAACCGGAATCCCGAGCCCTACGTCGCTTTCTGCCACAAGCTGATCGAACTTAACAGCCGTATGGTCTTCACGACCTTCGCTGCCGCGCACGAACACTTCCGCCAGACCGGTGCCCTCAACGATACCCTCAACAACTACGGCAGTGTTCTCTCCGTATTGGGTGCTGCCTCTCCCTGATTTTCGTGGCTCTCTTCACCCCCATCGTCCCGGCCGCTCAACGGCACCCGAACTTCGCTCGGATGCAGGACGAGCTGCACGCGCCCGTGCGAGCGGTGATCGAGGAGTGGGCCGAGGGCTACGCCAACCCGAACAAGAACTTCATTCAAGACTTCCAACGTCGGCCAATCATAAAGCGGCCAATCATAAAGGGCCAATCATAAAGCGGCCAATCATAAAGGGTCGCGTTTTGTAGTTTGTAGTTGGAAACGTCGTTCCAACGACCCAACGGCACGCCTCGCGCCGTGTGCCGCCCGCAACTCGGTTTTCTTGGGGCTTGGTTTCTCATTTGAGCCGCCTCGCGCGAAAACGAAGCCAGGCTCCGCGCTTTTCTGGACGCTCAGCACAGCGCCTGGTCGCACCAGCCCTCTCCACTGCTTTTCCGCTGCAAGCTCAAATTTCAGGCGATCTGAACGAAACAAACAACAAGGACAAAGTAACCTATTGGGTTACTTTCCCTCAGGCGCTGACTTCAATTTTACGCCTGCAAGTAGGCTCCAGCAAATCCAGCTTCACCGGCGGCTCAGCCGCGCGATCACGGCGGGCAACAACGCATGCTCAGCCGCATGTACCTTGGCTTCCAGCGATTCCAACGTATCCGCTGTTTCGATACGTACGGCCGTCTGATCAATGATCGGTCCGCCATCCACCTCGGCCGTCACGTAATGCACCGTGCAACCCGTGACCTTCACGCCGCGCCGCCAGGCTTGGCCGATCCCGTCCAGCCCGGGAAAACTCGGCAGCAAACTCGGATGCAAATTGATAATCCTGCCCGCAAAAGCACCGATAAATCGCGGCTTCAAAATCCGCATGAAACCCGCCAATACCACGAGATCAGGCGCGAGCTTTGAGATTTCCTCAATGTAACGCAGTTCGCCCTCGTCATCGAATTTCGTCTTAAACGGACCGGGATTCAAAAACGTCGCCGGCACACCGAACGTCTGGCCATGTGCTAAAATTCCAGCCTCGGGTTTATCGGCAAAAATCTGCACCACCCGGCCTGCACCGAGTTGTCCAGCCGCCTGGGCTCGCAAGATCGCCTCAGCATTGCTGCCGCGGCCAGAACCAAGAATGACGATCTTCATCGGGTTAAAACTAATGGTTGGCGAAACGGAGTTAGATAGACATCGGCACTAAGTAATCTGGAACTCAGGAACGCTGGAAACGGAAGGAAATAAAACCAGCAAACGGCGTTGATCCCAATATGAAATGTATTTTCCAGCTTTCCTGAGTTCCAGATTCTCAATTTCGGTTAGAAAAACTTTTTCGCTTTTTCGAAAAAGCTCTTTCCCATTGGTTCGTCAGCGTCGCCGCTGAGGAGCGCGAACTCTTCGAGCTTTTTGCGTTGTTCCGGTGTCAGGCTGGTCGGCACTTCAACCTGCACACGAACGAGCTGGTCGCCGTGGCTGCCACCGCGAAGATTGGGCATGCCCTTCGATTTCAGACGGAAGGTCGTGCCGCTCTGCGTGCCAACCGGGATCTTGAGCGTCGCTTTGCCCGAGAGCGTGGGCACTTCGATCGTGCCGCCGAGCGTCGCGAGGGTGAATTTTATCGGGATCTCACAGAAGAGATCGTCGCCTTGGCGTTCAAAGATTTCGTGCTCCTTGACGGAAAGTACGATGTAGAGATCGCCCGCCTGACCACCCGAAGCGCCCGCCTCGCCGTTGCCGACGGAACGCAAGCGCGAGCCGGTGTCGACGCCTGGCGGTATGCGAACGTTAAGCTTCGTGTTCTTGGCCGCGCGACCTTCGCCGCGACAAGCCGTACAGGCTTTCTCAACCTTCGAGCCCGCGCCACCGCAAGTCGGACAGGTCTGGGTAAAGGTGATGATTCCTCCGGAACGGCGAATCTGGCCTGCGCCGCGACACGTTGGACAAGTGACACGTTTTGAGCCGGGTTCAGCCCCCGAACCATCGCAGCGTTCACAAGTGACGGCTTTACGGAAAGAAATTTCCTTTTCGAAACCGCGCGCCGCTTCCTCGAGTGTGATTTCGAGGTCGTAGCGCAAATCGGAACCATCGCGGCCGCCATCACGGCTGCCACCGCCAAAGAACTCTTCGAAGATTCCGCCACCTCCTCCGCCTCCTCCGCCGCCGCCGAAGACTTCGCGGAAAATGTCCGAAGGATCGTGGAAGCCACCGCCCATGCCGCCGCCACCGCGGGCACCTGCGCCGCCTTGCTGGAAAGCTGCGTGACCGTAACGATCATAGGCCGCACGTTTCTGCGGGTCCTTGAGCACTTCGTAAGCCTCGGAGACTTTCTTGAAGGATTCCTCCGCTTCCTTGTTGCCCGGGTTTTTGTCGGGATGGAATTGAACGGCCTTTTTTCGATAAGCCTTTTTTAGGTCTTCCTCGTTGGTTCCCTTGGCAACACCGAGCAGTTCGTAGTAATCTTCTTTGGCCATGTTGTTAGAAAGATAGGGCAATGCCGCCGGTCAGACCAGCGGCGCTTGCTCAGGCTTTGGCCTCCGTTTTCGCCGGACCACTCGATACCACCACCGAGGCCGGCCTAAGCAGGCGCCCGTTCAAGCTATAACCGGTTCGCACCACTTGCAGCACCGAACCATCGGCCACCTCTTCGCTGGGTTGGGAGGCGATCGATTCGTGCTGGTTGGGATCAAACGGTTGGCCGGCGGGATTGATTTCCTTAAGTCCATGTCCGGCCAGCGACGCCTTCAACTGCTCCATGACCATGCCGATACCGCCAACGAGATTTTTCAGGTCGGCGTTCGGCGCTTTCGCCGCTCCCAGACCGAGCGCGAGATTGTCGAGCACGGGCAGCATATCTTCCAGCACGCGGCCGGCGGCAAACTGACGCAATTCGTCCTTTTCGCGGACGGTGCGACGGCGGAAATTTTCCAAATCAGCCATCGCCCGCATATAGTGGTCGTGGTTCTTGGCGGCCATTTTTTTGGCTTCATCGAGCTGCTGTTCCAAGGTCGGGCCAGCCACGTCGCCGCTCTTAGCAGGTGTCGGCTCTGGCTGAACTAGCTCAGCGGCAGCATCTTGTACCGGGGCATCCCCGGCGGTTGTTTGGGCCGGAGGAGTGGCCTGATTGGTCTTGAGAGAATCGGTTTGTTCGGACGCGGTCATAATGAACCGCTGAGTAAACTATGGCTTCGGCGTTTCTTCAAGTTTCTCGACGACCGATTTTAGAGGATCTTCAGCGAGGCCCTCCGGCTTCTTGAGTTGATCCTTATCGGCATTGGTAACAGCACCAACGGCTTTGCCGATGTCACCCGGAATAAGGCCCCTGATCGCGGTCCCCACTGACTCAAGGCTCTTAACGGCAAAGGGCTCGAGCAACTGCTTCGGATCAGTCACATCATTATAGGTGTAATAGACCTTACGATTAAACTCCCGTACGTTTGGCGCATTGCCCGCGTAGTCGGCAACGATTACTTTGTCCAAGGTCACCTGCAGGCGCCTGATCAAAAACTTTATAGGCTGCGGAGCGGGTTTCCCCTTTGCCTTCGCACCATTTTCTTTTGCGGCCAGCTCATCCTTGGTCGCCTTGGCATCCTTAACCAGCGGCTTTTTCTCGGCTTTGGGTTTTTCGGCAGGGCCACCTTTAGTCACCATTTCATCCGGCTTGATGGACTCCTTTTTCTGAGCTTTTACTTTCGCCGCCCGCTCAGCTCGTTCAGCTCGTTCAGCCGCCGCAACCTCAGGGTTCATCCTTTCATGAAACAGTTGCGTGTTAAGCAGGCCGTGTGCATCACGCACAAACGCCACGTAATCTACTTCGATCCACGCATAGTCGAACTCAGGCCTATCGCTAAACAACGATGCCATCTTCGCATTGGCGTTAAACGAGCGCACTGAAATAAATTCGCGCTGCGGAAAACTCTCGGGGTTGTTGATCACGAACCCGGTCAAATCGACCTTCGCCGTAAAGGGATTGAATCTCAGCTCGGTCACCTTCACGCCAAAACCCGTGCGTTTCTGCAGCGCGCTCGTCAGCAACGTCGGCAAAAAATAGACCCACGCAGCCGTCAACACGGCACCGAAGATGATAAGGAACATCAACAATTTCATCAACGCGCCGCCGCGATTACCCGCTCTCGTGAAGTTGTCGTATTTGTCACACATGGTTTTATTCAAATAAAGTTCTCAGTCAGGAGCATTACCACTGACTCCATCGCCTCGCAATCTATCTGAGCTTCAAAAGGGAGTAAAACATTCTCGCCGCGCCCCAGTCGGGAAGCCGCGCCGCCGTCTCCATTTGCCACCGCCAAGCGCACCTGGCCCGAAACCACACTCAAGATCCTCGGTTGCTCGCCAGCGGCCAGTTGCAAATGCTCGCCAGCGCCCAGCGGAACACGACGAATTCGAAACTCCTTCGCCTCGGCGATGACCGCAGGCTGGTCCGCCGCGCGCAACGGCTCCGGCTCGAAATCATTCCAGTTGATCGAGCGCAACGATTCAGCGACATGCATCTGCCTCGGTTTTCCATCCAGCCCGACCCGACCCCAATCGAAAACACGATAAGTCGTATCCGAGTTTTGCTGAATCTCTAAAATCAGATTGCCCGCATCGATCGCATGAATCCGCCCGCTTTCCACTAGCATAGAATCACCCGCCGATACCGGGAAACGATGCACGCACGACTCCAGTGTATTATCACGAATGGCTTGTTCGACTTGTGCGCGCGTCACGCCCCGCCTCAAGCCCACAATCAACGAGGCCTTCGGCGCCGCCGCCGCGATAAACCAGTTTTCCGTCTTCGGTTCGCCCCCGTGCGCTGCCGCGACCAACGCCGACGGATGCACCTGCAAGCTCAACCGCTCGCGGCAATCCAGCCACTTCACCAAAATCGGAAACGGCTTCGATTTCGGCCAACGCGGTCCCATGACTTGGTTGCCGTGGCGCTCGATCACTTCTCGCAAGGTCCACCCCTCCCACTCCCCACCTACAATTTTCGACTGCGCCTCGGGCCGATCAACGATCTCCCAGCTCTCCCCAATCGGGCCCCCGCCCGATGGTAAAATGCGCGAAAACATCGTTTCAAGCTCGCGCCCACCCCAAACCCTCTGTTGATAAATAGGTTGGAACCGAAAAGCTTGTTGCATAATATTGGCGAGAATTTTGTGAATCTGCCGAGAACGAGGATTACGTTTGACCGATAACCGCAGCCGGCAAGGAATCGCCCCGGGGCAGTTCGGTTGCACAAAACATATGGCTAAGTCTTCGAGTTCAATCTCAAACAACACCTCCCTTAATCCACCGCGTTACCCACCACGCTGGGCCATTTGCTGCGTCTGCCTCCTGATTGGCATCATGCTCGCCGTGGCCTTTGCCGACTACTCACCTGAGCAAAGCCTCAAGGTGACAACCAACCCCACGACAAAAAACCTCGTCGGCCGTTTCGGTGCCGAGGTGTCCTTCTGGTCGCTTTACCTCGTCGGCATCAGCACCTGGCTGATCCCCGCGTTTCTTTTGTGGATGTCCTACGTTTCGGTGCGCAACTCCCGCCGTCTCGCCAACACCCGCATCCTCGCGATGATCCTCTGCATCATCTCACTCTCCGGGCTCGCGGCCATGATCGGACAAATGACCGACACCTTTAAGGGCACCCAATATTTTTCCGGCGACCTCGGCGGCCTCCTCGGCGGCCTGATTTACAACGACCTCCTGGAAAAAACAATCGGCACCTTTGGCGCCGGCCTGCTTCTCGGCATGATCTATTGCGTAGGCCTAATGTTTATCATCTCGAAAGACATCGGTGCCGAGTTCGAGAAAATCGGCAACGGCTTCAGTGAATGGCGCGCTCACCGCGCCGCAAAAAACGCCGAGATGGCCGCGCTCAAACGCGAAGCCAAAGAAGCCAAAACCCGCCAAAAGCACGTCCCACCACCCATCGCCGTCGGCGCACCGCCCATCAATCGACTCACGCTCAGTTCGCGCAACACCAACCCACCCCTCCCCTCCGGCGGCACCACCCCCCCCAACCCCGCAAAGAACTCCGGCAACGCGACCACTCCCCAGATCCAAGCCGCCCTGCCCGTCGCCGAAGCACGCGTCAGCACCACCGAGCCGACCACCCGATCTAAACTCGCCTCCGGCAAAGGCACCGTCAGCCCCTTTGGCGACAACGCCCCACTCCTCGGCTCAACCAATCCCTTTACGGCAAACACCCCCGGCCGCCTCGAACTCAACATCGTCAAACCCGAAACCGTCAAGAAAGCCGCCAAGCCTTCCCTTCCCCAGAGCATCGACGAGAAATACCAGTTTCCCCCACTCACGCTCCTCAAGGACCAATTCAAACCCAACGCCGGCACCGCCGATGACGAACACCGTCGCAACGCTGAAAACCTTCTCCGCATCCTAAGCGAGTTCGGCGTCGAGGTCACCCTCGGCGAAATCCACGTCGGCCCCGTTATCACCCGCTACGAAGTTGTGCCCGCCGCCGGTGTACGCGTTGAAAAAATCGCCGGCCTTGATAAAAACATCGCCCTCGGCATGCGCGCCCAATCCGTGCGCATCCTCGCCCCCATCCCCGGCAAAGCCGCCGTCGGCGTCGAAGTGCCGAACCAAACCGCCACCCCCGTTGGCCTCCGCGAAATCCTCGAATCCGAAGACTGGGTCAGCGCAAAAGCCGAACTGCCCATCGCCCTCGGCAAAGATGTTTCCGGCGCCCCCCTCGTCTCTGATCTCACCAAGATGCCCCACCTGCTCATCGCAGGTGCCACCGGCTCTGGAAAATCCGTCTGCATCAACGCCATCATCGCCTCCATCCTCTATTCAAAAAGCCCCAAGGACGTGCGCCTCCTGATGGTCGACCCGAAGATCGTTGAACTCAAAATCTTCAATCCGCTCCCCCACATGCTCATCCCGGTCGTGACCGAGCCCAAAAAAGTGCCTGGCGCACTCAAGTGGCTCCTCGCCGAGATGGAACAACGCTACCAAATCTTCGCCAAAGTCGGCGTGCGCAACATCACCGCCTTCAACAGCCGCAAAAAAGAAACCGTTAAAGCCGAAGCCAAGGCCCAACTCGAAACCCAGACCGCTCTCACCGGTATCGACCCAACCACCATCGACGACGGCATCGATGTTCCCGAACGCCTCCCCTACATCGTCGCCATCATCGACGAACTCGCCGACCTCATGATGGTCGCACCTGCGGAAATCGAAACCTCCATCGCCCGCCTCGCCCAACTCGCCCGCGCCGCCGGCATCCACCTCATCATCGCCACCCAGCGCCCCTCGGTCAACGTCATCACCGGCGTCATCAAAGCCAATCTCCCCTCGCGCATCGCCTTTCAAGTCGCCTCCCAAGTCGATTCCCGAACCATTCTCGACACCAAAGGTGCCGACACCCTCATCGGCCGCGGTGACATGCTCTTCTCGCCCCCCGGCTCCTCGCGCCTCGTACGCGCACAAGGTGCCTACGTCTCCGACGAGGAAATGCAGGCCATCATCGAAGCCCTCAAGAAAAACGGCCCGCCCAAATACGCCCAAGACGTCCAAGCTAAAATCGACCGCCCGCCCGATGACGACGATGCCGAGGACGACGAAGAAGAAGCCGGCGACGACGACGACTTGCTCCAGGAAGCCATTGGCGTTCTCAAATCCACCCGCCGCGCCTCCACCTCCATGCTCCAACGCCGCCTGCGAATCGGTTACAACCGCGCCGCGCGCATCATGGAACTCATGGAAGAAAAAGGCATCGTCGGTCCGGAGAACGGGGCCCAACCTCGCGAAATCCTCAAAGACCTCGACATGATGTGAGGCCTGCGGTCGGCGCGGAAAATCGCTCCGACTTTTGCTCGCGCCCCGTTTTGTTGCTAGACGCACGCACCCCCGTGCGTCAGCTTTTTTTCATGGGAACGCGCCCCTGCGTTAATTCCTTCTTCCCCTCTCACACCTTTTACCCTAACTGACTTCTCATGCAATCGATCGGCGAACGCCTAGAAGAAGCACGTAAACGCAAAGGCATCTCCATCCGCGAAGCGGCGGAGGCGACAAAAATCCGTGGCGATTACCTCCATAAATTCGAAGGCAACCAGTTTGATCTGAAGTTGCCCGAGATCTACATCCGCGGCTTTCTCAAAACCTACGCCGTCTTCCTAAAAGCCCCCGCCGATAAAATCCTCGCCGACTACAAAGCCCTCGGACTCGACGAACACAAAGGCGTGCGCGGCCTCAATCGCGAAGTCTACGGCCGCATGGATCTGACCGTTGGTTCTAAAATGGACAAAGAATCGGGCGAAGGCGGCCAGCCGGGCGCAACCGAACCAGTTGCCACCAACGCCGACGCCGGTCCGCGCAACCCCTCCACCTTTACCGCCCCGCGCCCCGCCGGCCGCGCCCCTTTTGATCGCGACCTCGCCATGAAAGCCGGCATCCTCGTTCTCGGCCTAGCCGTCGTCATCATCCTCGGCATCGCTCTCCTCGGCCGCAGTGGCAGCGACAAACCCGCGCTCACAACCACGGCCGCCGCCAGCACCGACATCACCTGGGCCAAACCCCAAGCAGGCGAACCCATCCTCACCCTCGTCGCCCTTAATTCCGTCAAAGTCACCGTCACCGCGATCAACGGCGACCAAATCCTTTATCAAGGTACAATTCCCCGTGGTGACCATCGCGACGTCCCGCGCCGCGGTCGCCTGCGCATCGTGGCCGACCCGTACCAGAGCCTCGAATTCGAAATCGCCGGCAAACGTTATCCCCCAGCTGGTGCCGCCTCCGAAATCTTCGCCCCGTAACCACCCGCGAACCCCTTTCCAAAAAAAAGCCGCGTCCTAAACGACGCGGCTTTTTTTGCGATTCGAGAAACATTGCAGCCGTCTTGGATAGGGCGTGACCGCTGGGCGCGCCGCTCCGAATACCCGGCGCGCCCAGCGGTCGCGCCCTACCTCAAGTCATTGGTTCGATACACAAACCCCCTTGAAAATCTTACCTCAACGCAACCCCACCGGCGTTCCAAGCACTTCACGCAAAATAATCGCCCGGCGCACCGCCGTCGGATTCCGCAGATCAGCCAACGGACTTCCAAGAACCGACGTCCCTGACGCCGACATGGCCTTCGCCGTTTTCTCTGCAAACGCCTCGGCCGGGCGCTCAATATCACGACGCTGCTGCTGCAACTCGCGCAGTTTCTCCGCCAGCTGCTGCTGACGCTCCAGCATCGCCTGATCGGCCGCGAGCTGCGCTTCATCCGCCGTCGGCGTAGTGTTGTAAGCATCCGCTTTGGGCTGCTCCACCGGCAAAGGCGGCGGTGCCGGCCGCATCGGCGCTGGCGCCGCTTGCGGCTGCGGCTGAGTACGAGTCGTACCAGCCGCCCGCTCCAAAATCTTCCGCCGGATCTCTTCCTGAATGCGCCGGGTGCGCTCACCATCGTCGTTCATCTGCGCCCGTGGATCTGGAGCCTCAAGCACCTCTTTAATTTCCTGTTCCTCTTTTGCCTTTCGGCGCTGGTTCAACCAGTAGGCAATGGCTCCGCCCACGAGAATAATGATCCGGAAGTTATCAAAAACCCAGTCCATGGACTTCGCGTTTACTTTTTGCCTTCAGGATTCGCGATCGAAGAACGCATCGCCGTGTCAGATTGGATGTTTTCCATCTTATAGTAATCCATCACGCCCAGACGTCCGCTGCGGAAAGCTTCCGCCATAGCGAGCGGCACCTGCGCCTGCGCTTCGACGACCTTCGCCTGCATCTCTTGCACGCGGGCTTTCATTTCCTGTTCGAGCGCCACGGCAGCCGCGCGGCGGATTTCCGCCTGAGCCTGCGCGATCGATTTGTTCGCCTGAGCCTGCGCTTCCTGCAGTTTCGCACCCACGTTTTCGCCCACGTCCACGTCGGCGATGTCGATCGAGAGAATTTCAAAAGCCGAACCAACATCCAGGCCGCGCTTGAGCACCGTCTTGGAAATACTGTCAGGCGATTCAAGAACCACTTTATAGGTTTCGGCCGAGCCAATCGTAGTCACAATACCTTCGCCCACACGAGCGATGATCGTCTCTTCCTTCGCGCCACCGACAAAACGATCCAAATGCGTGCGCACCGTCACACGCGCTTTCACCTTCACCTGAATGCCGTCCTTCGCGACGCCGTCGATCGTCGTGCGACCGCTTTCCGGGTTCGGACAATCGATCACCTTCGGGTCAACCGACGTGCGCACGGCCTCGACGACCGATTTGCCAGAGCCTTTCGTCGCAAGATCGATCGCACACGCGCGATCCCACGGCAGATTGATGCCGGCCTTTTGCGCCGCGATCAGCGCCTGCACGGTCGGAACCACATTACCGCCTGCTTGGAAATGCGAAGCGATTTGATCCGCCGACACATCGATGCCAGCCCGCACCGCCGTGATGCGTGCATCGACGATTAGGCTGTAAGGAATACTCGCGAGTTTGAGCGCCACCAGTTTCGACATCGGCACCGCCGCACCGTTGAAGAGCGCCTTCACCCACGCGCCGATTAAACTGAAAATGACCGCAGCAACAACCAGAAGAACGATGCCAAGCAGCACCGCAGCGATTAAGTAGATATTCATTAGGTTTCTTTTATTTGGGTTACAATAAGACGAAAAGCATCCACCTCCACCACGCGCAATCGCGCACCGGTCTCCACCATCCCCGATTGGCAGGACGCCTCGTAGCGCCGCCCTTCCAACTCCACATAACCACTCGGCGCCAACGTCGTCACCGCGACCGCTTCGCGCCCGACGACCGCCGCACGGTCCGCCACTTCGGGCTGACTCCGGCTGGAAACGGTCTCTGTCATGGAAAATTTCTTCGCGAGCCGCGACTTTGGCAAAATCACAAACTCAAGATATAGCGTCACCGCACCGATCGCCAGCGCCAATCCGGTTGCGACCGCGCCACCTGATCCGCCGAGTTGCACAAATGCCGCGATCACGCCGCCGAGCAGACAAAGACCGCCAATAATCCCCAGGATGGCACCCGGGACCAGAATCTCGATCGCCACAAACAATACGCCAGCGACAAATAATGTGATCACCAGCGTCATGGCTTCTTAACCTCCACGATCAGGTTAAAGCCCGTCCGCCGCACGACGCGGATCGGCGTGCCCGCTTCGACAAAGCCGACCTCAAGCCGCGCTTCATATCTGCGCCCGTCAACCTCGACTTGTCCGCTCGGAAACAAACTCGTGGCCGCCACTCCTTCGCGTCCGACCAGCGCTTCCTCTTCATCGAGAACCGCCGTCTCGACACCCGCGCCCACCACAGCGCCGCCCACGGCCAGCCGCTGCCAGATCCAGCCATGCGGCAGATACCGCGCGATCACCGCCAGCAAACCGCCCGCCACGACCAGCCCAATCAAAAGATTTTTCAACGGCTCCACCAGCACATCGCCCGTCCACGTTACTGATATCGGTTGATTTGGCCAGATGTCCGCCATCGCCCAGACGAGCGAGCCGACCATCATCACCAAGCCAAACACGCCGAGCACACCCGCCGTGTGGAAGAACACCAGCTCCAGCGCCACCAGCACCACACCAATCGCAAAAACCAAAAGCGGCTCGTGCCCCGAAAGACCAGCGGCGTAACTGCTCAAAAACACAATCGCCAGCAGGATGATTCCCGTGATGCCAAAGATTCCGAAGCCCGGTGTTTTAAATTCGATGTACAACGCCAGCAGCCCGAGCCCGAGCAGGATTGGTGTGACCTTGCTCAAAATCTGCGCGAACCGTTCCGACCACGTTATCTCAAACGTGCGCTTCACGTAATTGCCCGCGCCATATTTTTTCGTGAGCAATTCGTCGACGTCCTTCGCGATGCCCGCCGCCAGCAAAGCCTGAGGTGGCTCGCCATAAGTCTTCAAAGCCTCGGTCGCCGTCAGCGAGAGCAACTCGCCTTTCCCCTTCAACACCTTATCGCCAATCTTCAGCTCAAAGTCCTTGTCGATCATCGCCGAAACAACCTCGCCACGATAACCTTTGCCCTCGGAAATCGCGCGAATCTTCGCACGCAGGAAACTGTTAAATTTCAGCCGCATCGTTTCAGGGATATCCTTCCCGTCGGCATTCACTGCCGCAGCTGCACCGATCACACCGCCAGGCGCAAACCAGATTTCCTCGGTCGCCGCTGCGATAAATGCGCCCGCCGAGATCGCCTCGGAATTCACAAACGTAATCGTTTTACCCGAGAATTTACTCAGCGACTCCATCATCTCCAACGCTGTGCCGGCATTTCCACCCGGCGTGTTCATATCCAGCACCACCACGTCCACTCCTTCCTTCAACCCGCGCCGCAATATATAATGCACCGGATCCGAAATCTGGTCCCGCACCGGAATCACGATCACCGTCACTTTTTTCGCCGTCAACGCAGGCACCATCACCGGTGCCACCGCAGGCACAACTTTCTCCACCGGCTCGGCGACGAGAGTCGTTCCGACCAGCATGAAAAGCGTAAGAACCTTGATGAACGTACGAAGCATCAGGAGGAAACGCATAATCGTTCAACGCCCGGATGCAAGCACCCCGCCGCACCAGAGCGTTACATTTTCATTCCGTGTTTCCACCCGCCCGCCGCCAGCGCAAACCGGAATAACATACCTCACCACGAAAAACATTTTGCATGCCGCCCGTTTCGCGCCTTAACACCACAGGCCTATGGAAACAGTCCCGTATCTCGGCACCACGGTTCACCGCTGGGAGGTCGGCAGTTCAGTATTCCTCGCCTCCCCCGAGCGCGGCGCACGCCTCATGCACTGGCACGTCACCCACGGCGACGGTTCCCTCCGCGAGGTGATCCACTGGCCAGAACTAAAATCCACCGACGAATTCGTGCGCGCTCGCGGCGGCAATCCCATTCTCTTTCCGTTCGCCGGCCGCTGCTTTGACAAGGGTGAAATGCTGTTCTGGCGCGACGCCGCCGGTACCCGCCGCCCGATGCCGATGCATGGCCTCGCCCGTCAGGGGAAATTCAAAACCACCCGCATCGACCCACGCGGTTTTGCCGCGCAATTCGTCCCCGATGCCGACGCGCTCGCCGCCTTTCCCTACGACTACGAATTCACCGTCACGTACCGCTTCGAACCCCTCGGCCTCGCCTGCGAATTCACCCTGCGCAACCTCGGCCAGCAGCCCATCCCCTGGAGCGCCGGCCACCACTTCTATTTTGCCGTACCGTGGCGCGAAGGCATGAAACGCAGCGACTACGCGATCCGCATTCCTTCAACGAAAACTCTTCGCCAGAACCAAGCCAACGGCGAGCTCACCCCCGGCCCCGCCCTCCACCTGCAGGAATCTCTCGAAAGCCGGGCCTTGATCGACACGTTTCACACCGGCTTAAAAAACAACACCGTTATCTTTGGGCCAAAATCCGTCCCCGGCGAAATAGCCGTTAAACTCGGTACCGCCAAAGTTCCGCCAGCCGACGCCACGTTCATCACCTGGGCCGCCGACGACAACGTCCCGTACTACTGCGTCGAACCCTGGATGGGCCCCGCCAACGCCCCCGCCCACAAGATCGGCCTCCAGTTAGTCCAGCCCGGCCAAACGCAAAACTTCGTCGTCGAAGTGCAGATTAAATAACACCAGCATTGGCACCCGGCCTCCCGCTGAACTAACCTACGCCCAACATGCCTATTCCCACACACGCCTTCAGCCTCGCCTTCATCGAAGGCATCGGCGGCGCGGAGATGGTCATGATCTTTTTCGTGGTCCTGCTGCTCTTCGGCGGCCAGAAGCTGCCCGAACTCGCCCGCGGCCTCGGCAAATCCGTGCGCGAATTCAAAAAAGCCACCGCCGGCGTCGAGGAAGAAATCAAAAAAGCCATGCAGGCGACGCCCGAGACGCCCAAGCCTAGGCTGGAAAATAAACCAGCCGCCATCGCCACGCCAGCCGCACCAGCCGCAGAACCAAAAAACCCGTTCCTGTCTCCGCCGCCGGAAAAATAAGATCCCCCGGAACAAGCTCGGCGTCATTGCAGAAATTGTAGGCGCGGTTTTACGCCGCGATTCATCCAAGCCATCGCGGGGTAAACCCGCTCCTACAAACGAACCGAACCGAACCAGACCACACTCAGGGGCATTTGACCCAGTACGAGTAAAACGGCCCGCCTGCACACCGTCCGCATCATCCACGGCAAAAAAGAACCGTCACCCTGCGCCCCTGATCAGCTACGCAACTGAACGGCCCATTATGGAGTTGAGTTATCCCCCACAACATCCCCAACCTCCACACGTATGAAACCCTATCTCATCTACGGTGCCTTCATCGCCATCGGCCAAGCCGTCCTCACCCTCGTGCTCTTCCTCGTGGGTTTTCACTCAGAACCGGAGAAACTCCAAACCGCCAATTACATTTTAAGCCTCGGCGGCTTGGCCATCGGCATCACCCTGCTCATCATCGGAGTCCGCGCAAAACGGGCTCTGGTTCCCGTCACCGAAGAGTTCGGTTACGGCAAAGCACTGGGTGCCGCCGTCATGATCTCGCTCTTCGCGACAATCATCTCGACCGCGTTTCAGTTCATCTACGCGAGTTTCATCAACCCGAACTTTACCGAGGTCACCGTCCAAGCCCAGATCGCAGGCATGCAGGCAAATGGCGTTCCGTCCGACACTATCGATAAAGCCGAAAACATGATGCGCATGATGACGAAACCCGCCGTCATGGCCGGCCTTGGCTTCGTCGGCGGCATGGTAGGCAACGTCATCATTTCCCTGATCGCCGCCGCCTTCCTAAAACGCCGCGCCGTCGAGCCATTGCCCGCCGCTTAAAAGCCTTTCAAAAGGTTCTGAATCGCATCCGCCTTGCCCCGCGCAAGGCGGATTTTTTGTGTGCGAACTCCTTCGTCGGTCCGCGCAACGTCTCCCCTGACGTCCCCCCTCCGACACCGCCCGCCCCCACGTCAAAGCATGGTGAATATGCCACGCCCACCGTGACTTGCCTCGACTCCCACTGCTTGCCTGAGCAGGTTTGGCCAGCCCCTCAAAGCTTATGAATTCTCTCAATTACACGTATTTGGTGGCCTATATCCTGATCTATTTCGGAGTTGTCGGTGGCATCTGGATCTGGCGGGTAAAGCGTCGCAGCGAACGCACGCCCGTCGTCGAAAAACTCCTGCGCATGCCCGGCGAAAGCCAACGTCGAAAACTCTCCGCCTTTGACGACGTCCTCCTCCTTCACCTCACCGGCACGGCACTCATTCCGCTCCTGCTGCTCGTGCTCGGCCTCTGGATCATCAACGCCGTCCCGAGCGGCTACCAGATCCTCGCGCAGATCGTCCTTCTCCTCATCTTGGGTGCGGTTCTCTACTTCGCCGCCCGCTGGCTCATGAAGATCCTCGACGAACGCTACGAGCTCCGCATCGGCTATTTCGGCGAACGCGAAGTCGGCGAAGCCGTCGAAGCCCTGCGCATGAAAGGCTTTCAAGTTTTCCACAACGTACCGGCGAGCGAGGTCCAGCCCATTTTCCATCTCGATCATGTCATCGTCGGCGCGACCGGCGTCTTCGCGATCCAGACCAAGAGCCGCACGCGCGGCGCACCCCGCCCGGGTTTTGCCGAACACAAGATCATCTTCGACGGCCAGAAACTCGTCTACCCGTGGGGCGACGATTTCCAAGGCCTCGAATACGCCCGCGACCGCGCCATCTGGCTCGAAAGCTGGCTCGCCCAGATCCTCGGCCGCCAAGTTCCCGTGCAACCAATCCTCGCTTTCCCCGGCTGGTGGGTCGAAGAACACGCCATCAACACCGTGCGCGTGCTCAATCCGAAACAAATCGCCGCCATCGTCTGCCGCAATACGCCCATGCTCACCGAGGAGCAGGTCGAACTCGTCACTCGCCAGCTCGAAGCGCGCTGCCGTGACGTAGAATTTTAGCTTTTATGGGGTGTTAGCTACACGTCGAGCCGACGTCGCATAATGGGCGACGTCGGCTCGCATTTTTTTGGAAACTCCGCTGTCGTCAGGCCATGACCCTTGCCGAACGGCACCGCCAAATAGTCGAAGACCTCAGCCTCATCCCCGACCGCCACGAACGCCTGGCGCTCATCGTCGACCGCACGCGCAAGCTCGCCCCCCTTCCCGCCGCCGAGCGCACCGCCGAAAACCGCGTCGCCGGCTGCCAATCCGCCGTCTGGCTCATCAGCCAAACGAGCGCCGACGGGACGCTCACCCTCCGCTGCGACGCCGATTCCCCCATGGTCAAAGGCCTCGTCCACTTCCTCGTCGAAGCCTACACCGGCGCTCCCCCGGCCGAAATCGCCGCGACCGAACCGACCTTTATCGACCAACTCGACCTCCTGCGCGACCTCTCCCCCACGCGCCGCAACGGCCTGCTCGCCGTCCACGCCCGCATCCGCGCCCTCGCCACCGCCGCCTCGGCCGCCCCGCCATGACCCTCACCCTCTACGACGCCCACAACCACTTGCAGGATGACTGGCTCGCGCCGCACCTCGGCAAGATCGCCGCCCAACTCACCGCCCTCGGCCTCCGCACCGCCGTGGTCAACGGCACGTGCGAAGATGACTGGGCGCGCGTATCCGCACTTTCGCTACAACATCCCTGGGTTTTCCCCAGCTTCGGCCTGCACCCTTGGGACGCCGGCAACCGCTCGCCGGCCTGGCTCGAAAGCCTCTCCGCCACCCTCGCCGCGCATCCTGGAGCCGGCGTCGGCGAGATCGGCCTCGACCGCTGGATTCTCGACCGCGCCCGCCCCGACGACCCGCGCCTCGCCGGCCTGCGCCGCGCACCGCTTGACGAACAAGTTGAAATCTTCAACGCCCAACTCGCGCTCGCCACCCGCGACAACCGCCCCGCCTCGATCCATTGCCTCGACGCCTGGGGCGCGCTCTGGGAAATCCTCCGCACCGCCGCCCTCCCCTCGCGCGGCTTCCTGCTCCACGCCTACTCCGGCCCCGCCGAGATGATCCGCGGCTTCGCCGAACGCGGTGCCTATTTCTCCTTCAATGGTTCGTTTCTCGATCCACGCCACACCCGTCACCGCGACACCTTCAAACTCGTTCCGCCCGACCGCCTACTCGTCGAAACCGACGCCCCCGCCATGCTCCTCCCGCAACCTTGGCGCACCTACAAACTTCCGCCCGCTCCCACCGGCCAGTCCATCAACCACCCCGGCAACATCGAAGCCGCCTACGCTGGCCTCGCGTCACACCTCGGCCTCTCCATCGAATCCCTCGCCCCACAGGTCGAAGCCAACTTCACCCGGCTCTTCAACCGTTAACCTTTCGCCGGGTTCGTCTCCGCCGCCGCACATTCTGCATTCTCCATTCATCATTCTGCATTCATCATTCTTCATTCTTCATTAGCGCGCTGCGCCGCGCGCGCCACCAACCGCACCGCTTCGCCCGCTGCCGCCAGCCCGAAGGCGCCCGTGACGAAGACCGCCGACCCAAACCCGCTCGCGCAATCCAGCTTCAAATTAGTTCCAGGCTCTGGCTCGGTCGAACACGTGCCATCCGCCCACGGGAATACCGGCTTCTCCAGTGAGAAAATACTCCGCACGCCGTAGTGATTACCTTCGCCCCGCGCCCAACCGTGAACCCGACGCAGTTTTTTGCGCACCTGACGCAGCAAGTCATCACTCGTCGAATCACCCAAGTCGCCCGCACGGATTTTCGTAGCGTCACTTTTTCCACCCGCACCGCCCACCGTCACACAGGCGATACCACGCTTCACACACGCATCGATGAGCAACGCCTTGTTCGTCATCCCGTCGATCGCATCCACCACACAGTCGAAATGCGGCGCCAACAAACGCTCCGCACTCGCCGCCGTGAAAAACTCCGCCACCGCCGCCACTCGGCACGCCGGATTAATCTGAACCACGCGCTCAGCCATCACCACGACCTTTGGCCGCCCGATCTGGCCTTCGATCGCCGGCAGCTGGCGGTTAACATTAGTTATACAAACATCATCGAGATCGATCAACGTGATTACCCCCACTCCGCTGCGTGCGAGGCCTTCGACGACCCACGAACCCACACCGCCGATTCCCACCACCGCCACGTGCGCCATCCGCACACGCTCCAGCCCGGCGCGGCCCAGCAGGCGGCCAACGCCACCAAAACGGTCAAGATAGCCTGAAGAAGCAGGTGAATTCACTGCACGAGAACGCATACGCTTGTTCGTTCCCCGCCAAGCCAGAACCTGCGCCCAAACCCACCTTTTGCGCCTGAAAAATCAGCCTCACCACCACGCGCGCCGCCGCCACGGCCAACGTAAGCGAAACCTACGGCTACGGTAATCTCAACCGCCTCACCCCACCCATCATCTCCTGCTCCTTCTCTTTCTCTTTCTCTTTCTCTTTATCCTTATCGCCACCCGCCACCCGCCGCCCCTCCGACCTTCGCACTCTTTGTGACCTTCGAGTAAAAAAATCCGCCTTCCGTGTCCACCCTCCCCTCCGTGTTCATCCCTGCCCCTCCGTGGTTAAAAACTTCCGCCCTCCGCCCTCCGCCACATTCTCCATTCTTCATTCCTCATTCTGCATTAGCGCGCCAGCGCGTCGAGGATCCCTGCCATATCCGTCCCCATCAGTGCCCCTCAGTGAGCATAAGTGGTTAAAAAACTCCGCTCTCTGACACACTCTCCATTCATCATTCTTCATTCACCATTAGCGCGCCAGCGCGTCGAGCGAATCCTCGTCCGTATTAGCGAAAATGAGCGCAATTTAGCGGTTAAAAAATGATCGACCCGTTTCGACCCATTTTAACGCAAAGCACGCAAAGAAAACTATCGGACGCAAAGATCCCAAAGCCGAACTTTTCCAGACCGCCACAAACTCCGCCATCCCGAAAGGAGGGCGACGCGCCGTCGGAGCCGGTCCGAACCGACCGCCCTTCGCGTTCTTTGCGACCTTCGTGTAAAAAACTCCGCTCTCTGACACACTCTCCATTCATCATTCTTCATTCACCATTAGCGCGCCAGCGCGTCGAGCGAATCCCCGTCCGTATTAGCGAAAATAAGCGCAAATTAGCGGTTAAAAAATGTTCGACCCGTTTCGACCCATTTTAACGCAAAGTCCGCAAAGAAAATTCTCGGACGCAAAGATCCCAAAGCCGAACTTTTCCAGACCGCCCAAACTCCACATCCCGAATGGAGGGCGACGCTCCGTCGGAGCCGGTCCGAACCGACCGACCTTCGCGTTCTTTGCGACCTTCGTGTAAAAGACTCCGCCCTCTGACACACTCTCCATTCATCATTCTTCATTCACCATTAGCGCGCCAGCGCGTCGAGCGAATCCTCGTCCGAATTAGCGAAAATAAACGCAAATTAGCGGTTAAAACCTCCGCCCTCCGCCACATTCTCCATTCATCATTCTTCATTCACCATTAGCGCGCCAGCGCGTCGAGCGGACTCTTCACCCCAATCCCCGGCTTCTGCATCACATGCGTGTAGATTTGGGTTGTTTCGACACTCTCGTGCCCCAGCAACTCCTGCACCGTCCGGATATCCGTGCCGCCCTCCAGCAGATGCGTCGCAAACGAATGCCTCAGCACATGCGGCGTCACCCGCTTGGTCAGCCCGGCTCGGGCCGCCGCCGCGCGAATCGCGTTTTGAAACGTTCCATCCAGCACATGATGCCGACGCCTCTTCTTCGTCACCGGATCGAGCATCAATTCCCGCGAAGGGAAAAACCACTGCCACAACCAACTCGTACCCGCATTCCTGTATTTCCGATCCAGTCCCTCCGGAAGCCAAACCCCCGGCAACTCCGCCGCACGATCCTTTTCATAGAGAACTTTCAGTTTTCCCGTATGGGTGCGCAACCGAACCTGTAAAGACTCTGGCAGAACCGTCAGCCGATCCTTGTTCCCTTTGCCCGCATACACCTTCAGCTGGCCGCGCTCAAAATCCAGATGATGCACCCGCAACCGCAACAATTCCATAAGGCGCAAACCCGTTCCATACATTAACTCCGCCATCAGCCGCGTGGTATCCGTCAACTCCTCAAAAACCCGGCGACACTCCGCCTGCGTCAACACCGTCGGGATGCTCTGCCTTGACCGGGCCCGGCGAAAGTCAAACTGCCCAAGGTCGCGCTTCAAACCCTCCTGCAAAAAGAACACCAACGCATTGAGCGCCTGCTTCTGCGTCGAAGGACTCGCCCGTCTTTCTACCGCCAACTTGCTCAAAAACGCCGCCACATCCGCACCCACCGCCGCATATGGCGACATCGGCTGCATATGCTCGGCAAACCGCGCTGCCCACATGCGATACGTCTGCTCCGTACGCCAAAGAAAACCCTTGCTTCGAATAGCCACGATCAAGTCACGCTCCCAATCCGCTCCACCCAAATCGCGCGCCGCCACCGGGGCGTGATCACTCCGCCGCAACGTTGATCTTGCCCTGTAGGCCCCGACCTTGGTCGATGCTTCCGCCGTCTCTGCCTCTTCCTCGTTATCTTTATCGCTCTCCTCCACGTTTAGCTTTCCGCCCCCCAGCATCTGGCTTCTGGCCTCATGTTTCTGGGTACCCGTTCCCGCCTGCCGTCCCCTCAAAAAGAACCAACGCAACGCCTTTCGAACACTATTTCCCTGGCTTTGGCCTTGTCCCTCGCACTTTTCAATATACACCTTAGCCAGCAACACCGAAGCGGAAGCATGCTGCGCCCCGCAAAACTTCAGGAACCCCACAATCGACCACTCAAACCCCCGCTGCTCTGCCTCAGCCACCTCGTGATCGAGGACCGTTTTCCAGTCCGAAAAGTGTACAACATCCGCATCGCGCCACATTGACTCACCTTGTAAAGCCATACTCGCAGTTGATGTTTACGCGGTTTGATATACAACTCGAAAATGCTCAACCCCGCCAAATTTCTCAAGCCAGCCTGCTACCCGTAAGCCATTTATGCAATTGACGACCCATTACCACCCCGAAACCCTCAACCCGTGTAAAGCTCAACTCAGTTGATGCCAATAACACTGTTGGGCAAAAAAGTTCCAGCCATGATCAAACAACAAATCCAGCTACTCAGCTCCGACGAACAAGATCCTAAAGCGATCGAGAAGATTCTCCCGAAAGTTCAGGAGCTTCTTACCCGAGACGAAGTCGTCGAATACATAGGCGTGCAGAAAAAACCTATTGTTACTTTATCACCCGATGCGATTGTCCTCACGAATAAGAGGTTTATGGCAGTCCGACCCAAAATGTTTGGAATGAATTTTGAGGATTTCCCGTGGCGGGAAGTTAAGAATATTCATATGAGCGAGCAGATTCTTAGCGCCACTATTTCATGCACCACTGTCACCGGTCACAAAACCGAGATTGATAGTATCCCGAAAAAACAAGCCCGGAAGATTTATGCATATGCTCAGGAAGTAGAAGAGCAGGCGCATCACGGAAGAAGACAGATTGAGTTGGAGAGCTTACGCGCCGCAGCCGGAAATGTTGTTGTTCAGGCAGGTGGTCAGCAGGCGCAGCCGCCTGCTCTGCCCGTTGATGATCCCATGCTGGTTCTTGGGAAGTTGAAGAAGATGTTAGAGGCAGGACTAATCGAACAATCGGAGTATGACGCGAAGAAAGCGGAAATACTTAGTAAGATTTAAAACGGAGCCCAACAAGCGCACTACAGACAACTCCGGGGCTTCGCCCCTCCGTGTCTGATTGCGGGCGATCGGCAGAAGAAAGATGCACCAAGACCCAATCGAAACCGTCATCGGAAGTGTCGCTCTTCGCCACGGGTTTCGCCGCCTAAAGAAGCATAAGTGGCAGCTTGCGCTTCCAGGCCAGATCACCGCTGGCTTCATGATGTATGGGCTACGCGGAGTTCCCGCCGGTATGAAGCAATCCGAGTTGGTATTCAGCTTAGCTCATCTTCCCTCGGCGCAGATCCTGAATTGGTCGCCCCAAGGATTGAGAAGAAGCGGTCGCGACCCGCATCCCTCTCTGACATGGAACGTAACGCGGCGATTTCCCGAGGGTGAGTTGTGGCACGCCGTGCTCCATGATACCCATCAGGCCGAGGAAATCGCCAAGGAGTTTGATGCGATTTTAGGGAAGTATTTCGTCCCTTTTGTTCTCAAGCATGGCTCACGCGACGGCATCGCTGCTCTTTTCGAGGGAATCGGTGGATGGGCGGCATTCCAGTTTCACTTCGCTTCGCTCATTCTCTCTGACGGCACCAGACGGATCGGAGCGAAGGCGGTTCGTATCGGGCGCGAGTATGGTGTTCCTGCTTCGTCGGTCCGGAAGCTGGTTCAGGAGTATGCCGACATTCCAGTCGCGTATATCGAGAAAGCCAAGAAGGCCGATCCAGTCGGCACAGACAACGACCGGGCTGCGCCCGTTCGTGTCTGACCTCAAACGTTGATATAGCTGCGTGCGCGCAAGTGAAAAATAGGAATAATTGTCCGTGGCGGTGAGGCGGCGGATAAGCTACGCCTTCCGGAGGGCGGCAGGAGACAGGGACCGGGCGGACTATCGAAGAACGCGTGCGTTGGTTTG
>JANNHA010000058.1:0-29468 GCA_031404135.1 Verrucomicrobiota bacterium | reverse complement strand
GCCCAGCGGTCGCGCCCTACCCCAAGACATTTTCAAATGAAATTTGAGAATGTCTGTCTCGAGTCTATCGCCGTCGCGTTGCCGGAGGAAATCTGGACTTCGGCGGCCATCGAGGAACGTCTGCGTCCACTTTACGAGCGGCTGAAACTTCCGTTTGGCCGGCTGGAGCTGATGACCGGCATTCGCGAGCGGCGTCATTGGCCGTTGAATACACGTCCGTCGGATGCGAGTGCTGCGGCGGGCAAGGCCGTGCTGGCAAAATCCGCGCTTCGGCCCGAACAGATGGAGGTGTTTGTTCACGCCGCCGTTTGCCGCGATATGATGGAGCCGGCGACGGCGTCGTTCGCACATCGCAAAATCGGTCTGTCGGCCAGCGCGCAGGTTTTCGACGTTTCTAACGCGTGCCTCGGATTTCTCAATAGTATGGTTCTATTGGCTGGTTTGATCGAGTCGGGCCAGGTGCAGGCAGGCATGATTGTTTCGGGCGAAAACGGCCGACCGCTGATCGAGCAAACGCTGAAGCATCTGCTGACCGCGCCGCTGGACCGCAATGCGATCAAGCCCTTCTTCGCCAACCTGACGATTGGTTCAGGTGCGGTGGGCGCGGTATTGTGTCATCGCTCCCTCGTGAAAGGCCGCCCGCATCGTTTGCTCGGCGGTGCGGCGCGCGCGGCGACGCAGCACAGCGATTTGTGCAAAGGCGATACACACGGTGCCGAGGCGTTGGCGATGCAGACCGATTCCGAGGCCATGCTGGTTGCTGGCGTCGAACTCGCTCGCGAAACTTGGAATGATTTTTCCGCAGCGACGGGTTGGAACAGTACCTTGCCGGAGCGGTTTATCTGTCACCAGGTCGGTGCAGCGCACCGGCGCAAGCTTTACGAAACGCTCGGGCTCGATTTGGCGAAGGATTTTTCATCTTTCGAAACGCTGGGCAACATGGGCTCCGTTTCGCTTCCGGCTACGCTGGCGTTAGCGATTGAAAATGGATCGGTCAAGGATGGCAGCAAGGTCGGCCTGCTTGGCATTGGCAGCGGTTTGAATTGTCTCATGCTCGCACTCGAATGGTGATGAATTTTCTCCAATCAAGTTTTAGGGTAGGGCGGGACCGCTGGGACCGCCGCGTGGGATTCGGCGCGCCCAGCGGTCGCGCCCTACCTACGGAAATGTGAGTTCATTATGAGCATTCAAGTTTCCATTCCCAGCTGGTTGCGCGCTCTCTATCCGTTCGAGCCGAAAAGTTTCGTTACGGGTGGTGGCGCGAAGTTGAGTTTTCTCGACGAAGGCCCGCGCAGCGATGAGGCCGTGCTGATGTTGCACGGGAATCCGACTTGGTCGTTTTTCTATCGCGATGTGGTGCGTGCGTTGTCGCCGGGCATGCGTTGCATCGTGCCGGATCATGTCGGCATGGGGCTTTCGGAAAAGCCGGAGAACTACGATTACAGTCTTGGAACGCGAATCGCCGACATCGAGGCGCTGGTTGCGTCACTGGGGCTCAAACGCATTCATTTGATCGTGCATGACTGGGGTGGGGCGATCGGTTTCGGTTTTGCGACACGGCATCCTGAGATGATCGGTCGCATCGTGATTCTGAATACAGCGGCGTTCTTTTCGACGCACCTTCCTGAGCGGATCGCGTTGTGTCGTGCGGGTCTGTTCGGGAAAGTTTTAGTGCGTGGTCTCAACGGTTTTGCCGGACCGGCGGCGTGGATGTCCACGGTGCGTCCGCTCACGGCTGACGTGAAGCGCGGCTTTCTTTTCCCCTACGATTCGTGGGCGAATCGTGTCGCTGTGCATCGGTTCGTGCAGGATATTCCGATGTGCTTGAGTCATGCGACGCGGCCGGTGCTTGATGCGATTGAGGCGAAGCTGTCTTTGCTGGCGGATCGTGAGAAGATGATTCTGTGGGGCGGTAAAGATTTTTGTTTCAACGATCATTTCCTCGCTCGCTGGCGGGAAATTTTTCCGCAAGCCCGGGTGCATCGTTACGCTGACGCCGGGCATTATTTACTCGAAGATGCGGGCGAGGATGCACGCCAGAGAATCTGCGATTTTATTAGACCTAAAGCCTCATGATCGAACGGAAGTGCGGGGAGGCAGAGCTGAAGCGCGGGTTATACCAACGTCTCTTATTCTTTGGATTTTGGTAGGGCGGGTGGTCCCTCATCCGCCTCGGTCAATGGCGGAGCATTGACCCTACCTTCGATCACAAAGCATAAAGTCCAGAGGCCAATAAAAAGAGGCCAATAAAAAGGCCAATAAAAAGGGTCGTGTTTTGTAGTTTGTAGTTGGCAACATCGTTCAACAACCAGCGGCACGTCTCGCGCCAGCCGCTACGCGTCTGATCACTCGCCCTGCTTCCTCCTTCCGCTCCGTTGTCGCTCCAGTCCAAGGCGAAAATGGGGTCATACCCGAATGGCTGTGATTTTGCACATCCTCAATGTACGGGTTGCGGGTAAGGTCGCACGTGCTGGTTTGCCGATTCCAAGTGGTTCATTCGCGCAGCGCTCAGGATGACAATCGGGATCGAGGGGACTCCATCCGGTTCTGCCTTGCAGACGGTGCCGCTTCGTTCCGGTTGCTTGCCAATGCTCACCGCTATAACCATGCAGCCGCTCCATGTTGAGCGCGGCGTTTTCGTGTCCGCTCTCTTCCAACCGCCCCTCGCCCATCACGATGCCTTTCTTCCGAATTGCCCATTGAGCACAGGAACTGCTTCCCTCAGCCTCTCTTTCGCCATGTCCTCCAAAAACGTCATCCCCGAACGCATCGCCGAGGCCCTCTTGCGCTTCCCGCCGTTCTCCATGCTACCCAAGGAGGAAATTCAGGCGCTCGCCAGCACCGCCACCGTTTGGATGGTTCCCGCCGGTGAAACGGTCTGGAAACAGGGCGACCAACCCGGCGAAGACGTACTCTTCCTCGCCCGCGGCCGCGTCGAATACATCTGGAACCACGAGGAACGCAACGAACGCGTCGACGCCCGCGATGTCGGCGACGTCCTCGGCCTCAGCGCCCTCGTTCGCAACGAACCTTTCCGCGTCACCGCCCAGGCCATCGAGGACAGCCTCCTCTACAGCCTCCCGTGGGCGCGCATGAAGGTCCTGCTCGAACAAAACGATACCGCTAGAAACTACGTCCGCCGCCATCTCTTCTGGGCCGTGCGCGTCGGCAGCCCGCTGGAGTTTTCCGAACCCACCGAATCCAGCGTCGCGGGCCGCACCAAAAACATTCTCCAGGCCCACCTCGACGGCGCCCAGCTCGTTCAACCCCGCCCACCCGAACGACTCCTCACCTGTAACCCCGACGCCAGTATCCACGAAGCCGCTACACTCATGTCGTCGAAACGCGTGCCTTCGATCCTCGTCGTCGACAGCGGGCGCCGCCCCCTCGGCATCGTCACCAGCAACACCCTGGTCAAACACGTCATCGTCGACGGCATGGATAAATCCGGCCCCGTCTCCAGCATCATGGCCAGCCCGGTGTTCACCATTTCGCCCCGCGCCAGCGCCACCGCCGCCACACTCCTCATGCTCCGCGAACGCATCGGTCAGGTCTGCGTCACCGAGGACGGCACGCCCGACACCAAAGCGCTCGACGTTTGCACCCACAAAGACCTCCTCGCGCAAAGCGGACACCATCCCGCCGGCCTGTTGCGCGAAATCCGTTTCGCCAAATCTCCCGCCCGCTTCCGCGAACTCTGCGACGAAATCGAAGCCATCGCCCGCAGCTACCTCGACGCCGGCGTTTCCGCGATCTACCTCGGCCAGATCTGCGCCGAACTCTACGACGAACTCGCCCAACGCCTCCTCGCTCTCTCCGCCGAGGAACTCGCCGACGAAGGCATCAAACTGCCACGCGTTCCTTGGGCCTGGATATCGGTTGGCAGTGACGGACGTCGCGAACAAATCCTGCGCACCGACATGGACAATGCCCTCATCTTCGGCCCCTCCGACACCCCGGAAGGCGACGAACTTGCCCGCGCCATCTTCATAAAACTCGCCACCCACACCGTCGACAAACTCGCCGCCGCCGGCTTCGCCCGCTGTCAAGGCGGCGTCATGGCCCTCAACCCCAAATGGTGCCGAACCACCAAAGAGTGGTTAACCGAGATCGAAGCCCTCGGTTCGTCCACCGACGGCGAAACCCTCCTGCGCGCAACGGTGCTGTACGATCTGCGCTACGTCGCCGGCGACCGCGAACTCTGCGACCTGCTCCGCAGCAAAATCCAGCAAATCGTTTCCACCCAAACCGGCCTGCAACGCCAACTCGCCGCACTCATCATCGACAACGCGCCGCCGCTCAACTTCATCGGCCGCTTCGTCGTCGAAACCCTCGGCGTGGGGAATCAGGAGCTAGATCTAAAATCCCGCGGCATGGCACCGCTGCGCGACGCCGCCCGCCTTCTCTCGATCCGCCACGGCCAGACCCGCCGCTACTCGACGGGCGGCCGCTGGGACGAACTGCGCCGCAGCGTGCCCACGCTCCAAGAGACCGCCGCCCTCGCCCGCGAAGGCTACGATTTCCTCCTCCGACTGCGCACGCTCAACGGCCTGCGACGCGGCGATTCCGGCCGCCACCTCGATCCGTCGACCTTGACGAAACTCGAACGCGCCCAACTCGCCAACGTCTTCGACGTCGTCCGCTCCGTGCAACAAGTCATCCAAGCTGAATTCCCACTGAGCCGGTGACAGCACCTAATCATTTTGCCACAGAGAACACAGAGCCCACACAGAAATACAAAAACAAGATTCCCCATCTCCGTCATCAGTGTTCCTAAGTGACAATCAGTGGTTAAAAAAACTCCTCCCTCCTTTCCATTTCTCCTCCGTCATTAGCGTCAATTAGCGTCCATTCGCGGTTAAAAAATTCCGACTCCTCCTCATGTTCTTCTGGCGCCGCAAAACCTCTCTTCCCCGGCCGATCGAAGCCTACTTCGAAGGGACCCCGCGCCACATCCCCGACAAGACGCCACTGGCCGAACTGCTCTTTATCGTTCTCGACTGCGAAACCACCGGCTTCAACGCCACGCAAGACCGCATCCTCTCGCTCGCCATTGCCGAACTCCGCAACGGACGCCTGCACCTCGCCCGTTCCTCCGCCTGGCTCCTGCAGCAAAATCGCCCTGCGACCAAATCGGTCTCCGTGCACGGTATCCTGCCTTCGGATACAGCCTTCGGCGAGCCCGAGCCCACCATGCTCGTCGAACTCCTGCACCGCCTTCAAGGCGCAGTCATCGTGGGCCACCACATCGGTTTCGACATCGCGATGCTCAACGCCGCGCTGAAACGGCACTTTCAAATCACGTTGCGTAACCAAGTCCTAGATACTGCGCGTTTCGCGATGACCGCCGTCGAGGCCTTTGCTCGCACCGGCTATCCCGGCCAGCGCGAACCCACGCTCGACGAAGTCTGCGCCCAATGCGGCATCACGCCGCTCGATCGTCATACGGCCGAAGGCGACACCTTCACCACCGCCACGCTTTTTTTGGCGATGTGCGCCCGCCGCCAGCGCCAGCTCGGCCGCCCCCTCCGCGCCAACGACCTGCCGCTCGGGCCAGCGTGAAATCCGCTCACACCTGCGTCTTGAAATACGTGATCGTGCGCTTCAAGCCTTCCTCGAGCGGAACCAGCGGCTCCCACTTAAGCACACGTTGCGCGAGGGTGATGTCCGGGCGGCGTTGACGCGGGTCGTCGGCCGGGAGCGCCTGATAGACGATCTTTGATTTTCCGCCCACGAGCTTCAGCGTGAGTTCGGCGAGCTGAAGCATCGTGAACTCACCCGGGTTGCCGAGATTCATCGGACCGACAATCTCCGTCTGTCCCATGAAACGAACAAAACCCTCAACCAAATCGTCCACGTAACAAAACGAACGCGTCTGCGAGCCGTCGCCGTAAATGGTGATGTCCTCGCCCTTGATCGCCTGTACGATGAAATTGGATACCACGCGCCCGTCGTTCGGATGCATCCGCGGGCCATACGTGTTGAAAATACGCACGACGCGGATATCGACTTTGTTCTCGCGGTGGTAATCAAAGAAGAGCGTCTCGGCGCAGCGTTTTCCCTCATCGTAGCAGGAGCGTCGGCCGATCGGGTTGACGTTGCCCCAATAACTTTCCGGCTGCGGATGCACCGCCGGATCGCCGTAAACTTCCGACGTGCTCGCCTGAAATACACGGGCCTTCACGCGCTTGGCGAGGCCGAGACAGTTGATAGCGCCCATGACGGAGGTCTTGGTCGTCTTGATCGGGTTATACTGGTAGTGCGGCGGCGAAGCCGGGCAGGCGAGATTGTAGATCTGGTCGACCTCGTATTTGAACGGGTCAATCACGTCATGACGCACGAGTTCGAAGTTCGGATTTGTCAGCAGGTGGGCGATATTGGTTTTCCGGCCGGTAAAGAAATTATCAATACACACGACCTCATGCCCGTCTACGAGCAGCCGATCACACAGATTTGAGCCAAGAAAACCAGCACCACCGGTGACGAGTATACGCATGGGGAAAGACCATGGTAAAAAGCATCCGCCAAGCCAGCAAAAGTTTCCCGGATCTGCGTAACTTTGTTAACTGCCAGTATCAAAAACTCGGTGCCAAACGCTGTTTGAGCAGCTCCCCACCGCCAATTTTTGGCATTGCAACCCCAGCCCGAGATCGGCTTGTTTACCGGCCCAACAAACGCCCGTAGGCGGGACAAACTACATTCTATGACAACCATCAAAAACCTCATCAGCGCAGTCGCACTTATCGCGGCTTCCACGGTATTTGCACAATCGACCGATACCTGTCCATTGTTCCCCAAAGGCGAAGAATCCGGTCCCGGCGTGATCGGCAAACGTTACGCTGAGGCTGGCTTCGGACTCATCGACGAAGCTCATACCTCGCACAATAACTACGGCGCCTACATCGGCGGAAACCTGCCTGTCTGCAAAGGTCTAGATCTCAACGGCGGCTACAGCTACAACTGGTTTGACCAAGACCCGTACAGCAGGCGCAGCCACAACATAGGTGGCAACGCCGTCATCTATAATACAATCGAAGACGGTATTAAGCCGTTCATTACATTCGGCCTAGGCTATGCTTTTTTTGACGAAAATCTCGACGCCGGCTTCGCACAAACATACGGGTTAAGAAATCATATGGGATCCAATTATGCCAATTGGAACGCCGGCTTCGGTGCTGAATTCCCCTACAAATGGGTCTCTGTCATCCCGTCGGTCAGGTACCATGACGATTTCCGCACCAGTTCAAAGAGTGGACAATACTTCGTCTACGGTGCCGAGGTGAACTCCTGGATCACTCCCAAAGTCGCCATCTACGTCAGTGTAGATTGGTACGACCGTCAGCACATTGCCGACCGCACTTGGGGTGGCAGCACCGGCGTCCGCGTCCGCTTCTAAGCGAACCCGAACCTCGCGCAATCTTTCAAGCCCGCACTTCTCGTGCGGGCTTTTTTTATTTCTCCTTTGCCCCGGCTTCGTAGCGCTCGATCCAGGCGCGGTGCCACGTCCCGTAATCACCCGCCTCGATGTGCGCGCGGGCCTGCGCCATCAGATCGAGAAAGAAATGGAGATTATGAATGGTTAACAACGTTCCGCTCAACATCTCGCCCGCCACCGTGAGATGCCGCAAATACGCACGCGAAAAATTCGTCGTGTAGTTGGCCAGCCCTTCAACGATGGGGCGTGGATCGGTGCGGAATTTTTCATTGCGCAGATTGATCGGGCCGTCGGGCGTGAAGACGAGCCCGTTGCGCGCCACTCGCGTCGGCAACACGCAATCAAACATGTCCACGCCGAGCGCGACCATCTTGAGCAACTGCGGCGGCGTGCCGAGGCCCATCGTGTAACGCGGTTTATTGACCGGCATGTACGGCGTCGTCGCGCCGACTTGTTTCAGCATCTCTGGTTCGGGTTCACCCACGCTCACCCCGCCCACCGCGTAACCCGGAAAATCCAGCGCCGCCAGCCCTTCGGCCGCTTCGCGCCGCAGGTCGTCAAAGGTCGAACCTTGCACAATCGCGAATACATGCTGCCCCGCCGCCAGGAAACCGTTGTCGGTGGCGATTTGTTTGCATTGTCCCGCCCAACGGTGACTCCGCGCCACCGCCAGCGCGCATGCGTCGCGTTCGCACGGCCACGGCGGACACTCATCAAGCACCATTGCAATATCGCTGCCGAGATTCGCCTGAATCGTCATCACCTCGCGCGGTCCGAGAAAAAGTTTCGCCCCGTCCAAGTGGGATTGGAACGCCACGCCGTCATCGCGGATGTCGCGGAGCTTCGCCAAGCTGAAAACTTGAAAACCGCCGCTATCCGTCAAAATCGGCCCGTCCCAGCCCATGAATTTATGCAACCCGCCCAGCTCACGCACGAGTTCGCTGCCCGGGCGGAGATTCAAGTGGTACGTGTTGCCCAAAATGATCTGCGCCCCGATGTCGCGCAAATGCACGGGCGTGATGGCTTTGACCGTCCCTTGCGTGCCGACCGGCATGAAAATCGGCGTCTCCACCACGCCGTGCCGCGTCTGCAAACGCCCGCGTCGGGCCGCCGTAGCGGTGTCGGTTTTGAGGAGTTGAAAGTGTGCAGACATGGTCGTTTGGACGCTGTGCGGCGGCCTCCACTACCCCCGCGCTTGACCGGTGTGTCAACCCGACGTTAAATTCCGCCGTGCTTCTGGTCATCGATAACTACGATTCCTTCACCTACAACCTGGTCCAATATTTTGGCCAGCTGGGCGTGGAACAGCGCATTTTTCGCAACAACGAGATAACGCCCGCCGAGGCGCTCGCCCTCAACCCCGACCGCGTACTCCTGTCGCCCGGCCCGTGTTCGCCCGCCGAAGCCGGAGTCACGCTCGCCATGATCGAAGCCTTCAAGGGCAAAAAACCGATCTTCGGCGTGTGCCTTGGCCACCAATCGATCGGCCACTACTTCGGCGGACGCGTCATCCGCGCCGACCGTCTCATGCACGGCAAGACCTCGCCGATCCACCACAAAGATACAGACGTCTTCCACGGCATGCCGCAGGATTTCGCCGCCACGCGCTACCATTCGCTCCTCGTCGAGCGAGCCACGTTGCCCGATTGCCTCGAGATCACCGCCGACACCGCCGAGGGCGAAATCATGGGCCTGCGCCACAAAACACTCCCGATCTGGGGCGTGCAATTCCACCCCGAGTCGATCGCGACCGAGGGCGGCATGCGCATCCTAAAGAATTTCTTGGAACTTAACTAAGTCGCAATCGCCAACAGCCACGCACGCATTCGCCAACGCCGCAGAAGATTCTTCATTCTGCATTCTTCATTCTAAATTTTCCGCCATGCGCTGCCCCAAGTGTACTTCCATCGAAGATAAAGTCATCGACTCCCGCATCAGCAAAGAGGGCAGCACAATTCGTCGCCGCCGCGAATGCCTCGAATGCGGCCACCGTTACACCACGACCGAAATGTTCGTGCGCGAAGGCCTCGTCGTCGTGAAACGCGACGGACGCCGCGAAGATTTCGACCGCGATAAACTCTTCCGCGCCGTCCGCGCCGCGCTCCACAAACGCCCCGTCGACCGCGAGCAACTCGACATGCTGATCGAAGACGTGATCGACGCCCTCGAGGCGCAGTACGACACCGAAATCCCCTCGCAAGCCGTCGGCGATGCCGTCATGCAACGCCTCCGCAAACTCGATCAAGTCGCTTACGTCCGGTTCGCCAGCGTGTACAAAGAATTCCGCGACGTCTCGGAATTCATGCAGGAAATCAGCAGCCTCGGAAAACCGAAACCGGACGTGCACTGACGCCCTCATCTGACCGAACCCTCTTCGGCCGACAATGAGATCGATTCCAAAAAACATCGCGACCGTACTGGCTTCCGGCGGGGTATTCTGGGCGTGTTTTCTCGTTTTCGTCAGCCTAGCAACACAGAGCCTTCAGTTTCTATCCATGTTCGCCCCCGGTTTCTTGATCTGGGGATTATGGATCGTGCGGGCCAAATCGCGAAACCTGCACGTGCATTACAGGCGTCTCATTTGGAGCGCCTCGATTGCCTACAACCTCTTTTGGCTCCTTCGTTTTTTGCGAAGTCCGGCGAACCAACCCTTGCTCTATACGGGATGGTGGACCCTTGCGGCCGGCCTGTCTTTAGTGGCGATAATTCTGGAAAGTGAAGGTACGGAAACCGACCGCCGATCCTGAGTCCCACCACCAACCAATCTTCGATGACTGTTCCTTCCCGCGACGAACTTCGCCGCCTGCATTTTATTGACGCCCTGTTCGCGCACGTCACCGGCCACGACCTCTACCTCGCGCAACAGATTCAGTCGGCCATCGCGTTCAGCCTAGCCGAACTCGAACTGCAGACCACCGCCAATCCCGAGTCCATCGCCAAATACGACGCCGCGTTCTCCGAAGCCGCCGCCAAGCTCCTCGGCAAATTCTTCAGCGAACGCCCCAGCCACGGCTTCTACCACTGGAACGCCGCCAACTCAATCGAAGCAGCCACGCCTCTCTTTGCCCGCAGCGAGATCATGACCGGCCTGAAGCAACTCGCCCGCTTCCGCGAAGCGACGCTGCTCGTCACCCATCTGCGCCCCGCCCTTCTTCCCCCTCACCGCCGCGCCACCCAAGGCCGCGTTCAAAACTACGAGGACACCCTGGCCTTCATCCGCGATCTCGCCGCCGCCCGCACCTCCCCCAGCGCCAACCTGCAACTGCTGTTTCTGTAAAACTCCTCCACTCACAAACGCCCCCAGCCAATTAGTTCCACCTCTGCGCCCGCGCTCGACTATTCGCCCCCATTCATTCGGTACCCCGCCACCAAGAATGACACTTATGCTTTTGACCCCTCGGCGTCCGTGGCTTTGGTGACAACCTACACTTTCCCAACCACCCTCGCCCACCATGTCTGCAGCACCGACCATCATCTACACGAAAACCGACGAGGCCCCCGCCCTCGCCACCTACTCCCTGCTGCCGATCATCCAGGCTTTCACCAAACACGCCAATATCGCCGTGGAGTCGCGCGACATCTCCCTTGCCGGCCGCATCCTCGCCAATTTCCCCGACGCCCTCACCGAACCCCAACGCATCAGCGATGCCCTCGCCGAACTCGGCGCCCTCACACTTAAGCCCGAGGCGAACATCATCAAGCTCCCCAACGTCAGCGCCTCCGTCCCGCAGCTGAAAGCCGCCGTTGCCGAACTACAAGCCAAGGGCTACAAACTCCCGAACTACCCCGAAGCGCCTACTAACGACGCCGAGAAGGAACTCAAGACCCGCTACGCCAAAGTCATGGGCAGCGCCGTCAACCCCGTCCTCCGCGAGGGCAACTCCGACCGCCGCGCCCCGAAGGCCGTCAAAGCCTACGCCCGCAAACACCCGCACTCCATGGGCCCGTGGGCACCCGCCTCGAAGACCACCGTCGCCACCATGAGCGCCAACGACTTTTTCTCCAACGAGAAATCCGTCACCGTTCCCGCCGCAACCACCGTCCGTATCGAACATGTCGATACAGCCGGCAAGACCACCGTCCTTCTCCCCAAGCTCGCCCTCAAGACCGGCGAAATCCTCGACGGCACCTTCGTCAGCAAGAAAGCCCTCGTCGCCTTCTACGAAGAACAAATCGCCCGCGCCAAAACCGAAGGCATCCTCTTCTCGCTCCACCTCAAAGCCACCATGATGAAGGTCTCCGACCCCATCCTCTTCGGCCACGCCGTCCGCGTCTTCTTCAAAGACCTTCTCGCCAAACACGCCGCCACCTTCGCCGAACTCGGCGTCGACCTCAACAACGGCTTCGGCGACCTCACCGCCAAAATCGAGAAACTCCCCACCGACAAAAGAGCCGCCATCCAGGCCGACATCGCCGCCACCTTCGCCGCCGGCCCCGCCGTGGCGATGGTCAACTCCGACAAAGGCATCTCCAATCTCCACGTCCCCTCCGACGTCATCGTCGACGCCTCCATGCCCGCGATGATCCGCGCCGGCGGCAAGATGTACGACACCGTTGGCAAGACCCAAGACACCCTCGCCGTCATCCCCGACAGTTGCTACGCCGGCGTCTACGCCGCCACCATCGACTTTTGCAAAGCCCACGGCGCGCTCGACCCGAAAACCATGGGCTCCGTCCCCAACGTCGGCCTCATGGCTCAAGCCGCCGAAGAATACGGCTCGCACAACAAAACCTTTGTCGTCCCCGCCAACGGCACCCTCCGCGTCGTGGTGAGCGAAGGGCAAGGAGCAGGGAGCAATGAGCCTGGCTCCCCGCTCCCCGCTCCCAGCTCCGTGCTCCTCAGCCACGAAGTCGAAGTGGGCGACATCTGGCGCGCCTGCCAAACCAAAGACGCTCCCGTGCAGGACTGGGTGAAGCTCGCCGTCAACCGCGCCCGCCTCTCCGCCACGCCCGCGATTTTCTGGCTCGATCACAAACGCGCCCACGACGCCCAGATCATCCTCAAGGTACAAAAATACCTCGCCCAACACGACACCACCGGCCTCACCCTGCGCATCGTCGCCCCCGCCGAAGCCACGCTCCTCACCCTCGCCCGCCTCAAAGCTGGCCAGGATACGATCAGCGTCACCGGCAATGTCCTTCGCGACTACCTCACCGACCTCTTCCCCATCCTCGAAGTGGGAACCAGTGCCAAGATGCTATCGATCGTTCCCCTGATGAACGGCGGCGGCCTCTTCGAAACCGGCGCCGGCGGCTCCGCGCCCAAGCACGTTGAACAATTCCTCCACGACAACTATCTCCGCTGGGACAGCCTCGGCGAATTTTTCGCCATTGCCGCCTCCTTCGAGCACCTCGGCATCACCCAGAACCACACCAAGGCGAAAGTCCTTGCCGAAACCCTCGACGCCGCCAACGGCAAATTCCTCGAGAACGACCGTTCCCCCGGCCGCAAGCTCGGCACCCTCGACAACCGTGGCAGCCACTTCTACCTCGCGTTGTACTGGGCGCAGGAACTCGCCGCACAGAAGACCGATGCCGAACTCGCCAAAATCTTTTCGAGTGTGGCTGCGGCTCTCACCTTGAACGAAGGCAAAATTGTTTCCGAACTCGCCGCCATCCAAGGCAAGTCCGTCGATCTCGGCGGCTATTACCAACCCGACGACGCCAAAGCCACCGCCGCCCTCCGTCCGAGTACAACCTTCAACGCCATCCTCGCGACACTTTAGAGCAGTTTGAAAGGTAGGGCGCGACCGCTGGGCGCGCCGGGTATTCGCAACGGCGACGACGGAATCATGACTCAACCTCCTAAACCTGTCCGAATGGAGGGCGACGCGCCGTCGTCGCCGGGTTCGTCCGCTCACTCAGGAATCTCGGGCTCGACGAGTTGCGCCAGCTGCGCGAGCGATTCCTGCCAGCCGAGGTAACACATCTCCGCCGGAATCACCGCAGGCACGCCCGCCTGCTCGATAGCCACTTCTGTTCCGCACAGCACCTTTTTTAACACCACAGTGACCGTGATGACTCCGGGCAAATTCGGATCATCAAATTTGTCGGTGTAACAAAGCCGCTCGTGCGGAACCAACTCCAGATACTCACCGCCAAACGAGTGACCTTTGCCCGTGCCGAAATTCGTAAACGACATCTTAAACGTGCCACCGACCTTGGCGTCCAAATGGTGAACCTTACAGGTAAACCCATACGGCGCTATCCATCGCGCCAGTGCCTCAGGCTCGATGAAGGCGCGATATACTTTTTCGGGTGAAGAACGCAGAACGCGATGCAGACGAATGGTGTGGGTGGACATATGTTTTTCTCCTCTCAGAACGATGCTGATGCGTTTCAAATTCTCAACGCACAGCCCCATTTCGACCGTACATCCTCGATCATTTTTCATCCCTTCTTGTGCCTTTCCGCTGGCGACACGCCCCCGCCAACCTCGACTGTGGCCACGACATTTGCTCTGCGCTGTAATGCCCACCCAGCACTTTAGATTGGCCGATTAGCACCGGGTCGGTTCGTGTCGTTCATCGCCATGACCGCATGCATCACGACTTCTGAGATACCTCAAGTGATCGCATTGCTGCGGGCCCAGCTGGTCGAAGCCGGTCTGGGCGCCTGGGAAATCGAACCTTGGCTCACCAAGGCCACCGCGCGTCTGACCCGCGACCTCCACGACGGCACCTGCGCCTATTTCGTCGCGTATCTCAATGACGAACCCATCGCCATGGCCGGCGCGCTCCTGCACGACGACCACCCATTTTTTTCGCTAAAAACCAATCGCTATGGCTGCATCGTAGACGAATACGTTTTGCCTGCCCACCGCGGCCGCGATCTCGAAAAACACCTTCGCGCTCAAATCCTCGCCTGGATCGCGCAGAACGCAGCCACCGCTATAACGACTACTCCACCTGGTTGTGCGCGGCTGGCGGTCAATACGATCGCCTGGAAATTATAACCGACGGAGTCGTCGAGCGCCGCCGCAACCGGCAGGAAAACAGTGCCCGCCCCAACGAAAGGGCGACGTCAGGCTGTAAGTATTTCAATTACTTGACGACGGATTAAAATAGCCGGGTAAAATGCAATACTTGCAGCCCGACCCTTGCTCGCCCCTAGTCAACTTTTTTATCGACGGATGTCCTCAGAGCTAAGGTGAGGTACACCGGGAGCTGGCACCAAAGGCTGCTCCGCAGCCGACGTGACAACCCCCGGAGTTGCATCTGACGGCTGGTTTGGCTGGTTCTTCGATTCGAACTTTGCACGGACCTCAACACTCACCGTAACTGATAGCGCCCCTTCAGGTTTGCTTGGTCGACCCGAGTAGTTCCCGTACAGTCCTCCCTCCTCTCTCCCGAAATTCTGGCTTGAGGTCTCGTAGGCCGAGATCAATCCCGAAATCAATAGCATATTGTCTTCAGCGATCGCTAACGCTTTCGCCTTAGCCGCACGAACTGCCTCGACTACGAGCCTCCGCCGAATCTCACCTTCTTTCTCAGTGCTAAGCGTAACGCTAAGCCCGGAAAACCCTTCATTAGTACTCAAATATGTAAGTATTGTCGGGTAGTACTGCAAAGCCCGCAAATCGATGAGCACACGGGATCTGGTCTCAAAGCCTTCAAAAGTGATCTTCTGTGAATCGCCATGTCTTTCTGTCACCCTGGTCGAAATCTTATACTCAGTAGTCTGCAGACTTTCTGCAACCCCCAAGGACTTTAAGAAAGCCGATAGCTTGCTGATCACAAGGTCGACCGAGCTATTGCTTTTCTCGATTCTTTCATTCCTTGCCTCGATATAAACTCGGATGACCGCCCTATCCGCTGGGGTCTCAGCAGATGCGTTCCCAACGGCGTCTATAAATGGGACATCGGCCAGGCATCCACAGCAAGTGCTGGCGAGAATTGCGAGGGAAAGCAGAATCTTCATGGGTTCGTTTTTATTTGAGGGATAATGCACCTAATCAAAATTGGTTCTTTATCGGTTGCCCACGTTACAGATCTGACATGCCGTACTGGCGGGCTTGAAAACGGAAAGATGCAAGCATTGGCATTGTCAGTAGCGCCTGATTCAAGAGTCGTAGTCACGCCTTCGCGTGACTACAACGCTCCGGGTTCGGCTCAGTTGATCTTAACCATACTTGCTCGCTCGGCTTCCGATAATTGAGTCACCAAAGCCACAACAAAACCGTTATTCCCTTTAATAAGCGCAGCCTGCTCAGGAGCCAATGTCTGCTCAATTTTATCAGGAGTTAGATTCCACATCGATCCAGTAAGCGGATCAACTACTACCATTCCGATAGTACCACCAATCACAATATTCGCAAAATACCAGCCTGATAGCTTCGAACAAAGCCTGATTTCTGTGCTTTTATATCCAGCCAGTTCGAACTTCACGGTATATTCCTGCCCCGTGAAGTATCCGCGCTTTGGGTCGAGCGAAACGGTCAAAGGCGTTGTTCCGGTCTGTATGATCTGGTCTAAACCGACCTTAGTGACCGATACTTTAGCACCCGCCGGTTGAGATGAAATAGAGATATTTCGATTACCTCCATTGAATATTGAAGCACAGCCGCCTGAAAGCGCGACCGCAGCAGTCATTGCTAGCACACCAATGGTGCGCATTTTGTTAGTTGTCGTTTGCATACGTGAAAATTGCTTTGGCGAACGTTAGCTGTGCCACGCGAAGGCGCGAGGTTTGATGGCAGGACGAACGCATATCCACGTTGTACACTGGCGACTGGATCGGCCTTCCCTGCGATTTACTATTTCGTGCGAATGGCATCTGCGGCATAAATACTCGAATAGGCAGCGGAAAATTCAGCCAACATCGTCGGATTCTGTTTCAGGATGTCGAGACCGTAAACTTCCTTCACATGATTAATCGCCGCACACATGGCTTCGGTTGCAGCGAGCTTCGACCAGCTCGAAGCAAACAACGCTGGCGTGACTATGAGTGTGCCCTGATCAACGTTCCCTTCGGCTAGCCAAAACCATTCAATATGTTTTTTGGCTTGTCGTGAATGAACCTCAATCCCGCTGCTTGTTCACCACCCGCGTATCGCACATCTGATCGTGCATCGCGCGTTTCTCACTATCAAAGGCAACCATTAGGTAACCAAAGCCGAGCGTAAAATACTTGCTGACAATTTCAGCAAAAAAGCGCCCCAAGATCTGCCCTTGACTCAGCTTTGAGCCATCGCTGCGAACCACTTTCAGCCCGAGAGCCATTTTGCCCGGCGTCGCTTCAAACTTGTTGAGAAAATACCAGTAATACGCGATTCGCATCCCGGTATCGACGAAGACGAACAGCGCGAGCTGTTTCAAAAGCACCACCATTTGTTCTAGATTCCCCTCCAGCAAAGGCTTCAGGTCGATGTTGGCTGCGCCAAATGCCTTGGAGAGGAAAATCGACAAAACATAGATGATCAGGAAGTCGATCAACGCCGCACCCACCCGAGGCCAAAAACCCGCGAAACTCAAGCTCCCCCGTTGCGGTTGCCCGACCAGCCCAACCGGTGCCACCGGCTCGATCGTTCCTGTACCCGTGACCGGCAGCGAAATGTCCGGCGGCGGCAGTGTCGGCGCTACCTCGGCGTAACTCTTCCAATCCGGCATGCCATGCTGCCACACCAGCGTGTCCTCCTTGATAGTCTTCTCGCGCGCCAGACGCGCAAACTCCGTATCACTGACAGGACCAAGACGCTGGTTATAGTTGGCGTAGTACCACGGCATAAATTCAATAGGTTCTGCGCCTTTGAATGCCCCGCTGCGTCAGAGACGCAACGGGAAACTTCAACCGCCCCACCGCCGCGTCCCTTTACACTCCAGGCGAACCGTGCTTCTTTCCCCACCATGCGCATGCCGCTCCTCGCCGCCCTGCTCGCCTCTCTCGCCTCTCTCTCGACCGATGCCTTTGCCAAACGCGAAACTCCGGTCGAACAAGGCCTGCGCACCCACACGCTCCTGATCGGCAACGGTGCCGAACCCCGCGATCTCGATCCCCACATCGTCATCGCCTACACCGATTACAACATCCTTGTCGCCCTCTTCGAAGGCCTCACCATCCTCGACGAAGCCTCTTCACGCCCACTGCCCGGCATGGCCGAACGTTGGGATATCTCTAACGACGGCCTCACCTATACATTTCACCTGCGCAAGGATGCGAAATGGTCCAACGGCGACCCCGTCACCGCCGCCGACTTCGCGTTTTCGATGGAGCGCATCCTCTCTCCCCAACTCGCCTCCGAATACGCCTACATGCTCGCCCCGATCAAAGGCGCCGAGGCTTACACCGCCGGCAAAACCAAAGACTTCGCCTCAGTCGGCGTGCACGCCCTCGATCCACACACCCTGCAACTCACACTTGCCCGACCCACTCCCTACCTCCTTTCACTCGCCGCCCACCAGTCCTGGTTCCCCGTTCATCCCGCCACCTTGCGTAAATTTGACGCCACCCGCCGGCGTGGCACCGCCTGGACAAAACCAGTCAACATCGTCACCAACGGCCCGTTCACCCTTGAAACTTGGGTGCCCGACCAACGCATCATCGTCAAAAAGAACCCTCGCCACCACGACGCCGCGCAAAACCAGATCGAACAGGTCGTCTTCTTTCCCATCGGCGATCCCGCAGTCGAAGAGCGCAACTTCCGCACCGGCCAGCTCCACACCACCTACAGCCTGCCAGTCGACCGCGTCGCAACCTACCGCGCGCAATCGCCTTCGCCCCTCCGCGTTGAGGCCCTGCTGAAAACAAATTATTTTCGCTTCAACGTCACCCAACCTCCCTTCAACGACTCGCGTGTCCGCCGCGCGCTCAGCCTCGCCATCGACCGCGCCTTGCTCGCCAAAACCATCCTGAAAGACACGCGCTTACCCGCCCACTCGCTCGTTCCGCCCAACACCGCCGGCTATAATTCCACCGGGCTCGCCGCCACCGATTGCGCCGCAGCCCGCAAGCTCCTCGCCGAAGCCGGTTTTCCCGATGGCCGCAGGTTCCCTAAAGTCGAAATCCAGTTCAGCCCGCCCGTGATCGATCCCAAAGCCGTCGAAGCCATCCAGGAAATGTGGCGCCGCGAACTCGGCATCGAAGTCGCCCTCGTCCAGCTCGAATATCGCATCCACATCGACAACCAGCACCTGCTCGCCTTCCAAATTTCCGCGTCGCGCTGGATCGGCGATTACAACGACCCCTCGACCTTCACCGACCTGATGACCTCGCAAAGCGGCAACAACGACACCGGTTGGAATAACTCAACTTACGACAAACTCATCGACTCCGCCGCCCGCGAGCGCAACGAAACCACCCGCTACACCTTGCTTCAACAAGCCGAGAAACTCCTTCTCGACGAAGCGCCCATCGCGCCGATCTTTTTCGGCACCCGCACCTACCTCCTCCGCCCCGAAGTCAAAGGCTGGGTCCCCACCCTCCTCGGCATCCACCGCTACCAAACCATCTCCCTAAAATAGCCATCCTCCGCATCTTTCTCTTTCGCCATCAATCCTGTCCGCCCTCCTCCCATGCGCACTTTCCTGATCACCGTTCTCCTCTTCGTTGCCGCCTCCACCTGCGCCGCCGAAACCCCCGCTCTCAAAATCATTCGCGTCTGGCCCAGCTATCGCCCTGCTGAATCATTCGAGCGCATCTCCGAATTCCTCGGCAAAGACGAAAATCCACGCGACAAGCTCATTCTCCGCACACAGCCCGACGCCCGCGCCGGTTACTATTTTCTCGTTCGCGTGAAAAACTCCGACACCGCCAGCGTCGACATCAAAATCGAGCTACAGGTCATCTCGCCCTTCGCCCCCGAAGCCAAAACCTACCGATTCAGCTGCATGCTTCCGGCCGGCAGCCACGCCCTGAATCTCGGGCTCACCGGCACTGACTGGCCAGGTAAACCCAACGACGAAGTAGTGGCCTGGCAACTACGCCTGCTCTCCTCCGCCGACCTCGAAATCGCCAAACAGCAGAGCTACCTTTGGCAATTGCCCGATAAAAAGTAACGCCGCCAACCACCCAACGTCACCTACGCCCAGGCACAGGTGGCTGCTGCTGAGGCGGCGGCACCTGAGGGGCCTGCTGCATCGCCGCCTGACGCTGCTGACGACGACGCGCCACTTCGGCCGCCACCGCGTCGAGTCGTTTTGCTTCATCGACCGTCGGAGCGCTCACCGCACCTTGCGGCCCCCCCGGACGCTGTGACACCAGCGGCATCGACGCCATCGGTGCCACCATCGGCATCGGCGCCATCGATTCAATCTTTGATGACTTCAACACCAGCGAATGCACCCGACCTTGATACTCGACCGTCACCGCATCACCCGCTGCATCGTAAGTGAGCACCGTAAATTCACGCCCGGTTTCCTTTAATTTCACCCGGCCATAAAGTTTTTTTACCGGATCCCACAGTCCAAAACTAGTTCCTCCATCCATAATCCCCCGCAGCTCGACCGGCGACATTTCCGTCGCCGCCGCCGATCCACTCTTCGGCAGGAAAGGCGAGTCCGACGATATCGTCTGCGCCTGCAAACATTGACTCAGCATGGTGCCAAGCGCGAGCAACACAGAAATCCAGAATTTGCTGCCGGGGGGATTCATCGGAAAAATAATGCTACAAAACGCCTTCACTCCGTCAAGTGACCTCGCAGCCCGCCTAAAGTTGCCCGCGCCTCCGCCTTTTCATCCCGACGGCCTCAAAAAAAACTCACCCTCACGCTTGCCTATTGGAAACTCTAAGTACTACTTAAGTTTCCTAAGATTTCACGATGGCTCGCTCCGCCCAACCGCCCCCCGATCCCGCCACCCGCGCACGCATCCTCGCTACCGCCCGCCACCATCTGTTTACCTACGGCTACAGCGCGCTCACGATGGAAGACCTCGCGCGCGAACTCGGTGTCAGCAAGAAAACCCTCTACGTCCATTACCGCAGCAAAGACGCACTGATCGAATCGATCTTGGACAATTTTTCCGCCGAAGTCCGCTCGCTCGCCGACACTCTTTTTGCAGACCGCGCGCAACCTTTCGCCACAAAATTCCACCACCTCAGCGAAGCCATGATGCAGCGCTTTTCGAAGCTCAACCCGCACATGCTCCGCGATCTTCAACGCTCCGCGCCGAGCCTCTACGCCAAACTCGACGAGATGCGCCACAAAAACATCCCCTACGTTTTCGGCCAGGTCATCCGCGAAGGCCAGGCCGCTGGTGCCGTGCGTGCCGACGTAGATCCACAACTCGCCATCGAGTTCTGGCGCTTCGCCATCACCCACCTCATGCAACCGGAAGCACTCGAACGCTTGGGCTTGTCCCCCGACCAGATCTTCAAAAAAGCCATCAACCTCTTCTTCGCCGGACTGCTCACCCCAACCGGCCGTAAAGACTATGAAAAACAAAACGCTTCATAACCAGTCCGCAGGTTTATCCCTTGCCACCCTCGTCCTCGTCCCGGCGCTGTTGCTCTTTGGCGGCTGTTCTCGCAACCAACAGACCCGTACCAACGAAATCGTTATCTCTGGCAACATCGAGGTCACCGATGCCCAACTCGGCTTCAAATTTCCCGGCCGCGTCGCCGAACGCCCCGTCTTCGAAGGCGACCACGTCAAAGCCGGCCAACTCATCGCCCGCCTCGACTCCGCCGAACAAAAGGAGCAACTCGCCCTCACGCGGGCCGAACTCGCCGCCGTCGAAGCCATGCTCGCCGAACTCGAAGCCGGCTCCCGCCCCCAGGAAATCGCCGCCATCGAAGCCACCGTGCGCAGCGCCGAAGCCGACCGCGACCGCGTCCAGCTCGACTTCGTCCGCCAACAAGATCTCCGCGCTAAAAACGTCATCGCCGACCGCGACTTCGAAGCCATCCAGGCGCAACTCAAAGTCGCCCAAGCCCGCGCCGCCGAAGCCGCCGAACGCCTCAAACTCGTCCGCGAAGGCCCCCGCACCGAAACCATCCAACAGGCACGCGCCCGCATCGCCCAAGCTCGTGCCTCAGTCGCCCTCGCCGAAATCCGCCTGGCCGAGACGAACCTCTACTCACCGCTCACCGGCGCTGTGCTCTCCCACAACATCGAACCCGGCGAATTTGTTTCCGCTGGCACCCCCATCGTCACCGTGGCCGACACGTTGCACACCTGGGTCCGCGCCTACGTCAACCAAACCGACCTCGGACGCGTGCGCCTCGGCCAGAAACTCGTCGTCCACACCGACACCGCACCCGGAAAAAATTTCGAAGGCACCGTCAGCTTCATCTCCTCCGAAGCCGAATTCACACCCAAAACGGTTCAAACCACCAAAGAACGCGTCAAACTCGTCTTCCGCATCAAAGTCGACCTCGCCAATCCGCAAGACGAACTCAAACCCGGCATGCCCGCCGACGTCGTGTTGCCGGCCGCGCCCTAAACCATGGCCGATCCAGCCATCAGCGCCAAGAATCTGCGCCGCTCCTTCGGCGAACTCGTTGCCGTCGCTGGCCTCGACCTCGCAGTACAGCCCGGCGAAATCTTCGGTCTCGTCGGCCCCGATGGCGCCGGAAAAACCACGACGATGCGCATGCTCACCGGCATCTTGGCGCCCACCGCCGGCAGCGCCGAAGTCGCCGGCTACGATGTCACGCAAAACCCCGAAGGCCTCAAAGAAAACATCGGTTACATGAGCCAGCGCTTCGGGCTGTATCCCGACCTCACCGTCCTCGAAAACATCGATTTCTACGCCGACATCTACGGCGTTCCCTCTCGCGAACGCACCGCACGAACCGAGCGACTGCTCGGCTTTAGCAACCTCGCCCCCTTTAAACACCGCCAAGCTGGCCACCTCTCCGGTGGCATGAAGCAAAAACTCGGACTCACCTGCGCGCTCATCCACACCCCGCGCGTGCTCTTCCTCGACGAGCCCACCAACGGCGTCGATCCCGTCTCCCGCCGCGACTTCTGGCGGATTCTTTATCAACTGGTTCGTGACGGCGTGACGCTCTTCGTCTCCACCGCCTACCTCGACGAAGCCGAACGGTGCAACCGCCTCGCGCTCCTCCACCAGGGAAAACTCGTCGGCCTCGGCACCCCCGAAGAAGTCAAACGCCTCATGCCCGGCACCTTGCTCGAAGTTCGCACCACCGAACCACGCCGCACCGCTCTACTCCTGAAAAACCATTTGAAAAACGCCACCGTCGGTCTCTTCGGCGACCGCGTCCACATCGCCGCGAAAGACGCCGCCACCACCGAAGCCCAAATCCGCCAACTCATCGCCAGCGCCAACTTCGAACTGCTCTCGCTCCACCCGATCGAACCCTCCCTCGAGGACGTATTCATTTCCGTGATCGCCGCCCCGAAGGAGACGGCCGCCCGCTTGTAACGTATTACGTTACAAACGCGTTTCCCGTTATGCCCCCGGAATCTCTCCCACCTCAGGCAGAAACCATCGTCGAGGTGCAAAACTTGGAGAAACGTTTCGGCGAATTTCGCGCCGTGGCCGGTATTTCGTTTTCCGTGACGCGCGGCGAAATCTTTGGCTTTCTCGGGCCCAACGGCGCGGGCAAATCCACCACCATCCGCATGCTCTGCGGCTTGCTCACCCCCAGCGGCGGCACCGGCCGCGTCGCCGGTTTCGACATCCGCAAAGAAACCGAACTCATCAAAACGCGCATCGGTTACATGAGCCAGAAGTTTTCCCTCTACGACGAACTCACCGTCGAGGAAAACATCGATTTCTACAGTGGCATCTACCGGTTGTCCCGTGCAAAAAAATTAGAGCGCAAGGACTGGGTCCTGCGCATGGCCGGCCTCACCGAACACCGCCACTCGCGCACCAGCGTGCTCTCCGGGGGTTGGAAACAGCGTCTCGCCCTCGGCTGCGCCGTGCTCCACGAGCCGCCCGTTCTCTTTCTCGACGAACCGACGTCGGGCGTGGATCCCAACAGCCGCCGCCAGTTTTGGGATCTCATCTACGAACTCGCCGGGCAAGGTGTCACGGTTTTCGTAACGACTCACTACATGGAGGAATCCGAATACTGTGACCGCCTCGGCATCATCTACCGCGGCGAACTGATCGCCATCGGTACGCCGCGCGAACTCAAAACCCGCCACATGACCGAAGCCGTGCTCGAGGTCGATTGCGCCCGGCCGAACGACGCCATGAGCCTGATCGAACGCCTGCCCTCGGTTGAGCACGTCGCGCTTTTCGGCAAAGGCCTGCATGTCGTCACCCGCGATACCGAACTGGCCTCCACCGCCATCCGCGCCGCACTCGCTTCCGCGCAAATTCCCCTCCTGCGAGTGGAGCGGATCGTGCCCACCTTGGAAGACGTTTTTGTTTCACTCATCGAGGCCAAAGACCGCGCCGCCGGAGCCCTGCAGGAGGTCCACCGATGAACCTTCGCCGCTTCTGGGCCGTTGCCCGTAAGGAATCCATTCACATCCGCCGCGATCCGCGCAGCCTCGGTCTCGCCGTCGGTATTCCCATGCTGATGCTGTTCATGTTCGGCTACGCGCTCAACCTCGACGTGAACCGCGTGCCTTTCGTCGTCTGGGATCAAAGCAACTCCGTCGAAAGTCGCGATCTCGTCGCGCGTTTCACCGCGACGTCTTACTTCGACCTGCGCGGAACCGTCACCCGCTACGCTGAAGTTGAACGCGAGATCGACACCCGCGAAGCCTGGCTCGCGCTCATCGTGCCGCCCGATTACGCCGCCCACCTTTCCGCCGGCCGCACCGTGCCCGTGCAAGCGATCGTCGACGGTGCCGATTCCAACACCGCAGCCATCGTTCTCGGTTACACCCAGGCCATAACCATGGCCCACAACCAACAGATCGCGCTCGAGCAAATCCATCGCCTCGCAGGTGCCAATGCCCCACCCGCGCTCGATCTGCGCACCCGCATCTGGTTCAACCCGGATCTCGAAAGCAAAAACTTCATCGTGCCAGGCATCATGGCCGTGATCATGGGCCTGATCGCCGCGCTGCTCACTTCGCTCACCGTCGCTCGCGAATGGGAACGCGGCACCATGGAGCAGCTCATTTCCACCCCGTTGCGGCCCGCCGAACTCATCCTCGGCAAACTGCTGCCGTACTCCGTCATCGGCCTAGCCAACATGGTCATCGCCGTGCTGATGGCTGTATTCGTTTTTCAAGTACCGCTGCGCGGCAGTGTTCCTCTTCTCTTTGCAATCGGCACCCTGTTCATCGTCGCCACGCTGGCCCAAGGCATCGTCATCAGCGCGGTCGCGCGCCAGCAACTGCTGGCCAGCCAGCTGGCGATGGTTTCAACCTTTCTGCCGGCATTCCTGCTCTCCGGTTTCACTTTCGCCATCGCCAACATGCCCGGTCCGATTCAAGGCCTCACGCACATCATCCCGGCTCGTTACTTCGTTTCAGTGGTTAAGGGAATCTTTCTGCGCGGCGTCGGCTTCGAAGTCCTCTGGCCCGAAGCACTGTTTCTCCTCGGCTTCGCCGTTGTCGTTCTCGCGGTGGCCATCCGAAAAACCCCTAAACGCCTCACCTGACCATGTGGGAACGCATCTTCACCATTCTCCGCAAAGAGTTCCGCGCCATTTTCCGCGATCCGCGCATGCGCATGGTCATCATCGGCTTTCCGGTCATCCAAACGCTGATCTTTGGCTATGCCGTTTCACTCGACGTCCGTCACGTGAAACTCGCCGTGGTCGACCGGGACAATACTCCGGCCAGCCGCGAACTCGTGGCGCGGTTCACTGGTTCGGATTTTTTCGACGCCACCGCTTTCACCCTCAATGACGACGAAGCGCGTCAACTCATCGATTCCGCCAAAGTCTCGGCGATTCTTCAGGTCAACGCCGGCTACGAGCAAGCTCTCCGCGGCGGGCACACCACACCCGTTCAGATGATTGTCGACGGCTCCGACTCCAACACCGCGCGTTTCGTCGCCACCTACGCCTCCGCCATCGCCTCCGCCGCCAACACCGAAATCATGCTCGATCGCACGCTCCGCAAGACCGGGCGCGCCTTGCGCCCCGGCGGCATCACCCTGCAACCCCGCGCCTGGTTCAACGCCGATCTCGAAAGCCGCAACTACTACGTACCGGGAATTATCGCGATGCTCGTCATGCTCATCGCGCTCATGCTCACCAGCATGTCGATCGTCCGGGAAAAGGAGGCTGGCACGATCGAGCAGATCATGGTCACGCCGATCCGCCCGGTGGAATTCATCCTAGGCAAATGCGCGCCGTTCGCCGTGATCGGCTTTCTCAACGTCTGCATGGTCACCGCGGTTGGTTTGTTCTGGTTCGGCATACCGTTTCGCGGCAGCTTTCCTCTGCTGCTTCTCGGCACGGCGCTCTTTCTCCTCAGCACGCTCGGGGTCGGCCTGTTCATCTCAACGGTCAGCCAGACCCAACAGCAGGCGATGATGACGACCTTCTTTTTCTTTTTTCCCGCGATGCTGTTTTCGGGTTTCATTTTCCCCATCACGAACATGCCGCTGGTGATTCAGTACCTCAGCCTGCTCGATCCGTTGCGGTTCATGCTCGTGATCGTGCGCGGTATTTTTCTGAAGGGTGTCGGCTTCGACATTCTCTGGCCGCAATTCGCCGCACTACTCGCCATCGGCCTTGCGGTGATGGCCATCGCCGTCAGCCGCTTCCGAAAAACTCTCGCTTAAGGATTCGCCGACACCCGCTCAGCCGTCACGATGCCGTTGAGGATCACTCAGCTTTTTTTGCCGCCAACTGCTTAACCAGCGGACCGTCGAGCAGCAGCGTCTGCGTGGGGAACGCCATCGACAAACCGCGTGCCGCCACCGCGCGCATGATTTTTAAATTGATGCGTTCACGCAACTGCAGGTGTTTCCGGAAATCGGGATCAGTCGTAAAATAAGCGAACAGGATATTAAGCGACGACGCCGCATAATCAGTGAAGTTCACATCAAACGTCTCCTTTTGCACACCGTCGTCGGCCGCGAGTAGCGCGCGAAAATCCGCCAAAATCGCCTCCATCTGCTCCGGCGTCGTGTCGTACGTCAGACCGATGATCTGCTCCACGCGACGCTGGGTGAAGCGCGAAAGATTTATGATCGCCTCTGTCGCCATCAGCTTGTTCGGTATGACCACGAGTGATTTGTCAGCGAGCCGGATTTTCGTCGAACGCAGTCCGATGTCCTCAACCGCACCCGTGTGCCCAGCGACCTTAACGGTTTCCCCCATTTTAAACGGCTGATCCGTCGCCACCACGAGCGAACCGAATAGGTTAGCGATAGTGTCTTGGGCGGCCAAGGCGAACGCCAGTCCACCGATGCCAAGACCCTGCAGAAGCGTCGACACATTATAACCGAGGCTCTGGATCACCATCAGCGCACCGATCACCACGAAGATCGCGACCAGCGCTTTTTTGATCCACGGCATGAAGGCCGCGATACTCATCTCCTTCTCGACCGCGATCTCATGCGTGTGATCCAGCACGGCATTGAACGCTCGCAACAAGCCCCAGAAAATCACCAGCGAAAACGCGATGGTCGAACCATAGCCTATCGCCCGATCAGCCTCGATCGTTAACTTCAGTACGTCCAGAGCCGCAAAAATGCCCGTCACCGTAATCAGAGACGCAACCGGTGCCTCCATCGCGGGAAATAGTTTATCGTCGAGAGTCGTCTCCGTGCGCGCGGCAAATTTCTTCAGAATGCCAAAAAAGATTTTGGTGACCACATGCCGCAACAGGAAAGAACCAACCAGGAACAGCACACTAATCACATAATGAATCGTGGTGTTGCCGCTGCTCCGCACATCAAAGAGGCCAAGCACCACGTCGACGAGATGTTCGAGAAAGCCATTGGGCTGTTGCACGAGCTGACCATGTCCTCTGGCGACCGCCGCAGCCACGATGGTGTTTTGCGCCGCCTGCTCGGCCGCCGGATCAACGGGGGCCACACCCGCCTGTTCAGCTGCGGACAAAAAGCCGCAGGCACCTTGCGCGATCAAAAGCACGAAGCCGCAAAAAAGAAGGCGAACCGTTTTCATAAGGCCCAACCTGTGTGTTCGGCCAATAGCCGGTGTCAACCACCGCGCGCAAAGCGAACTCAGCCCGTTTTCAACCGCGTCTTCAACGCGACCAGGGCTTCCTGCGTCTCTGCCACGCAATTCTGCACCATTTCCTCCGTCAAACCGGCCCGCTGGAGCACGTCTTCATTGAGCGACCATTGCTTGGTCTCAACTTTGAGCCCATTCCCCATCTGATGCGTCACCCAGCAGGCCACATGCAAAAGCGCACCCAACGGCCCCGCCTCGTCATCCGGTCGATAATGATTCTTCACCCCATGAAAGACATTCGCCGACATGCGCCATTCCTCCATCACCATCGCTCCCACTTCGTTGCTGGTGATACCAGCCCAGGCACGCTCCCAAGTCGGTAGATCCAAAGTCTCGGTGTCAGGGCAAATCACGCCGGGTTGTTCAATCTCCAATAAAGTATCCAGAACCAATTTTCCCACCGGCCTGAGCAACCCCATCGTGTAAGCCACGCCCTCGTCCTCACCCACGAGGCCCGCCAGCCGCTCCATCGCCAGCGCCGTGATCACCGAGTTTTCCCAAACCTGCGACGCCGTTAAATTATACACCGGCAGCCCGCTCTGAAAAACCTGGTCGGTCATCGCCACGCCCACGATCTTATGCACCTCTCGAAAACCCACACGGCTGATCGCATCTTCCAACGTGCTCACCGAAGTCTCGCCACGAAAAAACACGCTGTTGCTCATCCGGATCACCCGGGCGGTCAGACCCACGTCAACCGCAGCCAGCTTCACGATATCCTCCAAGTCGGCGTTTATGTTGCTCAACAACATGCCAAGCCGCCCGAAGATTCCGGGCGAAGTCGGCAGCTTGCGAGCAAATCGCATGATACGGTCCTTGATCGTCGTTTCCGGGGCGGCAGTTGACATAATGCTCCCCATTTATCGACCCCGTTCCCATAAACCTGAAGCCGTAAGATCACCGCTGAGGGATTCCACCCACGCGGCCACCTATCGCCCTCTCCACGAGTTCCTTGAAAACGCCGTGCATTGACCGCCCAGCTCCAAAAAACGCACCCTCCCGCCTCATCACGCGTGACCCAAAAAATCCTCCTCATCGCGGAGGCGAAGAAGGAATTGGTTTTAAAAAAGCTGAGTCGAGGCTGGTGCATCGCCAGCACGTCTTTCAGGAAGGAGACGCAGAGAGAGACCGAAGGAAATGTCGCGATTTGTTGGTTTGGGGCCGCAGGAGGTGCGGGCGATGGGGCAACCGGCCTCGGCGGCGAGCCCATTCGTGCGACGGCGAATGCTTAATAAGGAGGGTCGAGCAGCGGCCAAGCAACTCTTGTCAATAGTCAGAGCATGACTCCGAATTGGCTCCGACGAGGACAATTTGGCAGATTTTACGACAGGAAAAAAGTCGGTAACAGCGAAACGTGCCGCTGGTTGTTGAACGACGTTGCCAACTACAAAACACGACCCCTTTCTATTGGCCACAAACTACAAAACACGACCCTTTTCTATTGGCCTTCGCGAGTGAATTCAGGTAGTTAAGGTCCACGTTGCGCGGAGCCAATCTAAGGGGTCGTGTTTTGTAGTTTGTAGTTGGCAACGTCGTTCAACGACCCAGCGTCACGTCTCGCGCCAGCCGCTGCGCGTCTGATCACTCGCCCTGCTTCCTCCTTCCGCTCCGTTGTCGCTCCAGTCCGGTAAAGTGCGGTCGGGCAGGGCGGCGGCTTGGCCGGTGCAGTAGCCCGGCCGGATGCGGCGCTCCGATAATGTCCGCGCCGTCGCCGTCGTCGTCGTTCCTTCACTCCGCTACGCTGCGTTGCGTCACGTCGGCGACCGCCGATGCGCTAAACCAATGGAGCCGGGTTTGGGTTTCTACGATCTCACCCGGGGCCCGCAATTTGACGGAAGCCAATCTAAGGAAGCCAATCTAAGGGGTGGTATGATCCGGCGAGATAGGTTACACTTAATCCGGGGTGATGGGTTACACATAAGGGCACGATGCCCTGGAACAAAATAACCCAAATGGAAGAACTCAATCGATTCGTTATATTAGCACAAACCGACCGGTTTACGCTGA
>JANNHA010000057.1:0-17152 GCA_031404135.1 Verrucomicrobiota bacterium | reverse complement strand
CCGCCGGCGCACTCAAATTTAAAACAGGAGCGTACTTCACCCGCAGGGTGAGGCTCAATCAAGGCCGTTACATCACTCATAATCCAAGCCGTTCAACCATTTCCGCACTTCTTCGCCAGCTTCAACTGCGGGTTATAGGATCATAGAACGGGGCAGCGCATTAAACAATCACTCAGCTTCGGAAAGCTGTGCCTTTTGTCGATTTCCCCAGAACTTCGTCGGCGTTCATAGCTGGCCGCGCAAGGGCCAGCCACGGCGGTCGGCGGGATCTCGTTTACTCGGCCGCCGCCTTCAGCGCTTGGGCGAGGTCGACCCGCTTTTCGTAAATCGCTTTGCCGATGATTACGCCGTCGAGGTTGGCGTACTTGCTCGCAAGGGCCTGAAGGGTGCCGACGTCGCTCTGCTGCGAAATACCACCGGAGGCGATGACGTTGCATTTGACGGTTTTGAGCATCGCTTCCTGCGCGGGAAGGTTGGGGCCGGTGAGCATGCCGTCCGTGCTGATGTCGGTGTAGATGAGTGTGCGCACGCCGAGTTGATCCATACGTTGCGCCATACCGAGCGCGGTGGCGGTGGTGGTGTCGACCCAGCCCTTAACGGCAACTTGGCCGTTCTTCGCGTCGATGCCGACGGCGATGCGGTCGCCAAAAAGTTTCACCATCTCGCTCACGAAATTCTCGCTCTCGGCCGCACGCGTGCCGATGACGACACGCGAAGCACCGATGCCCAGCGCGCGTTCCACGGCCAATCGTGTGCGCAGGCCGCCACCGAGTTCCACCTTCATGCCGAGTGACGCGATCGCGCGCACCACGGACAGGTTTTGCGACTCGCCGGTGAAAGCGCCGTCGAGGTCGACGACGTGCACCCATTGAGCTCCGGCGTTTTTAAACTGAGCAGCCACCTCTGCGGGATTTTCCGAATAAACGGTTTCCTGATCGGCGCGTCCCTGAGAGAGACGCACGCAACGTCCGCCTTTGATGTCGATAGCTGGATAAATAATCATGGCGGCGAAATTGCCTCACGCCGAGGCACGGGTACGCAAAGAAATTCGTGCGCTCTTTCAATGAGGGGTTTCTTCGTCAAAGGGCGGCACCGTTTTATCCTTCGACCGATCAGAAAATCTTCGGCGCTGCACGCTTGCCTGCGAGCGCAACCTCGGGCGTTCTAGCGAGTCTTTCCCGTGAGCTACATCGACGTTCCTGAATTCGTTTTGCGTGACTGTCCGCTGTGCCTGCGCGTGGCGGTATTGGTGGCCAAAGGCTGCCACGAACGGCGCTATCATATTTATTGCCACGGGCTCACCGAAAAACCGAAACCGACCTGCATGCGACAAACCGACTGGGTTCACTCGCCCGAGATCGCCGTGGCGGAGTGGAACTCGGACAGCGATGTGCCGTTGCCGCTTTTCCCCGACGAACCCGTGGCCGCACCGCGCGCGGTGTGAGGGGCGGACTTTGCGATGACAGTAAAATGGGACAGGAAGATTGAATCGATTGTCATCCTGAACGAAGTGAAGGATCCAGTAAGGCGTTGTACGTACGCTTTGCCCGATACCAAGTGGATCCCTCGCGCAGCGCTCGGGATGACAGAGCATCAGGGGTTGAAAATGTCTTTTCCATTGTAGCTGGCCTCGCTGAGGCCGGTCCGATTTCGATACCCGGGTCAACGACCCCGGCTACAACAATCCCCTCTGTCATTAGCGTCTATTAGCGTCCATTAGCGGTTAAAAAAAATCCGCCGTCGGTCCTCCCCTGTTTACTCCTGTGAAATAGTTCGTGGTTTCTCCATCCAATCCTCGGCGCGCCCAGCGGTCGCGCCCTACCCCCGGCGCGCCCAGCGGTCGCGCCCTACCCTCGTGCCCTCTTCTACCGCCCGCAAAAAAGTCCGGGTGCGCGGCCCGGACTGGCGAAAGATATTAACTGGTTCGGTGAAGTTTACAACGCGCGCAATTTGGCACCGGCGGCGATCAGTTTTTCGCGCATGCCCGACGAATCCTGGGCGCGTTCGACCGCTTCGTCCGCTGTGATGAGTTCGCGGTTGTACAAACTGCTGAGATGCGAATCGAGCGTGATCATGCCGAGCGCAGCACCGGTCTGAATGTCCGACGTGATGCGGAAAGTTTTGTTTTCGCGAATCAGCGACTGGATCGAAGTCGTCGTGAGCATGATCTCGAACGCGGCGATGCGTCCGCCACCGATCTTTTTGCACAACGTTTGGGAAATGACGGCCTGCAACGAGGAGGCGAGCTGCGTACGAATGAGTTCTTTGGTCGAGGACGGGAAGGCGTCAACGATACGATCAATCGTCTTGGCGGCACCGTTGGTGTGCAACGTGGCAAAAACCAAGTGACCGGTTTCGGCGGCGGCGATGGCGGCTTCGATGGTTTCCAAATCGCGCATTTCACCGACGAGAATGATGTCGGGATCCTGACGGAGCGCGCGGCGAATGGCTTCGGCGAAATTCGGTACGTCAACGCCGATTTCGCGCTGCGTGACGATGCACTTTTTGTGCGGGTGATAATACTCGATCGGATCTTCGATCGTGATGATGTGGCCGTCGCGGTTTTCGTTCAGGTAGTTGACCATCGACGCGAGCGTGGTCGATTTACCCGAACCAGTCGGACCCGTCACCAGAATGAGGCCGCGCGGTCGGAAGAGCAGTTCCTTGATCTTGTCGGGCAGGCCGATGTCGCGAAGGCTGAACAGGCGATTGGGAATCTGGCGGAGAACCAGGCCATAGGCGCCTTTGGATTTAAGGACGCTGACGCGGAAACGGGCCTTATCGGCAAACGCGAAGCCGAAGTCGGCACCGCCGTTGAGCTTGACCTGCTGTTGATGATGATCGGGCGTGATCGAGAGCATCAGCTTTTCGGTGTCGAAGGCGGTCAGGTCCGTGCCTTCGATCGGAAGCATGGTGCCGCTGATACGCAGCGTGGGTGGCTGACCGACCTGGCAATGGAGGTCGGATGCGTTTTGCTCAACCACGAGTTCCAGCAAATCATTCATGTCATAGCTCATAAGTGCGCCTTTGTTGGGTTAACAAAACGGAGAGACATCCTGTTGGCGATGAACGACACGCGTTGTTGGATGATTTTACGCGGGATTTACCAACAGCTTGGGTGTGACTAGCGGTTCAAGCTCATCAAGAATTCGGCGTTGGTCTTGGTTTTCTTGAGGCGCGTGAGGAGCATTTCCATGGCCTCGATCGGCGGGATACCCTGCATGGCGCGACGAAGACCGTGGATGCGAAGCAGTTCTTCAGGATGATAAATGAGCTCTTCCTTACGCGTGCCGGAGCGATCCATGTTGATCGCGGGGAAGATGCGCTTGTCAACGAGGCCGCGGTCGAGGTGGAGCTCCATGTTGCCGGTGCCTTTGAATTCTTCGAAGATGACTTCGTCCATGCGGCTGCCGGTATCGATCAGCGCGGTGGCGATGATCGTGAGGCTGCCGCCGCCTTCGATGTTGCGGGCGGCACCGAAGAAACGTTTCGGTTTCTGGAGCGCAGTGGCTTCCATGCCGCCGGACATGATTTTGCCGGAGTTGGAAGCGAGGGCGTTGTAAGCGCGGGCGAGTCGGGTGATCGAGTCGAGCAGGATGACGACGTGCTTGCCGGCCTCGACGAGGCGGCGGGCTTTTTCACCGACCATCTCGGCGCAATGCACATGGCTTTCCGGCGCTTCGTCGAAGGTTGAACTGACGACTTCGCCCTTCGTGTGGCGTTTAAAATCGGTGACTTCCTCGGGGCGTTCGTCGATGAGCAACAGGATCAACTTCGTATCGGGAAAGTTCTCCGAGACGGAGTTGGCCATGTTCTGCAACAGAACCGTTTTACCGGTACGAGGCGGTGCGACAATGAGACCGCGCTGGCCAAAACCAACGGGCGTCAGGATATCGACCGCGCGCATCGAAATGTCTTTATGGATCTCGGGCGCTTCGAGCAGGATGCGGCTGAGTGGATAATACGGGATCAGATCCTCGAAGGGTTTCACCTTCGAGATTTCGTCGGGGGCCAGGCCCATGACGCTGTCGATGCGCACGACGGACGGGCAACGTTCGCCGTCGCGTGGAGCCTGCACGAGCACTTCGACGTGGTGGCCGCGTTTGAGGCCGTATTTGAAGATCAGGCTTTCGGGCAGGTAGGGATCCTCTGGATACAGACGGTAATTGACCGCCTCATGGACGATGAAGCCAAAGCCCTTGTCGTTAAGGTCGATCCAGCCACGGTCCAGAATCGGACGCTTGGCGGTGGCGAGTTGTTTGAAGATTTCTTCGAGGAGCTGTTTGCGATTCGGCGCGCCCTTGAAGGTGATGCCCAGGCGGCCCGCTTCGGCGTTAAGTTCGCCGAGGTTCAGCGCATAAATCTTGTCGAGATAGACCGGTTCGCCACCACCCGAGGTGATTTCGACTGCCGTGGCTGCGAGGGCCGCGAGATCGGCCAGGCGCTCGGGGCTGGGAAGATCGCCATAAGTCGGCGTGAGATTAGGCGGAGGCGGTTGTTGCGGGTATTTCGGAGCAGGAGCGCCGCCGCCACCCTGACCGCCGCCACCCTGCTGCCAGGGCGCACCACCACCACCACCGCCGCCGCCGTGCCGGCTCCGACCGCGTTTGTTTCGTTTATCGAATTTATCGCGTTTCCAATGTCCCTCATTGCCACCACCGCCTTGGCCCTGTTGATGACGCGGCTGTTGATGAGAATGGGGTTGTTGGCCGTGAACCTGCGGTGGATTCGAGGCTGGACGCTGGCTATCGGTTGCGGAAATTTCAGCCACCGGTGCAGATGATTCGGAAGCGGGAGCTTCGGGAGCAGCTGAAGCAGCGGGTGCGTTATCAGAAACCGAAGGCGACGCTGAGGACGACGCATCGGCGGAGGCACCGGTCGGCTCAAAAAGGGTGCGCTTGGGCTCTTCGGCCTGTTGCGGCTGCGGCGCTTCGGCGACGAATTCAGGCGCTGGGGCGGACCTGCGAGGTTCGCGCTGCTCGCGAGGTTCGCGAACGGGGGCCGACTCGGGATTCGATTCCGGGGCACGTTCGGGAGCGGAAGACGCTGGCTCCAGGTTCATTTCCTGGGTCACGGCGGCGGTTGTGGCGGCGGCCTTTTTTCGGCCGGGCTTGGCTGCGATGCCCGTGCTGGCTGCGGCGCGCGTGCGCGGACGGCGTTTAACGGCCTTCTTGGCGGAGGCGCCTTCTGCTATTTCTGAAGCGGTGTCGTCGGATGTATGAGAGTCGTCCATAAATGGGAAAATTGTTTTGGCGTAGTGATACGCCTCGGTTGGTTGTGCCCCGTGCCGCGAGCCCGCGCTACCTCAGCGGCGGTTCTGCAATTGGGCGGCCAGTCGTTGAATCTGGTCGCGCAAGAAATCAGGTGTACCGTCGTTTAATAATACGTGATCAGCGAGCTCTAGTTTTTGCACCAAGGGCAATTGCTTGGAAATTCGTTGCTCGGCGAGCGCTTTGGGGAGTCCGCGCTCTTCTAACCGGGCCAATTGGAGTTGCAAAGTTGTGGAGACGCAGACCGTGAAATCAAACCAATTTTCCAAATGTTTTTCGAAGAGCAGCGGGACTTCTACCACATGATCCGCCTGAGGAGCTTCGGCTAATTTCGCCCGCAAAATGTCGTGCAAACGCGGATGCGTCAGTTCCTCCAACCAACGCAGTGCCGCATCATCAGAGAATACAATCTTCGCCACCGCCGAGCGATCCACCCGCCCACTCGCCGTCAACGTCTGCGGTCCAAGCCGTTGCGCGATCGCTGCCTCCACCTCGGGCTGGTGCAACACAACGTTTTTGATGATCTCATCCGTGTCGATGCGCCGGTAGCCAGCTTCTTCGAAAAAGTGCGCCGCGGTCGATTTGCCGCAACCAATACCACCGGTGAGTCCGAGCATCATCGAATATCAGAAAGGAGGTTTCAGATTGGGCTTGCGAGGTTTTTACCGCAAATCATTAGTCACCCGAAAGCTCACGCGACCGGCGATCACGAAGCCGGCCGCCAGCCGACTCGGCTTTTAACAAAGCATGCCGCCCACGATCGACACCAAAAGCGCCCCCGCCGTGGCAGATGCCACGTGCTCCGCCTTTGCGGGCATGTACTCACGCCGCGCGCCGAGTATCCTGCCGCGACTTTTTGCCGATATCGACTCGATGTTTAGCGGTCGTTACATGGACTACCAGCCGATCGACACGCCCTATCACGATCTCGAGCACACCCTTCAAGTCACTTGGTGCCTCGTGCAAATGCTCGCCGGTCGCCATCATGCCTGCGTCGAGCCGCGCCTCAACGAACGCCAGTTCGAACTCGCCGTCGCCGCCGCCGTCCTCCACGACACCGGCTATCTCAAAATGCGCGCCGACCTCGAAGGCACCGGTGCCAAATACACCTTTACCCACGTCCTGCGCAGCTGCGCCGTCGCCTCCTCCTACCTGCCAACCCTCGGCGTCACCCTCGACGAACTCGACGGCGTGCTCGGCGCCATCCGTTGCACCAACACCAATACACCCGTCTGGCGCCTGCATTTCCAAAACCCCATCGAGGGCATCGTCGGCTGCGCCGTCGCCACCGCTGATTACCTCGGCCAGATGTCCATGCCCAACTATCTGGAAGAGCTACCGCTGCTCTTCGCCGAGTTCAACGAATCCGATAAATTCGCTGCCGTCCCCTCCGCCCAACGCCTCTTTCGCTCCGTCGACGAACTCATTTCAAAGACGCCCCACTTCTGGCGCACCTCCGTGATGCCCAAACTGGATAACGAACTCCTCGGGCTCTACCGCTTTCTCGCCACACCCTACCCGGACGGGCCGAACCATTACATGGAAGCCGTCGACCGTAATATCGCGCTTGTAGCCGCAGCAGCAGCGGCCCATACCCGACCCAAATAAATCATGTTGGCTACGATATTTTCGGCGGGATTACAGGGCATCGAGGCGGAACTTGTCTACGTGGAAGTGAACGCCGGCGAAAGCGGCGACCCGCGCGTCGTCCTCGTCGGCCTACCCGACGCCGCCGTTAAGGAATCAAACGACCGCGTCATCTCCGCCCTCGGCAACACCGGTTTCAAAAAACCTCGCACCCGAACCACGATCAATCTGGCACCCGGCGACATGCGCAAGGAAGGCCCCATGTACGATCTGCCGATCGCCCTCGGCATCCTCGCCGCCACCCGCCAGCTAAAACCAGATAACATCGACCAATTCCTCATCGCCGGCGAACTCAGCCTCTCCGGTGCCACCCGCCCGATCCGCGGTGCCCTCGCCATGGCCCGCCTCGCGAAAAGTCTCGGCAAACGCGGCATCCTCCTCCCCGTCCTCTCCGCGCCCGAAGCCGCCCTCGTCGAAGGCCTCGAAGTCTACGCCATCCCCTCGCTCGATCACGCTTTCCGCTTCCTCAACGGCCAGCTTGAAATCGCGCCGACGCCCGCCCGAACCCACCCCATGCCGTACGCCCAAGGCGAAGACGGCATCGGCGATTTTTCCGAAATCAAAGGTCAGCACGCCCTCCGCCGGGCCGTCGAAGTCGCCGTCGCCGGAAACCACAATCTCTTGATGATCGGGCCGCCCGGCTCCGGCAAGTCCATGGTCGCGAAACGCATCCCGACCATCATGCCAGTGCCAATCCTCGAAGAATCGCTCGAGGTGCTCAGCATCCACTCCGCCGCCGGCCAGACCCTCGGCGGCCCCGCCGTCTTCGGTCGCCGCCCGGTGCGCAACCCGCACCACACCATCTCCGACGTCGGCCTGCTCGGTGGCGGCACCATTCCCGGCCCCGGCGAAATCTCCCTTGCCCACAACGGCGTGCTCTTCCTCGACGAACTCCCGGAATTCAAACGCTCCGCCCTCGAAGTTCTACGTCAGCCTCTGGAAGATGGTGTGGTTTCCATCTCACGCAGCGCCGGCAAAATCACGCTGCCCTGTTCCTTCATGTTGGTTTCGGCGATGAACCCCTGCCCCTGCGGCTACCTCGGCGACGCCAAACACGAATGCCGCTGCTCGCCCACGCAGATCCAACGCTACCGCTCACGCATCAGCGGCCCACTCCTTGATCGCATCGACATCCACATCGAAGCCCCCGCGCTCTCCATCGCCGACCTGCGCAACGAAAAACCCGGTGAAACCTCCGAAGCCATCCGCACCCGCGTCCAAACCGCGCGCAACCGGCAACAAATGCGATTCAAAAGCAGTAAAGTCACCAGCAACGCCCGCATGACGCACGCGCAGATCCGCAAACACTGCGTGATCGACAGCACCCTCGGCGACCTCCTCCAGCACGCGATGGAGCAACTCTCCCTCTCCGCCCGCGCCTACGACCGGATATTGAAAGTCGCCCGCACCATCGCCGACCTCGCCGCGGCCGACAACATCGAATCGAACCACCTCCTAGAAGCCATCCAGTACCGCAGCCTGGACCGGAATGTGTTTTATTGAGCTCAAATTTCCACATGACCCCGCGCAACCTGATCGTTCTGGCCATCACCCTGCTCGCACCCGCAAGTGCTGCCCATGCCCGGCCTGAGTACTTTGTGCGTCCCGTCGCACAGTACACCTGGCTGCCCTCCAACGGCACAAAATCCAGCCTCAAACATTACGAGTCTCCTACCTATCCGGGGGTCTATTCAAGGAACTACAAGGCCTCAAGCGACAGTTTCAGCGGCGGGATAACTGCAGGAATAAGGCTTGGACAAGAACGCTGTAATGAAATCGGAGTTGAATGGACCACGGCGCGGTTCGACGGTAAATACACGACCCCGGATTACTCAGGATCCGATCAGCCATCATTGTCCAGCCCTCCAGTCCCCTACTACATTGCCAGCAGCACACGGAAGTGCTCATTCTCTGTAAAGACGGTGTTGTTCTCCTACCGGCGGTATTTTGGCCTGCGAGCCGACTGGGTGCGGCCGTATCTTGGAGTTGTTGCAGGCGCGCTCGATTATGAGGTGACCGTATCAGATATACCTTCCGGGTTCAAAAAAACCCGGCCCTACAATGTTTCCAATGTATACGCAGCCTTAGGCCTCGGCGGCGGTGTGGATATACGGCTCGGGAAATATGGCAGCATCAATGCGGGTTATCGTTTTATGCATGGAGAGCCTGAACCATTCGACAGCGATAGTTTTTATAGGTCCGCCCATGTGTTTAATCTCGGATTGGATCTGCACTATTAGACCCTGGAAAAAATGCGGTTCTGAAAAAGGGGGTCTGAAAAAAGGGGGGTCTGGCCGTGTTTTGTTAGTTTTTTGTGCGTTTTGCATGGTGAAAGTAGCCACCGAAGGTAGCAGAACCGCCAAGTTAAAGGCGTTCCGCCAACTAACCAATCGGACGCTCCCGACTCTTGTCAGATTCGCCCTGCCTAGATGATTCCATGGCCTCTTGAACGGCTTGGCCTTCAGTTCTAAAGTCGACTTTCCTGATTTCGCTAGGTTGGCGTCCAGACTCGCCAGCCAACTCCCTCCGGTAGTTTCCCCGGTTAATCACATGGTGGATCGCTCCTAGGTATTCGATTCGAAGTCGGCGGGCCATCACACAACTCCAGCAATTCAGTCCCTGTCTTTCTACCAAAAACTAACAAAACACGGCCGGACCCCTTCGGATTGGCCACCTTCGGATTGGCCCCCCAGCAACGCCCGCATGACACACGCGCAGATCCGCAAACACTGCGTGATCGACAGCACCCTCGGCGACCTCCTCCAGCACGCGATGGAACAACTCTCCCTCTCCGCCCGCGCCTACGACCGGATATTGAAAGTCGCCCGCACCATCGCCGACCTCGCCGCCACCGACAACATCGAATCGAACCACCTCCTAGAAGCCATCCAGTACCGCAGCCTAGACCGGAATGTATTCTATTGAACGCCCGTCGTGAATGATAACCCCAACCCCCAAAGCCAGACTCGGTATGCTGGCCCTTCAATAAGGCGGTATGGATGCGCTAATTGAACCTTCCAATTTGCCGATCCTACCTCACGGAACGCGGTTCGCGGGTAATGCCACCTTTCGAGCGAACTCCGCATCCGTCCGCTCTAACGCGCGCGAGTAGGCGAGGATACCCACGTTCCGCAATTCGCCGGCCGGCAGGGTCAACAGCCAGTCGCCCGATGCGACCAAATCCTTGTCCGTCCAAAGGTTGACCAGATTGTCCATCGCATCACGACCTAGCTGGCATTGGGGAAACTCACGCACCCAAGCGGCAGCATGCTCGGGATTCGTTTGTACCCAGCGCTGGATGATTGATACCACCGCACGATCCTGCTCGGTCCCCGGGACCATCTGTTGCATGGCAATGGTGGCCGCGCCCACCGGATCCTGCTCCGCCGAAGCCACCGCGACTTGCTCGGTGACCAGCTGGCGCAGGTCTTTGTCTTCGATCTGCTGCGCCCATTGCACGGCGCTATCCCGATCCTTGACCGCCCATTCCGACGCTGCCCGGCGTAGCAAATTCGTCTTCGCCGCGCCCGCTGGCAACTCGAACCCCAAGCGCAGAGCTTCGAACGGGTCGCTCCGCACGGCTTCGGACCCGACCGCCGCCATTATTTCCGTTTTCGTGTCCCCCGCAGGCAGACTGCGCGCCCATGTGGTGGCTTCTTTCAAATCGGTCACCGCCCAACGCAGGGCGGCCACATTCAGGAATGACTGGCGCGTTTCCACGTCGCCTTGGCCTTGTGCCCATGCCGCCGCATCCTTCGGATTCGCGGTGGCCCAGTAGTCGAACAGCCGCCCGGCACCACCGCTTTTCAGCTCTTCCGGTTTCAGAATGGCCAACAAGTTTGCAGCCATCTCCGGTGCCAAACCTTCCATGCACCGTTTCAAAGCGGCATCCTGCTCCATCGTGGATTCTAAAGCTTCGGCGGCCAGAAACGCGGCACGCAAGTCTTCCAATGGTCGCTTCCCGGCTGCAGTGGCGGGTGAAAATCCCTGCGCGCTTGGCCAGTTGCCGGTAGCACTATGGTCGGCTGGGCGTGGCTGCAAACCGGTTTGCGCTGACGTGGAGGGCGTTGGTTCCGCCGGGTGCGACGCAGTCCCTGAACGCAACCAGAATGCCAGGCTCACGCCCGTGACGACTACGATTAACACCAGCAGGCCTTTCCGCTTGGCGCCGTTCGCCTTGTCGCTTGGGTTTGGATCGTCTGGTTGATTTGAGTTCGTTCTCATAGCGTCCTGTCGGAGATACCACAAAGAGGGCAACTCTGCAATAGTGACGCCCCGGACATCCCACTGGGAGCACATTTAAATACATTCTTGATTCTCGTTTCTTTTCGGGGGCAAAATTGGGGGAGGGCCGCGCGCACGTCCTGCCATTGCCCGCTGCGGCTTCTCCCAACGCGATAAAACACCTCCGCCTCATTAGGTAATGATTTTTCAGAATCGCAATCGGCCGCCGAATCGGCCGAAGTCTGCGAGCAAAACACCCCAGCCGCCCCACCCACCCCCCGAATTCTAGTTATGCGCACACGAATCCTTCGCTTGGTCTCACTGACCCTCCTCGCCACCGCTGCGTTCGCGGCCGAGCCTTACGCGCCTGCCCCGGCCACCTGGTCCAAGGTCGAGACTGTCGGCCACCTTCATCCGCGCCACGAAGCGGCCTTCGTTTGCGTCGGCGACAAATTTTACCTGCTCGGCGGCCGCCGCATGCAATCGGTCGATATCTACGATCCCGCCGCGAAAACCTGGACGCCCGGGTCCACCCCGCCCGTCGAGGTGCACCATTTTCAGCCCGTCGTCTGGGAGGGGAAAATCTGGCTCGTCGGTGCGATGACCGGGGGTTACCCCAAGGAACAAGCCCTCGACCACATCCCCATTTATGATCCCGCCACCGACACTTGGTCGCGCGGCTTGTCACTCCCGGAAGGCCGTCACCGCGGCGGGGCCGGGGCCGTCATTCACGAGGGGAAACTCTACGTCGTCTGCGGCATCATCAACGGCCATTGGGACGGCAACGTTGCCTGGCTAGACGCCTGCGACCTCAAAACCGGCGTCTGGAGCCAATTGCCCGATGCTCCTCGCGCCCGCGATCATTTCCAATCCGCCGTCATCGGACGCCAACTCTACGCTATGGGCGGTCGCCGTACTTCCGGAGCGACCAAGCAAGTATTCGATCTAACGATCCCGGAGGTGGACGTTTTTGATTTCACCGCCGGAAAATGGTCCACGCTGGACGCCTTGTTGCCCAAGCCTCGCGCCGGCACGGCCACCTTTGCGCTCAACGGCCGATTGATCGTCGCGGGTGGCGAATCTATGACGCAACCGATGGCCCATGCCGACGTGGATAGCTATGATCCGGCGACTGGCCGTTGGACGGCACTGACCTCGTTGGTGCAAGGCAGGCATGGGTCCGGCCTAGTCTGGTATCAAGGGGCGCTGTATATCGCCTCCGGCAGCGGCAACCGCGGTGGCAGTCCTGAACTCCCAACCTTGGAGCGGCTGGAAATTCCCGCACGATAATCCCGCCGGCCACATTTATGGCAGATTGCAATTGGTTCACGCCTTTAATCTAAACCATGCAAAGGACTTGGGCCCAAGAAAAGCGTGCGTGTACGCCTCTCTTTATCGTTCACTTCGCTCTGGATGACCCACGATTCTATTTCTGAAACTGAAACGCGGCCTTCTCGTAAAGGCCCTGAACCGGGCGGCGGTTGTTAATAAAAAAACCTGCCGGTTCCTGAAGGTTCGTGACCGATTCCGTCGCCAGCTCTTCTGCGCCCACCGGACGCATCGGAGCCAGCTCCACCGTTTTCATCCAATTAAAATCCGGCTGTTCGCCCACCGGCGTACCCGTGTCTGCGTTGTAGGAAACCACTTGCACAGGCATAAATTTGCGGAGTGGGAAAACCGTGTACAAACGCCGCTGTTCGGTCGTCTGCGGATCAGCCGGCGGAATCTCAACGGCTTGCACGGCGGGTGCAGCCACTACGGGTTCAACCGCCGCCACCGCGACCACCTTCGCAGCCGGTTGCTCAACCAACGCCACCGGCAAAGCGGTCGGAACCGGCGCTTGCCGAACTAACACAAAGGCCACACAGGCCGCCATCGCGGCGAGACCAGCGGCGTAGTAACCACGTTGGCGCCACGGCGTGCGCTGTTCAGGGAAAGCGGTAATCTTTTGCTCCACTTCAGCGAGTGCCCGTGCCAACGCCGAAGTCGCCGTCGCGGACTGGCATTCCTGTTCGAAGAGTTGTACGCAGCCTTTCTGCATGCGGCAGTATTGCTGGTAGGTGCGGCGGCTAGCGGGGTTCTGCTTGATCTCAGCTTCCAACTCGACGGCCTCAGCAGCGGTCAATTGCTGATCGACGTAGAGGTTAAGCAGCTCGATGAATCGTGAGTCTTTCATTTAAATTCGTTTCCTAATTTGGCGCGGAGGGCTTCGCGGGCTCTGGCGATCCGGCTTTTCACCGTACCCACCGAGATGTTCAAAATCGTGGCAATTTCTTCGTAGGATAGATTTTTAACGTTTCGTAGAATCAGAACTTCGCGATGTTTCGCACCGAGCTTTTCCATTCCGACCGCGATGCGGTCCACGAGTTCCTGTGTAACAGTTGCGTCTTCGGGCGTCTCGAGTTCCGCGGCGAAAACCTCGGATAGCGGCGTGGAGTTGTCAGAACTCACCGGTTGATCAAACGACACCGTTTTATCGCGTTTGCGGCGCCACCAGTACCAGTACCGGTTGCGGGCGAGATTGGTCGCGATTTGGTAAAGCCACGTGGAAAAAGCCGCTTCGCCGCGGAAGTTCACCAGACCTCGATGGGCGCGAATAAACGCGTCCTGCGTGACCTCCTCGGCGTCCTGAGGATTTCGCAACAACTGGTGTACCATCGCATAAATGCGATCCCAGTAGCGTGAAACCATTTCGTTAAAAGCCGCCTGGTCGCCGTTTTTAAAACGGTCGACCAAAATGCGGTCAAAGGCCACTTCTTGTGCTTTCGTTGACATACGATCAACGGAAGTTTGATGGGTATAATTTTCGATTGTTCCCACTATTTGGAGGAGATGGCGCTGGAGATCGGCAGAGGCGGAGTTTGCCTCAAGAAATAGGATCTTCACCCCAAACGGATAGCCTCCGCCAGAATATTTTACGCCGCAACCAGCATTACGATTGAAAAAATTCTTGCAAAGATTCGCGATGGAAACGTATTCACCTGCCTCTTTCGGTTGGTCACTGGGTTGGTAGCTCAATGGTAGAGCAGCGTCCTTTTAAGTCGTTGGTTCCGGGTTCGAATCCCGGCCGACCCACCACCGAAACCCTTGGCAGGGTAAATCAGATCACGGCTCTTCTGCCGCAAACGAAGCGTAGATAACACCTAACAGGTTTTCCCGCGTCACAAAATCCAGGTCTTCTTTCTCGTTGTTAAGCCCTTGCACGCGCCAGCCTTGCGCCTTTTTCTCCAAAATCTGATGCACCACCTGATGCCCGCGGCGGTTCAAATACGCCACCGTCATCCCGGCCTGCAGTTCCTCGTAGGCGATTTTGCTGATCACGATCATCGTGTTATCACCAAAAACCGGCTGCATCGAACCACCCGAGCCTGCCGCCGACGCCCGCCCCTCGCCCATCTTTGAAACCATCTCCGCGTCCTTCCACGCCTGCACGCGGCTGGTGTTCGACGAAGGCACACGCTTGTCGTCGGAACCGCCGCTTCTATCAGCAGAAGCCGAGGAACGCCCCGATTGCGCCGCGCAGTCATCCGTCGCGCAGCCCACCAAGCCCAGCGCGAGAAAAAACTCCGCCAAAACAGCGGGCATAAATCCTCGAAAAAAACGATGCGTTGTTCGCTTCACGTCCTTTCTACGGATCAGAAAGGCTGTCGCTTGAATCCCACCCGTAAAAACCTTGTAAAAGTCGTTTAAGTCACGGACGGGAATGAGTTTTCGCTCAAAACATAGGGTATTCCCGCCGTAGGCATAGGGAACTGACGCAAGAACTATGAAACGACTCGTTATCATCGAAGACCAGACGGCGATCCGCGAAATGCTGGTCGAAATCCTCCGTGCTGACACCAACTACCTGCTCGTCGGTGAGAGCGGCGATGGCCAAAGTGCCTATAACCTGTGCCTGGAGACAAAGCCCGACCTGATCGTGCTCGATGCCAAACTGCCCGGACTCAACGGCGTGGACTTGCTGCGTCGTCTCGGCAAGCAGCTCAAGAACCTCCGCGTCCTGGTATTTTCCGGCCACGAAAACCCCGTCCTCGTCCGCGAAATGCTCGAAGCCGGTGCGCATGGTTTTGTTGAAAAAACCGCCGGACTCCTCGAATTCAAAAAAGGGCTCGAAACTGTCGCCGGTGGCGGCACCTATTTCGGACCCGCTGTGGCCGCTCTGCTCCGCAACGTCGTGGCCAATCCCGCTGCGAGCAATACCGCCGATTTCCTCACCGATCGCGAACGCGAAATCCTCCAACTCGTCGCCGAAAGCAACAGCACGAAGGAAATCGCCTCCCGGCTCGGCATCAGCGTCAAGACCGTGGACAACCACCGCACGAACCTAATGCGCAAGCTCAACCTCCACGACGTCGCGAGCCTCACCCGTTACGCCCTCGAGGTCGGTCTGATCGAGCCGAGGAAAATAAACTGATCAGGCTTCGGCCTGCAGCACCTGCCGATACCGATCCACCAGCACCGCCACCACACGGGAGTCGCTGGCGATTGTTTCGGTTAAAAACGTCCGCAATTCCGGCCGTTCACTCCGCGCCTCCGCGCAAATCCGCGCCACATCTCCGTCCGGCCCCGCGTGCCGCCCCGGCGACAAAAATTGCAGCGCCACCACCACATCGCCTCGGTCAAACGGCGGCGTGCGCAAGCGCTCCGCGAGCAACGGATCATTAAACGCGAACGCCGCGCCCGGCCGCTTCTCCATGGACGCCACCGCCACGGCTTCAGTCTCGTTTGCGAGCAAACCCTGCAACTGCCGCCCCAGAAAATCGCGCACCACCGTCACCGCCCGCTGCGGACTGCCATGATCCACCAGCACGACTTTCGGCCTTACTAAGTTTTCACCTACAAGCTGCCGCCGCACCCCATCTGCCAACGCCTGCGCGATGCGATCATCGTCCGCTTCCGCCGGATCGACCAACCCACGCGCCAGCGACAACCGCGCCAGCGGAAACTGTTTCGCCAACGCTGCTAGGCGCTCCGGCACGTAGTCGGTCAACGCCCCGCTCGGTCCGAAAAATAGAGGTAACACAACCACCCCGGCCGCCCCATTCGTGGCCAAAAAAGCCCTCAACGCCGGTTCGAGCAAGAGCGCCGGCTGTCCGCCCAGCCCGGCGGAATCAACCGCGCTCGAATGCAAAAGCGACGTCGCCCGCACCTCGACGCCCAACTCCGCTGCGAGCATCCGCGCTGTCATTCGTAGACTCAACGTCGACGCCGGACGCAGCGAACCGTTATCAAAGAGGAAACAAACGGGCGGGTTAAGCGATGAGCCTGAGTGCATTTGCTAGGATTAATGACTTGCCGACGCAAACCCATTGCTCAATAAGGTCAACCTACTGACTCACTTCAAATGAACCTCTCCAAAAAACTTTGCCTCATCCTCGCTTGCACGCTGGTTGTTTTCACCGGGTGCTTTAAGAAACCGCAACGTCCCACGCCCGATCAGACCATGACCGGCCAGAGCGGCAACGGCCTCAACCCGCAGGATGTTCAAGGCGGGTTGGTCGACCAATCGGCCATGGGCCTGACTCAGCGCGCCGATGGCGTGATCGAGACCGAGGACATGATCAAAGGCCTGTTGAAGCCGGTCTATTTCGACTTCGACAAATCCAGCATCAAAGAAGGCGAACGCGCGAAGCTCCAAGCCGCGAAGGAATATCTCGCGCAGCATCCCGAGCACCGCCTGCTCCTCGAAGGTCATGCGGATTGGCGCGGCACCGCCGAATACAATCTCGGCCTCGGTGACCGTCGTGCCAACGCCTCCAAGAGCTACCTGATCAAGATCGGCGTCGACGCTTCGAAGATCGAGACGCTCTCGAAGGGCAGCCTCGAAGCCAAAGAAAAAGGCTCGAAAGAAGAAATGGCCAACGACCGTCGCGTCGAAGTCATCATTCTGAAGAAGTAATCAGTATCCCATTTTCAACTACAAAAGCCCCGGAGCAATCCGGGGCTTTTTTGTTTCCGAGGTAGGGCGCGACCGCTGGGCGCGCCGGGTATTCCGAACGGCGCGCCCAGCG
>JANNHA010000056.1:0-8270 GCA_031404135.1 Verrucomicrobiota bacterium | reverse complement strand
CGAAGAGGAGCGTCCTGGATCGACCGCATGGGGCTGACAATCGAATTGACCTCGAAAGGCGCCAGGAACCGTTTCGCCTCACCGGCCAGCTCCGCTGGCACAAACACCTGCAAATCCATGGACTGATTTCTGCGCGATTTCACGGCGGCGAAGGGCATGTTCGACGTCGAGATTCTGTCCCCGGCAGGCGCACTCGAATGGTTGAGGAAACGTCCATGAAGAAGCCAACGCTGAAGGCGGGGCCATGAACCAGTTGATTAACGTCGCGGTGGCAGAGAAAATATTCGCCTTGCGCACGGAGGAGTATTTTGCCGAGCGTGCAGCCAGGGAAACGTCACGAAGGCCCTTCGGATCCTAAAGCGCGCAGGCGCCCGGATCGCGTTCGCGGGCGTCCTGCGGACGTCGCTGCTGTTTATGGATCGCGAGCATCTCACCGCACCATGAGGACTGGGACAGGGCATCGGTTCAGAGCACCCTCGGCGACGCTGCCCACCAAAAGGTGGCGGACGCCACTCGCGCCGCGCGCGCCCACGACGAGAAGATCGGCGCCCGCCGAGTCCACGGTGGCCAGCAAATCGTGCAACGGTGCGCCGGCGGTAACTGTGGTTCGGACGCGCCAGCCCGCGCGAGTGAGGGTAGCTGCAGCCCGTGCGAGGTCTTTTTTTGCCCGTGCGGTACGCTCAGCGTTGATGCGCCTGACCTCCGCCGCGACCGTCGCGCCGACTCCACGGGGCGCTAGCGAATGGGACGGCACGCCCATGTGATCGACCGCGGTGAACATGGTGACTTGACCGCCACGAGGCGGGTGCAGCCTGCCGACGAACTCCACCGCCCGCTCCGCGTTAGCGGATCCATCGAAGCCGATGACGATCCGGCGCACATCTCGCTGCCCACGTCGAACGACCAGGACGGCGCACGTGGCGCCTCGAACGACCCCTCGAGAGACGCTCCCCATCAGGAAACGGCGCACGGCACCGTGACCGCGCCAGCCGAGCACGATCACGTCGGCGTCAAATCGCTTCGCCTCATGCAGTACGCCCACAACCGGCGCGGTGTCGACAATCGTCACGTCGGCTCCCGGCCAGCGGCGCGAGAGGGCCCGGCGCACGCCGGTGGCGATGACCTCGGCACTACGATCGAGGGCCGCCAGCAGAATCGACCTTCTATAGTCCGCTGGAGCTTGCCTCGCGTGCACGCCCTGCGCGCGTGTTCGTGCGGGCCAAGGAAACCGAACGGCGGTCGCGACTGCCGTCTTTGCAGGCGCGGACCCGTCCGTGGCAACCAGAACACGAAAGTCCCTGTCAGTACCCATGCTCCCTCTCATCTCTGCCCGCCAAAGTACGTATGTCGGTGCATCTATTCCACTGTTTGAGGACGGCACAACCGGAAGTGACACGCTTTTCAGCAAGTCAGTCAACCGTCAGTCCCCTTCCTCGTTCTCCGGTAGATCCGTGTCGAGGAGATGGACGAGACACGGGAGGCACCGTTCACATCCAACAACATCTCCGCGCGTTCCAACCCCTTCGGATCAGGTTTCTCTAACCACGGAAAACCGGCCACGTCGTCGATCCCGCTGGCCTTCAGCGTGAGCACCACCTCCGACAAATCGAGGCGCCGCACCTCCGGCAATTCCTGCAACGGCCGCTGCGCATGTTCGCGTTCCGTCCACAACCGCACCGCCACACCCGGCGCAGTGCGGCCGGCGCGACCCGCGCGCTGATCAGACGACGCCACGGAAATCTTTTCGATCAGCAGCGTGTTGATGCCGCGATGCGGATCGTAACGCGCCACACGCGCCAGCCCGCCGTCGATCACCGTCGTCACACCATCGATCGTGAGCGAGGTCTCGGCGACGTTGGTTGACACGATGATTTTGCGCGCCTCATAACGCGACACCGCGCGGTCCTGCTGGTCGGGGGGCAGTTCGCCGTGCAACGGAAATACCACGAAATCGCGCAGCTCGCGCGCTCCTTGGATCGCTTGCACGGTTCGGTTGATTTCGTACGCGCCAGGCATGAACACGAGAAAATCGCCGCTGGTCAGATCCGCGACGCGAGCACATTCGCGCGTTGCCACGTCCCACACCGGCTCATGCTCGAAATCGACCGCCTTCGCCAGATATTCAATGCGCACAGGAAAGCTGCGCCCTTGCGAAACGAGCACCTCGCATGGCGCGAGATAAGTTCGCAACACGCCGGCATCAAGCGTGGCCGACATGACAATAATCTTTAGATCAGGGCGAATGGTTTTCTGAATCTGCAATGCCCGTGCGAGCGAGATATCACCGTAGAGATGCCGCTCATGAAACTCGTCAAACACGATCGTGCTCACGCCGCGCAACGACGCGTCAAACGACATCTGCCGGAGCAAAATACCCTCCGTCACGAAACGAATTCGGGTGCGTTCGCTCACGCGCGCTTCGAGGCGTATTTGATAACCCACGACATCGCCGAGCGGCACAGCCATTTCTTCGGCCACACGTTTCGCCAACATGCGCGTGGCAAGTCGGCGCGGCTGAAGCACGACGACCTCACCCCGTTCGCCGAGCAATCCGTGGCGGAGCAGCATCTGCGGAATCTGTGTCGATTTACCCGAACCAGTCGGCGCCTGTACGATCAATCGACCCTGCGCGCGCAGACTGCCGATGACGGCGTTTTCGAGTTCGTAGATGGGCAGGTCGCGTGGTGACACAGTTGAAAAGGGAATACGTTGGCTATTACGCGTTCCCACCCCGTTGAAATCGAGCCTGTTTTACGCCCCTCACGACGACCCATTGGGACTTCGGTTGACGCCGGAGCTGGCACCCTTTCATTCTCTTCAAGTCCAACCACACTCATGGGGAAACTGAAACGGGTCCTAGCTTCACTCACTCTCGCTTGCACGTGCCTCTGCCACGGCATGCAGCCCATGAATTCGACGGAGCGGAGCCAACTCGCACGCGAAGCACGCCTCGTTGTCGACCTCATGCAGAACCACCACGAGTCCGGTCGGATGTTTCGCGAACTCAACAACCAGGAAATCCTCACCGGCTTCATCGACGAACTTGATCCTCGCCTAGATTATCTGCTCAAGGACGACATTGAATTCATTCAGATGCGCTTTGGCCGCAGCCTAAAAGCCGTTTACCTGCTCAAAGGCGATCTCCAGCCCGCTTTCGAAATCTTCGAGCTTTTCGAACAACGCGTGAAAGAACGCAGCACCTGGATCAAAGAACGCCTCGCCCGCAAGTACACCTTCGAAGAGGACGTAACCTTCACCCAGGAGCAAACGCCGTCCGCCACGGCAAACAGTACCTCCGCCAACGACCGCTGGGAGCACCGCCTCCAAAACGAGGTTCTCGCCGAGATGCTGCGCGGCCGGACCGAACCCGAAGCCAGAGCCACCATCGCCACACACTACGCCAAAGTGCAGCGCCAGATCACCACCATGGATTCCCTGGCTGTGCGGGAACGTTTCTTCGACGGGCTGTTGCAGGCGTTTGATCCGCACAGCGGCTATTTCTCGGCGGACTCCACCCGTGAGTTTGCCCTCGAAATGTCCGGTTCTGTCGGTGGCGCTGGTTTCGAGTTGAAAAAAGAACACGGCCTCTGCCTCGTGGCCAACCTTCACGCCGGCGGCCCCGCCGACCTCACCACCGACTTGCGCCCAGGTGACATCATCGAAGCCTTTGCGGAAGGCGATGCAGACCTCACCCCAACCAAGGGCAAGCGCCTGCGCGAAATCGTGAAACTCATCCGTGGCAAACCCGGCACAAAACTCAAACTCGCCTACCGGCACGCCGGCGAAGACTCGACTCAAGAATGCACGCTCGACCGCGCCAACGTCGTTTCCATCGACGACCGCGCACGAGGTGCCCTCTGCGACGTGCCATCCGCCGACGGCAAAACCAGACGCATCGGCTGGATCAACCTGCCGATGTTCTACACGTCCAAAGACGAAGCGGCCGCCTCCAGCGCGACGAAAGACGTCACCGAATTACTCACCCAAATGCGAAAAGCCGGCATCGACGGCGTCGTGATGGACCTGCGGAACAACGGCGGCGGCGCCCTCACCGAAGCTCTCGCGCTCAGCGGCCTCTTCATCCCCAAGGGCCTGGTTATGCTCACGCGCGGCCTCGACGGAAAGCGGATCGAACACTTCGCCACCGAGTCGCCCGATCCCTATTCTGGGCCCTTCGTCATACTCACCTCGGAGCGAAGCGCCTCGGCGTCAGAAATCTTTGCCGGTGCCATGAAGTTCCACCACCGCGCCCTCATCGTCGGCAGCCCCGCGACCTTCGGCAAAGGCTCCGTCCAAAACTACATCGAACTCTCCAAAACCAACCGCAGCCAGCCCGACGATGCGGCCACTTGGGGAACCCTTCGCCTGACCCACGAGCGCTTCTTCCAGCCCGACGGCCAACCGGTCCAACGCAAAGGCATCACGGCCGACATCGTTCTGCCTCAGGACAAGAACCCGGATTTTAAACGCGAAGAAGCACTCCCCCACGCCCTCGCGGCCGTCGCTTTGCCCGCCCCCGCATCCGCCGTCCCTTCAGATAGTATCAAGAATCCCATTACGCCCGCACTCAGCAACCAACTGCGCCAGCAAACGGAAAACAACATCGCCAAACTCCCCGAATGGTCCCTCTGGCAACGTGAGGAAAAGTTCTACGACAACCTCATGAACGACCGCAGCCACGCCCTGCAGTTGAGCAAGCGTCGCGCCGAACATGCCGACATCGAAATCAAAATGGCGGCCCTGCGTTCAGAGCGCCGTAAACTTGCGGGCGAGTTCGGCTACGCCACCGAAACAATTGAAATCGCCTCCGTCAAAGACGCCATCGAAGCGCACCGCGCCCGTCTAACCTCGCTCACGACTGCCGCCAGCGGAGCCAGCCTGAATCGCATCGGACAAAACGCCTTCATCTTCAAAACTGAAAAGGGAAACCTCCGACGAATCTGGCTCGATCAATTCGATTTCAACCGCTTCTTCGGCGATAGCGAACCACTGGCCGCCGCCTATACCTCGGGCTCCGGACTGCCCATGACCGCAGCGGAATTGAAACCAATCCTCCAGACGCTCGCCCTGCTCGAAGAGCGCACCGAACCGAACATTTTAAAGTGCTTCGCTCCGCCCGAACCCGCAACTGCCGATCTTGTTGCCACCCGGAAAGGCCTGGAAGCGATGCTCCTGCGCATGACGGAAATCGACGCCGAACTCCGCCGTCACCGGCCTGCCCTCGACGTGCAACTCCGCGAAAGCCTCCGCCTTGCTACCACCTGGGCCGACACTCTCGAAACTCCTTCCCTCGAAAAGCACCCCTAAACACCTCACTCTTTCCCATGCTTCAGCCAACCCGCCTCCTCTTACTCTCATTGCTGATCGCGAGTGCCTCCCTGTCCGCCGCTCCGGCTGCGGAAAAACATGAACTACCGACCAACGCCAAACCGGTTCAACCCACCACCGCTAAACCAGCGGCCGACGCCGACGACGAGGCCCCCGACACGTCAACCACACCGGCTAAAACCAACCTCGGAGCCGACAAATTCTGGCAGGCCCTCACCCTCCTCGAACGCAAAGATCCCGCCGAACTCGCCAAAGGTCGCGACGCTCTCCAGGCCGCCGCCGACCTCGAATACCCGCACGCGCAAACCCTCCTCGCCGAATGCCTGATGACCGGGCAGAACGGTTTCCCGAAAGACCAACGCAAGGCCGCCAACCTCTACCGGCTCTCGGCCGAACGCGGCAACGCCTTCGCCCAAGTCAGCCTAGGTCAATGCCTCTACTCCGGCACAGGAACCCGCAAAAACCGGGAAAAAGCAGCCGAGTGGCTCACCGCTGCGCTCGACGAAAAAGCCGACTACTCGCGCCCCACTCCGCCCGAGGACTACCTAGCCGAAGCCGCCAAAAAATCAGCCACGAGCGCCACCGTCGCGGGCGGCCTTGACCGCGATCCTATCGGCGATTGTCAGGCCTCCGCCCACTACCTGCTTGGCATGATCGCCTCCGCCGACAAGAAGGAGGAACTCGCTCAAAAACATTTCATCCAAGCCGCGACCGCCGGCATCGACGGCCGCTCCGGCATCTATCCTGCCGCCGTGCAAGCCGCGCTCAATTACGCTTTCGGCCAAGGCACACCACGCGATATGACCAAAGCCAACGACATGCTCGCCACCAGCCGCAAGCTCACCGTCCGCGCAGGTGTCCGCATGATCCACAACTACGCCACCTTGAAGGTCGTCGACGATTTTGCCACCGCCGACCTCGAAGACTCAGTCACTGCTGAAGGCGAAAAAATCCAAACCAACACCCAGTTCCAAATCGCCAATCTCTTCACCGACAAAAAATCCAAGGACTACAACCCAACGGAAGCCGTCAAATGGTTCGAACTCGCGGCCGAAAGTGGAAACCTCTGGGCGATGCTCAAACTTGCGTTTCTCTACTCGGGAAACGAACTCGGAAAACCTGACCTCGAAAAAGCTTTTACCTGGTTCGAACGCGCCGGCACCGGCGGAAAAAACTGGCATCACCTCGCCATCGCCAACCTCGCCATCTGCCATTTCAACGGCATCGGAACACCAAAAGATACCGACAAGGCAAGCGCCCTCTTCAAAAAGCACAAGGGTGCCGAATTCATCTGTTACCTCGGCAGCATCGGCCAATGCCCGGCCTCCATTCTCACCTGGGAACAACGCATCAAACTGATTGAAACCTGGGCCAAGGATAAAAAAGACCCACAAGCCCAATACACCCTCGGGTTACGTTATCGCGACGGCTGGGACGAAAAACCCGACGCCAAAGCTGCGATCGGCTGGTTCAAGAAGGCCACTAAAGCAAACCATGGCCCCTCCTGGGGTGCGCTCGGAGAAGCCCATCGATCAGCTCCGTGGCTATTCGGCGAACGTCAGAACGAAGGCCAAAAAGCCGCGCTCGAATGCTTCAAAAAGGGCAGTGACGCAGGCGACTCCGTATCCATGGGCGTTTACGCCTACATGCTCAGCAATATTCGAGTCTTTTTGGATACGACAAATGAGGTCGAAAACCTCTATCTTCGCTGCCTCGAAATTGACCCAGAGAGCACCCAAGCCAACAACAACCTCGCCGTCATTTACGAAGGACGCGCCCGCGAAGGCACCAACTTCAACGGCGATCAAGATAAGGCCAAAATGTTCGAATACTACGAAGCGGCGGTTCGGCTCAAATTTGCACTTTCCGCCAAAAACCTGGGCAAACTCTATTATGAAGGTCAGCTGGTTGATCGGGACCTGCGTAAAACCTACCGCTACTACGAACAAGCCGCAGAATGGGGCATGCCCGAGATGCACTACGAACTCGGCAAGATGCACGAAGAGGGTCAGGGCGTACCCGTCACGTATTCAGAAGCCTCCTATCACTATCGTCTCGCCGCGCTGGAGGGACACGAACCATCACTAAGCCGCCTGATCGATTTTTATGTCACCGGCAAAACCGGGACGGTTGATTTCGACCGCGCACTCTTCTGGATCAACATGCTCGCAAAAAAAAGAGGCGTCGTTGCCATGGCCACCATGGTCGACCTTTTTCTCCTAAAAAAAGAATACGCCCATGCCGTGAAACTTTTAAATAATCTAACTGATAGCTACAACCAAGGGCTATCCGGTTTCGCCTATGAACGCCTCAGCCGTTGCTACGCCGACGGTCTCGGCGTGAACGCAAATCCAGCTAAAGCCCAAAAGTATCTAGCCAAAGCGATCGAACTCAACAACGGTGACGCCCTTTGCCGACATGGCCTGTCCCAAATCGAACTAGGCAAAACCCAAGACGGCGTCGCCACCCTCAAACAGGCCGCGAACGAGTCGGTCGAAGCGAACTTCCGACTCGGACAACTCTTCTACTTCGGCAAATACGTCGAACAAGACCAGGCCAAAGCCCTCCAGCTCATGCGCAAGGCTGCCGAGGGAAATCAACTAGCCGCGCTCATCTTCCTAGCTGGCACCACCTATAACCGCGTGCCAGGTTCACCGTCGATCGACGAAGCCATCCGCTTCGCCCAGCAAGCCGAGGTGAATGGCGAACCAAGCGCTAGAAAAATCCGTGAGAAACTCGAAAAACGACGCGACGCCGGCAACGACGTCCCCGCCGAAGAAACCGCACGCGCCCGCTCGTCCTAAATGGATTCCGGAGATCTTTGGCTGTTTTTGGTAGGGCGCGGCCGCTGGGCGCGCCGCGCCTCGATACCGGCGCGCCCAGCGGTCGCGCCCAACCCTCGGAAGTTTTTACAAACCGCACCGCCCCGGAGCGGCCAGATT
>JANNHA010000055.1:0-4502 GCA_031404135.1 Verrucomicrobiota bacterium | reverse complement strand
GAGCTGCGCAACATTGACCACGCCGAAATCATGAAATTTGGCATTCAGTTTCGTGAACTGGTCTACAGTATGCCCTTTCAACTGCCACAAGATTTGCTCTTTTTGGGGCGCACACTCGCCATCCTTTCGGGCATGTGCAGCGGGCTCGACCCGCACTTCAACGTCTGGGGCGAGGTGGCACCGTATGCCACCAAACTTGTCAGCGAAGAAGGAACATCCAACTGGCGCACCTGGCTCGACGAAGCCGGGAAAATCTTGCAGATTCTGATCACGTTACCGGGGCGCACCGAGCGCGTACTGACGCAGATTGAACGGGGCGCGCCAAGGACGTCATCCTCCACATCATCCGCACGCTCGGCGTGAACGGCGGCACGGGCTTCGCCTACGAATATGCGGGCGAACTCTTCGACCGCATGTCGATGGAGGAGCGCATGACCGTGTGTAACATGTCCATCGAGGGCGGCGCGCGCGTCGGTTACGTCAATCCTGACCAAACAACCTTTGATTATCTCCAAGGCCGTCCGTACTCGCCGAAGGGCGCAGACTGGGACGCGGCAGTGACGCGATGGAAATCTTTCGCGAGCGATGCCGGCTGCCATTACGATGACGTGGTCAAAATCGACGCCGCCATGATCGAGCCCACAGTGACTTGGGGCATCAATCCCGGCCAGGGCCTTTCGGTCAACGAATTCATCCCTGATCCGGCAAAGGCCACGAGCGTCGACGAGAAATCCTCAATCGAAGAAGCGCTCGCCTATATGAAGTTCAAGCCCGGCGCACCAATCAAAGGAACCAAGATCGATGTCGCTTTTCTCGGCTCGTGCACGAACGGCCGCCTGAGCGATTTCCAGGAAGTCGCGAAGTACATGAAAGGTCGCAAAGTCGCCGCCGGCATCAAGGCCATCGCCGTCCCCGGCTCGCAAATCGTCGCACTCCAATGCGCCAAGCTCGGCATCGACAAGGTGCTCAGCGAGGCCGGTTTTGAGTGGCGTGAAGCGGGTTGCTCGATGTGTCTGGCGATGAATTCCGACAAACTTGTTGGCGATCAAGTCTCCGCCAGTTCCTCGAACCGAAACTTCAAAGGCCGCCAAGGCAGCCCGACTGGCCGAACCATCCTCATGAGTCCGCTCATGGTCGCCGCCGCCGCCATCACCGGCACGGTCAGCGACGTCCGCGAAGTCTTCGCTGTGAACTGAAATCCCCGTAACAAGTAGTGAGTAGCGCGTAGCGAGCATGATGCTTGCCGCCGCTTCCAAACTACTCGCTACCTTCTAAAAATTACTCACTACCCACTCCTCGCTCCTCACTCCTTTACAAAAACATGGCTCTCGCAAAAATCACCCAAGTTTCCGGCCGCGCTGTCTGCGTTCCAGGCAACGATATCGACACCGACCGCATCATCCCGGCGCGCTTCATGAAGTGCGTCTCGTTCGACGGACTCGGCGAATTCCTCTTCTACGACGTCCGCAAAAACGAAGACGGTTCCAACAAACCGCATCCGCTCAACGAGTCGCGTTTCGCTGGCGCGACGATTCTCCTGTCCGGCGCCAATTTTGGTTGCGGTTCCTCCCGCGAACATGCGCCGCAAGCGATACAGAAATATGGTTTCCGCGCGGTCATCGCTGAGAATTACGCTGAGATTTTCTTTGGCAACTCGACGACGCTTGGCATGCCTTGCCTGTGCGCCAGCCGTGAAGACATCGCCAAAATCGCCGCCGCCGTGGAGGCGAATCCGCAGCTGGAAGTTGTCCTCGATGTCGCTGCGCAGGAGGTGCGTTTCGGTGGCCAAACCATCAAGACCACGCAACGTGAAAGCGCACGCGATGCCTTGATCAACGGCCGTTGGGACTCCATTGGCGAGTTGATCGACGGCAAAGACGCCGTCGCAACATTGGCTAAAACGCTGCCGTATCTGGCCGCCTGAGCTAAGCGTTCACGTTTTAGAGAAGCGCGCTTGCTCGCAAAATCACGTTGGAGATCGCCTGGAAGGATCTCCAACGACTCTATTGCCGAACTCAGCGGGCCACGCCAAGTTTTTCGGGCGTCACGCCGGTGCGGTGGGCGATGGTCGCGAGTACTTTGGGAACGTAGAGGCGCGTCTCGACCGCGAGCGCGGGGGCGATTTCAGCGAAGGTTTTGGCTTTGCGCGCGGTGAGCGCGCGGCTGACGCGGCCTTCGCCGGCGTTGTAGGCGGCGAGCGCGAGAGGCCAGTCGCCAAAACGTGAATACAACCGGTTGAGCAGGCGCGCGGCGGCGTTGGCGCTTTTCTTTGGATCGGTGCGGTCATCGGGCATCCAGGTGCTCAGGCCGAGGCCTTTGGCCGTGACGGGCATCAACTGAAACAGTCCGCAGGCTCCGGCCGGACTGCGGGCGTTGGGGTTGAAGGTGGATTCGACCTCGGCCAGCCAGACAAGTTCGCGCGGAGCGGTTTCGGCGACGAATTGCTCGATGAGGAGCGGCATGAGTTTCGCGGCGTTGGCGGGAAGGGGAAATGCGCGGAGACGTTGCAACCAAAGTTCGTATTGCGGCAGATCGGCGCGCGGGCTGGGTGGCTTTGGCTGGCCGGGCCGCGGAGGAAGCGGTGCCTGTGTAATCTGTTTGGCGACGGCGATCAGTTCGAGACGGGCTTCGAGCCAGTTCGCGTAGTCGGTGTACTCGGGAAAAGCGCGAAGAGCGAGGAGTGCGGCGCGGGCCTCGGGTTCGAAAGCGGCGAGTTCTTCGAACGAATCGCCATCGAGCGCGTGCTGGAGTTTGGCGGCAAAGGCGTCCCACTGTTCTTTTGAGGGGAACGCGAACTGGTCTTTGATCTCGGCGGGCGCGTATTCGTCGAACAGCGATTTGCCGAGGTCGAAGAGCGCATCGGTCGCGAGTGGCGGCTCGGCGGGTGGTTTTGGCGCGGCTTGGGCGGTGGCGGGTGGTGCCGGGTCATCGGTTTTGTTGGCGGGCGTTGGTTCGGCCAGGGCGGAGCAAGTGAAACCGAGCAGGAGGATGGCGGTGCGGCGAAACATGGAGGTTTTGACCACGAAACAGGCAAGGGGTGGCGGCGCGTGGCTTGAACCGCAGATGGAACGTGTCGAAAGGCGCGTCGAAGACGCGCGCAACGATTGCGGAAACCGTTGCGGAAAAGTTTTGCTTTCGGGCCTTTGCTGCGGCATCGACGAAGGTTTTACGGCACAAATTGCCCGCCGTCGGTTCCATACACCTCTCCTATATAAGCATGAAACTAAAAAACACCCTCACTGCATCGTTGTTGATCGCCCTCGGCACCGTTGCCGCTCTTAGCGCTCAAGACGTTAAACCCGCCACGCCCGCTGCCGTCGCACCCGCGACTCCTGCCGCGCCCGCCTATAGCGAAGCGCAGATTCTCGAAACCCTCGGCTGGTTCCTCGGCAAGCAAAACGGTTTTGGCGAACTCGGTTTCTCCAAGGAGCAGGTTGATCAGCTCGTAAAGGGCATCTATACCGCTTCCGCCGGCAAAGAAGCGCCGTGCGAACTCGAAAAGATCGGGCCCGAGATCAGCAAGTTCATGCAGACGAAGCAGATGATGTACGTCGCCAAGCTGAAGGAAGCGGGCAAGGTCGAAGGCGAAAAATACTTTACCGATTTGAAGGCCAACAAGGCCGTGACGATTCTCCCGAGCGGCCTCGGCTATGAAATCCTCAAGGCAGGCACAGGCGATTTCCCGAAAGCTACGGACAAGGTTAAAGTATTCTACACAGGTACGCTCTTAAATGGTAACAAGTTCGACAGCAACGTCGGTGGCGAGCCCATTGAGTTTTTGCTGACCGGCGTTATCGCGGGCTGGACCGAAGGCATCCAGAAGGTCAATAAGGGCGGCAAGATTAAGCTCTATGTGCCTTCGAAGCTGGGTTATGGCGAAGAGGGCAATCAAGGCATTCCGCCGAATGCCACGCTGATCTTCGAAGTCGAACTGCTCGACATCAACGCCCCGGCTCCCGCTGCTCCGGCCGCTCCGGTTGAGCCGAAAACCGAGGTTAAAAAGTAAGTCGTTGGAAAACTAAAATCAGTTGCGAACCCTCCACCAAAATGGAGGGTTTTTTTGTGGTGCGCCCGGCAGGGCGCACCTGCTTGACCGTGAACATGAAGAGAAAATCTGAAAATCTGATGGTCGCCCTGGCCAGACCCACCATTTAGGAACCGCCGGACGCGTGAACCGCACGTCCGGTGGTATTATACCCACGACCCTATGCTTTTATACCGAAGTTGATCGTGGTTGGTCTGAATTTTCGGAATTTTACAGAAGAAAACGAAGGTAACGAAGAAATTCAGGAAGCACTAGCAGGCCTTCGTTCTCTTGGTTATCTTCTGTTCAAAGTCTGGAAGCTTGGGGCTGTTGGTATTATCCTAAATCCCGCAGTTGAGGATCAAGGGATTGGTTGGGGGAGCCAGTGATCGGGGCCGAGGGGGTTATTCCAGCACAGGTAACGTTCGAATCGCTGTTGCAGGTCCAACTGCGGCGCAATTGAACTGAGCCAGCGTTC
>JANNHA010000054.1:0-4897 GCA_031404135.1 Verrucomicrobiota bacterium | reverse complement strand
CCTTCGAGATGACGCCGATGCCGACCGTGCGGTCGAGGAAGATCTTGTTCCGCGTGAGCAGGCCGAGGATCTCCTCGAGGATCGGCAGGAACTGGTCGCAGAACGCGTCCACCTTTTGCGTCCAGCCCTCGGGCACATCGCGCTGCAGACCGCCGATGCGGCCGTAGCTGGTGGTGAAGCGCGCGCCGGTCAGCTCCTCAAAGAGCTTGTAGAGTTTCTCCCGCTCCTCGAAGCAATACATGAACACCGACCACGCGCCGACATCGATGCCATAGGCGCCGAGGCCCATCAGGTGGGAGGACACGCGGGCCATCTCCGCGGTGATGACGCGGATCGCCTGGCAGCGCGCCGGCACTTCGAGGTGCGCGAGTTTTTCGACCGCGATGGCATAGGCCATGTTGTTGGCCAGCGGGGCGAGATAGTCCAACCGGTCCGTGTAGGGCACGAACTGGTTATAGGTCATGTTCTCGGCGATCTTTTCATCGCCACGGTGCAGGTAGCCGACGACCGGGTCGCACCGGGTGACGATTTCGCCGTCGATCTGGAGCTGGAGTCGGAGCACGCCGTGGGTGGATGGATGCGATGGCCCCATCGAGAGATCCATCTTTTCGGAGCCGTATTCGTGTTCGGCTTCGGCGGCTTTCGCGGCGCTGTCGGAAATGGAAAGTTCGGTGGCCATGGTCGCGTTAGCTCTTGAGTTGCTTGAGTGCCGTCTGGTCGGGGCGCGCATCGCGGTCGCTCCAGCTTTCGTCCTTGGCGCGTGGTTCGGCTTCAGTGAGGTTTATTTCACCGGGCGAAGCGACGAACGGGCCGCCCATCATGGGAGCGGCGATGACCGCGGTGCCAGTGGCAGCGCTAATCTCTTCGTCGGGCAGCGGGACTTCGATGCCGGCGAGTGGGAAGTCTTTACGCAACGGGTGATACGGATAACCCTCCCACATCAGGATACGGCGGAGGTCGGGATGCGCGGTGAATTTCACGCCGAGCAGATCGTAGCATTCGCGTTCGTGCCAGTTGGCGGCGGGCCAGAGATCGACGACGCTTGGCGCGGTCGGCTCATCGTTGCTCGCGCAGTCCGTGGCGACGCGGATGTATCCAAGATTCAACGACGAGAAGAGATGGTAGACGACCGTGAAGCGCGGCGAGGCTCCTTCAGCCCAGTCGATCGCCGTCAGATCCATGAGCAGATCGAACGCGTGTTCGTCGCGCAGGAATCTCAACGCAGCGACGACCTCGCCCACGGGCACGTTGACCGCATCGTGATCCGCGCTGGGGCGGTCGGTCACTTGCGGAAATTTTTCCTTGAGAGCAGTCTTGGCTGCAGCGGGAGCAGTCATGTCGTGGTTCGTGATGCGGAAGTCGGGAAGCGTGGAGCGCGTTGCGGCGCGAGCGATCAGGTTTCTTTGAAAAGGTTAGAGGCGGAGCGCTCGGTTTTGATTTTGCCCTGGAGCTTGATGAGCGCGTCGAGAATCGCCTCGGGACGTGGCGGGCAGCCGCTAATATAGACGTCAACGGGGAGGATGCGGTCCACGCCTTGGAGCGTCGCGTAGCTGCGGTACATGCCGCCGGAGCTGGCGCACGCGCCCATGGCGATGACCCATTTGGGCGACATCATCTGATCATAAATGCGGCGAACCTGCGCAGCCATTTTGTAAGTGACGGTGCCGGCGACGATCATGCAGTCGGCTTGGCGCGGAGAAAAACGCATGACCTCGGCACCGAAGCGCGAGATATCGAAGCGGCCATTGCCCACGGCCATGAGCTCGATCGCACAACACGCGAGGCCCATCGGCATTGGCCAGACCGAGTTGGTTCGGATCCAGTTAATGACCGCGTCGGCGCGAGAGACGATGACCTCGCCTTCGATTTTGCTATTATAGCCGAGCTCGGTGGTGTGGGCTGAAACCATGGATGCAGGTGGTCGGTTTAGAGTCGCGATAAGCGGGCAACGTAGCAGGCAAGGAAGGTCGCGCAAGGAGCTTTTCGCCAACTTTTTCGTCAACACACGGATATTTCTACGAGTGGCAGAGGGCTAACCAGCGGATGCAGCTTGACGGCGTAATGAGAGAAACTTCTGCTGAAACCAAAAGACGACGGGACCGACTGATAACTACTCTGGCCGCACCCTCCTCCCTTTATCCACCGCCCGTGAAAAGATTTCGCTGCCTTCGCCTCAGCTTTTGCATCGCGACACTCCTCTCTTCGCTCATTGCGAACACCCAATCGGCTCGTGCCGAGCAATGGAACCTCAAGGGCAAGACGGTCGAAGGCAAACTCTCCGGTGTCTACGGTCCGATAGCACACATCGTGGGAAAAAAGAGCCTGCACCTGGTCACGCTCGATTCTCTCGACGACGCCAGTCTGGACCAGGTTGCCCGTTATCTCGCCGCACAGCCCAAGGGAAAACTCTGGGCTGAATCCGCGTCGCCCGTCGCAAAAGAGCTGAAGAGCAAATTGGAAACCCTCAAGGACGGCAAGCTGGTCAGCTTTGCCCCGGGAAATCGCGCTGAGCCCGAGTTCTACGTGATCTATTTTTCGGCTCACTGGTGCGGCCCTTGCCGGAAAGTCACCCCAAAACTGATTAAAACCTACAAATCCCTGAAAGAAGTCCCCGGAATCGCTGATAAAATCGAAGTCCTCTTCAGAAGCTCGGACAACAGCCGCCAAGAACAAATTGGCTATGTCAACGAGGTCGGCATGCCGTGGCTTATTCTCAAATACAGCTCCGGCATCGACATCATCGACAAATGGAAGGGCAACGGCATCCCTTGCATCGCAGTCATCAACCGCAACGGCGACATCCTTTTTCACTCGTATCGGGACGGCAAATACCAAGGAGCAGAAAAGCCTTTGGCAGATCTACGCGCCCTGCTTAAGCAAATAGAACCGACCTCGCCCAACTACCTTTTGGTCCGTCACCGCCTCGCCATGCGCGAGCAGTTACTCGCTGGGGCGACCCAGCCACTACCCGCAAAACTTTATCTTAGTAGCATCGACGGCAATCGATATCACGGGCTCGACGTTCCAACGATCCAAGTCCGCATTCAGGTCAATGAAAAGGGCCTCGTGGATTCGTTTGTTGCTGAACCTGCCCTGCCCGCTATCTACGAACAGCAATTGCGCGCGGACCTAAGTAAGTGGCTGTTTTTGCCGGCGGTTGAAAATGGGAAATTTTGCTCCCAGGAACTGACGCTACCAGTGAAATTCTAGTGCTCGGCAGACCGTCCGCTCACGACGCAGCTCCCTCGCCCAGGCCATAGCATTTTTTGACCGAAAGAACTCCGGTGAGATTTTCCGTTGACCCCGCAACAAGGGAACGCCTTATTTCGCCCCTTCGCCCTTTAGACAGGTCTTGTTGGCAAAGACCGGTCGAACACCTTGGAGAGGTGGCAGAGTGGTCGAATGCGCGCGCTTGGAAAGCGCGTGAACCGCAAGGTTCCGGGGGTTCGAATCCCTCCCTCTCCGCCAGTTTTCTACTCTGGTCGCGTGAGCAAATCCGCGACACCAGGAAAGCCCAACTCGCCCCGCTGATCGCAAAGCGATGCTGGGTGCTCGTCGAGTTGCCCGCCGAGAACTTTGCCGTAACCGCCTTCCCCGGTCTCATCGTCAAAGACAGCTACTGGCGCTGGCCCGAACGCGATTGGGCGGGCAACACCATCGACTTCTTCGTGCAGGTACTCGGCCTCTCATTCCATGACGCCATGAAGACAATCGCCGCGTTGTAACCAAATCCAGCGTTTAGCGACAAATCGGCCGCTGCCGTCGTAGGCGTACGATGGCAACGCGGCTCAAAACCGTACGACGGCCGTGGACGAAATGCGTACGACGAAAGCGTGGTCCGACCAAATTGCCGCGCTCTCATCGTAAAGCAGTGCCCGAAAACGCACCTACGACCACAGTTCGGCGCAAAATCATACGACCCTTCCGGCCAGAACGCGTACGACGGGAAATCGGCCGCGCTAAAAACCCACGCTCTCATCGTATGTGGCGCAACCTCAAGTCAGCGCATCCACTTACTCCCGTCACAGATGCGACCACAGCGCGGCAATTTGGCAGGTCTTGTGATCAGAAAAGTGTCGGTAACAGCTACGTGGATCGTTGAACGACGTTGCCAACTATAAACTACAAAACACGACCCCTTAAAATTGGCCCTTAGATTGGCCTATTTGAGGCCTGCTTCTTTCAACTTCGCATCGTTTAACTTAAGCCGTTCCAAATCACTCTTCGAGGTTGGAGGGCCAACACGCGTGATAGTTAACGAGAAAACAGCCGCCGCTTGATCCCCTTCGCGCATCAACACCTGCACTACAATCTGCCTCGCCTCTCCGCGAGCAATCTCTCCTTCGGTGTATTCAACAACTGCCTTCACAGAGGAGTCTTTCACAAAAACCTCCCATCCTGCCGCCAGATCAGCAGCAGAAGGCGGATAGTGTCCTGATTTGCCGCCGACTGCGATCGGTCGCTTTAGCTCTTCAATAAGTCGGGCACGAACGCTCGGCAAAATAATTCCGGCACCCTGATGCTCGATAGTGTCTCCAATCAACGCACGGTAGTGATCCGTATTAGGAAGGACTGCATCACCTTCCTTCGTTTCTTGGCCGGTATCCATAGGTTTCGTCATTTCGTTAGCCAGACCCACTGAATGGACGCTGCAAGCAGCGAGCAAAATCGTTGAAACAAAAACAATAATTTTCATGAGGCGATAGCGTTAAAAGGCCAACATAAGTGGCCAACATAAGGGCCAACATAAAGGGGCGGTATGATCCGGCGAGATAGGTTACACTTAATCCGGGGTGATGGGTTACACATAAGGGCACGATGCCCTGGAACAAAATAACCCAAATGGAAGAACTCAATCGATTCGTTATATTAGCACAAACCGACCGGTTTACGCTGA
>JANNHA010000053.1:0-6398 GCA_031404135.1 Verrucomicrobiota bacterium | reverse complement strand
TGCTATGCAAGACTTGAACGCTGGCTCAGTTCAATTGCGCCGCAGTTGGACCTGCAACAGCGATTCGAACGTTACCTGTGCTGGAATAACCCCCTCGGCCCCGATCACTGGCTCCCCCAACCAATCCCTTGATCCTCAACTGCGGGATTTAGGGTTATCGGGATCGATAAACTTCACCGGGGTTTCGTCGCATTGGACGTATTTTTCCCGGAGCAGTTCCGAGAGCATGAGTTTATAGATCGGTTCGGCCCAGTCGGAGGTGATCCGCACCCAATCGGCCATGCTTTGGCGGCTCAGTTGTGCGCCCCACTGCGCGGACATCGACTCCAGCCGGTAAAGCGGCAGGTGGTGCTGGTATTTGGAGATGACGATGTACGCGAGCAGGCTGGCCGAGGCATAACCACCTGCCACCGGCCGGGCTGGCGCGGGCGCGATCACCGGAGGCTGTTCACGATTTGCAATTTCACGAAACTTAGGGCGTACGATTTGTTCGCCTCGCTGCCCTGAGGGCACCCGCTCCGCTCACCCTCCGCTTCGCTCCGGGCTACGCCTTCTTCGCGCTACCGCGCTGCGTCGCGCTTCACCAGGCGCGGGCCGATCAGTTCCACTTCGAAGGTTTTTTCTTCGGAGATCTTTTCAAAAAGTTCGGGCTGCGCCTTCACCGCATCAGGAACGATTTCGATTGTCTCGGCGACGGGCAGATTCGCAAAAACCTCGGCCGGCATCGGGCGCTTTTCTGCGGAGGGCGTGCGGCGTTCGTAGGTGACGGCTTGGACCTTGGGCTCAGTTGTGGGCGTCTCGGGCAGGCCGAGTTTCGCCTGCGTGGACGAGTCGATGACGATCTTTTCGCTGCGCGCCCCGAACATCTGCCGGCGCAACCATGCCACCTGCGCCTGCAAGTTCGCCAGCTCCGCCTTCAAGCGGAGGTTCTCGGCGTAAAGTTCTTCGTCGGGAGGCATGGGTTATATTTATCATGAAAAATATATCATAACTTGTTGGCGTCAAGCATTTTATTGCTCATACCATGCTTTTTTGCAGCCATTTTTTAGATCGATGCCCGCCAGCAACATGGTCAGTGCGGCGGGCTCCAGGTTGAGCTTGGACGAACCGTTTGTCAGAGGCCAACTGAAGCGGCCTTTCTCCAGACGCTTTGTCAATACCCACACGCCAGAACCATCCCAAAAGAGGATTTTCAGGCGGTCGCGGGTCTTGTTGGTGAAGACAAACAGCGAGCCGCTGAACGGATCCTCCTGAAGTTTTTGCGAGGCCAGGGCCCACAGGCCGTCAAAGTGTTTACACATATCGACCGGTTCGATTGCCAGATAGATACGCTGCGTCGGAGCGAAGTTGAGCATCGGCTTAGTTCCCCGTTGTCACGCTGAGCAACTGCGCCACCGCTGCCGCATCGGCCGCACGCACGACCCAACCGTTGGGCAGAGTCAATTCGAAGGCCCAGCGTGGCGGAGGCGGCAGCCCCATCTTCACCTCGGCAAAGCGCACCGGTTTCGTCTCGTTGCGTCGGTCGTGTAAATAGACCCACTTCGCCAGCGTCAGGCGATTGATCCCCTCGCGCCGGGCAAACTGCACCATCGTCAGACCGCTCACACGGTAGCTATTGACCAACTCCGCACGGCGTGCCGCCGGGGTGATCCGTCGGCCCTGCTGATCGCGTTTCGTATGCTTGTCCATCAACTCAGTGGTGATCGTTGTCATCACCGCAGATTACCCGAATTAACCTCCATCGCCTAGGAGGCCCCCGGCCGGGCGCTTACCGTCTCGCCGGACATGGTTCGGAAGGTTTGGGCGGGACGCCGAAGCTGGCAGGCGCTGGGAGGAAGCGAAGGGCGGCGTTGGGTGGCGCTTTCTACGTTCCCGTGGCCGCATTATCGCGCGAGCCATTGGCGACGGATGAGTCGTTGCCTTGCGTGCGGGCAATGCTTTTCTTGCGAACATATGAGTACACACCTCGCTCTTACCTGCGGCGATCCGTCCGGGGTTGGGCCGGAAATTATTGCCACGTGGCTGTCAGAGCATCGTGACGCGGCGCGGGAGGTGGCGGTGGTTGGGCCTGCGAGTTGGGTCGGTAGGTTGGCGTTGCACGGCGCTCGGGCGGTGCCGGTCGGAGACGAAAATTTCAAGGCCGTGACGGGTTCGCCGTCGGTTGAGGGCGCGCGTGTGGCACTGGCGGCGATGGAGCGGGCGGCGGCGGGAACGCTGAGCGGGGAATTTTCCGGCGTGGTCACCGGGCCGGTGAGCAAGAGCTGGCTGCAGAAGGCGGGTTATGCGTTTCCCGGGCAAACGGAGTTTTTTGCGGATCGCTGGGGCGGGGAGCCGACGATGGCGTTTTGTGGCGGGCGGTTGCGCGTGGTTCTGCTGACGTGGCATATCCCGCTGCGTGAGGTGCCGAATCATTTGACGGAGTTAAATGTCGCGCGCGCGGTGCGTGCGGCCGATGAGTTGGCGCGGGCCGAGGGTGTGGCGTCGCCGCGCATCGGCGTGTGCGGGTTGAATCCGCATGCGGGCGAGGGCGGGATGTTGGGCACGGAGGAGCGCGATATCCTTGATCCGGCGCTGGATCGCTTGCGAAAAACGTTTGCGGGGCTTTCGCGTAGTGAGCCTTCGGATACGATTTTCGGGCGGTCGTTGAAGGGCGAGTTCGATGTGATCGTGGCGCTTTATCACGATCAGGGGCTGGCGCCTTTGAAGACGATTGATTTCGACGAAGCGGTGAACGTCACACTCGGGTTGCGCCATGTGCGCACGAGCCCGGATCACGGCACGGCGTTTGGCATCGCGGGCAAGGGAGTTGCGAGCGGGCAGAGTTTTGCGAACGCGGTGACTGTGGCGCGTCGCTTGATTAAACTGCGTTCCGGGTGATAGTGGGCGCGATGTCTTTGACCGAAGCTAATCCAACGCCCATCGCTAATTTGCCCGCAAGTGCCCCGATTCAGGAAGGTGTGCGCGAGGGCAATGAGAATCTCGTGCGCCTGACGGCTCCGGCGGGTGAAAAGGTGCGCGCGCTCATCGCTCGTGAGCGAAGCGGTGAATTTCTTCGCATTGCGATCACGGGTGGCGGGTGCAACGGGCTCAGTTACAAGCTGCGTTTCATGGCTGAGGCGAAGCGGGGCGATATTCTTGTGCGCACGGGGGCGGTGCCGGTGTTGGTGGATCCGAAGACGGCTTTATATTTGAAAGGCACGGTCTTAGACTACTCCAGCGCGATGGTGGGCGGCGGGTTTAAGTTCTCTAATCCGAACGCCAAAGCCAGCTGTTCCTGTGGAGAAAGTTTTAGTATTTGAGGCCGCTGGGTCAGTTGGATGCGCAGCGTTTATTCCGATGGTACGGTTGATTCAGTGCGAAATAGGTGTTGTCAGCGTCGTCGTTCCTGTGAAAAAGTTTCGCCGACCGATCACAAGCAACCTAATTATTGATGGCTAATTCGTTCCCTTCCTCCGGTGGCAGTTCTCGCCCCGGTCAGTATCAGCGTCGTACTAACAACGACCCTTTCGCGAGCATCCGCCGCAATCATCGCATCAAGGTCCCGCAGATTCGCGTGATCAGCCCCGAAGGTACGCAACTCGGTATTTTGGCCACGGAAAAAGCGCTTCAGCTCGCTGTTCAATACGGTCTCGATCTGGTCGAAGTGGCGCCGAATGCGGTTCCTCCCGTTTGCCGCATCATGGATTTCGGCAAGTACGTGTACGAGGAGCAGAAGAAGCATTCGCACGTGAAAGCCACGGCGAGCAAGATCAAGGAGATCGAGTTCAGCGCACGTATCGCGGAGAACGATTTCTTCACCAAGCTCCGGCACGCCGAGCAGTTTCTCGATCATGGTAATAAGGTGAAACTTCGCCTTAAGTTTCGCGGTCGCGAAATGGCGCACACGGAAATCGGTTTTGGTGTGATCAACCGTGCGCTTGCCGAACTGGTGACCATGGGCCATCCCGATAACGAACCGAAGCTTTTGGGCAAACAGATCAACGTCATGCTCACGCCGCTGCCGCCGAACAAGCGCAAGCCGAAGCTACATGTGCATGGTCAGGACGAGGACATCAAGGATGAGCCTTCGTCGGGTGACGACGATGAGGATTAACGCATCATTGCGTCGTCCTAATCAACTTCAGTCGGACCGACCTGCGTGCGCATAACAACGAAGAGGCTTTTTGTTTTCAGTTTTTTTGCGGGCCTGGTGGCCTCGGCCACCGCTTCGGCCTGGGGCCAGTCGGTTCATTCGCCCATGCGCTATCAGCCGACGCGGGCGGGGGCTTCCAGCACGAACGTTAAAATCGATGGCGTTGAATACGTGCCGGTTTCGGAATTGCAGCGGCGGGCGGGTTTGAAGAGCGAGTGGTTGAAAAAAAACGAGCGCCTGCTGCTTAAGAATGGCCGCTGGCAGGTCGAACTTGGCGTAGATTCACGGGAAGCGAAAATCAATGGACGTCGGCTTTTGCTAGGTTTGCCATGTCGGATCGGCAACCGGGCTTTTTGTATCAGCCGGATTGATTTAGAAAGGATTGTTGGGCCCGTTCTGGTGCCCGGAAATCAACAGGTTTCAGTTCCTGATCTGCGTGTGATTACGATCGATCCGGGCCATGGCGGTGTGGACAACGGGACTTCAAACAAGCGTCAGGGGCTGTTCGAAAAAACGATGGCCTTTGATGTGTCGCTGCGGTTGGCCAAAATTCTGCGCGCCGAGGGTTACAAGATCATTATGACGCGTGAGACCGACACGAAGATCGAACTGCCGATTCGTGCGGCCATGGCGAATATTGCTCGGGCGGATCTTTTTCTGAGCATTCATTTCAATTCGTTGGAAGACGATACGAAGACCCACGGCACGGAAATCTTTACGTTTGCGCCTCCCGGTCTTCGTTCCACGGATGCCTGGGGTCGGAAGACGGATGACAGTGAGAAGGATCCGTATCCGGTGAATAAATACGATCACTGGAGCACGGTGCTCGGTTATGCGATGCAGGATGAGATGCTGGATGCGCTTAAGACTTTTGACCGGGGAAAAAAGATCGCCCATTGGGGCGTGTTGAGGCCGCTAAATTGTCCCGGCGTGTTGATTGAGGCTGGGTTTCTATCTCATCCGGCCGAGGCGAAAAAAATCTCAACCACCGAATATCGACAGCAGATCGCTGAATCGATTGCGAAGGGTGTCAGGAGTTACGCGGCGACGCTGGAGGCGTTGCGCAAGAGTCGGGCCGTGGCGGCGGCTCAGTCCGCCGGCGCTCAGCGGACGAAGTAGAGCATTTTCAGAAATGGCTTAGCCGTTTTGGTAGGGCGCGACCGCTGGGCGCGCCGGGTACGAGCGCGCCGCGTTCAGCGACAACGCGGTGCGCTACCAGGCCACGCTGCAGTTCATCAACGGCAACGTGCGCACGACGCTCGAGTCGATGCGCAGCCACACCCAGGGATGAGGCCCGTCGCCTGAGCCAGGAGAGACACGATGAGCATGTTCAACATCTTCGACGTCGCCGGCAGCGCCATCAGCGCGCAAAGTCAGCGCCTCAACGTGGTGGCGTCGAACCTGGCGAATGCCGACACCGTCGCCGGCCCCGACGGCCAGGCCTACAAGGCGCGCCAGGTCACGTTCCAGACCGCGCCGCTCGGCGCGAACCCGAACGATGCGACGGCCGCCGGCGTGCGCGTCTCGACGATCAGCGAGGACCAGACCGCCGGGCGTCGCGTGCACGACCCCAAGCACCCGGGAGCAGACGCCGAGGGTTACGTCACCTACAGCAACGTCAACGCGGTCGAGGAGATGGTCAACATGATCTCGGCCTCGCGCTCGTACCAGAACAACATCGAAGTCATGAACACCGCCAAGACCCTGTTGCAGAAGACGCTGCAACTCGGCCAAGGCTGAAGCGAGGCGCAACGATGAGCACCGTCACCAGCCCCAATGCTTTCGCCGCGCTCAACAACGGCGCCAGCGCGAACCCGGTCAAGACCAAGAACGATGCCGGCAGCGAGGACCGTTTCCTCAAGCTGCTGGTGGCGCAGATGGCCAACCAGGACCCCTTGAACCCGATGGACAACGCCCAGGTGACGAGCCAGATGGCGCAGATCAGCACCGTCAACGGCATCGACAAACTCAACACCACGGTGCAGGGCCTGAACCAGCAGTTCGTGCAGATGCAGGCCCTGCAAGGTGCCTCGCTGGTCGGCCGCGATGTGATCCTGCCCGGCGACCGCCTCACCACCAACGACGCCGGCCTGGTGCAGGGCGGCTTCGAGCTCGGCTCGGCGGCCGACAGCGTGAAGATCGAAGTGCTGAATGCCGGCGGCCACGTGATCGACAGCATCGAGCTCGGTGCCGAAGGCAGCGGCCGCCATGGCTTCGAGTGGAAGCCCAAGGCCGGCATCGATGCCACGCTCGGCGATCGCTTTCG
>JANNHA010000052.1:0-24822 GCA_031404135.1 Verrucomicrobiota bacterium | reverse complement strand
GAACTGCTGCGCATCATCGCTGCTGATAAGGTGCCAAACCGACCCAATCGTTCAGAACCAAGAGCGCGCAAGCGCCGGCCCAAATCGTACCAATTGCTCACGAAACCACGCCATAAAATGGTCGTCTCGCCCTCCCGCTCTCAAAAATAGCCCTTCGTGCCTAACTTAGCGCCATTCCGGCCAGACCCTTTTCAGCGCCAGCGCAAAACCCTAAACGCCTCTTGCCGGACCAACGGGCTGCCAGCTCCGCAAATCACGCGCGAGCGCCCCAAAGCCGTGGGGAAAATCATGCTCCAGCCGACGCAGGTCGCCTTGGTACCTTAAGACTTCCTGCACCGCGCGCTGCGTTTCATGCACCAGCGTCGGTCGCTCCGTCCCGTAGACTCGCCATTTTAACTGTGCACGAGTATACGGCAACTGCCCAGCCGCCTGCCCGTCCACCCACGCCGCCTCCGTCACGGACGTATCACGACCACACAGATACCACGCTTCGACCGCTGGGACTGCCACGCCCACCGCCCGCAGCACGCGTTCCCTCCCGTGGGCCGGCGGCAAATTTTTTAAGGTCCGACGAAACACCGCGCGAAGCCGGCAGATGCGACAGTGCGGATGAAAATACCCGACGGCTTCGTGCTTCGCCGTATGCACCGGGGAATCGTCCGTATCGACAACCACTACGAGCCCAGCCGCATCCGTGTGGAAATGCAGATGCCGCAGGATTGAAGGGAGCACTTGCTCAACCGATGGCCAACCGCGCGCCCGAAGATTCGACTGCACAAGCGCCACCGGTGAACCCAGCACGGCCTCCACCAAAATACGCACCGCTGCTTCATCCGCCGGCGATTCACTCAGGATGGCGAGCTTCATGAATTCATGGGATCGCCCCACAGGAGCATAATTAAACGGAATACGATTTCCTGCGTCTTCACCCAATTGCGTTCCTTCATTTCCGGTGTGTTCCGTGTATTCGGTGCTGGCCGCTCATTCGCCCGGCACGCCGCCGAGAATACCGGTGTACCAAAGGTCACCGAGATTGGCTTCCTTCATCAGTTCGATGATATCCGCCCGCTCTGATAGTCGCTCAAAAGTAGCCGCGTTTCCCTGTTTGTTTGCGAGTACGATTTCTTCGGGATGATCGCGGAATAGATCCAAAAGATAGGGTGAATGGGTCGTCGCGATCACCTGAACCGGACCCCGTCCGTCCTCGCCCGCCAGCGGGTAACTCAGCCGGTAGAGCGAGTCGCGCACCTCGCGCAACAAGCGCGGATGCACGCCGCGATCCGCTTCCTCCAGACACACGACGCTCGGTGGCTGCGGGTCGTGCGCGAGCGTCAAAATTGCGAGCAAGTACAAGGTGCCCTGGGAAAGACTTTCGCCGGCCAGTACGTCGCTCCCGTCGGTGAGCCGCGCTACTAATTCCACCTGCTCCTCGCCCACCGCGCGAAAATCCAATCCCGAGAACTCCGGCATGATCCGACAAAACTCTTCCTCGAGGCTGGCCAGCCCGGCCGGCGTGTCACGGCGTGCCGCCAACACCGCGGCCAAATTGCCGCCGTTGCTAGACAGCTCGACCGACTGTTCCCGTTTTGCGGGCAGCCCCATGGCCTGATGATCAAAAAGAAACGCGCGAATCGCTTTCAGCCGAGTGCGCAACTCCGCCCACTGTCCCTCACCCGCAATGCCCGGCGGGTGATCGACCACCAACAGATCGCACACCAGTTCGTTCGCTCGGCAACCCAACGTGACTTTCACCTCGCTGAACGGCGGCTCGAAATGGAAATCAATCTCCGGTCCGTTCGCCGCCTGGCCCTGCGTTTTTAAAGCCTGCGCGCGCGTCACCGGCAGCGAGGACAAGGTCCGCAATTGCAGAAGCGCTTGGATCAAACTTGTCTTTCCGCTGCCGCTCGGGCCGATGAAAAGATTGAAGGGTTCAAGTCGGACTGCGGCAGAACGCAGCGCCTTGAAGTTCTTGAAATGAACGGCGGAGATCACGCCGCAGACCGTACGTGCTCGATCGGCAGAATTCCAGCCCCGAGTGGTGCAGCGTGATCACGGAAAGAACCAGCCAACGATGAGGCATTGTCTCGCGATACCTCTTCCTTTTGGCCCTTTCGACCGTTTATTGGAGTTCAATTTTCTGGGCAATACCGAGGTCGGCGATGGTGTCGGCGATTTGATGCTCGAAGTTTAAGGTGTTCACACGATTAAACCAGATTCGGCCCACGTGGTTGGCGGTTACCAAAGAGACGTATTTCTTATAATGATCGGCTGCCCGGGTGAGCGCCTCGATGGCTTTATCTTTATCCGCCTGGCTTTTGTTTTTTCGAGCCATGGCCACATAGGTTGATCCGCGAATCTTGTCGGAATAATAACGCCCCATTTCACAGATGATGTTAATATCATCCAAGGTGAGCCGGAGTTCTTTATTTTTAACCGCTCCGAATCCGCGGAGGGTGGTCGCGGCCGCTTCGACGTCCTGATCGATCAAATCGGCAAGGCGGAGCGGGCTCATGTTATCACTTGGTTTGCCGGCGACAAAATCAGGGATGGATTGGACGCCACCATATTTATGCGTCGGCATGTTGATGAAGGTCTCTACATCATGAAATCCCGATGTTATCTGGGCACCTTGTTCCTTTGCATAACTAGGCCGTCCACGCATGCCCTCGATATACCACATAAAATCCAACGCTCCCCAATGGAAGCCGGTGACGCGCGGATATACCATTGAGGCGTTTTGCCAGGCCGTTAATAATTTCTTCCCATCGACCTCCGGATAACGGGCACCTATCATCGCGACGATCCGGTCATTGGTATAGCTTGGGTCATATCCTAAACGTCCCCATAACATGAACTGAAGCCAGTGCTTTTGGACCTCAAGTTGACGGGGCGATTCAGGGTCGAGTTGAGTGAACTCGCGGGCGCTGGTAAATCCGTCGTGGCCGTAATAGTAGCCCTCAGAAACCTCGCCGGGGATGTTTTTCATGAATTCCCGGACAAAATCGGGAGCACCCCATCGGAATAAATAGATATCATCATTTCGCAGGGTCCAGAGTGTCTTTACTTTGCCACGGATGACGGGAGTAAAGTCCTCACCGAAAGGCTGCCGGGTAGCGGAATAGACATGGGCCTGAGCGTATTTAAAGCTGAAGACAAAATCGATGCGCGGGTGATCCATCAACGGTTTCATCTTCGTGAGAATCTCATTCGCATCGGCCATTTGCATGCGGTGAATAAACCGAATTTTACGGTCGGGCTGGGCCTCAAGTGCATCGAGGGTTCCGGCCACATAGGTTTTCACCATCCAATCTTCTTTAGCGGAGGGTTTCATGTGGCGAACTTTTTTCCCGTATTCGCCATCGCCCACCGCTGCTTCGAACATGTTTTCCCCGGTGGTGACGCCGACGCCCGCCAAATCCGGATAGGTCAAAATCAACTCTTTAACGCTCTTGCGGAAGTAATCGATCGTCGTCGGATTCCTAGCATCGTCGGTAATGCCGTATTTGCCATCGATTCCGTAGTCAAAAATGTTCCAGGTGATGATATAAAAACTAATATTACGCGATTTTCCATAGGCCATGACCGCGCGCCAGAAGGCGATTTTATCCTCAATGGTCATGGTCTTGAGAGTTTCGTAATTCTCGAACTCCGGGCCTTTCCAACCCGTACCAAAGAGGGAATAGTTTTCTTTGAACGGGCCTTTGGAGCGTTTAACATCCGCCAAGGAAACATCGGGATATTCCGGCACTTTCACCAAGCTGTTAAACGGCTGCATGGACCAAAGTGAAATCGTATTATAACGTGATTTCGCGAGGGTATCGATATACGTCGTCCAAAAATCCATATTCCACATCTCGCCGATGTTTTTTTGAGCCGCATCACAGACGTCGGTGTAGCTGGGCGACCGCACATCGAGGGGAATATTAAACTTCGTGCCACGCGTGGGCATGTAGGGATTTTGCTGCGTCGGCCGAACAGCGGCGACGCCTTCGGAACGAATCGTCTCCGCCAGATCCAGCCCGCCATACATAGCGCCGGCTGAATCCTTGCCAATCACCTTGAATCCATTGCCTGCTTTCACAATCGAGAACCCTTCCGCTTTGAGCTCGGCGGAGGCATCAACGGTGAGAGCAAGAGATATCCGCTCACCCCGAGAGGCCAAGGCCGCGTTGATTTCATTGGCGGCAAACTGTAGTTGGGGTGATGGCGACCCGAGTGAGACGTCGGCCGAAGCGCTCAGCGAACACAGCGCGCCAACGGAGACGAGAAAACCGAGAGCGATTTTTCTATAGCTGCTGACCGATAGCAAGGGGCTGTTTTTATTCATGAGGTTGTTTATTTATCCTAGATTCTGCAGATTTAAAACCACTTATTAGCACTAATTAATGGCAATGAAAGGAAGGTAATGCGCGGTCTCCTGTTTGAGAACGCACCCGGCAGGTGAATGGCACTATGGATTAAAAAAGATTATTCACCTAATTGCCATTAATTAGTGTGTATTAGTGGTGAGTCCCGACGGCGTGTCCAGCGGTCACGCCGTACCACCAAAAATCCAAGTGTTCATAGTAAATGGACTTCCTCGCTTCGGAGAAATTAGCTCCACTCAGGGTCGGTAAGGGTTGTCTGTTTATTTATTGTTGCGCCTTGGCTTGCTCCGTGGCGCGGGCGGCGATGACTTCGTCGGGGGTGATGACGGGGTTGCCGGTGGCGCTGAGGGTCGTGAAGTTTTCGCGGACGTGGGTGAGGAGCGCGGCGAGGTCGGCGTCGGAGAGGAAATTGAAGGCGGGCATTACGTTGGAGTATTTCTCTCGGTTAGCGGGCAACTCAGCGGCGGGGCCGTTGAGTACGACGCGGATCAGCTTGGTGGCATCGCCCCCAGTGATCGCACTGCCGCGCAGGGCGGGCTGCATGCCGCTCACGCCACTGCCGTCGTCCATGTGACAGGCCGCGCAGTAGAGCTTAAAGGCCGTGGCGTTTTTCGCTTGCTCGGGGGAGAGGATTTTTTCCACGACCGGCGCGGCGGCTGCGTAGGTGCGCGGACGGGCGGGGCGTTTTTCACCGGTGTAGGTGATGCGCCAGATGCGGCCTTTCTCGGAGTCGCCGATGTAGAGCGTGCCGTCGTGTCCGAAGGCGAGACCGCAGGGCCGGAAGCGGGCGTCGCCGGGATTCTTGACGTTGGCCACGCCGGCAAAACCGTCGGCGAAGATCTCGTATTCACCGTTGGGCCGGCCGTCGGGGCCGAAGGGGACAAAGGCGACGTGATAGCCTTGTTGCAGTTCGGGTCCGCGGTTCCAAGAGCCGTGGAAAGCGATGAAGGCGCCGTGGTGATATTTATTGGGAAATTGTTGCGTGGGGTTAAACGCCATCTGCATCGGGGCCCAGTGGGCGGGGAAGGCGATCACCGGGTCGGGATACTTGCCTGGCTCGGCGAGTTTCTTGCCGTCGCCGCCAAACTCGGGGGAAATGAAGCGGGCCTTGCGCACAGGATCGTAATAGGTGGTGGGCCAGCCGAGATCACTTTGATCTTTGACTAGGTGCATTTCTTCGGCGGGGGCTTCGGCGTTGTCGTGGTCGGTGTAGGCGAGGGGAGCGACGGTGTTGAGTTGATCGCGGCCCATCATCACGGCGTAAAAGTTGGGCTGGGTAGGATGCCAGGCGAGGGAGAGAATGTGGCGCAGGCCGCTGGCGAAGCGGTAACCGTCTTTGAGTTGTTGCTGGTTGGGGATATCGGCCTTGAAGCGCCAGATACCGCCTTGCTGTTTCTGGAGTTCGGTGGGATCGACACCTTTAGCTTTGGCGGTACGGTCGTGTTCGGCGCTGACGTTCAACGGCGAGCCGACGTTGACGTACAAGTTGCCTTCGCGGTCGAAGGTGAAGGCTTTTGCGTCGTGGGTTTTTTGCTCGGGTAATTGCGCGATGCGCTCGGGCTGGCCGGTGGGCACGAGTTCGTCGGGCGTGAGTTTGTAGCGGTAAACGGCAGAGGCGCTGGAGTAATAGAGGTAACCGTTGCGGATGGCGATGCCGGTACCACCGCCAGAGCCAAATTCTTTGATGATCTCGGCGTGGCCGTCGCCGTCGGCGTCGCGCAGGGCGAAGAGGCCGCCCCGGCGGGAGATGGCGTAGAGGTCGCTGTTGGGTTTGTGATCGATGGCGAGGAAGCGAAGGGTGTCGCCCTTGCGGTCGGCCATGAGGTTATCGGCCACGATGGTAGCGCGGAAACCTTCGGGGAGGAAAAGGTCGCCGTCGTTGTCATCGGCTCCGATGAAGGCCCGGCGGGCTGGAAGGTCGATGGGCTTTTGGAAACGTTCGGGGTGGTCGGTGATGATGCGGATGTTTTTCAGGCGGACCGCTGTTTCGCCGGCCTTCGGGTCGGCACCGATGGAATGGATTTTGAAGGCGAGGTAACCGGCCGAATATTTATCGTCGATGAGGTGAGTGGTGGGGACGCCGTTGACCCAGACCTTGATGGAGTTGCCCAGGCACTCGATCCGGAAATGGGCCCACTCGCCGAGTTTGAAGGCGGCGCGGGCGCGGGCGTCGGCCTTGAGATCGTAGAGCCATTTCCAATCGGCGCCAAAATCATCGAAGATGCCGCCGGTCCAGGCGCGGGTGGTCGAGGGATCGATTTTTACCTGATAGCCGTTCAAGCGCACGCTCGCGGCGGTTGGTGCGTCGGCGCAGCGGAGGAGAATCCCGGTGTTAAAAGTAGGGTCGTCCTTGAGGTCGAGTTCGAGGATGAAGTCGCCGTAGGTTTTTTCGGAGGTGAGGAAGGTGTGTTCGGCGGTTTTGGGGCGTTGGCGCAGGACGAAGGCACCGTCTTCGACGGCGACGGGGGCGAGGTTGGTGGGGCCGACAATTTTCCAACCGGTTAGATCGCGACCGTTGTCGAGGGTGATCCACGGCGCGCCGTCGGCGGCAAAACTTGAGAACGGGGCGAGACCGATGAGGAGGAAGGGGAGCAGGCAGCGGAGGGATTTCATAGGAGGGAAAGAGGGTGAATTCGAACGAATGATCGGCGTTTATATGATGCGATGTTCATGCTGCGATAAAGAAAGCGACGGAATGTGATCGCGCCCGCACCCGAGCCATAGAGCCACACCTTGTCAACTTGAGCGTGGCTAAGCGCCAGCGAAAAGATGGTTTTGTAGTTCGTCGCAACGTTCTCCACGCACCCTGCGGCACGCGAACCGTTTTCAAGGCGGTCAGGCCGACGGCATTGTCCCTCTGCTGGGTCAACGTAGAATCGCGGGCATCAACTTTTCTCCGCTTGCCTGCGATGCGTTCTCCATCGCAATCTTGACGCTCACGCCCGTGCCCGGGTGGTGGAATGGCAGACACGCGGGTCTTAGAAGCCCGTATCGAAAGATGTGCAGGTTCGAGTCCTGTCCCGGGCACCAACTACGAACAGGCCGGACGGCCTTACGGGCTCGCGCTAGCCCGACTTCCGCTACTGGAGAGAAAAACCAATTATTTTCCCTGATTTTTTTCTGCAAGTGCTTGGTTAAGAGAGGTCGCTTTTCCAAAAGTGCGTGTAGTCCCGACCTAGCCTCTTCCCAGAACTACGGCGCAGCGGTAAACTGCCGCCATGTTTTTAAAGTGCCGTGAACGTCATAAGGACGGGAAAATCCATCGCAGCTGGTCGATCGTGGAGAGCCGCCGCTACTCGGGAGGCAAAGTCGCGCACCGCCACGTGCTCTACCTTGGTGAAATTAACGATAGCCAGCGGTTGTCGTGGGAACGTTCGATCACTGTCTTCGACGAACGTGCCGGCGAGGAGCGCCAGTTCGCGCTCTTCCCCGAAGACCGCACGCCGCCGCCGGGCGGCGTGGACTCGTTGCAGGTGCGTTTGAGCGAGCTGACGTTGAGCCGCCCCCGCCAGTGGGGTGCCTGCTGGCTGGCCGATCACCTCTGGCGCGTGCTTCAGCTCGACGACTTTTTCGGCGCCCGTCTGTCCGTGAGCCGCGAGGACACCGATTGGGAAAAAGTTCTGCGCGTGCTCGTCATCTACCGGCTGCTCTCGCCCGGTTCGGAATGGCGGTTGCATCGTCATTGGTTCGGCACGACTGCGCTCGCCGATCTACTCGCCATCGACGAACGCGCCGCTCAGGACGACACGCTGTACCGCTGTCACGACCTGCTCCTGCCGCACAAAGAGGAACTCTTCGCCCACCTGCGGGCACGCTGGAGTGATCTGTTCGGCGCCCGCTACGAAGTCGTGCTCTATGACCTGACGAGCACCTACTTCGAGTGCGATGTGCCGACCGACGAAGCCGATCCTCGCCGGTTCGGTTACAGCCGCGACAAACGCTCCGACTGCGTGCAAGTTGTCGTCGCCCTGGTCGTCACGCCCGAAGGCCTGCCGCTCGCCTACGAGATGTTCCCGGGCAACACCGCCGACAAGACGACCCTGCGCGGCATGTTGAAAACCATCCGCCAGCGCTACGGCGACGCCGAGCGCATCTGGGTCATGGACCGGGGCATCCCGACCGAGGAAGTCCTGACCGAACTACGTGCCACCGACTCTGCGGTCCGTTATCTGGTCGGTACGCCCAAAGGTCGGCTCACCCGCTACGAAGCCGCGCTCACTGAAAAACCCTGGCAAGCCGTGCGCCCACAACTGCGCGTCAAACTCCTGCCCCAGGACGGCGAACTCTACGTTCTGGCCGAAAGCCAGGCCCGTGCCGGCAAAGAACGCGGCATGCGCAAACGCAAACTCAAAGCCTACTGGAAACGCCTTGGCGAGTTAAAGGCGCAATGCCCGCCCCGCGACGCGTTGCTCAAAAAACTCGGTGCCGCGCAGGAACGCGCCGGCCGTATCGCGACCAGTCTGGTGACGGTCGAAGTCGCCAGTGACGGCGCGCTCACGTATCAACTCGACAGAGACAAACTGCTCGTCGTGCGCAGCCGTGAAGGCCGCTATCTGCTACGCACCAATCTCACGGCCGACGACCCCGAGCTGATCTGGCGCTGTTACATGCAACTGTGCTTTGTGGAAGAAGCGTTTCGCACACTCAAAGGCGACCTGGGCCTGCGGCCCATTTTTCACCAGAAACCCGAACGGATCGAAGCGCACCTATTCGTGGCGTTCCTCGCGTACTGCCTGTCGATCACCCTGCGCCAGAAACTCAAAGCCCAAGCGCCCGGGCTGATGCCCCGAGTCGTCTTAGAAAAACTCGCCACCGTGCAAATGCTCGACGTGTGCGTACCCACCACCGACGGTCGGAAACTACTGCTGGTGCGCCATACCGAACCAAGTGAAGATGTACAACTGCTGCTTGAACGCCTCGGCCTAACCCTGCCGCCGCAACCCCCGCCAAAGATCCGCTCCCCCGGGACGCCATCGCCCGTGTAGTCCCGACCTTTGGAGAAATTAAACGATGGATCAACGACTTGTATTACTGCCCCTCCCCAGTAGCGGAAGTCGGGCTAGGTCAAATGCCCCGGAGTGTGCTCCGGCTGGTTCGTCTGTAGGAGCGGGTTTATCCCGCGATGGATGGGATGACTCGTGGTGTTAAGCCGCCCCTCCAATTTCTGCAATGCCCGGCGTTTGCTCCGGGGATCTCTACGGGCTCTGGTTTTTTCCGTTATGGCAGTCGGAGCAGGTCAGGTCGTCGGGCATGGCGTCGGGGTGCTTGAAGGGCTGGCCTTCGGGGGCGAGCGTGGTGAGCTCGGCACCGGCACCTTGGGCGAGAATGGTGTGGCAGGTGTTACAGTCGCTGGCACCGATCTTTTTTTCCGGTTTGCCGACCGCTACGTGTTGGTTGTCGTGGCAGCGGAAACAGCCCATCCAGTCCTTATGGCCAATGTGCTCGGGGTACTTGCTCCAGTCGGCCTTCATGAACGGGAAAAAGTTTTCGTTGTAGATGGTCGTCGCCGTGGTGACGGCCTGGTTGGCGGCTGGGGTGTTGCCGTACTGTTTGCGAATACCGGATTCGATGGCGGCCGCAGCCTCGGCTTCGGTGGCGTATTCCTTGGTGAGGAGATCGACGATGGTTCGTTTCACGGCGGGCAGATTCGAATCAATTTTGCCGAGGTAAAGCGCCTGATCGAGGGCTTCGTTGGGCGATTTATAGCGGTGGGCCGGGCGGTTATGGCAATCGAGGCAGTCCATCGTACGCAGCTTGGACGCGTCGGGTGTGCCTTTAAATTCGGGAGTCTGGAAAACGGTGGAGGTGCCGTCGGGGTTGCTGACGCGAATCCATGGGATTTTTTGGCGTTGTTCATCTTCGGCGTAGTATTCGACGCGATGTTCCTTGCTGGTGTGCCAGTGGATGCCGCCGACGAGGCCGTGTTGTGAATCGCCGCCGCCGACGTGCAGGAGGAGGCGCACCGTGTAGGTTTTTTTGTCATCACCGGCGAGCGTGTGGTGGTAGGTGCGCTCAAGGTTGCCGGAGAAACGTTGCGGCCAGTGGCATTTCTCGCAGGTGTCCTGTGCGGGGCGGAGATTGGTTACGGGGGTTGGTATTGGCTTTTTGTAGTCGCCGCTGATCACGCCCCAGAGCTGATGGGCTCCGTTGATTTTGGATTGCAGGTAATAACCGGCGCCGCTGCCGACGTGACATTCGACGCAGGCGACTTTCGCATGCAGGCCGTTTTGGTAGGCAACGAATTCGGGTTTCATTACCTCGTGGCAGACCTTGCCGCAAAATTCGACGGTCTCGGTGAGGTGGTAGGTTTGGAAACTGCCGAGGGCCGAGAAGAGGAGGAACGTCATCGTGCCGAGGGCGAACCAGAGGAGGCGCTTTCGGTCGCGGGGGCTTTCCAGATCGATGGAGAGTTGGGGCGTGGGGGCGTCGGGATCGCGTCTTTGCTGACGGCGGCTGAGCCACCCACCGAAGAAAAACAACCCGAGCCCGAGAAGGAGAAATCCTGGCGCAACGACGTACGAGAGGATGCCGACGTAGGGGTTGGTGTGTTCGCCGGCAAAGAGGTCGAAGGCGGACAGGAGCAGGAACGAAAAGAAACTGCCGATGGCGATGACCGTACCCGTTAGACTGATCCAATTGCGCCAGATGGAGCGTTTGAACGGGATCGGGGCGGGTACGGTGTTGGCCATGAGATGTTAAGTGATAAATTATAAGGGGTGAGTGTTAAGGCGGAGCGGACGGAGCGGCGCGCCCGGCGGTCGCGCCCTACCCGCAGATTATTTCTTCATCGTGCGGATGTAGGCGACGAGCGCGGTCACATCAGCATCGGAGAGGTCGCTGTAGGCTTTCATCTTTTCTTTTCCGTCCACGGTGACGCCGGATTTGATGGCGGTGGCCATGGCGTCGTCCTTGAGCTCGGCTTGGACTTTGGCGTCGGTGTAATCCCGGAGTTTCATCTTCGCGCCGACTTTGGTTTTGCCGGCACCGTCAGCGCCGTGACATTTGGCGCATTGATTGGTCCAGATTTCAGAGGCGGGTGCGGCGAAGGTGAAGCTGGCACCGAGGGAGAGGAGGAGAGCGGCGAGGGCGAGGGATGATTTTTTCATTGGGCAAAAGGTCGGGTTATGGGGCGTATTAGGTGGTTGAGTTTAAGGGCTGCAAAAACCCGCGTCATTCAAAGGAACGAGCGCGGGTTGATGGACAAAAGGTTTGCTGTGATTTGAGGTTTTGTACAGTCGGGAATCGGCGCGTGAACGGCCGAGCACGGTCATTTTTTCATCTGGCGGATGTAGGCGACGAGGGCGGTGGCATCGGCTGCGGAGAGGTCATCTTTATAACCTTTCATCAGTTCTTTGCCGTCTTTGGTCGAGCCTTCGAGAGTGACTTTGGCGAGGTGCTCGTCGGTGAATTTCGCCTGAACGGCAGCGTCGGTGTAATCGAGGACTTTGAGCTTCTTGCCCATTTTGGTGCTGCCCGAGCCGTCGGCGGCGTGGCATTTGGCGCAGAGCTGATCCCAGTTTTCCTTGGCAGTAGCGGCGAAGGCCGAGGTGGCGGCCAGCAGGACGGTGCCGACGAGGAGGGTGCACGCAATGGTTTTATTCATCGGGACAGAAGGGCTTGTTTTCTTAGAAAGCTTGCTGGAGCGTGACGTAGGCGAGATAGCCGGAGTAGTTGGTATTCCCACCGGTCGATCCAACTTCGCTGTTGAGATAGCCAACTTTGGCTTCGGCGACGAGGCTGTTGCTGAGTTTGCGCTTCACGCCGACCGTTACGGTGTAATCGTCCTGACTGGCTCCAAGGGCGGTCGTGGCATAGAGCGGCTCGTAGTTGGAGGCTTTGTAACGGGAGTATTGCAGTTCCATGTTGGTGAGTTTGTCTACTACGATTCCTGCAATGGCGCTCGCGGTCCAATGATTGTTGTCAGCGTTGCGAAGGACGTCGTTGGCGGTGAGGCCGGCTCGCGGATAGGCGGTGCTGGTCGTGTCGTACACGAGATCGACACTGGTCTGTGCGTAGAATTGCTTGATGGGCGTCCAGTCGACGGTGACGCCGAAATCGTGGCTCTTGAAGTCCATGCTCTGGTATTGTGTGCCGAAGTCGACGGCTGTGTCCATCTCGCCGTCTCTGCCGACATAACGGCCAGTTAAGCTAAGGGTTGGGAGAATTTTGATGACACCGGTGAGCTTCTTGGCGGTGTATTCGTAACCGAGCACATATTGGCCGCCAATACTGGTGCTGTAACCGGTATAGCTGTTGCGGTGGTCCTTATAGAAAACTTCGGCGCGGAGCGTCAAAATGGAGCTGGCGTTCCAGTTGGCACCGACCTTGTAGTGGCCGTGGTTTTCCTTGGCGTTGTTAAAGCTGGCTGCAACGCTGGGAACAACAGTCCCACCGGGGTTCGGGCTAGGGATGGCGACGCTTGTGCTGGATCCGATTTCGTCACCCGTGACATAGCGGTAGTCCAAGGTGGTGTAGAGAGAAACGTTTTTGATGCCGGTATAGCGGACGTTGAATTCGGGGGTCCAGGAACGCTCGCTACGTTCGGCGGTGTTCGGTGCGTCGATGGGAACGCTGGTCGTTACGCCCGTGGCTTGGATCAAACGGGTGTTTTGGTAGGTGACTTGATTGTTGCCTTCCATGTCGAGGTCTTCACCCTTTAACCCGAGGCTGAGATAGAGGTCCTTGATCGGTTTGTAGCTGGCGCAAAGGTTGGCCGTAAGGACATCCTGTGTCGTCTTGCCATACAAGGTCGTGTAGGAATAAGGAGGGCGACCGCCGGGGGTGAAGCCACCGAGAAGATCCTGAATGCCGGTGCCCGTGGCGATCTTGAGGTACATCTGGCGATCGCCGCCGATTTTAGCGGTGGCGTGTTGAAAGCTGACGCCGCCGTGAAGGCCGATTTTTTCAGTGACCTTGGTCTCGAACTTGCCGGTGTAGGTCATGATCTCCGGCTCGCTCATTTGACGATCGAAGCCAGCAACCGCGTTGTTGGCGAGTGCGGGCGGAACGAGGGTAGCGGGGGTCCCAGGGATGGCTACGAGGGGCTTAAGTTCGCCCGGATAACGGTTCACCCAGCGGGTGTCGTCACTCTTGGCGGTGATGTAAACAGCCTCGAGTTCGACGCTGGTGTTGCCGAAGGTGTGCTTGATTGCGGCCTCAAATGTTTCTTGGCGCTCGTTTAAATCGATGTAGTTGGCGACGATTTTGCGATTGGCGGAGATGGGATTCAACGTGCCGCTGGACCAGATCGGTACGCCGGTGAAGTCGGTGTCACCCCAAATGGTGGTGTCTTTGCTACCGTTGCGAAGTTCATTGGTGTAACGCAGCGTGAGGACAGGCAGATTGGGCAAATTAATCGCACCGCCGACCCAGAATTTTGCGCGGTCAACATGGAGGCCTTGGTTCGTTAGAGGGAACCAGGCGTTATTGGTCGGGAAGAATCCGCCTACACCATCATAGTACGTACGAAAGCGTTTAAAGCCCATGTCGAACGAGCCGAGTTCGTTTTTCGACAATTTAATCTGGCCGAGAAAGTCCTGGTTGCCGAAGAGGGCGTGTCCGTCGACGGTGAGGGCGAAGTCGTTTTTGAGGTTCTTGGTGAGTTGGAAGTCCTCAATGCCGGCAAAGCCTCCGCGCGCCGTCCAGTTTTGCGCTTCGTAGGCGGCTTTGTCACCCTTGATCCAGTTGCGCTGGCCTGCAACCTTGATGTAGTTCTCGGTTATGTTCGGTAATGGATCCGCGTCCGGCTTGGCGGCATCGGCGGCGTAGGCGCTTGCTGTCGCCAGAATCGCACACGCAAAGAAGCCTGAAGTGATATAGTGGGAATATAGTTTGGTTTGCATGGCGTGGGTATTAATAGCGCATTGCTTTGCTGGCGTTGGAACCGTGGACATCTTCGTGGCAACCGGCGACCCAGCAGGTGCCGTTTTGCATACGGGTGCGGTGATCTTCACCGCCGACTACGATTTTTCCGTCTCCGATGAATCCTGGGACACCCGCAGTAACCAGAGTAGCCGGATGTTCGACGTGGCACTTGAGGCAGAGGTTGGAATCACGCTGGGTGAGCATTTTCTGGTTAACCGAACCATGGGGATTGTGACACACGGTGCAGCCTTCGACCATGGCGTTGTGCTTAAAGAGGAAGGGGCCTTTCTGCGAAGTGTGACATTTGGTGCAGGTTTCGTTAGGCGTCTCGAGTTCACTAGCTCCGGTGCGGGCGACAACGTTGCCCTTGTGTGGATCGTGACACTCGGTGCAGGTCATCTTGCCGGCCATGACCGGGTGACTATGGGGGAGGCTGAACTCGCCGCGCTTGTCGAGATGGCATTGGAAGCAGGCTTCAGGCGATTTGCCCGGGTTGACAATGGTGTCCTTGCTGCCGCCTGCGGCGACGTGCTTGCTGCCAGCGCCGTGACAACTCTCGCAGCCGAGGCCTTTGCCGTTTTCGCCATTGACCTTGAGCTTGGCGTGTGAGGCACCCTCGAAGTGCTTGACGGTTTCTTCGTGGCACTGCGCGCATTCTTTTTCACCGACGAAGGAAGCGCCGGCGATGTGCTGAGGGGCCACAATGGTGCGATCCACCATCGTGCAAGAGATCAGGAGTGCGGCCCAAAGAGCGACGCCTCCGAAAATGAATGTATTCATGGTCCAACTACGCGGGGATTTAGTCATTTTACGGTAGGGTTAGGTTCGGTTACCGGTGCCAATACTTTAGGTCAAAATCGAGAGTGGCAGAAATTACGTTTTTTGACTGCGCATTTATTGCACAGATTGACGCAATAAATGCACGTTATGGGATGGCTTCACAGAAACTCGACGCTGGCTCCCGCAGTTTTGGCTCAGTAGCGCCGTGATAACGGGATATTAGACAGCAAAGCTAATAATGGAACTTTACAACTCAGCTTCGGCTCACGATGCGGACCGTTTTGTTCCCACAGCTGGGCCGGGTGTGGCGATCAGGTCCTAGCAATTTCAGCCTGCCGAACGAGTTTCCGCTCCCAATACCACGAGAAAAAAATCGGCACGGAGAAAAGCGACACGACGTCGAAGATCATGCCGCCGACCACAGGCAGCACCATCGGTGTCATGACTTCGGCCCCGCGGCCTGTCGCCCAGAGCACCGGGATGAGGGAAAGCATCGTGGTGGCGTTGGTCATGATGGCGGGCCGGCGTCGGCGTAGTCCGGCGACGAATACACGCCGATGGACCTCGTCGACGTCGGTGGGCGGGATTTTGAACTGCTCCTGTATATAGGTACCGAGCAGGATGCCGTCGTTGAACATCACGCCGAGCAGCACGAGGAAGCCGACGATCACGGCGGTCGTCATTTCGGCGCCCCACAGCCAGACAAAGAAAAACCCACCGGCGGTCGTGACCGTGGCGTTGCAAAGAATGATTATGGCCGTGATCAGCCAGGAGCGCGTGCCGAGATAGATGAGAAGAACCATCACCGCCATCGACGCTGAGATGACCCAGCGCAAGGTCGCGTCGGCCTTGAGTTTTTGTTCGTAGCGCCCGACCCAGCGAAAAGTGGCACCGGGAGGCAGCTTGAGTTCACCGCGTTCGAGCGCCGCGCGCAAGCGGGCGTCGGCGTCCTGTACCACCTCGACCTCGCCGCGGCCACGGGCGTTGAGCAGCACATACTGCGTGCGTTTGCCGCCTTCCGAACGAATCGCCATCGGCCCGATGGTGTAAGTGAGCCCGGCCTCGCTCGGGCGCTCGGCGACGACGCGGACCGGCGATGGAGTGGCGGTGGCGGCGGATGAAGTGGAAAGTTGGATACCGGTCGGCAGCGGGTCGCCGGCGGGTACGGTCAATTCGGCGCGCCGCGGATCGAGGATGACGAAGTTGCGCTGGTGCTTCAGCGGCAGCGTCGGGAGAAACGCCGTCGCGTCGGGCGCACCGTCGGCGAACTGCAACGTGTAAGTCGTAGGAGCGGCGAGTAGGTTCGTTAGCGGGATTGCTCCGTGGCCGGTCGGCATCGCGACCTGTAACTGGAGCAATTCGTCGGGATCGTCGCGTCGCTCACGCAGGTAACGAATGCGAACGGGATAACGGAGCGCGCCTTCCACCGAAAACGTCGCAGGCATGCCGCCGAATGCGGTTTCCACCGCTTGCATAACCATCTCGTTGGAGAAACCAAAGCGCGCGAGTTTTTCAGGGTCGAGCCGAACCTCCGCGTAGGGCTTTCCGCCTTCGCGCTGCATTTGCACGTCGGCCGCGCCGGGCGTGGGCTGGATGATTTTTTCGGCGGCTTCGGCGAAGCGTTCGAGCGCCTCGGAGTCGTCGCCAAGCACCTGCAACGCGATCAGGCTGCGGATGCCGGTCGAGAGCATGACGACGCGGGTTTCGATCGGCTGGAGCCAGCTCGGCGCGACGCCGGGGATGTCGGAAACGGCAGCGAGCGTCTCACGCACTTCCGCGAGTGTGCGCGGGCGGTGTTCGACTTTGCCGTCGGGGCGCGTGATTTCATGCACGGGCCATTCGGCGTAGGGTTTCAGCAGGACCACGGTTTCGATCATGCCGATAGGGGCTGGATCGAGCGCGGTTTCGGCGCGCCCCATCTTGCCCATCAAACTGGCGACCTCGGGCACGCTTTCAATCAGGCGATTCTGTGTCTGCATGATGCGCTGCGTTTCCCCCAAGCCACCGGTTGCGGGAATCGACGGCATGAAGAGCAGACTGCCTTCGTCGAGCGGCGGCAGGAAACTCGAATCGACGCCCGGAAACCAGTGCGTAAGGGTGGCATCGATTTTTGTCTGGGTGAGATCGGCACCGATCCACGCGAAACTTTTGCGCAACGGCGTGCTCATCGTTTTCCAGCCGAGACCGAGCAAGTAGCCGCTCAGCGCTAGCCCCACGATTGCGAACGTGAAAGTAATCTTGTGCCGCAGGATGTGCGTGTACGCCCAATCGTAAGCGACGTGGATGGCGCGGCTGGTTGGGTTTTCCTCGTAGTTCACGAGGCGTTCGCGTCCAGCGCGCCAGACGGCCGAACCAACTAACAGTGCAAACAACGGCGCGAAGACCGGGCCGGGTACGTGCAACAACCAGCGTCCATGCTCCATCGGCAGGCTCCAGCCTTCGCGGATGAACCAGCCGAAGGCGAGTCCTCCGGCGATACCGGTGAGCGTGATAAGTACGGGTTTGCGCAGATGCCAGGGCGGCAGCAAAAATCGGCAAAGCGCGGGCACGAGCAGCGTGCCAAAGATCACCGCGCCGCTGATCGCGAGTGACTTTGTCAACGCCAGCGGTGCGAACAGTCGGCCAGCCTGATCTTGCAGCGCGAAGATCGGCAAAAACCCGATCACCGTCGTGGCCGCCGATGTGGCGAGCGGACGCGCGACTTCCTTGGCCGCCATCACCACGGTTTCGATGATCTCGGCGTTGAACGGCGACGTCGGCATCGTGCGACCCTCGCGTTTACATTTCTCCTGCAAGTCGACGAGGTGCTGCGTGATATTTTCGGTCATGATGATCCCGAAATCGACCATCACGCCGATGGCGATCGCGATGCCGGCGAGCGACATGATGTTCGCGCTGACCCCAACCAATCGCATGACCAAAAACGTGAACAACATTCCCAGCGGCAGGCTGACCGCGACCGCGAGACTACCGCGCACGTGCAGCAGAAAAATCACGATGACGATCACCGTGGTGATGACCGCTTCCATTAATGTGCTCGCGAGCGTCGCCGTGGTTTCACGAATCAATTGCGAGCGGTCATAGAACGGCACAACTTCCAATTGCTCGCCCTTTAACGCGGGCTGCAGATCGGCGAGCCGCCGCTTGACCGCATCGATTACGGTCTTCGGATCTTCGCGCACGCGCATGCCGATGATTGCGCCAACGTGTTCCTGATATCCATCGGCGAGCATGCCCTGGCGAAATTGGCCGCCGAGGCGCACCTCCGCGATCTGGCCGAGGCGCAGGCCCGCGCCTTTCATGCGATTGCCGCGCAAAATAATATTCTCCACATCCGCCGCCGAGCGGATGAAACCGACACCACGGATCATCGTTTCAACGCCCGATTGTTCGACGCTCATCGCGCCCACATCGCGGCCCGCGTCGCGTACGGCCATCATTAATGCGTCGAGCGTGAGCCCTTGTTCTTCCAGCCGGGTGGGATCGACGTCGATTTGATATTCGCGCACCACGCCGCCGGCGGGCGCGACTTCGGCCACGCCGGGCACAGCGCGCAATGCCGGTACAACGATTTGATCCAAAAAATAACGCTTCGCTTCGATGTCGCGCGGACCTTGCAACGTGAATGCGTAAACCTGGCCCATCGCGGTCGCATCCGGGCCTAGGCGCGGACTCACGCCGACCGGTAAAACACCTTGAATCTGGGAAAGCCGCTCGAGCACTCGCGTGCGACATTCGTAGAGATCGCGGCGCTCTTCGAAAATCACGTACACGTAACTCGCGCCGAAGAGCGACATGCCGCGCACGGTTTGCACGCCGGGCAGGCCTTGCAGTTCGCGGGCGAGGCGCGCCGTGACTTGCTCGTCCATGTCCTGCGCGCTTTTCCCAGGCCACTCGGCCCACACGATCACTTGATTATCGCTAAGGTCGGGGATCGCATCGACTGGCAGCGTACGCCACGCCCAGAGGCCAGCGAGCGCGAGCATCGCTGAGGCGGCGAACGTGAGAAAGGCATTGCGAATGCAAAAAGAAATCATGGAGCGGGAGCGTAGCCGTTGCGAAAAAGGAAGATTGGGCGGCGCAGATTTTAGTGCTGATGGGCAGGTGCGGGTGCGCTCGCGCCGACCGGGAAGAGCAGGCTGGGTGTGCCCGCGAGTTGCGCCTGGCTGTCGATTAGGAAAACGCCCTGCGTGGCGATCTCATCGCCAGCGACAAGACCGGCACGGACGACGTAGAGATCGTTACCCGCTTCGTCTTCGAGGCGCGGGCCGAGCGCAACGGGCGCGAGGGCGAAGCGCAAACGGCCGTCGCGCTGCCGGTCGGCGACTTTCCAGACGACGTGCCGCACACCGGTCGAGAGCACGGCGGTTTTCGGGATAAGGACGAACTCGCCCCACGTTGTGCGGTCGCGCCAATCGGCGGGCGTGAGCTCGGGCGTGAGTGCAGCCTGAAAGCGGGCGTTGACGAGGCTGCCGGGCAGCAGGCGTTCTTTTTCGTCGCGCAGGTGGACGTGTACTTCGCGGGAGCGCAGTTCCAGATTTAGCTCAGGCGCGACCCAGGTTACGGCGGCGTCGAGATCGGTGAGTTCGCCGAAATCATCGGAGGCGAGTCGTACGGGCTGGCCTTCGCGCACCCAGCGCGCTCGCGTTTCCGGCACGTGGACCACGAGCATAAACGCATGCGGATCGATCAGGCGGATGAGCGGCCGGTCAGGCATCAACTCTTCGCCCACTTCTGGGAGTTTGCCTGCCATGGAGCCATTTTCTTCGTTCATGATCACGCGGCCGGTGAAGGGCGAACGAATGGTAACGGTGTCGGTAGGTTCGGTTCCGTTGGTGATGGCTTCGGCGACGGCGGAAAGATTCCAGCGTTCGAAACGGGCGGAGAGCGCGCGGATCGTGGGCGCGTCGGCAAGTTTCACGGCGGCGGCGAGTTCACCCTGCGCGGCGTAGGCTTCCGGGCTGTAGAGATCGATCAGCGGCTCGCCGACTTTTACGAGGGTGCCGGGGTGAAGAGCTCCCGAGTAGCGTTTCACCACGCGGCCCGAAATGCGTGAAATGACGGGTCGGGCGGTGCGATCGTCATACCGAACCGCTCCATAGGCCCGAATGGTGGCGACGGCAGGGCCGCTGGTGGCTTTTGAAGTTTGCAGGCCAAGGCGCCGCGCCTGCTCGGCGCTGAGTTCGCCTGCGGTGACTTTCGTGAGTTTCATGCCGCACACGGGGCAATTGCCGGGCGCGTTGCCGATGAAGTCCATCATCGGGCAGGCCCAACGTTCGCCATTGCTGGCAGCCATGGCGGTGGCATGTGTCTCGGTGGTTTGAAAGAGCGTCGTGGCGGGCAGCATCGCGATCACGGCGGCACCGGTACCAAGGCCGAGGAGGCCGGACATCCAGGGTTTCCAGGTCATGGTGTTATTCGGAGAGAACTTTATTTTCGAGGGCGGAGGGGCCGTAGCGTTCGGGGTCAGCGGCGAATTTTGGCGGGCACATGCGGCAGCCAAAGCCGATGAGTTTTCCTTTGTAGGTTGCGGGTTGGATGGTTGGGTCCACCTCCATGCCGCAGAGAGTGCAAAGGGTATTAACTGGTTTTGCGGACGACGCAGCTTCATGGCCGGCGTGCGGGACAGCGGCAGGTGCGGCGGTGTTGTTGACCATCGGGGCGTACGCGGGTGTGGCGGGATGTCCCGCGTGATTGGCGTGGGGCTGGTACCAGGCGGAGCGTGCCGCGAGGGCGGCCACGCAGCCGACTGCGAAAGCGGTGAGGAAAAAGAAGAGGTGGCTTTTCATTTTTGAAATAGAATCAGGGCATTGGGAAAAAATGGGCGGGAACGTAGCGCCAGAGTTCGGCCCGTGCGGTGCGGGCGGAGCCTTCGGCGTCGATGACTTGGAGCTGGGCGTCGGTGGTTTTTTCCAGCACTTCGAGGATCATTAGGACGCTGGATTCGTTGCCCATGCTGCCGGTGCCGGCGGAACGAACCAATGTGTCGTAGTCAGCGTTGAGGCGTTTCTGTGTTTCTTCGGCGAGTCGGCGGGCGAGGTCGGCGAGGCGTTCGGCGCGTTCGACGCGGCTGAGTGCGGCGACGATGCGGTGGCGCGCGGCTTCGGCATCGGCGAAGGCGGCGGTGGCGTCGGCTTGCGCGGCGCGTTCATCGGCGCGGGCGTAACGGCGTCCTCGCCAGGGAAGCTCGGTCATGAAGGCGAGGCCGACGGTGTCGTTATTGCCCATGCGTTCCCGTTCGCGTTCGAAACGAAGACCGACGGCGGTCATGGGTTTCGCGCTGGCGCGGGCCATGCGGCCCATTGCCTGGGCTTCGGCATTTTTGGAGCGGGCGACGTTGAGTGCAGGCGCGAGGTCGGGATTGATTTCGCTGGCGCTGGGCGCGTCGAAGGCGGGAAGCGTTGCGTCGGGTCGGAGTCCAAGTCGTCCGCGGGCGTCGCTCAGAGCATCGGCGGCCATGCGGCGGTCGCGTTCGATCATGAGTTGCATGGCGGCAATGCGCGTCTGCAGCGCGAGGCGATCGCCGAGACGGCCCTGGCCGGTGGCGATGCGCGCGTCGATGGCGGTTAAGACTTGTTCGGTACGGCGAATCTGGGCGGCGAGCGCCTCGCTGCGACGATGTGCAGTTTCGGCGTCGGCGAGCGCCATGGCGGTGTCGGCGGCCATTTCACCGGCCATGAGGGCGAACTCGCTCTCGGCCATGGCAACGACGGCGTTAGCCCGGTCGCGGTCGGCGGCGCGTTCGCCCGCTTTAGGCAAAGGCTGGCGGACATTCACCTCCCACATCGGCATGGTTTCGGCGGGCGTGGTTTTCCGCGAGAGCATGCCCTCGACTTCAGGATCGGGGAACCTCCCGGCAGAGCCAAGTCGTGCGCGTGCGGCCTCGGTGCGAGCCCGCGCGGCGGTGAGCGAAGGGGCCGCAGTGACAGCGATGGCGAATAGTTTCGGTGGCGGATCGCCGGCCTGGAGCACGCCGGCGGGAGCGACGAGGATCAGAGCGAGAAGGGCTGCGGCGGCGGATTTTGACATGGGCGGCGGAGCGGTTCGTTTCAGCGCGTGGTGCCGCTTACATCGTGTGACCGGCGTGTTCGCCCTTGCCTTTGGCCGCAGCGGCATCGTCGATCAGTTTTAGGTACTTGGCGGGATCTTTCTTGAATTTGCCGATGCACATTTTGCAGCAGAAGCGCACGAGGCGATCGGGTTTGTCGGCTTCCTTGTGGTTGTAGTCGATGGGGGCGCCCATGCTGCCGAGCTTTTCGCCAGAGACAACGCAGGTGTCGAGTGGGTAGGCGGGTGTGGCGTCGGCGGCGGCCAGTTTGGCGGTCGCGGTTTTGGAGGCGCAGCAACCGCCGCACGACGAATCGGTGCCAGCGAAGGCGAGTGAGGCGGTGGCGAGGAGGGAGGCGAGGAGCAGTTTTATTTTCATAGGTAGAGAAGGAGTGTGTTCGTGGGTCTTACGCCGCTCGCGGGATAAAACCCTCAAGTTATTTTTGCGGAGCGGAAAAATACGATGAGCCGAGACGTGCGCCTGTTTTCCTGCTAGCTTAGCACTCGATGCTCCTGAGTTCATCGCAAGCATGACCTTTACCCGAAGATTTTTTAAAAGAGTTTGAGGGAATTGCGCACGCTCAGGTGTACGAAGAGCAGATAAATCAAATCATCATGAATTCTAATTCCAATGACGAGCAGCTCGGGTCGCTGCTCCGAAACGAATGGCAGGTTCGGCCCGTGAAGAATCCCGGTTTTCGCACGGGCGTGTGGGCTCGCATCGAAGCGGCGCGGCGTGTTCCTGCGACTTGGGGTGCGTGGCTGCGGCTGAATGCGGCTCGCTGCACTTTTCTCGCCGTTGCCAGCATCGCCGTTGCCGGCACCAGCGGCGGCTGGATCGCCAAGGCGCAGGCCAATCAAAATCGTGAGCAACTCGTGCAGCGTTACCTCGCGAGCCTTGACCCGCTCCAAAAGACAGAGACAAACACTCAATGAAGTTTCGCTGGATCGCCGCTGCAATCATTGTCGCGCTCGCTCTCGGCGCGGGCGGTTTCTCCTACATTTGCCTGCGCGAGCCGATGCCGCAGTGTGCGGAGGGCGAGGACGAAGCTCTCCTGTGGTTGCGCTGCGAATTTAAGCTCCCGGCTGAAAAAATGGCGCGCATTGCGCAGATGCACGAAGCTTATCAGGGCACGTGCGAAGAACATTGCCGAAAAATTCGCGAGGCCCGGGTGGAACTCCGAAAGTTGCGTGATGCGCAGGCGAGCGCATCCGAGCTCGCCGCCGCCGAAGCTAAAGCCAACGCGGCCGCTTTGACTTGCACCACCAGTCTCGAAGCGCATTTGCGTGAAATTGCCAGTGTGATCAGTGGCGACGACGGGCGGCGATATCTGTCAATTGTCCTGCCGCGCATAGCGCACTTCGACCACGCGGGCGCGCCGAACCTCGATTTAGATACCAACGCCAAGCCGCATGACCACGCCCGGCACTGAGACGGGTACACCCACCGATGAGGAACTCATGTCGGCGCTTCACGCCGGCCAGGATGCTGCGCTTGCACCGCTCATGGAGCGCTGGGAACTTGGCGTGAAGGCGTTTCTCCTACGGCTTGGTGTGCCATCGGCTGACGTGGAGGATGTCGCGCAAGAGGCTTTTGTCCGGCTCTATGAAAAGCGCGCAAGTTATCGTGTGGGCGCGCCGTTCAAGCCCTGGCTGCTCACGCTCGCTGGCAATCTCGGTCGGAATCGGCTTCGCTGGCGTTTTCGGCGGCGTGAAGACAGTATCCAAGCCATGGATGCATCGCAGCCGGGAGGGTTTCAGCCTGCCGATCCGGCGGCTCAACCGGCTTCGTTGTTGGCGGAAAAAAAGGCGCTCGCACAATCGGTGCGTACAGCGGTGGAGGCACTACCGAACAAGTTACGAGAGGCCGTCGTGTGCGTGGAACTGGAGGAGCTTAGTTACAACGAAGCGGCGCAGATCATGGGGTGCTCGTCCAAGGCGGTGGATACGAGGCTCTATCGTGCCAGGCAGTTGTTACGCGGCGCCCTGGAAAAGGTATTGGCGAAAGAGTGATCTCGCATTTGTGGCTGAATTTTTTGGCGGACAAAAAAGCCATCTCCGCAGAGATGGCTGCTGGTTAGACGAACTATTTGAGATCATCCACGCCGGGTGGAGGCGTGGAAGTTGAAAGGGACGCAGACCCGGCGTTCGAAACGGCTCCGACGGCGCGTCGCCCATCCGAGCTGGCGGAGTTTGCGTCGGCTTCGGAAGGTTCGGCTTTGTGATCTTTGCGTCCGAGATTATTCTTTGCGTGCTTTGCGTTAAAATGGGTCGAAACGGGCCGATCATTTTTTAACCGCGGATGAATGCGGATGAACGCGGACGAACACGGATGGGAGGGTGGAAACGGAAGGCAGAGTTTTTAACACGAAGGACGCAAAGGAACGCAAAGGGCGGAGTTTTTAACTACGGACTGTACGGATCGAGCTTCCGAACATCTGTGATCACGAGCGGAACCAAGCGGCGGAGAAAGACTGCGGTCAGCGTGGGTTCTGGAGCCCGCCTGTCATTAAGGGCCGCCGACAATTTGTCGGTAGCGCTTAGTCAGATCGGAACCGCCCGGTACGGACCCGTACGCCGGGTGGTGTGGAGGTCGGAGGCTAATTACCTTTGGCTAACCGATTAAACCTATAACCCGCAGTTGAAGCTGGCGAAGAAGTGCGGAAATGGTTGAACGGCTTGGATTATGAGTGATGTAACGGCCTTGATTGAGCCTCACCCTGCGGGTGAAGTACGCTCCTGTTTTAAATTTGAGTGCGCCGGC
>JANNHA010000051.1:0-40906 GCA_031404135.1 Verrucomicrobiota bacterium | reverse complement strand
GGCACGACCATCGTCCACCTCAACAACCTGACGCCGACCCTGACGTTCATCGGCCCAATGACCTTCCCGGTGACCATCACGGCCAAGACACTGTTTATCACCGGCACTCGGAACGGCGCGCCCAGCGGTCGCGCCGGGTATTCGGAACGGCGCGCCCAGCGGTCGCGCCCTACCCTCCAATCCTCGGCGTGCCCAGCGGTCACGCCCTACCTTTCAATCCGCAGCGCTTGCGGTCGCACCCTATGGGCTGGTTATACGAAAGGGATTTCCACCTTTACCGTAGTTCCGGTTCCTGGAGTTGACTCGATGGTAAAGCGGCCGCCGACCATCTCGACGCGCTCGCGCATGCCGAGCAATCCGAGGCGGCCGCCTTTTTTAGCGGCTTGGATTCGTTCGGTTGGGAAAGATTTGCCGTCGTCGTGGATTTCGAGGCGGATCGCGTTGGCGACGTTGTTGATGCACACGGTGGCGCGCTTCGCCTGCGCATGGCGGACGACGTTGGTCAGTGCTTCCTGCGTGACGCGGTAAAAGACGGTGCGGTGGGAAATATCTAACTCCTCAACATCGGGAACGGCGGTGAACTGGATCGGCAGGCCTTCCCGTTCAGCCAGTTCTTTCACGAAGGAGCGGAGCGCCGGGATGAGCCCGAGGTCGTCGAGCATGGTCGGGCGCAGATTGCACGCGAAGCGGTGCACGATCTCGATCGATTGCGTCACCAATTGCCTGGTCTTTTCGATGCGACCTCGCAAATCCTTGGGCTTGATCCGTGCGGTTTCGGTGAGGGCGGAGAGATGGACGTTGATGCCGGTTAGGATCTGAGCAATCTCGTCGTGTAGCTGGCGGCTGATTTGCTTTCGTTCGTCTTCCTGGGCCTGGAGAATTTGGTGCGTCAGGTTACGCAGCTGTTCTTGCAGCACTTGCGCTTCAATCAACATCACGCGCTGGGCTTGTTCGCTGTCCTTGAGCAACGCCTCGGCCGCCCGTCGGCGGGCGATTTCTTTGTTCGCTTCCAAAACGGCGTCGGCGAGCGACTCCACACTGCGCATGGCTTCTTGTCCTCGTTTGAGGGCGGAGATGTCTGAAATCGCCAACCGACACCATTTAATATCTCCTTCTGGCGCGAGGGTGGAGGATGCCTGCAGATTGGCCCAGTATGGCGTGTCGTTTGCGGTGAGGAGCAACGCCTCGCAGGCCTGCTTGCCTGGATTGGCGAAAGTGGTTTTCAGGAATGCAGCGACAATGGGCCGGCTCGTCGGAGCCACGAACGCCTGCAAGCGCTTTTGCATCAGCAAAGAGCGGACCGCGCCGAGCAGGGCGGCGCCCATGAGATTGACCTCCTGGATCAGGCCTTGCTGATCGATTGAAAAGTAGCCGACAGGCGCGAAATCGTAGAGCTCGGTGTATTTTTCCAGCGCTTTTTCAGCCTCAATGCGGGTGCGCTGGAGTTCGGTATTTTGTAGCTCGAGCTCGATTTGGTGGATCTGCAATTCCTGAATGAGGCGCGGTGTGGAGGCATTCCCCTGCGCCTGGCCCGTAGTTGGGCGCTGTTTCTTCAGTTTCTTTTCGGCGCGACGGCGCAGCTCGACCGGCAGGGAGGGAGATGGTTTTTGGCCTTTTTTCATGGGGACTTTATTTTCCAGCGCGTTACTCCTTCGACTGTCTGTTGCTGTGCCTCAAGCGGGCGATTGTTCCGAAAGAAGTCTTCCCGACACGGTTTGGTTGTTCATTGGCTTTGGTTTTGGTTTTTGCGATAATAAAGATGAAGTGATTGCCGGTAGTGGAAGGATCGGTTGCGTGACCACGCTGGCGGGTTTCCGGGCCGGGCGTCGCGGTGAGGCAGTCATTTAATGCGCGGGGACGATGCCAACGGTGGTTTACGATTTATGCTGGGCGATACGGGTGGAGGCGAGGCATTTAGTCCACCGGTTGCGGTCTGAAGCGGATGACCCATGGCGGGTAGGGCAACACCCCATGTCATCGTGTGGTTTTGCGGCGCATGATTGTTGCACACCCGGAACGGAAGCCTTCGGTTTTCCGTCTCCGAACAACCTCCAATCACATTCAATCTCATGAAAGAATCACTCACTTCGGGCACTCGCCCGGTCGAATCACACCACGAGCCACTCCATAGCGATATCGCGCAGTGCGCCGAGGAACTTTGGGTGCAATACGGGAAACCTGCGGATCGCGATCTGGCGATTTGGCTGGAAGCGGAGCAGCAGTTGCTTTTTGCGAAACACACGGCTCTTGAGCCCGAGCCTCGCTCGATTTCGACGCTGGGAAAAAGACCGGCCAAAGCAGCCCGCCACTGATTGTTTTACGGCCGTCGCCGATGAACATCCGCCACTCACTGCCAAAATGGTGCAGTGGCTGGCGATGATCCGAATGGACCGAGGCGGATGAGGGACCATCCGCCCTACTTTTCGAGTCCGGTGACGATGGCGTGTAGTTCGAGCCCGGCGTGCCCTCGAGCCCGGCGTGCCCAGCGGTCACGCCCTACCTTTCGGAACGACGTGGGCATGGTACGCAAATAGGGATGGAGTTTGAGGGCGTTATCTCGAGCCGATCAGAATCGAACCAATACCCGGCGCGCCCAGCGCGATGGCGGCGGTTTTTGTGACGGGAAGTTTTCTAGCTTGGCGGATGGCGCGGCTGTCGGAGGAGAAAATAACGGCGGATCACTGAAGATTTTTAACCACTTATATTCACCGAGGTGCACTGATGGAAACCATATGGATGCCGGTTGTGGCACGATTCGGTTGTGCGATTCATTTGGTGAGGCTTTATCATCAGTGTGCATGCGTGAAAATCAGTGGTGGAAATTCTGAAAATTCCGCGCTTCCGTCCGTGCGGGGAATGGCGATGATCGCGGCCGTCCATGTCGAAGATCCGCGTCCTGTCTGATCGTGTTGCCAATCAAATCGCCGCTGGCGAGGTGATTGAGCGTCCGGCTGCGGTCGTGAAAGAGCTCGTGGAAAACGCCCTCGATGCGGGCGCGACACGCGTTGAAGTGGAGTTCAACCATGGCGGGCGTTCGTACATGCGGATCGAGGACAACGGCAGCGGTATGTCGCGCGACGATGCGTTGCTGGCGTTGGAACGCCACGCGACGAGCAAGATCGCCGAGGCGGATGATTTGAACCGGTTAGCGACGTTTGGTTTTCGCGGCGAGGCACTGCCGTCGATCGCGAGTGTATCGCATTTCACACTACAGACGCGCGAAGCGACGACCGACGCCGGCACGGAGGTCGTGATCAATGGCGGGCGGATGGTCCACGTGCGCGACTGTGGCCGACCCGTGGGCACGCGGATCGAGGTGACGCATTTGTTTAACTCGGTGCCGGCGCGGCGGAAATTCCTCAAAAGCGACACGACTGAGGCCGCGCATATTATCCATGGCGTGCGGTTATATGCACTGGCATTTCCGCAGGTGGCGTTTTCGTTGATCGAGGAGGGGCGTGTGATTTTTCGTTCGCCGCCATGTGCCACGCTGGAGGAACGCATCGCGGGCATTTTTGGCAAGCAGACGGCCGAGGGGTTGCTCACGCTGGAGGCGGACGAGCCGGGCATGAAGTTGCGCGGTGTGGTGGGGCGGCCCGGGGTGGGGCGTTCGACGCGGCATGAGATGATTTGCTTCGTGAACCAACGGCCAGTGGATAGCCGAACCTTGAACTATGCTTTGATCGAGAGTTTTCACGAGTCGCTGCCGAAGGGGCGTTATCCGGTGGCGTTCGTGTTTTTCGACATCGATCCGGCGGCGGTCGATGTGAATGTGCATCCGGCGAAACGCGAAGTGCGTTTCCGCAGCGAGACGTCGGTACGGTCGTTTGTGATTCGCGCGGTGCTGGGGCGGTTGCGCGAGGTGGGCGAGGCCGCGTCACCGGTGGCGGGCACGAGTGTGGCGACGATCAGCGACGCGGGTCGAATCATTCAACAAATACAAACACCCGCGACAGCATTGGCACCCTCGTTAAGTGTTCCGCGCCTGCCCACGATGCCGGAGCCGGAACGGCGCGTTAGGGACAATGTGCTCCAGCTCGGAGCGGTTTCGTTTATCGCACCAAATCAAGCTCCCATCGTTTCACCGGCGGCCGCTGCCCCGGTAACTCCCTCGAGCACGCCCACCCGCACCGCGACCAGTGCCTGGCGGTTTCTAGCGCTGGCGCATGGTTCTTATGCGTTGTTCGAGACGCCGGCGGGACTGGTCTTGCTGGACCGGCGGGCGGCGCATGAGCGCATCTGGTTCGAGCGGCTGCAGGCGCAGTTCCGCGCGGGCGATGTGCCGAGTCAGCGCTTGCTGCTGCCGGTGCCGGTGGAACTCGATGCGATCGCGACGGCACTTTTGCTGGACCGGCTGGCGTTTTTTAATGGGCACGGTTTCGAGGTCGTGGAGTTTGGGCGCAATTTTTTTCGGATCGAGAGCGTGCCGGTGTGGATGGAGCCGGCGGACGCGGAACCGTTTGTGCGCGATCTGCTCGGGGCGTTGCGCGAAGGGCGGTTGCAGGAGAAGAATCTCGACGTGGCCCGCGATGAACTTGCGCGACTCGCTGTGGCGAAGGCCATTCGACTCCCGGATGCGGCGAGCGAGGCCGAACTGCGCGGGGTGTTGACCCAACTTTTTGCCTGCCGCACGCCGCTCACGAGCCCCTCGGGCCGCCCGACGCAGATCGAGCTCAGTCATGGGGAACTTGCGCGACGATTTCAGAAATAGCAGGATGTGACGAAAGCGGAGGTACTGGCTTTGTTACGATCCAGCGGATGATAACTTATTCTCTCGCATCGTTCTTGGCATGGTTTCTGGTTTAATCGTTTCAATAAATTCTATCATGGTATCCTCTTCGAAATCTAAAAAAAGTCCGGCCCGCACCTCAGCTCCTTCCGGTGCCGCTGGTGCCATCGGCCTGGGTGCTGACAACGTGAAGATCAAGCAGTCTATCCTGCGGCATCTGACCTACACGCTTGCTCGCGACACCCACACGGCCGCCCCGCGCGACTGGTGGATCTCGACCGCGCTCGCCGTACGCGAGCACGTGCTCGCCCGCCTCATCGTCACGCAGGGTGTGCACAACGACCAGAACGTCCGCCGCCTCTATTATTTATCGTTGGAATACCTCATGGGCCGGTTGATGGAAAATAATCTCTATAATACCGGTATCGTCGACTCGACCATCGCCGCCTTGCGCGAACTCGGGGTGAATTATGAAGAGATCCGCGATCAGGAGGTCGACATGGGCTTGGGCAACGGTGGCCTCGGCCGCCTCGCCGCCTGCTTCCTCGATTCGCTCGCGACGATGGATTATCCAGCGATTGGTTATGGCATCCACTACGAGTTCGGCCTCTTCAAACAGGAATTCGTCAATGGCAACCAGATCGAGCATCCCGACAGCTGGATGATCTTCGGCACGCCGTGGGAAGTCATGCGCCCCGAATACGCGCAGCGCGTCCAGATCTACGGCCAGGTGGAAAACGTCTTCGATGATCGTGGTAACTACCGCCCGAAATGGGTCAACGCCCGAACCATTCTCGGCGTCCCCTACGATATTCCGATCGCCGGTTATGGCACGAAAACCGTGAACCTCCTCCGCCTCTGGCGCTCCCGCTCGACCGAGGAATTCGATCTGCAGGCCTTCAACTCCGGCGGCTACATGGAAGCGGTGCGCGAGAAGGCACTCGGCGAAACCATTTCAAAGGTTCTCTACCCGAACGACAAAACCGAAAACGGCAAGGAGCTGCGCCTCGTGCAGCAGTACTTCTTCGTCGCCTGCTCGCTGCGCGACATCATCCGTCGCCACATCCGCCACCAGAGCGCAGGCAACAACTGGACTAATTTCCACGACAAGGTCGCCATCCAGCTCAACGACACGCATCCCGCCGTCGCCGTGCCCGAACTCATGCGTATCCTCCTCGACGAGGAAAACATGTCCTGGGATTCCGCGTGGGACACCGTCACCCAGGTGTTTGGTTACACGAACCACACGTTGCTCCCCGAGGCGCTCGAACGCTGGGGCGTGCCGCTCTTTGCCCGTGTATTGCCGCGGCACCTACAGATCATTTTCGACATCAACAGCCGCGTCATGCAGACGGTCGAACTCAAGTGGCCCGGCGACGACGAGAAAAAACGCGTCTGCTCGCTCATCGACGAACACGGTGAGAAATCCGTGCGCATGGCCAACCTCTCTGTCGTCGGCTCGCACGCTGTCAACGGTGTGGCCGCGCTCCACACCGAGCTCCTCAAGAAGAACCTCTTCCCCGAGTTTGACGCGCTTTACCCGGGCAAATTCCAGAACAAAACCAACGGCATCACGCCACGCCGCTGGTTGCTCGCCAGTAATCCGCGCCTCTCCGCGCTGCTCACGAAAACGCTCGGCAACACGGACTGGGCCGCCGACCTCGACCAGCTTCACGCGCTCGAAAAACACGCGACCCACACCGCTTTCCAGAAGGAATTCATGGCCGTCAAACGCGCCAACAAAGTCGATCTCGCCGACGTCATTCGCACCGAATGCGGCATCGACGTCTCGCCCGACGCACTCTTCGACGTGCAGATCAAACGCCTGCACGAGTACAAGCGCCAGCACCTCAACCTGCTGCACATCCTCGCGCTCTACCGCCGCCTCTTGCAGAACCCGTCGCTCGACATCGTGCCGCGTGTTTTCGTCTTCGCCGCCAAAGCCGCCCCCGGCTACGACCTCGCGAAAAATATTATCCGCGCGATCAATATCATCGGCAACAAGATCAACCACGACGGCCGCATCCACGGCAAACTCAAGGTCGCCTTTCTGCCGAACTACCGTGTATCGCTCGCCGAACGCATCATCCCCGCCGCCGATCTCTCCGAGCAGATTTCCACCGCCGGCAAAGAAGCCTCCGGCACCGGCAACATGAAACTCTCGCTCAACGGCGCGCTCACCATCGGCACGCTTGATGGTGCCAACGTCGAAATCAAAGAAGAGGTCGGCGACGATAACATCTTCATCTTCGGCATGGAAGTGAACGAGGTCGAAGCCCTGCGCGCGAAAGGATACAACCCGTGGGACATCTATCACGCCGACGAAGAAATCCGCGCGATTGTCGATTGGTTGGGGTCGAACTACTTCACGCCGAACGAACACAACGCCTTCGGCATTGTGCATCACAGCCTGCTCGATGGTGGCGATCCCTACATGGTCCTCGCCGATTTCCGCAGCTACGCCGACTGCCACGCCCGCGTGGACGCCGCCTACCGCGACAAGTCTGAATGGGCCCGTATGGCGATCTTGAATACGGCCCGCATGGGCAAGTTCAGCAGCGACCGCACGATCCGCGAATACGCCGAACAGATCTGGGATTTGCCCTCCGTGCCGGTGTGAGTCGGTGAGTTGAGCTGAATTCACTTTGGAGCGCGCACTGAATCGTGCGCGCTTTTTTATTGTGAGAGGTTCGCGCCTGCTGCGGTGCGAGTGCCGCTTTTGCGGTTTTGATTCTGGTCCGGTAGGTGAAGACCCCGCCGTTTCGGGCTGCCTTTCAATTGCGAAGGCGCAAAACAAAATCAAGATGGGTGCATGAAAATATCTTCCGTATTCCGCGGGGCATTCGCGTTGTCTGTGTTCCTTTTTCTTGGTGTTTCGCTCGGTCTGGCGGCACCCGCCGCCGCGCTCTAACCCGTTAACCTTGCTTACTGCCGTGCATGCATCCGGGAGCCAAACCATTGAGCCGTTACTAACGCCCGCGGAGGAGTCCCTCGCCTGGGACGAGGCATTCTTGCGGGTGGAGAGCTTTCGATATGCTGGACGTTGAGCGTGGTGAAAACGTCGATGCCGGCGTCGAGGAGTTCGATGACATCTTAATAACGTTTTGGGTGGCGCGAGCCGGGGGCGTTTGTGTGCATCTCTCTTTTCACGAACATCAACCTCGTGCTTGTCGTACTGGTTTCGTTCGGCCTTCAAGTGTTGAGCCATCATTACGCGATTCTGGGCCGCTTTCTGAAAACGTCATCCCTGTCGTTCACCGAGGCACTCGTGCTGCTCGCCTTGGGCGCGATCCCGCTCACCGTGCTGGAACTCGTGAAGGTGGTGCGCAACGCCCGCCGGAAAAAGACCGAACCATGACCAAGATGCGAATAACGTGTTCGACGGTTTGGGTGAGGGCGAATCATTCGCTTACGCCCAAAATGACAAAGAGCAGTTCGGGTGCGCGGGCTCCGATGAAAAAATGTAACAATTGAATCGTTGCTCCCTGGCAGGCCGAAATGTTACGCTTTGGTAACGTTTCAGTTTCGATGCTGAACCCGGAAACCCTGCTCACTGCCATGACTACATCAAAAAAAGAAAATACAGGTGCCTCTGAAAAACTCGTGACCTTAAAGCTTGAGGTGGCCACGGCTGAACAAAAAGTTGAGGCCGTTCGTGTTCGGGTTCACGCGGCAAAGGAAAGTCTCAAGCTGGCTCGAAAGGACCTTAAACAGGCTAAAATTGACGCGAAGCAGGCTCGGAAGGCCTTCAAGGCGGAAAAGAAATCGGCCAAAAGTGGCGCGAAGAAAACGAGCGGCAAAAAGCCAGAGAAGTCTGCTTCGAAGAAAACTAAAGCAGTGGCCTGATTGCGGGTCGGCGGTTTGAGTGGGCCAGCACGAAACGTGGGGCTGGCTTTTGGTTTTTTCAGGCTGGTTTTTTATGTATCGGGAGAGGTTCCCCCTTTGCGTTTGAAGTGCTGGATCAGTTCTTCAACGCAACTTTAGCGGGCCGGAAGTCTGCATGGGCTAGCGAAGCACGAGCATATTCGAGCTTCGCTTCGTCGTGGCAGCCCTTCTTTTCCAGGAGGTTGCCCAGGCGGTAATGGACGTTGGCAAAGGACGGTATGCCGTCGGCAGTCACTGGTTCGGTTAAGACCAAGCACCGACGGAGCGCAGTGATGCCGCGATCAATCTGCTGCCCACTTAAAGCGGCGCAGCGGCCGACGTGATACAACGCTAGAAAATCGTCGGGCGAGTCACGCAGGATCGGATCGAATTCAGCGAAGGCCGAAGCAGAGCGGTCGTCGGCGAGGTAAAGTGTGGCGAAGGCCACGCGGCCACCGACAGGATCGAGCGTTCGGATTAGTTCGGCTTGCGCGTAGGCTTTGTCCATGCCGCCACCGGCAATACACGGGGCGTTGGTGTAATAGCCGATGAGGCTCCAGCGCCACGCGGGATTTTGCGGTTCAATTGCGACGGCTCGTTCGTAGGCGGCGAGGCAGCGTTTCGCCCACCCGAGTTTGGCAAAGAGGTTCGCTTTCTGTGCAGCCAAACCATAGCCGTCCCCTAAAGCGTTCTGGATTTTCGCTTGTTGTGGCGCGAGGCGTGCGCATCGCTCGAGGCGAGGTAGTGCGGCAGCCAGATCGTCGAACCACAAGCCGAGGCGGCCTAGATAGAAATCGGTTTCGATGCTTGGGCCTTGTTCGCGTTCAACTTCGATGAAGATCTTCTGGGCGGCCGAATAGTGTCGCGCCTCGTATTGCGAAATTCCCTGCGCCAGGTCGGCGGCTTGTCCGCATGATGCGGTGAGCAACAAAGCGTTGAAGACGCACAGCCAGAGGTGAATTCGACGTGAAGTCATGCGTCCATATTCCTGTCTTAGGGTTACAGTTTGGCTACGAACAGGGAGCGATATCGCAACTTCGGAGGAAATTGGAATTTTATGGTTTGCGGCGGCCAACAAACAGGAGGTACCGCCAGACACCGCCATAGGCTGAGTGCCGCTCGTCGGTTACCGGCAAGAAATGATCGAGCAGCAAGGGCCGGAGCTGGCCGTCCATGCGCACGTGATTGACGCCCATCCAGCGGGCGAACCATGGGAAAGGCGTGGCGTGAAAATCGACGAGGGCAAAATGGCCGCCGGGTGCCAGATCGCGTTGCGCAGCGGCGATCGCTTGCTCAAAGCCGGGGTTGAACATCGAGAGCGCGTAGGAACACAGAACCAGATCGTAACCATCGGGCGTAGCCAACGCGGGCCCGTAGGCTTGTTGCAGGAGGTTCACGCGAGGGCCGAGGGCGGCGGTCTTGCGCCGGGCAATGGCGAGCATTGCACCCGAGAGATCGACGCCGGTTAGGGTCGCACGCGGGAAGCGCCGGGCCAGGGCCGCGAGGTTGCGGCCGGTTCCACAACCAATCTCAAGAATTCTGAGCGGCATCGGTTGCACAGCGGCGACGCGGTCGAGAATGGCGTTGCGTCCAAATAGAAAACTCCAGCGCGTGGCGTCGTAAATGCGTGCGTGTAGCCGGTAGTAGCTTTCGATACCGGGTGCGCGACGATGGGGTGAAGAACTGGAAGTGCGTTCCATGGAAAGGGCGAGGCGAATTCGGCGGGTCAAAGCACCTCGGCGAAGTGCATGCTGCCGTAGGTGCCGACGCGATCAATCTTATGGAGTGGTTCGGTGCGCTCGGGGAAAAACCGGAGCCGCGACCGGACATCTGCCGGAACGAAGCTGAGGTCCATTCCGGCAGAGCGCATGAGAATCCGTGTGCCGGGGCGGCTGTTGGCAAAAATGAGTTTCCACTCCTCGGCGAGAGCCTCGGGCGCGTGGTGGGCCAGCCAGTCCTGATGATCGAGCAACACGTAATGGGAGTATACCCCAGGGTTTTGCTTCAGGAATTGTGAAACGGTGCAGGTGTGCGGGTGGATCCGATGGGTGCGTGCGGCGAGCGGGGCGAGGTTTTCTTCGCGCAGATAATTGGGGCAGCACGATAGGGTGTAGGAGCCGGTTATGTAAACGCGCCAGAAATAGTTTTCCCTCGCAGGCAGATTCGACATGACGTGACGGAGCTTGTCTTTCACGTAGGCGGTGACTCCGCCGGGGTAGTCATCCTCGATCAGCTTGATCTGGGGGGCGGGTACACCGAGGAGTGTCATGATGATGCGTTGGCGGATGAGCCAGCCGCTGAGTTTGCCCCAAATTTTTGGTTCGAGCTGGGCATAAACGCGGGTCTGCTGGGCGAGCGTGTCAGCGTCGAGCAGGCAGAGCGCATGGTTCTTGATGTTGGGTTTGGCGCGAAAGAGCACGCCGCCCATGAGCCAGGCCGCCACGCCGGCCGCGCCATGATAGTAAAATGATTTTTTTAGGCTGCCGGGATCGAAAAATGATATGTTCTTGTCCCAATATTTCCGTGCGTCGTTGGAAAGGCCCGGGCGCACTGACCGATAAACGGGTTTGTAGCGTTCGTGCGAGCCGATGCCAAAAAACTCAAAAAGGTCCTCGAAGTTGCCGCGGTTGATGAGGGCGATTTTTAGCTCGAGCAAGGCATTTTGGCGGTAATTAACGTCTATGGCGTGGATCTCCGCGGGTCCATCCAGCAGGTAGTCGAGGGCGTTGCACCCGGCGCTCGTGATCATGACGACCCGGCTGTCAGGCCCAAGCTCGAGCAGCTGGCGATCGATGCGCGGATCCTCCCAGCACGCGTTGTAGATCAATTGTCCACCGTGAACGTGGTGAAAAACGAGATCGTTGGTTGCCTTGAGAAAGCGTCGCGTGGGAGTCGAGCGAGTTTCAATTGTCATGGAACCCCAGCAATTCACGGCGATCCCGGTAGAACAACACCAAGTCCGTTGAAGCACGGAATTTTACCTGTTCGACACAATTGCCCTGATTCGAGCAGTCGTGCGTTTTCGCCTCTGCATCGGGTTCGCGGGATTTTGTTTCCGTATGTTTACCGCGAAGTCACGCCCGCGGCTTTTCAAGCGGTGCAGAGTGCTTTTGCTGGGGGGTGTCAGGGTTTTTCAATCTACGCATGAGCCACACCATTAAACACCCCTCCCATGGACTATTCGAAACTCAAGGGCTTGAACGTTGCGCTGCACTTTGCCCGGTGCGGACGGTTTATCTTCGCGATCAAGTACATTGAAAAAAACAACCCCGGTATCTCGCGGCAGCGTGCCATCGCGGCGGTGGCGTCGTTTGGGTATCGAGAACGATTTCAGTATAACGATAACGAATGGATCGGCTCGCCCGGCGAAAACCAGATTCGTGTGCTTTAGTATGATGTTGGTGGTTGGGCGGGAGCCGGATCGGGCCGCGGCTGGTGCGGCTTCGGTGTGGGGAAATTCGTGGGGTGCAGCCTAGTCGCGAGGCATCACGATGTTGACTCGGATTCTGGCCAGATGATCGAGGCGGCGACGATCTTCGAGCAAGGGCCACCAATCATAGAGGTAGACGTCAAGCGGGTGCCAACCTTGTCCGAACGGCGGACAGGTGCGTGCCCTGGCGCTGGAGGAGCATGCCCGGGAATTTCGGTCTGGGATGTCGGAATCGAAGGCACATCCCGACAAGTCGGCGAATTGCAAAATTAGCAGCAAGAAACCCCGCTTTTAGCTGCAATCGTATCCATTCTGACAAGGATGTTTGGGGTGAATCTATTGTACTTGCGATCTGGTTCGGTTTTAATGCGGACAATGCAATCGGACTGCGTTTTAATCCTGTTTGTCATCTAATCCTCACGGAATCGTAACCCGGCCAAGCGAATTTAGGGTGTATAATGATCCCGCGCCACCCCCACCAAACTCCTTTCGGCCGTGCATCTCAAAACCTTCTTTCTATCCCTGTTCGCGCTGGCCGTGCCCGCTTTGTCGGTCAACGCCTCGGTCGCGACGATGAATCTGGAATATATCTTCTCCGGCCTGCCTACCCAGCCACAAGGTACATTGCCTTGGTTGAGCGTGAAGCTGGAGGACGGCGGCGGCCTTGCGGCCAACACCGTGCGCCTGACCTTTGACGCAACCAATCTTTATGGTACAGAGTTCGCGTCGCACTGGTATATGAACCTGAAGCCAGCACTAAACGCTGGCGATCTCAGCTTGAGCCTCGTCGCCAACCCCACCGGTCTGACTCTGTCGAATATCGAAAAGGGCGTTAACGCCTTTAAGGCCGATGGCGATGGTTACTACGACCTCCATTTCGATTTCCCGCCTCCTCCAGGAAACTTCGCTTCGAAGTTTACGACTGGAGAAAAATTTGTGGTGGATGTGTCCCTCACGAATGGCCTGTCGGTTTCCGATTTCTTTTATCAGAGCGTGAACAGCACGTCGAACGGAACGTATTATTCGGCGGCCCATATTCAAGGCATTGATGGCAGCGACAACACCAGTGTCTGGGTCGGCGCAACGGCGGTCATCCCCGAACCTTCGACGTATGCATTACTCTTGTCAGGTGCAGTTCTGGCTGGAGTCGCGGTGCGGCGGAGAGCGCAGAGACAACTTTAACCACGATTGTTTGGGTAGGTAGTCGACGCCGGTCGGCTTGCTCGATGGCGAGATCGGCGTGGACAGTCAGTCCAGAGCGTAGCGCCTTTGTGGTGGTGGTACGGATTAGTTCGGTTACTCGGCAGGTTTGACAGAGCGGCAGGAGGCCGAAGCTTGTGGCACCGGCATGGGTGTGTGGCGGGAAACTCCTAGGTGCATAGGCGTTTCCCCTTTGTGCAAATGAGGGGCAATACAATTCAACCGCACGGCACAAGGTTCCGATTTGATGGTTAATGCCATCGCTGCGTACGAACGCCTTACTTCAAGTCATCTGCCCAGCATTTTTTTTGTTGGCTTTGGCGTTTGGCGTGACGGGTTGCACCTCTCCGGTTGCGTTTGCCCCTCGGTCCAATCTTTCGCGGGAAAGTGCGGTGATAATGGCTCAGCAAACGGCGGAGGCAGCGGGCGGGCGTGTTTTTATGATCGCGCCAACCGGCAGCATGAAACCGACGCTTGATGAGAATAGCGTGGTGACGGTGGAGATCGTGAGTTTTGGCCAGCTGCGAACGGGCGATATTGTGATTTATCGGAACGCTGATGGGTTCCCGGTGGTACACCGGTTGTACGAGAAGTCGAACGGTTGCTGGTATGCGCTCGGCGACAACAATACCAAGGTGGATCGCGAAGCCGTAACCGAAACGAACCTTTTGGGTCGGGTTTGTGCCATCTTCTACACATCTGCCGATCCGCTCAATGCGGCCCAAGCGGCCTTGGCTCAGCGGTGATAACGACGCTGTTGGATGAGCCGCCTCATGGATCGACCGAGATCGCTGTGCGCAGGGTTAGGACATTCTTTTAGTTTTTAGAAATGCCAGGAGATGCGTGGCGCCGAGTCGTCACCGGAGCGTCACCTGTCTGTAGCAGAATTGACGCATTTATGCCGTTGCGCGGTGACAAATACGAGGGAGCGGTCCGTAGGGTGAACAGATTTAACCTTGGCGTAACGGTACGGCTGGGATTGAGGTTGAAGCTGTCTTTGGCGGTTCGACACTGCGGGCATGGATGCAGTTGCCCAGTATTGTGCAGGTAAAAGATCGAACCGTGAGTATTCAAATATTGAATATTCCACGGGCGGTTTTAACGGTTTGCGTTGGTGTAAACGTCATGGAGTGGCGGATGGAGATTCATGCGCGTGAAGCGTGAATCGAGAGCACTCTATTCGACAGTGGTGGTCACTGCTTTTGGGTATGCCGCGCAGGTGCTGTCGCTTTTTGCCATACCTTTTTTCCTAGGGACAGTGGGCACAGAGGATTATGGGCTGATGGTCACGGTCATGGCGTTTATGGGATATTTGAACTTTGCCGATGCGGGATTGAGCTGGGGCTCGATGATTCTTATTGCGCAGGCGGCGGGGCGCGACAGCCGGGGGGACATTGCCCATATCGTACGGCATAGCGCGGTTCTGGCATTTTGTTCGGGATTTTTGGTTCTAAGCGTGGTTGGTGGATTGTTGATGTGTGCGTCGGAAGGCTGGCGGTTACCGATGTTTACCGGCCATCCGAAGGTGGATCTGATGGTTGCGATTGCTGGTGTGCAGTTATTTGCAACCCTTCAGTTCGGAATTGTATATAATTTGTTTCAAGGCCTGCAGGAGGGGTATTGGACCGGATTGTACGCCGGCATTGCTCGTCTCCTCGGTCTTGGTGGCGGTGTGTTAGCGGCCTGGCTGACGCGTGAGGTCGCCTGGGTCATGGCGGTGCAGGCTGTGGCGGTGTTTCTCGGTGGTATCGCGGCGGTGGTTCATGCCTGGATCAGGCATCCTTGGGCATTTGTACCAGGAGACTGGATGGACTGGGCGCAATATCGCGCTCAGTTTCAAATCGGGCTGAAGAACTTCATGATACAGATCGGGCGCACGTTGGGCGCGACGGCACCGACGTTGGGGATTAGCGCGATTGTGGGGCCTGCAGCGGTTCCGTTTTATACGCTGCCTTTGACTTTATTGGGGCTGTTTTTCATGCCGATCAACTCCTGGAACGCGAATATGCAAGGGGCCTACGGCGAGGCCTGGACAGCTGGCGATCTTGACTGGGTAAGGAGCGCCTTTCGCGGATCGCTTATGCGAGCGCTCATTTTCGGAGGGCTGGGGCTTGCACTGTTTTTTGCCCTCGGCAGCGACTTTGTGCAGCTTTGGACGCATGGGCGGATTGATATCGAGCCGGCTATGGCCATCTCCGTTTCCTTGGTGGTGACGGTGGGTGCGTTTTTGGCGGCGGGCCAGTATCTCCTGACCAGTATGAACCGGCATGGGGTTGCCTCGGCGGCGGAACTTGTCAACGGCGTGCTGGCGTTGATTCTGGTAGTTGTCCTAGTAAAATGGTTCGGTGCCTGGGCGGCCGGGGTCGGGGTGATGGCTGCCGCATTGATGACCTCGGGCTGGGTGATCCATCGCGATATCATCCGTCAACTTGGAGCGGGATGCTTTCCCGCGCCTGTTGCCGTTGGAAAGACGATTGTAGCGATGGTGGCCGGGGGCGTTGTCGCGTGGGTGGTGCACGGTGTGACAAAGGGCGGCGGGCTTATATACTCTTTGTTGAGCGCGGCGATTGCTGGGGTTTGCGTATTCATAGCGGCTGCCTTGCTGCAAAAGCTGGTGCCTGTGGGCGACGCGCTGAACCTGGTTCGTCAACTTGGGAGGCGCGTGGGCGCAATCCTGCCAACAACCAGATGGAATCAATCACAATGAAATCCAGGCGTGAGCTGAATTCAAAAGGGGGTGCGCGATGAGAATCCTCATGATTGCAGATCCTTTTGTGCCTGTGCCGCCGGTTACCTATGGTGGGAGTGAGCGGGATGTAGATATTCAATGCCGGGGGCTGCTTGAGCGCGGTTATAGCGTGCACCTACTGGCCGGCCCAGGTTCAAAGAATTATGGAGGCAGGTTGACCGTGCACCATGCGCCAAATAGTGCTTTGGCAAGCCGGGCTGTACGAAAGATCTGGTTTCAATTTTTATCGCTCAGGCATGCGGCAAAGGCCGACGTCATTGTCAACCATGGGCGTCTGGACTATCTCGAAGCAGTTTACCGAACTAAGAAACCGGTTATTCATTGGTTTCACACTCCGCTGACGGGTCGTGAGGTTAGCTATGTGTTGAGCCGGCGTCGCTCGGGCGACACTTTTGTTGCCCTCAGCCGTTCACATTGTGCAGAAGACAGCCACGCCCGGCGTTTCAAGGTGGTGTTCAACCCGGTGGAGTTGTCGACGATTCCCTATTATGCACAACCATTGCAGCCGTCTTATTTGTTGTTTCTGGGGCGTGCGATTTCGAGCAAGGGCGTGCATCTTGCGATTGAGGTGGCCAAGCGCACGGGCAAGAAGCTGGTAATCGGTGGTATTCTTCCAAATGAACCGGGGGCCGCGGCTTTTTTTGAACAAGTAATCAAGCCGCAACTGGGGCCGAACTGTGAATGGGTCGGTCCATATGATAATGAAAAACGTGCCCGTCTGCTCGCTGGAGCGAGTGCATTGCTTTTTCCTATTCAAGCGCCGGAGGCATTTGGGCTGGTGATGGTCGAGGCCATGGCGGCAGGTGTGCCCGTGATCGCATGGCGCCGGGCATCGACCCCCGAGGTGGTTGAAGAAGGCAAGACGGGGTTCCTTTGCGATTCTGTGGATGAGATGGAGGTTGCGGTTGGGCAGATTGGCTTGATCGACCGTGCTGAATGCCGGCGCAGTATGGAGCGGCGATTCTCGGTGGCATCGCATCTCGACCGGCTTGAGTTGTTGTTGAAGGAGGCGCACCTAAAATCATGAAAACGCTTGTCCATTTCATTCCGTTAGCGGTTGTTGGTGGTTGCGAAGTCAATTGTCTGCGGATTATCAAGGGCGTGAACGATTATTGTCACCGGGTGGTGGTGTTTGACGATGTCGGGCCGATGTCTGCCGAGTGGGAGGCCGCAGGCGCGGAGGTTACACATCTCAATGCGTGGATGAGCGGGATCGCGCACTTTCAAAATGCGTTGGTGCGGTGGATGGATTCTCGTACGGAGCCTGATGGCGTGTTTTACTGGAGCTCCAGTCGGTTGCCGGTGGTGCTGGGGGCGCTTCGAAAATGGGATGCACCGGTGGTGGTCCATCTCGGGAACCCACTGTCGGAGGCAAAAATCGCGATCGAGGTGCGGCGGTGGTGGCAGGAGCAGTGTCATGTAGTTAGGCCCGGAACGGTTTTGGCCGCTTGTTCTGAACAGGTGGCGTTGAGTCATCGGCGCGCACATTTCTTTCGTCAATATCCGATCGAGGTGGTGTACAATCCGGTGGAAGTCTCGATGGTTGTGGCGCGTGATTATAGGGCATTGCCGATTGGGAGCAGGCCGTTGATCGGCATGGTGGGGCGGTTGGATGTGATCAAGGATCAGATTTCGATCATCCGCGCGGTGGCCGACCTGGCGAATGTGCGAACTGACATTGTAGTGGAATTCGCGGGCGACGGGGATTTGCGTCTGGTGCTTGAAGAAGAAGCTAGACGTCTTGGAGTAGCCGAGCGGGTTCGTTTTCTTGGTTTTGTGCAGGTTCGTTCGCGCCTAGCTGCGTGGGATATCTATGTGCATGCGACCACGCAGGCCGAGGGCATGGGCACGGCCGTGGCCGAGGCGATGATGGAGGAACGGCCCTGTGTCGTGAGCGACTTGCCGGTGATGCGGGAGGTTTGCGGCGAGGCAGCTGACTATTTCCCGGCAGGTGACGCGTCTGGGCTGGCCCGGGTATTGCAGGCGTTGGTTGCGGATCGTGAAAGGCGGTATGCTCTTGGGCGTGCGGCACGGTTGCGGGCTGAAGCCATGTTCGCGATGAGCAAGGTTGCTGATGCCTATATGGGGCTGCTTGCCGGCGGCGTGGTGAAGGAGGTCGTATGATTGATGCAATCGCAGCGGTCGGCGATACCGGTGACATCAATTGCTGGAGTGGCACGCCTTATCATTTTCTGCAGGCGGGGCGCGCGATGGACTGGAACATTGAGCCCTGGCGACTAGACATGGAATCATTTCGGTGGCCGCGCCGGTGGTGGAATTTGAAACAATTTTTGCTTGGCCGCGGAGTGGGTGGTTATCAGTACAGCGATGTGTTTGCCCGCCGCGCATTGGGTTCGCTTAACGTCAACCTGCAAGGGCAACGGATCCTTTCGCTTAACCAACACTTCCCTCCAGCTGCGAGTGTAGTCGGTGCGGGAGGGAAGTTGTGTTTGTATCTGGACGCTACGTTCCCGCTGCTTCTCGATCGTTACGGATTGCGGGCGGGGTTGCCTGTTTCTGTTCAGAACGAATGCCTGGCCGCTGAGCGGGTGGCATTTCAGCAGGCTGAATGGCTGGTCTTTTTTCAGCGTTGGTCGGCCGAGTCGGCCGTAAAGGAATGTGGAGCCGATCCGGCCAAGGTCCGGGTGATCTGTCCAGGGGCGAACCTGCATCTTCCGGTGAATTGGAATTTTGAATACAACCGGCATGTTCCGGACGCTGCCCGGCCCCTTGTGCTTGGTTTTATTGGCAAAGATTGGAAGAGAAAGGGATTGCCGTACTTGATTGAAGTTAGAAAGCGATTGGTGGCTGCCGGGCTCCCCACAGTGATTCGGTGCGCGGGAGGCGTACCCAAAGCGCTGTCGGCCGACAGCGGGGTTGATCATTGGGGGTTTATTAACAAACACACGCAGGCCTCGCGCTTTTTTGAATTTTTATCCGGATGTGATCTTGGCTGTTTGTTTTCAACGGCCGAGGCGTCGAGTATTGCGGTTTTGGAGTTTTTGCACGCGGGCATACCCGTGGCCGGTTTTACGGTGGATGGCATGACTGACCTCTTTCCGCCTGATGCAGGGCTTCGGTTCGAGCCATCGGCAAAACCAGACGAAGTCGCTAAGAGGATTTTGGATGCATTTCGCACGAAATCCATAATTGGAGATTTGCGGATGGCGGCCCGGGAGATGTCGCCACTTGTCACGTGGGAGCGGTGTGTGTCTGAGTGGCAGGAGCTGTTGCAGACCGGCTCGATTCGACAACCGGTTCAGCCATGGCGTGGTCTTGAAAACGTGTCCAAGGAGGCGCTTCAATCGTGATCGCATCGGAAGAGAACAAAGCTCGTGCCTGGCTCTGTGTGCAGGCGGGGCATCGTGAATTGTATGGGATTCCAAGGGCGCTTCAACGCGTCAATGCATTGGATGGCTTGATCACTGATTTGTGGGTTCCCCCTGGTTCGATGCTCTCGCGGGTTGTCCGAACCTCTTGGGGGCGGCGGATGGCTGATCGCTATTCGAGCGATTTACCGGTTAGAAAGGTGCATGCGTTTCCGATGCGTACTTTGAGTTGGGAGGCATGCATGCGAGCGCGCCGGATTTCAGGCGGCAGGGGCGTTCTTGAGCGAAACGAGTGGTGGGGCTCGCTGGTGGGGAACCGGCTTGGACGGCATGTGATGCCTTCGACAGGCGCGGTGTTCAGCTATTGTTATGAAGCACGAGCAGTGTTTGGTGCTGCTCGTAGTCTCGGGCTGAAAACGGTGCTTGGGCAGATCGATCCGGGGCCGGAGGAAGACCGCAAAGTCGCTGAGCTCGTCCGTCGCCGGAATGAATACCGAACCCAATTTCAACCGGGAAGTGAGGCATACTACGCCAGCTGGCGTGAAGAATGCAGGCTGGCGACTCATGTACTGGTAAATTCCGCTTGGTCAGGTGGTGCGCTTGAAAAGGCCGGAGTAGAGCGCGCCAAAATCAAGATTGTACCACTGGTCTACGCGCCGCCACCCGAGTCTGTTGGTTGGAGCAAACAATATCCGGATGCGTTCACACCTGCGCGTCCGTTGAAGGTGCTCTTTCTCGGGCAGTGTATTCTTCGCAAAGGGATCGCCGAAACGATCGAGGCCGCCAAGAAACTGGTTGGTCAGCCGGTCGAGTTCATTCTCGTTGGGAACACGGATATTGAATCCCTTGAATCCCATTTTCCAGGAGCGCGAATTCGATATTATCCCCGGGTTTCTCGGGCGGAATGCCATGCGTTTTACCGCGAGGCGGACGTCTTTCTTTTTCCGACACACAGCGATGGTTTCGGGCTTACTCAGTTGGAGGCGCAGGCGTGGAAACTACCGATCATTGCGTCCCGCTTTTGCGCGGAGGTGGTTGAGGATAGACGAACGGGTTGGATCTTGCCTGAGGTTTCGGCTGCGGCGATTGAGTCGTCGATTCGCGAAATCCTCCTAAGTCCGTCTCTAATTGGCCGATTCTCGTCGCAAATCACGCCGTGGCGTTTCGATCTAGCCCAGTTGGGTCGAAGCCTAGTGTCTTTGGGTCAACAGGAGGTCGTGAGCTGATGAAAATCTTGCACATACTTAAAACTCCTCGCGCGGAAGGCACGGTCAAGCTGGTGCTCGATTGGTTAGGAGAGGCCTCTCCGCATCAGGAAGTTTTCGTTTTGGATTCGGAGCCGCCTGAATTGAGAGCGTCGCTCCGGGAGAGCGCGCGGTGGTATGGCGAAGCCGGGCGTCTTCCACCGGGGGTGCTGAAGATATTTTGGATAATTGAAAAAGTTCGGCAGGCATGTGCACAACGGCGACCCGACCTGGTGATTTGCTGGGTCAATGGTTTTTCGCCGTGGGTTCTGATCGGTGCGCGTCTTGGAGGAGTTAAGCGATTGATCACGCACGCAGGTAATCCGCCTTCGTGGAATTGGTGGGGGAAAACCCAAACCGTTGTAAGTACGTTTGTCACCTGGTTGGTGGGTGGGCACATGGTGTGTTGTTCACACTATGTCGCATCAGAGTATCGGCGTTCTCCGGGTGTTTCCAAGCCGGTGCTTCGCGTGGTCCATAATTGTTCCAAGGTGGTCGAGGTCCGAGAGGCTGCCTCGGTTGCGCGCCGGCAACGTTGCGACGCCCGCCCACGCTTGATCATGGTGGCGACGCTGGAGTCGCATAAAGACCATGTGACGCTGCTGAACGCGATGCCGATCGTTTTACGTCATGTACCAGAGGTGCAGTTATGGTTGGCTGGTGAAGGTACACTGCGCGGGAAGCTGACCGCGATGAGCACCGCACTGGGATTGAATAACGTGGTTGAGTTTCTTGGTTCCCGGCGCGACGTGCCTGCATTACTTGGGCAGAGCGATCTGTTCGTCTTTTCAACGACCCACGAAGAGGGGCTGGGGACGGTCTTGTTCGAAGCACTGGCGGCGGGCCTGCCAGTGGTTGCCAGCGATGTGCCAGCCTGTCGCGAAGCGTTAGCTGACGGCCGTTGGGGGGAACTTGTAGAACCCGCCAGCCCAGACGCACTCGCGAGCAGAATAGTCGCGGTACTGGCGAAACGTGTACCGGTCGATATTGAGGCGCGCGACCTGTACCTAAACCGGTTCACACCTGCCTCAATGATTGCGGCGTATCTGGCCGTCTCCCGCTCATGACAAATTCCTATCATCGTGCCTACGTCATAAGTTCCTTGGTTGCCGCGTTGCTGGCTGCCATGGGGGTCGTGATCGAGTCGCCGGTATTATATGGTTATGTTCCTGGTATGATCGGTGGCGTGTGTGCGGCGATCGCCTCTGTGCGTTTTCTCAAACACAAGGAGGATCTGGTTGGCTTTATTGCGACCGTTTGCGGATTTGTGTTCTATCAGGCTTTTCAAGCGAACCCGGTGACGCTGCCGGAGTTTTCACAGAGCCTCGAAGCGCTCTCTTCGATCGATACGACGACGGGTGTTTTCCTGGGCAATTTCACGACCGGCATGCTGCTGTTGGCTCATCGTGCGCTTATCGCTGCCTTTGGGCGGCCGCTCAGGAAGCTGGGCGGTACGCAGGCGCTTCCCAACCGTAGCGAGATCGATGGGAAAATTGTTCTAGGATTCCTCGTGGTTTTAGTGCTCGTTGCCTTGCCCCACGTGCTCTTCGGGAAGGTGGTGGTGGGAGCGTACAAAAACATCCTCTATCAACGTGCGGCCTGGTCTGCCCCGGAGGATTTTAGTGGCTTCCAAGTTTGGGGTGGGGCGGTTGGATCAAGTTTGGTCAACACGGCGCTCTGGGCGCCCAGTTTGTTCTTTCTTTGGATCTATCTGCTGGGTTCACGCTACAAGGTTCTTGTCTGGTCAACGGCTCCCTTCGTGCTTTTGTGGACAGCGAGCGTCGCGATGCAGGGTTCCCGCACGTACCTTGTCATCATCGGGCTGGGACTGGTCGTCTATTTTTTGGGAAATCCCCGGGTTGGAGTGACGTCAATCAAGTATGGCCTATTTGGCGGTGTTGCGATGTTGCTGCTGCTGCAGATCAGCACGCTTTTCAGGGGAAGTGGATTGCAGGGCTTCGATGCACGGGAACTCGCCGAACGCATGTTTGAAATCCGGGGTAACGAGGGCACCTCCAGTCAGATCGACGGGTTGGAATATTTCCGAACGGAGTTACTCGAAAAGGATGCCGTGACTAATCCGTTAAAGGGTCTCGTGAGCGGCATGTTGTTGCGACCGATCGAGGGTATATTGATGCCGGTGCCGCGCACCTTGTTCCCCTGGAAGCCGCTCGACGAGAGCCAGAAGGACTTCTCGGTTTTTTTTCAGAACGTGCGGCTGGGTGCTCCGTCAACCGAAGCTTTTCTTGGGGCTTCGCCTGGTTTGATGGGGCGTGAGCTAATTCGCCACGGCGTTTTCGGTCCACTGACCGTTCTTTGTTGGTTAGGGTTAGTCATGGCATTTGCCGACCGCCTGTTCGCCGTAGGTGCGCATTCGGATTTGCACCGGATTTTCGCAGCTGTTCTCGCTGCCTTTTATGTGGCTCAGATGCGGGACTGGGTACCGGTGTGGTTTTTGCCTTTTTTGCCCGCCGTCATTGTACTGGTGATAACCTTACGAACGGTTCGGAGGTCATCGAAGTCGGGCTTGGTTTATCGGGCCGAAACAACAGGAGCCGTGGATGATTTCTATGGAGGGGTTTCGCGCTGACATGACACGCGACGTTCAGATGGCATTTTTGGTCCAACGAGTCGGGCCGTATCACCACGCGAGGCTGCGTGCGCTGGCTGCAGGTGCGGACTACCGATTTGTCGTAGTTGAGTATCGATTGAACGAGGCCGTTTATGTCTGGGACGGGGTGAGTGACGACGGTGCGTATGAGCGCATGCAAACAAAGACGGCAGATCAGCTGATCGCTGCGTTGAACCAGCTTTGCCCCAAAGTGATTGTTTGTGTCGGTTACTCTGACCGGGAGATTCATTGTGCGATGGCCTGGGCGTTGCGGCGCCGTGTGCGGATGGTCACTTGCAGTGATAGTACCCATAGGGACGAGCGGCGCATTTGGGTGAAGGAGGCGGGCAAACGCTGTTTGGTTGCAGCGTTCGATGCGGCTTTGGTTGCTGGTTACCGAGCGCACGAATATCTCGCGCACCTGGGGGTGGCTTCAACGCGACGTTTTCAGCCTTGGGATGTCGTGGACAACCAATACTTCGACACGCACGCGGGGCTGGCACGCATCGATCCTCCGGCTCTACGGCTTAGCAACGCTTTGCCGCAGGCCTACTTCCTTTGTGTGGCGCGTTTTGTTCCCAAGAAAAACCTGGAACGTTTGATTGCTGCTTACGCCCGCTACGTGAGTCAAGCGATGGAGAATAGTTGGGCACTCGTGCTTGCTGGTTCGGGTCCGCTCGAACGCACTTTGCGGGCAGAGGTGGCAACGGCAGGGCTGGCTTCGCGGGTGAAATTTTCGGGAAACGTTGGCTATGCTGACTTGCCGACCTATTATGCATTGGCCGAGGCGCTCATCATGCCTAGCGTGTCAGACCAATGGGGCTTGGTGGTCAACGAGGCGATGGCGGCTGGTTTGCCCGTGTTGGTTTCTTCCCGTTGCGGCTGTGCGCCTGATTTGGTGCGAGAGGGCGAAAACGGCTTCACCTTCGATCCGGAAAACGTTGAGCAAATAGCTAAAAGCATGAGCCAACTTCACCGGCTCGACGCCGAGCAGCGCCGTGCCATGGGCCAATGTTCACGCGAGATCATCGCGGACTACTCACCGGAAGCGTTCGCCCGCGGTCTCGACGCCGCGATCACGCAGGCGTTTGAGGAGAAACCGCGTCGTAGGGGCATGTTTACTCAACTTGCCGTTCGCTCGCTCGCCGCTCGTCAACCATGAGCAACCTCAAAGCCAAACCTCAGCAAAGGCCCACGGTGCATTTCAGTTATCTGGACCCAAAAGGATTTTCCGGGCAGCGAGCGGCAACCGAGCTTGTTATCAATGGGCTGAGCCGCCGCGGTTGGTCCTGTTGGCGTCTGCCTCAGCCGGTGCTCGACCGCTCCGACAACGCGCGTTTTGCCCGGGCGGCGTATTTCATAGGAATGCTGCGCGCCTGGCTGCGCGGAGGGCGATTGTTGATTTCTCAGGGCGATTGGTTGTGTATCAATCTGCCTCAGACGCGTGCAGGGATGTTGCGGGACGCGATCAACCTTTGCCTGGCGCGGCTGGGCGTCGGTCGGAACCGCATCGTTATTTCACTCCATGGTAGTTTGTTTATGCACTGGAACGAGCGGTCGTTCGAAGCGCGGTTGTTTTGCCGCTTGCTCGCCCAAGCCGGTACGGTGACGGTGCTGGGCAATCGACAACGGGAGCGGTTGCTGCAACTCGGAGTGAAAAAGGAATGCGTTCACGTTGTGGTTAACTCCTGCGATTTACCGCTGCTATCTAGTTCGTCCGTGAAACAAAAGCACGGAATTCGCGTGAGGGCTGTCGTGAAAGTTTTATACCTTAGCAGTTTGATCGATACCAAGGGTTTTCCTGAATACCTTGAGGCGTTGCATATCTTGAGCGGGTCCGATGGGCCGCAGGTCGAGGCAGTGCTCTGTGGCCAGTTGTTCAACGCCGAACAGTGCGAGCGTTTTGCCAACTCCGCCGCAGCTGAAGTGTGGATCGAAAAGATGCTGGCTGACATCAACCGCAGTCGCCATGTGCGGGTCAGGTGGGTGAAGGGTGCGATGGGTGCGGCCAAGATAGCGCTTTTTCAGGAGGCCGATATTTTTGTTTTGCCCACGCGCTATGCGGTGGAGGCGCAACCCTTGGTTCTGCTTGAAGCCATGGCTTCAGGTTGCGCAATCGTGACGACTGATATCGGAGAGATAACAACGGTGCTCGACCGGCAATGCGCCGTTCTTCTAAGGGAATCGACAGGCGCGGAAGTGGCGAACGCCCTGAGGCCGTTGTTGGAGAACTCCGACGCCTGCGCTCAATTGGCTTTGGCCGCATACGCACGATTTACTGACCGCTATGCGGTGGATCGGCATCTTGATGCCTGGGAGCAGTTGCTCGGACGTGCTGCACGCAAGGGAGTCGTATGAAAAATTCTCTACCGTTGGGTGACATCGAGGTTTACAATTCAGTTGGCGGAGCTGCGTTCTTTGAACGTCTGCTCCAGGAATGGCGCGATGTTGGGGCGCGCGTACATTTGATCCAGGCGCTGGATGAATCCGGCTATCGCAGAAAGAGAGGCGCGCTGGGCAGCATGTGGCTTCGTTGGCAGATGTATCCTGGTTACGCTCTGGCCTGCTGGCGATCGGCTCGAAGCGGAAGAAATACAAATCCGGTGCGTGTAGTTACGACCAATCCTTTTTTTGCGCCGGCCTTAGTGGCGCGATCGACGCGGGGAAGCGGTGCCACGATCAACCTGCTCTACGACCTTTTCCCGGAGGCATTGATCCAATCAGGGCAGATAGCACCAGGTTCGGCGACAGCACGCTGGTGTGGCGCGGTTACCCGGCACGCGTTGGAACATTGCGAGGCAACGGTGTTTTTAGGGGATCGTTTGCGTGCGTATGCGGAGAAAAACTACTGTCAGGCACGACGGGCCGTGGTGATTCCTGTGGGTGCGGATGGCGGACCATTTAGGTCTGCTCCGCCCGCACTTTTGCCGGCAAATGTCAGGCCGCAGGTTTTGTACTCGGGGTTGATGGGGCGAATGCACGAAGTGGATACAATCGGGCATGCGTTGGTGCAGTCTTCGGCTACCGAAATCGGCTGGGTTTTTCACGCCTCCGGCGCGGGTTACAGCCGGTTGAAAACGATGCACGGGATCACCGCTGGGGTCACTTGGGGTGACGGGCTTCCGGCGTCGGACTGGGAGCGCGCCATGAAGCAGGCGCAGGTGGCGCTCGTGACGATCGCTCGCGGAGCTGAACGGGTGGTTATGCCCAGCAAAACCTACAGTGCACTGGTTGCGGGGCAGGCGGTGCTGGCCGTTTGCCCGCAAGAATCAGACCTGGCCGATCTAGTCAAAAAACATAATTGTGGTTGGGTAGTTGAACCAGGCGATACGGATGGTTTAGCTGCGGCGTTGCGCATCATTTCCGGGCAGCCGGGTGTGCTTCTTGAGAAACGGCGGCGGGCTTTTGCAGCCGGTCACGAATTGTACGAATCCACCATTGTCGCAAAGCAATGGTTGTGTTTGTTCGAAGAGTTGCGGACAGACGCTGGCGAAAACGGACGAAAGGGTGCGTGTCTATGAAGCGTCTCTTCGACATTGTTGTTTCCCTGATGGCCTTGCTCGCATTGCTACCGGTTTTTTTGGTACTGATCTTCTTCGTGCGGCGAAACCTGGGCCGACCGGTGTTTTTCTGTCAGAAGCGCCCAGGTCTAAATGGGAAAATCTTCTCGATGTGGAAATTTCGCACGATGACGGACGCGCGTGCCGCAGATGGGCGTTTGAGGGACGATGCGGAACGCTTGCCGCCGTTTGGGCGCCGGCTCAGAGCTGCGAGTCTCGATGAGCTTCCCGAGCTTTGGAACATTTTGAAAGGTGAGATGAGTTTGGTCGGGCCGCGGCCGCTCCTTGTGGAATATTTGCCGTTATACACCAGCGAACAGGCGCGTCGGCATGAGGTGAGGCCGGGGCTTACCGGTTGGGCGCAGGTGAATGGGCGCAACGCGATCTCTTGGGAGGAAAAATTCCGTCTGGACGTTTGGTATGTGGATCACCGCACGTTTTGGCTCGATTTGAAAATCATTGGGTTGACGGTGCGTAAGGTTTTTCAACGCGAAGGCATAGCGGCGGCTGGCGTTGCAACGATGCCGCGATTTCTGGGCTCGGGCCAAAGATGAATAGGAAGACGAGGGGTAGAACGGGAAGGGCGCGCCCCAATTGTTACGGCGTGGAAACGAAATCCCCTAGCCGGGGTGTTTTCGTCACAACCGGGGTCGGCGAACGGTCTAAAATTTGCCATTGTTTCGGCAGTATGACGGGAGTCGCTATAATGTAACTTTCAGGTTCTCGACTCGCGAAAGTCCGGCAACCACGGTCGGGCTATGTCTTCCAAATCGGAGATCACTCTCGAAAAAATACGTAGTGTTGTTGTCAATACGCTGCCCGGGCCTGTTGCCGGGGAGACCCTATTTGGACCAGGCGGCGCCTTGGACAGCCTTGGGCTGGTCAGCTATCTGGCTGATCTTGAAATACGCATCGGCGAGGAGTTCGGCCGCGAACTGGTGCTGGCCAGCGAACAGGCGATGAGTCGGAGTCGTTCTCCCTTTCGGACGGTTACGGCTTTGACTGAGTATATCAACGAACTGCTCGCACAATGACCACGAAACGCGTTATTTTGATCACAGGTACCAGTCGTGGGATTGGTCACACGATGGCCGAGTATTTTCTCGCGCGGGGTGACGTCGTGTGCGGCTGCAGTCGTGCTCCGGCGACGATCCAGCACGCGGACTATTCGCATTTCGAACTCGATGTCAGTGACGAGGCCGGGGTGGTTAAAATGGTTAGAGCCGTTGAGCGCCAGCATCATCGGATCGACGTCATGTTGAATAACGCAGGGATTGCCTCGATGAATCATGCGTTGCTTTCAACTGCGGCGACGGCGCGAACGATTTTCGCCACGAACTTTCTCGGCACGTTTCTTTTTTGTCGTGAAGCAGCCAAGATCATGGTGCGTCAAAAGTCCGGACGGATCGTGAATTTTGCCACCGTGGCCACGCCGCTGCGGCTTGAGGGCGAGTCATTGTACGCGGCCAGCAAGGCGGCGGTCGAATCGTTCACTCAAGTGCTGGCGCGCGAACTCGGGCCGACAGGTATCACGGTGAATGCAGTCGGCCCCACGCCCGTGCCGACAGACTTGATCAAGAATGTACCGAAGGAAAAAATGGATGCATTGCTAGCGCGGCAGGCCATTCGGCGATTTGGCAGTACGGAGGATGTGATCAACGCCGTGGAGTTTTTCATCTCGCCGCGCAGCAGCTTCATCACTGGCCAGACGCTCTATTTGGGCGGTGTGAACGGTTAACTCCTATAGTCGATTATTGTATGAGTAATTCCGATACAACGCTATTGGCAAATGAACTCCGAATGGGGCTTTCCATTGCGTATCTGGCCGAACTGATCGGGCGCCGGGCTGATTTGCCGCTTTGGTGTGATGACGTGCGCGTCTGGACGTGGAAAGATCTTGGTCGAGCGGTGGACGCGGTTAAAAAGCAGTGCCTGGGGGCCGACGTTAAGCCCGGGCAGGTGGTGGTGACGCCTGGCGAGGCCCGTTTTGAATCACTGGTCTGGTTATTGGGGGTAGCCTCCATCGGCGCCATTGCCGCGCCGTTACGCAAGGAACGTTGGACTGAGGTGGAAAGCTGGAAGGGATTCTGTGAGATCAATTGGCGGGTGGAGCGTGGTGGGCTTTGTACGGGCGAGGGTGGGTGTGTTGCGCCGAAAACCGCGAAGTTGTTCGAAGAGTTAAGGCGGCGCGGAAATCCGGGACTCATCCTGGCAACCGGTGGCACGACGGGGGCAGCCAAGGTGGTGTTGCACGATTTGGCCGCACTGCTGGCAACGATCAAGGCGCGCGAAACACGGATGCGGCGTACGCTGCCTCTCATGCGCTTTGATCATATTGGCGGTCTTGACATGGCTTGGCGGGCACTGGCTGGTGCGCAGCTATTGGTTGCGCCTCCTGCGGTGCTCAACCCCCAGAATGTGGCGGCGGTGGTGGCGCGGCATTGCGTGGAGGTGATGGCTGCCACGCCCTCATTTCTCAATTTGCTCCTTTTGAGCGAGGCTCATCTCAAATACGACATGGGTTCTTTGCGAACGATACCCTTCGGGGCGGAGCCCATGCCGGCCAGCCTGCTTGAGCGGCTGCGCACTGCGTTTCCGCTTGTGGAGTTTGTTCAACGGTTCGGTACCAGCGAAACCGGGGCATTGCCCGCTGCTGGTGATGGTGACGGACTGCTGCTGCGCGAGGATGGACAGGGGTACGCTTGGAAAGTGGTGGACGGCGAACTTTGGATCAAGAGTCCGGCTCGTGCGCTCGGCTATCTTGGAATGGATGACGATGACGTCTTTGGTGCAGAGGGGTGGTTCAAAACGGGCGACATTGCTGAGTGCATGCCGGATGGTGCGATCAAGGTTTATGGCCGGAAAAAAGAATTGATCAACGTGGGCGGCGAGAAGGTCCTGCCGGCGGAGGTGGAGACGGTGCTGCTAGCACACCCGTTGGTTATGGATTGCCGCGTGTATGCTGAAAAGAACGTCTTGTTTGGACAGGTTGTAGCTGTAGACTTGGTTTGGCGTGGCAAGGACCGGGACGTGGTAAGTGTTAAACGAAGTTTGCATCAATTTGCATCCGCGACGCTTGCCAGGTACAAGCTGCCGACAGTCGTCCGCCTCGTGCCGCACCTGGAGTTCACGCACAACATGAAGAAGTCGCGGAGGGTGCAGGCATGAAAAAACTCATTATTGTTGGCGCGGGTGGTTTTGGCCGCGAGGTGCTCGCCTGGGCACGCCAGGCGGTGGAGCCGTGGGTGGTCAAGGGCTTCCTTGATGACAACCTACAAGCGATGGATCGGTTCGGAATGGAGTGGTCTGTTTTGGGCACGGTTGATGGTTATATAATTCAGGAGGAGGACGTGTTTGTTTGCGCGATCGGGCAGATCGCAGCCAAGCGTCGTTGCGTCGAGAGCTTGCTTGCACGCGGGGCGGAGTTTGTACAGGTGATCCATCGTACAGCAACGATTGGAGAAGGCGTAGGGTTCGGGCGCGGGGTGATTCTTTGCCCCGGTGCGATCATCGGCTCGCACGCACGGCTGGGGAATTTCGTATCAATCAACCTGCACTCGTCCGTCGCGCACGATTCGGTGGTGAACGATTGGAGCCAGCTGCACTGCCACATTGATGTGACCGGGGGCGTAACGGTGGGTGAAGGCGTCTTGATCGGTAGCCACGCCTCGTTGCTGCCCGGCGTGAAGATTGGCGATGGCGCGACGATCGGTGCCGCGTCGCTCGTAATGCGGGACGTAGCGGCGGGAACGACGATGTTTGGCGTGCCTGCGCGGCCGTATGCGCAGCGGGAGGTGTCCGTTGGCTAAGCGCGGCAAAACGTGGTGGCAAAACTGGTCACTGTGGCTCCCGGCCTTTGTACTGGGTGCGGCGGTTGCCCTGCAGGGGCTGCAGATTTTTTCCGAGCAGGCCGTGTCAAAAGGGCCGCACTTGGCCGGATTTATTCCGGCGGCACTGCCGGGCTGGGTGACGCGCGAGGTACCGATCGGGCCAACGGAGTTTCTGTCCAAGGAGGTGGAGAAAATTCTCAACTTCGACGAGGTGTTGAACCGCGAATACGTTCGGGGCGGACGGCGTTTCAATGTTTACGTTGCGTATTGGGGTGCGGGCAAGATGCCGACACGGCTCGTGGCCTCGCACACGCCTGATCGCTGCTGGACGGAAAACGGCTGGCGTTGTCTCGAAATGAAATCCAAGCAAACGCAGCTCTTCGATGGACCCGGGCTGAAACCCGCCGAATGGCGTCTCTTCGAGCCGCCGGAGAACGGTGCGCCCACTTACGTGCTCTACTGGCATTTGGTGGAGGGGCGAATTTATGATTATGGAGCGCGTTTCAACAGTATTCCCGATCCTTGGCTCTGGTGGAAGGATGCGGTTCAACAGGCGCTGCATGGCAGCCGCGAGCAATATTTCATCCGCCTGACCAGCAACGAACCTCTTGAGCAGCTCAAGGACGACCCGGGTTTCGCCGACGTGGTGGGCGGGCTCGGGCGGCTCGGCCTTTTTGTAAAACCTAACGCCATCGCTAAACGCTGATCCTGCCATGCTCGCCAAGACAAAAAAACCAAAGATTCATCTCTCTCCGCCGCACATCGGCGAAGCGGAGCTCGGTTATGTGCAGGAAGCGTTCAAGACGAATTGGATCGCACCCGTCGGGCCAAACGTCGACGCGTTCGAGCGCGATTTTTGCTCACGCTTCGGTTTCAAACACGCGGCGGCGCTCTCGTCAGGCACGGCGGCGCTGCACCTGGGCATGCGGCTGTTGAAACTGCGTCCGGGCGACGAAGTGGTGTGTTCGTCGCTGACGTTCGCCGCTTCGGCCAACCCGATCATCTACGAACAGGCCCGGCCGGTATTTATCGATTCCGACGACGAGACGTGGAACATGAACGCCGGGTTGCTCGAAGGCTGGCTCGAGTCGCGTGCGCGCATCGACCGGCTGCCGAAGGCGGCCATCATCGTCGATCTTTACGGCCAATGTGCGAACCTGCAGCGCATCGCCGCGGCGTGTCAGAAGCATGGGGTGCCGATCATCGAGGATGCGGCCGAGGCGCTGGGCGCAACGTGTGGTGGGAGGTCGGCTGGTTCCTACGGAAAGTTCGGCATGTTCTCCTTCAACGGAAACAAGATCATCACCACCTCTGGCGGCGGCATGCTGGTCTCCGACGACGAGGAGCTGATTACACACGCGCGTTTTCTCGCGACGCAGGCACGCGATCCGGCGCCGCACTACCAGCACTCCGAACTGGGTTTCAACTACCGCATGAGCAATGTCCTTGCCGGCATCGGTCGCGGTCAGTTGCAGGTGCTGGCCTCACGGGTTGAGGCGCGCCGACGCGTGTTCAGCCGTTATTATGAGGCTCTGCACGAGCTGCCGGGCATCGAGTTTATGCCTGAGGCTGAGTACGGACGCAGCAACCGCTGGCTAACCTGCCTCACCATCGATCCGGTGCGCGCGGGCTTGGACCGTGAGGCGGTGCGTATGGCGCTCGATGCGGAAAACATCGAGTCGCGTCCGGTGTGGAAACCGCTGCACATGCAACCGGTATTCGCAGGTTGCGAAACCGTCGGCGGGGCCGTCTCCGAACGACTTTTCAACCAGGGGTTGTGCCTGCCGTCAGGTTCGTCCCTGACGGAGGATGAGCAAAATCGCGTGGTCGAGATCGTGCGCGCGGTTTTTCCGCAGCGTTATTTTCAGGCCGGTTTCGAGCCTGCATCCGTAGCGGCCCGCGAGGAAGTCGAGGTTTCGTTTTTCGGCATGCTGGGTGATCTGATTCGTACGCGGGCCATCGGCGGCATGCAAAGTGTTCTGCGCTGGGGAGACGGGCATCTCGGGAAAAGCTCCATGATGCGCTTCGCGAGCATCCTTGGCGTTTACGCGTTGCTACTGGCTGCGGTGTTCTGGTTGGCCTACGAGATGCGTTGGGATTTCGATGTACCGGTCGACTTCCAGCAGCAGAGGCTGCAACTCGTCGCCGTGGTGGTGCTCTGCAAGCTTTGGCTGCTGCGCTCATTCGGCCAGTTCCGGAGCGTCCTGAGTTATTTCGGGCTCACGGACTTCGGCGCGGTGACGTTGTCGATGACTACCGTATCCGCGATCATGTTGGGCCTTTGGTACGGTTCGGAGCTTTCGGCCGCACCGCCGCGTGGCGTGATCCTGATGGATTTTGTGCTGAGCGTGGGATTCATCTCGGCTTTCCGGCTTTCATTGCGTGTGGCGCGCTCGCTGAGCATCGCGGCCGGGCCGCTGGTCGGCGGCGGTGCTTATCGGCGCGTCGCGATCGTGGGGGCAGGCGATGCTGGCGAGGCGCTGGCGAAGGACTTGTTGCAGCGCCGCAGCAGCGGGTTGTTGCCCGTGATGTTCGTCGACGACGATCCGGCCCGCATCGGCCGCAGCATTCACGGTCTGCCGGTGCATGGTCCTATCGAAAGGTTGGCTAAACTTGCGGCCGGAGCACGCATCAACGAACTGGTTATCACCTCCAATGGCCTTACCGCCAAGCGCATCAAGGAGATTGTCGAGGTGGGTCGTTCCATGGGCGCCACGACGCAGATCATTCCGTCAATCTCGCAGCTCGCGACCGGTGAGGTGAAGGTTGAGCGTTCCCGTCCCGTGGTGATCGAGGACCTTTTGGGACGCGCACCGGTGAATCTGAAGTCCAAAGATGTAACCAATCTGATTCGCGGCCGTGTTGTCATGGTGACCGGTGGCGGCGGCAGCATCGGCAGCGAATTGTGCCGTCAGATCGCTGCGGAGAAACCAAGCCAGCTTGTGATTCTCGACCAGGCGGAGATCGGCGTTTTCGAGATCGAACAGGAATTGCTCCGTCTTGGTGGTGGCGGAAATCTCAAGACGCTCATCGTCGACGTGTGCGATGTGGCGGCAATGGAGGATGTCTTCGCGCGCTTCCGGCCCGAAATCGTTTTCCACGCAGCCGCGCACAAGCACGTGCCGTTGATGGAACAACAGCCGAAGGAAGCGGTGAAAAACAACACGCTTGCCACGGACCTGCTCACACGGCTCGCGAGCAAACACGGTGTTGAACGGTTCGTGCTTATTTCGACCGACAAGGCGATCAATCCCACGAGCGTCATGGGTTGCAGCAAGCGGCTGGCCGAAAAGGCACTGCTCGCCCGCCAGCACGCGCCGGGAAATCGCACGGCGTTTCTCGCGGTGCGCTTTGGCAACGTGCTCGGTTCGAGCGGCAGCGTCGTCGCAACCTTCCGCAAACAGATCGCCCAGGGAGGTCCGGTCACCGTGACGCATCCGGAAATGACGCGTTACTTCATGACGATTCCCGAATCGGTCGGTCTGGTTTTGCAGACCGCAACCCTGGGTGCCGGCGGCGAAATCTTCATCCTCGATATGGGCCAGCCGGTGAAGATCCTCGACATGGCGCGCCAGATGATCGAGCTCAGCGGCTACCGACCCGACATCGACATCGAAGTCAGAATCACGGGCATGAGGCCGGGCGAAAAACTTTTCGAGGAGCTTTGCCACGACGAGGAAACTCACGGACCGACCGGGCATCCGCGCATCTTCCGCCTTAAATGCGAAAAAATCCCTGAGTCCATGGACGAATGTTTGGCAGAACTACGGGCCATCGCCCTCACGGGAAGCGCACCGTCTCTCAAGCAAGCCATGCGCCGCTGGGTTCCTGAGTACACGCCGTTCAACGAAAATATAACGCTTTTGGATGGTTCGTCAACCCAGCCAGCCGAAGCGACCCAAACCAGTCAGCGCGACGCATCCGTGAAGGCCATGCTGGCAGTTGCGGCGGAAGCCGCTCCGGTCCGGGGTTGATCGAGCTCCAGCCAGCGCAGCGAAACCAAGATCAACACGGCCCAGGTGAAGAGAATCGCCGGGCATTGGAGGATCAGATCGACGCTGCTGTGCACTGCCAGCACGGCGGCCCCCATTGTCAGGCCGACGGCAACGGGGTTGTGCCAAAACCGTCGCCGAATCAACGCGCCAGCGGCAAGAGCCAGCATGGCGGCGATGGGGAGCGTGCCTGCCACGCCGAGCTCGGCCATTGTTTCGAGGGGATCGCTATGCGCGTGTTCCCAGTGCAGGGTCACTCGCGCACCGATGGTGCAAAGCTCTGGATATTTTTGCGCGTAGAGCGGGAAGGCGTGGCGGAAGCTCCCCGCGCCCCAGCCAAGCAGCCAGCGGTCGCGGGCCATCTCCGTTGTCGCCTGATGAACCAACGATCGGCTGCGCAAAACTCCACCCGGATCTGAGGAAAGCTGCGCAAAGCGTGTTAGGATCATCTCGCGGTTCGGCACGATGAGAAGCGCGCCGAGTCCTGCGGCGAGAAACAGCGCAAAGACCAGCGGGAGCAGGTTTCTGCGGCTGCGTCGCCGGGCTGCAAACAGGTAGCCGCAGAAAACGAGCAGTTGCCCGGCCAGCAGCAGGATCGACATGCGCGAAAGGGTCAGGCAGATGCCGATGCCAATTAAAACCGCCAGGAAGCCGAGAACTCCGGCGGTGCCCGCACCTGCTGCGACATGGTCCGCCCGGCGGAGATGCCAGAGGGCGAACCCGGCGGTCAGCGCGAAGATCAGGTTAAGGTAGGCACCCGCGTGGTTGGGGTAGATGAAAGTGGAAAAGAAACTAGTGATCTCGGGGCGCCAGAGCCAAAACATCCGCTTGGTTGCGCTCAACTTTTGAAAGACACCCAGCAGTGACAGAAGCGAACCGTTAACCGCTAGGGTCCAAAACAGAATGCGCAAAGCCGTCCTTCGCCGGAGGCTGACTTGAATCGTGCACAGCAACAGGAAGAGAGAGGAGTAAACCAGTAGACAGCGCCACGCGTTGGATTTTGCGAAGGGAGCGTCGACTCCGGCAGGCAGCCACGGGAAGTGACGAATAGGCTCAAGCCACCAAACCTTGGCGTCTGTAAAATAGCGCCATGACGGATTTAGGCCTTGGATGCACACATACGCGAGCAGACCCAGACCCGCCCAGAAGACTGGCCAGCGAAGCAGCAGGCCTAGCGGTGACGGTTTGCTGGTAGCGGGGTCTAATTGACCCCGTTTTTTTGAAGGCCAGAGCGCAAGAGTTAGCGTGGAGGCGGAAAGCAGCAAACTGGCAAACTGGCTCCCGACATGCATGGCACCAAGCGCCCAAGGCAGCAGGCAAAGGTGGATGACCAGCAGCCCAAGCAGGAGATTTTGCCTATGCTTAACGGTTTCGGCCCGCTTGTCTGTGCCTTGTGGCGCGGGTGTGTCGTACACGGGTTTAAAGGGGAGGGCGTCGCTCACTGGAAGAGGTTATGCAGCTGGTTGTGCGCGGGTCCAGTGGCCTCACGTGGCGATTGCGTGACGAAATGGAAACAAGCGTGTGGAGGATCAAAAATGACTTGCTGGAGATTGGTCGCGCATTTCTCGTTTCGAGTCATGTCAACCTTGGCCAGCCGGCTATGTCCGGGCATTCCCAAACATCTGCTTGTCACGCTGCTACTGGCGGCAGGGTTCATGCTTTTTGTATCAATCGATCAGATGCACTGGTGGCGGTTGAAGCCTGATTATTCTTTTGGTTGGTTGGTGCCTTTCCTGGTGGGATATGTGATTTATGATCGCTGGCCCTCATTGCGGGTCACGTTGGCGGCTGCGCAACGTGAGGGTGGTAAGCGGACCGCATCGCCTGTTATCTTTACTATGGCTGCGCTGGTTCTTTCGGCTGGTCTTGGTTTGTTTATGTTGGGAGCGTTTTATCGGGCCGGGGCAGGGACGACGCAGCCGGGCTCGGCTGCCATGGCAGTTGGGTTGGCGGCGATACTCCCGGGAATTATCTATTTAAACTCGCCTGGCGGGCGCGATGCTCGTCTTCGGGTGGTAGCACTCTTTTGTTTTCCCGCTTTGGTCTGGATGGTTTCGGCACCGCTCGTCACGGCGGTTGAAAACGCGGTCAGCCTTTTTTTGCTGCGCAAGGTGGTTGCCGTGGTGTTCGCTGTATTTAACTTACTGGGTTACACACTGGTGCAGGAGGGCAGTGTGCTCGTGCTGCCGTTGGGCAAGGTGGGGGTGGCCGACGCCTGTTCGGGGATACGTTCGCTCACCGGGTGTTTGTTCGCCGGATCATTTTTAGCCGCAATTTCTATGGATCGGTTGTGGCAGAAGCTGTTGTTGATCGGCTTGTCGTTGATGTTTGCGTTTATGACCAACCTTCTGCGCAGCCTGTTTTTGACGGCGTGGGCATATGCCTACGGAAGCGATGCGATTGAAGGTACAATCCATGATGCATCGGGATTTGCGGTTCTGGGGCTAACGGTGGTTGGCCTGTTGTGCCTTATGCCGTTGCTCCGGGTCGAGACGTGGCGAAGTTGGTTTGTGCCAGAGTCATTGGGTGCGGTAAATCGTGTTGCCGCAAAGTGAATTCTCCCGGGATCGAAGGCAGGCCAGGTCATTAATCCGCCACGCAAATGTTACACTAAAGGGTTTGAGGCCACGAACGGGCAGGACGATATTGAATACGGATTTCGATCATTTTTTTATTACCATGAAAAAGACAGCCATTATTGCCACCTTTGCACTTCTTTCGGCGGTCGGAGCCCGGGCCGAAATTGATATTGATTCCTTTCTGAAACGCGCTGCTCGCGATCCTAAGAATGCGCCTGCGCTCACCGAGCATGCGGCGAAACAAAATCCAGAGCAGCTTCTGGGCATTGTTTCGGCAGTGGCCGGGCGTTTCCCGGAGCAAGCGGTTGAGATCGTTGGGTTGTTGGTAAAACTTTCTCCCCGGGACGCCGACAAAATCGTGCGCGCCGCCATCGAAGCTCAGCCCTCGCTTGCGGTTCAAATTACTGCGGCCGCGTTAGCAGCGGCTCCAGCTCAGTTCGAGGCGATCATGGGTGCGGCGCTCGATGTCGCACCGAAAGAACTTCGGGTCGCCGTGGCAGCGCTTTCGCGCAATGGACCAGAGCAGGCTTTGGCCAGTCCGTCCGTCCAGAGCACCCCTTCTTTCCCCTCGCAGCCGGTTCGGCCGGATGTGATTGTCAGTCCGGCTAGGTAGCGTGTAGCAGCCTGTGATTTTTGCTAGGGTTGTGTAGACAAAGGCCTGTGCAAGCAGGCCTTTTTTGTTTGGCGTGTGGTCCACAGGTTCAGCGATATGCTCTCCGAGCGATTTGCAGTTCTGCTTTTTAGTTTCCATGAAACAAACTTACCTCACGCTGCTTTCATACGTTGTCCTTTTTGTAGCGCTGACACCGGGTTTGCGGGGTGTGATTTTCTATAACTTCGCCGTTACGAGCTACAACACGACGGCTCCCGGCGGGGCGCTTGCCGACAGCGGCTGGCAATGGGTTGGACTCTGGACCGGTTTTCAGGGCACGCCGATTGGACCGAATCATTTCATCACCGCCAAACATGTGGGCGGTGCCATCGGCCAGTCGATCACGCTCGACGGCCAAAGCCGCACCGTCGTGCGCTTTTTCGACGACGGAGCGAGTGACCTGCGGATTTGCGAAGTGCGCGAGGCGTTTACGTCGTGGGCGCCGGTTTATCGCGGATCGTCGGAGGTGGGGAAGAGCCTTGTCGTGTTCGGTCGCGGTCTCACGCGCGGTGCTGAGGTGCGCGATGTCGGCACCAACACCCTCCGCGGCTGGCAGTGGGGCGGCGCGGGGGGAACCTTGCGCTGGGGACAAAATACCGTGTCGGCGCTCCGGAGTAATGCCAGCATGGGCCAGCAGCTCTACTCGGTATTCGATTCGACCGGCAGCACGAATGAATGCCACCTGTCGATCGGTGATTCGAGCGGTCCGGTGTTTGTCCAGGACGGCGGGGTGTGGAAAGTCGCGGGCATCGCTTCACTCGTTGACGGGCAATTCAACACCACAAACGCTGGTTCGGGTTTTAACGCCGCGATTTTCGATGCGCGTGGTCTCTATCTGGGCAACTCAAGCAACTGGCAGTTGATCAGCGCGGCAGTGCCGGTGCCCAGCGGTTTTTATGCGACGCGGGTCTCGGTGCGTGCGGCGTGGATTGACGGCGTTCTGGCGACGCCGCTCACGGCGACCGTGACGTTGAGCAATCTAAGTCAGACCTACGACGGCACGGCGCGTGCCGCGAGTGTGGCCACGCAGCCTTCGGGGCTGACTCATTTGGTGACTTATGACGGTTCCGCCACGGTGCCCGTCAACGCGGGAAGTTACACCGTGGTCGCGACGGTGACCTCGTCCGGCTACACGGGAAGTGCGAGTGGCACGCTGGTCGTGGCCAAGGCGACGCAGACCATCGACTTTCCGGTGATCGCTGATCGCACGCTCGCGCAGTCGCCGTTTACGCCGCAAGCCAGTGCGTCGTCGGGATTACCGGTGACGATGAGTTTAATTTCGGGCCCTGCGACCGTGAGCAACAATTTAGTTGTTCTGCAAGGTTCCGGCACCGTGATGCTCCTCGCTACGCAGGCCGGCGACAGTAATTACAATGCCGCGACTGCGGTCGAGCGCAGCTTTGTCGTGACGGAGGTCAGCGCGGCAGTCCTGCAGCCGGTGCCTGCAACACCGGTGTGGGCGCAGGGGCTTACCACCGGTCTCGTGCTTGGTGTGGCGATGCGGGCGCTTGTGAGGCCGGGTAAGGCCTGATCTCCGATGCCAAAGAAAAGAGCCAAGGTTTCGAGTGGAGGCGATACGCGCTGGTCCATGCCCAGAGGACAGCGCGCGGGACTGCGTTTTATGGTTTTGTTTGGTTGCGTGCTTGGCTGCTACTTTCTCCTCACTTCGACGGTGCGTTTTCAGAATCCGGAGGATGCCAGTCAGAGACCCGTTGTGTCGCGGTTGATTGCGATCAACGAATTTGTCCAAACCCATTTGGTTGTGCCCTACCATCAGTTTCTAGCTAGGGCCACGGCGGCGACGGTTAAGATGTGCGGTTATGACGTGCGAGTGAGCGGGCGGGATTTGCGCACGCCGAAAGGTGATTTCGCCGTCACGATTACGAGTGGTTGCGATGCCGCAGAGCCAACGCTGTTGCTGTGTGTCGCGATGTTGCTTTTTCCGCTTCCGTGGGTGCGGCGGCTGCTCGGTGCGGCAGCGGCGGTGTTGCTCATCGCGGTCATCAATTTTGTGCGCATCGTCTCGCTTTGGATTGTCGGTGTGAACTGGAACGGAGCGTTTGACGTCGTGCATTTCAGTGTTTGGCCGTTCGCGCTCATTTGCATGGCGATGGCCACATTCATGCTCTGGTTGCGGGTGGCGATGCCGGAGGCGAAGGGATCGTGAAGGAGGCGGCGGGATTTCTTCTGCGCCTGGCCTGCTGGTACGGCGCCTTACTTATTTTGTGGCTGCTGATGGGTTATGGATATCGCCACGCGCTGGTGAGCGTTGGCAACGGATTCGCGCGGCTGCTTTCCCCGGCGGGGAGTGTGAGCTTTCGTGTATTCGCCAAGGGCGAGCTGGGCGAAACGCATTCGCGAGCCGACGTCGGCGTGCTGGTGCATGATGCAGCCTGGCGTGATGCGCAGGGGCGCAACCAGCATGTACTCGCCAAGCGGATTGCTACTTTCTACCAGCCGTATTCGGCGACGGCGTTTCTGCTCGCACTTTTTGGTGCGAGCCGGGTGGCACCGCGACGGCGTTTGATTGGTGGAGCGCTGGCGCTGGTCGCCCTGCATCTCGTCATGCTCGCGTGTGTGGTGGTCGACGTAGTTTTCGCGTTCGTCTCGAACGGCGCGTTGCTAGGCCTGCCGCGCTGGTTCGGTGAACTGCTTGCATTCCTGCACGTGAGTGTGACCGACTGGCCCGCCGGTGTGCTGATTGCGCCGTTGCTGCTGTGGGCGCTTTTCGCCTGGCCGGCCCTGCGGCCCGCCTCGGCCTCGAAATGAGTCCCGGAAGCGAAACACGGATTAGACTATGGCTGATGGTTTGTAACGTATTACGTTACAAACTCTGGGGTTTGGCCAATAGCAGATGGTTTTAGGCGGCGGCGTGCTCGACGGCATGAGCGAGTTTGTAACGTAATACGTTACAAACTGGGTCGTAGAGCCAAATGAGGGTGGAACGCGGAGGGGAGGTGGGAATCGGAGTTTGAACAGAAGGTAACGAAGGAAACGAAGATCCGAGTGTGGGGCGTGGTGAGCCGGGGTGTTTGTAACGTAATACGTTACAAACGGGTTGCTAGAGCCAATAAAATTGGGGGGCGGACTGTGGAGGTGGGGGATTGAGGGTGTCGACCGGTTGACGTGAAATCTGT
>JANNHA010000050.1:0-24101 GCA_031404135.1 Verrucomicrobiota bacterium | reverse complement strand
GGCCCCCGCCAGCGGGGTCAGCCAGCGGTCCTGCTCGATCTCGGCCAGACTCAACTCATAGACTCGTTTGACGGCGTTGGTGAAGTTGGTGTGGATGACGATCCGCTCGATGTCGCTGGCGATGAGGAGGGGAGGATTGAGCAGGCTTTCGCGGCGGAACGACGCGCCCGGCGGTCGCGCCCTACCTCGGAACAGACCTTTCCCTGAAGTTCTAATTCGTTTCAAGCAACTTGGTTTACCCGTCACATTTTTCTAGGCTTGTCGCTGCAAGCAGAACGTGTCCTTTCGTGAGCCCCAACTCCACATTGCTCTATGGCCAAAATCGACGTCAACAAAGTAGCCGAGATCCTCAAAAAAAACCAGGTCGACCCCAAAGTCCTCCGCCAGATCATCGAGGAAATGAACATTCTCACGCAAGCCGAGGGCGACGAAGAGAAGCCACCAGCGGTGAAAAAACAATGGGCCATCCTTATTTCCGATCCTGAAGAACGCCTGCCCAAATCCGATTTCGTCGGCTGGGTGCTCCAGATTCCGGAGGACGATAGCATCGCCACCACGCAGGACCGCATCTTCCGCGCGACCTACGAATTCAACACCACGAAAAAAGGCCGCCTGCTTCCGCCGAAAACGATTGGTGAAGCGATCGAAAACGTCCCGGCCAAACATTTCAAAGAAGTCGGCCTCTGGGTGAAATCCAAGATCCCCGTCCTCATGTTGAAAACCGACAACGAGATCCCCACAGAGGGAAAACCGTCGCGCAAAGACCGGCAATAATTCTTCCGTGGTAGGGACAATGCTCCGCATTGTCCGCGGCGTTTGCGGCGCAAACGCCGACACCTCCTCACTTAGCTACGTCTAATGGTACGGCTGCGCCCACACCGCGCATCCCCTGCCCCACAATCGCAAGCGACAGCAAGGAACTCAGCGGCATCAACACCGCTGCGATGAGCGGATTCATGTGGTCGGTCACCGCGAGCCCGACGGCGAGCAGATTGTACGTCACCGAAAACACCAGCAGCCAGCGGTGCGTACGGCGTCGAGCGTCGTTCACTTCGAACAACGAACGAATACCGCCAATGCCCCGCCCGAGATAATAGAAATCCGCCTTCTGCGCGAGTAACCCGCGATGGATAACTGGCGTCCCCCGGCAAAGCGCCTGATCGAAAGCAAGACTGTCGTTTGCCCCGTCGCCCAGCATCAACGCGTCGTTGGCGCTTTCCTGGCCGATCCAGTTTGCCTTGTCGTGCGGAGAAAACTCCGCCCACACATTTTCCGACTTTATACCGAGTTCAACCGCCAAAGCCGTCACTTTCTCGCGGCGATCACCGCTCAAAATCGACACCTCCAATTTACGTGAACGCAGCGCAGCGATTTCCTCACGCGCATCCAGCCGCGCCTTTTCCGAAAAATGAAACCGCGCCCGCACCACACCACCACAAGAAAACTCAGTGCCAGTCAAATCACCCGCCACAGACTCGGATGAAGAGTAACCGACTGGGTTACTCTTACCCACCCATCCGCTACGACCAAGCGTCCAGCGGCGGCCCCCGGTCTCTAACACGACACCAGCGCCAACAACCTCGTTCACCTCGCCAGCCAGCGGCAAGACGCCGCCGGTCCTCAAAAGATGTTCATGCAGGCAACGCCCGATCGGATGCAGGTTATCGCTCACTAACGTCAAGAGAGCCGCACGCGCTTCGGCATCGAGCGCATTCAACGCTTCGGGGTTCGTCAACGCAGGCGTTTCCAACGTAAGCGTGCCCGTTTTGTCGAAGACGATTTTGCGCACGCGTTCGAGACGCGGCCAGAGATCGGCCACGCGCACAAACACGCCGCGTTTGCGCAACGCCGTGGTCGCCAGTTCGTCGGCCAGCGGAAAAGCCAGACCAATCGCACAGGGACAAGAAACCACCAGGATCGCCGTCACAATCGCTCCGGTGCGCAACGCGTCGCCGGTCGCCCAGGCCCAGCCAATCGCCGCACCGGTCGCAATCACCAACACCGCGATCAAGTAACCACGAATGACGTTTTCGAGCAGTCGCTGGCGATAAACGCCGCGCGCCACCGGTTTGAAAAGTTCGGCGAGCAACGACTGCGCCCAGGACTGAGTCGCCTGCAAACGGATCTCGTTGCGCGAAACATTCGTCGCCCCCGCCGGCACGCGTTGTCCGGCGCGAAACATGCGCGGCTCGGACTCGCCATTGATCCACGCAAGGCTGAACGTCACTTCGGGCGTTTCGAGTTTCGCCTCCACCGGCACGGTCTGCCCCGGGCCCACGGCGAACCGTTGCCCGGTCTGCAATGCCTCTGGCGCACAATCCTTTTCAATTCCCGCGTCGTCCCACGCCCGAATACGCGGTGGCGTGGGTTGCTGCGCGAGCAAGCGCCGTTGGTTTCGCTCCACGGCCGCCAGTTGCGCCCAGCGACCGGTTAGCATAAGCAGGATAAACGTCGCAACAAAATCGAAATAGATAAACGCCTCCGAGGCGATCAACCAGCCGTAGAGAGATCCTGAATACGCGCCGACAATGCCGAGCGCAATCGGCAGATCGATCGCCATCGCGCCTTCGCGCAGTCCACGAATCGCCCGACCGATAAAGTAGCCACCGCCAGCCAGCAAACTCAGCGTCGCAAACGCCATCGAAAGAGTGCTGAAAAGTCGCGCGTACGGATACGAAGCCTCCATGCCGAAATACACCGGTAGTGTGAAGAGCATGACATTCATTGCAAACGCCGCGCACAGCCCGATGCGTCGCACCATCGCGCGGCTCTCCGGCGGGGCTGAGCGCTCAACCGAAGCCGGCGAAACGAAGTAGTTGAAACCTTGCAGCGTGCGGGCAAACGCCACTGCATCGAACGAACCTTTTGCCCACGCCAGACGCATCTGACCGGTCTGGGCATTGACTTCGATGCGTCCCGAACCGGGCTGTTTGCGGTGCAGTCTTTCGATCAACCATACACAACCGGCACAGGAAATCCCCTGCACGTCCAGGCACAGTTCAGCCGTCTTGTCGGCGGCAAGTTGTTCGGCCTCGCGCTGCGCGATCTTGAGCCATTCGTAATCACGGGCCGGCAACAGCGCCGCATCGGCGGGAACCGTGACCTCATCTTTGATCCGGTAATACGACTCCAGCCCAGCTTCGTGAATCATCCGATAAACATAGGCACAGCCCGAGCAGCAAAATTCACCTTGTGGCGACGGCACGCCGCAGTGCCTGCAAACCGGCGCCGACTGTGCGTGTGCGCCCATTTCAGTGACAGCACGAGTTCGCCGCCTCGGTCACGCCAGCGAAGCCGATCGTCCCGCGCAAGCGCCAGCTGATCATCAACGCCGCCACAATCGCCAGGGTGACCTGCAACCGCGTCACCCAAACAGGAGAAAGTTTTACCCGCAGCCAGCCAAAATTAGCCTGCACCGCCCAGAGCAACGGCATTGTGCCGAGCCCAAAGGCCAGCATAAACTCCGCTCCACGCAAGGCCGAACCGCTTAACGCCGCCAACGCCGCCACAAAATACAAAGGTCCACACGGCATCAGCGGTGTCGCCGTGCCAAGCACCGCCGCCGTCGAGAGACGCGAACGGCCGCGCAGCCAAAGCTGAACCTTCAACCAGCGGCCAGCGAGAAAGCCCGACTGCGGGAGCTTTTTATCCCAGCGCAACGCCACTGCGACAAAGAACAGCACGAGTGCCCACGGCGCGTAGCGAACCGCCCCGTCACCCAGCAGCGCAAGCGGACCTTGACCGATCGCGCCCGCAACCGCCCCGAGCACACCATAAGCAAAGATCCGCGTGCCATGATAAACGGAATACACGGTGGTCGCATCCTCGCCCGCTTTCGTCGGTGTGAGCCAGCACGCGAGCGGACCGCACATGCCAGCGCAATGCAGGCTCGTTACGAGACCGGCCACAAAAGCCGCAGCAGGAGAATCGACACCGGAAAGTTCCATCGCCTCAAGGTGTCTGCGCGGGCCGCGTTTGCAACGGGACCTCTTCGACTTTCTGCTTCGAGGCGATAACGAAAAATGCCACCCAGGCGGCCAGCAGCAGACCAAACGCGAGCCCCACAAAGATCCAAATCGTATTGCGCGACTCACCGGCCATCGGCTTCGTCCTCCTTTAGCAACGCGGGGCTTGGGCCAATAAACTCAGTTTCTTTGGTCAAATCAAACGTCCTCCCCACATCCGTCAGGTGAAGCCGCAACCGGGCATTACCGGCATAAATCTTGCGCGGCACCTGCACGATGAAAGGCCGCACTTCTTCGCCGAGCGCCCCAATCGTGACCGCCTGCTCAAAGCCTTTGGCTTCGAACCCCGACGGTGCCTGCACCAGGGCGACGTTGTAACTCACCGGCTCGTTGCGCTTGTTCACCAGCCGCACCATGTACTGATTTCGCACGTAGGTGGAATCGACGTAATACGGCGCTCCCTGCATGCGCGTGACGCCAAGACTGGCCGGACGTATCGTCGACAGCGCCCAGGTCGAAACACCGACGCCGACCAGAAACAATCCAAAGTAGACAAACGTGCGCGCACGCAACCAGCGCGTCGCTTTGCCGACAAAACCGTTAAGCGAATCGTAGCGAATCAGACCGCGCGGACGTTTCACTTTATCCATTACGTCATCGCACGCATCGATGCACGCGGTGCAGCCGACACATTCCATTTGGAGCCCCTGGCGGATGTCGATGCCCGTCGGGCAAACCTGCACACAGCGGCTGCAATCAATACAATGGCCCGCGCCCGGCAGATTCAATTTCCCACGAGGCTCGCCCCGCGCCGAGTCGTAACCAATCACCATCGAATGATCGTCGATCAACGCCGACTGCAAACGCCCGTAAGGGCAGATGACGATACAGAGCTGTTCACGAAACCAGGCGAAATTGAAATAGAGCGCGGCCGTGGAAATCGCGACAAAGAGAAACGCGCCCCAATGTTCGGTGGGCGAAACAGTCATCATCGACCACAGCTGCGGAATCGAAACGAAATACGCCAGCAGCAGATTGGTGATAACCGCCGACAACAGCACGAAAACGACGTGCTTAAACACACGTTTGAAAGCTTTCTCGCCATCCCAAGGCGCCGCATCCAACAACCGGCGTTTTTGCGCATCGCCCTCGATCCAGCGCTCAACGCGGCGGTAAACATGCTCGAGGAACACGGTATGTGGACACGCCCAACCACACCACACACGACCAAGCAAAGCCGTGATAAAAAAGAGCGAGAAGCCCACGCCCGTGAGCAAAAAAAATAAAAGCCAGATATCCTGCGCCGCGAGAATCCAGCCAAAGAAATGAAAGCGCCGCTCCGCCACATCGAGGAACATGGCTGGATAGCCGTCGATTTTGATCCAGGGCAGCGCCAAATAAAAGGCGATCAGCGCAAACGCCGTAAGCTTTCGTGCCGTGGTAAATCGCCCGCGCGTATCCGCAGGATGGAGAAACAACCGCGAGCCGTCGGCGCGGATAGTGGTGACCGTGTCGAGATTAGGTGCGGGCTGATGCGGCTGGGCGGCCATGAAAGATTGTTGCGCGTTTACTTCACGCCAGCAGCGGGTGAATTGACGATTTCAATCGGTTCACCCTCGGTGTGGTGGCTTAGCACGTAGGCGACAACTTCGGAAATCTTTTTGGTTCCCAAGATGGATCCCCACGGCTGCATGCCGCGCGTGGTGCCCTTGGTCACCGTGGCGATCAGATCAAGCGGTTTACCGCCCGAAATCCACTTGGTGCCGATCAAACTCGCACCGATCGCCGTCGGATTCTCGGCCTTGCCCTTCAAGCTCGGGAGATGGCAGGCAACGCAATTTGTCGTATATGAAGCCTTGCCTGCTTCAACGATAACGGGGTTGCGGCTCATTTTCCAGAGATCCTCGTCCGTCAATTTGACGGCGCCTGACGAGAGCCGGGCGGCCTCGATCTGCGCAATCTCCGCTTCGACGCGCGGGCCATCTTCCATCGCCACGCCGGAGTGTTTAAAGTAAAACCAGTAAACAACGGCAAAGACAATCGCGCTGTAGAACGTCAGCAGCCACCAGTTCGGCAAGCGTCTGTCGTATTCTTCAATGCCGTCAAAACTGTGATGACGGACCGGATCTTCGGGAGGCTGATTGTTAGCGGGCGGTATCATGGCGCGTGGGAGTTTCTTCGTTAAAGGGGAGGCTGGCGAGATGGTCGCTCTGACTGCGTTTCATCCGAATGCCGAAATAAGCGAAACAGCCATAAACGCAGGCGGCGGTGACAAACGCCACCACCGGAAAAATCATCACCCAGTGGTCAAAGATGAGCCGTTTAAACATGGTACGTAGTTCGGTTTGTCGCAGGTAATGCTTAGGGCTTTGCCACGGACATGGGCTTGACCGTGTCATATTTACCGAGCTGCTGGAGGTAGGCGATGAGCGCAACGATCTCGCGGTCAGGCTCGATGTAGTTGCCCTCCTTGCGGAGATCCTTGGCGATGGCGGTTGACTGTTCCTTGACGGATTGCTCGATCTGCTCGGGCGTCATCGGGGCAAAAGGAACGCCGACCATGCGCTGCACGGAAATCTTCTTCGGCAAGGCGGCTACGTCGGTTTTCCACTCATACAACCAAGCGAAAGAAGGCATGTTGGAGCCTGGCGAAGTAGCACGCGGATCGCGCATGTGAAGAAAATGCCAGGTGTTGTTTTTTCCGCTCACGCCCACGCGGGCCAGATCCGGGCCGGTGCGGCGCGAGCCCCACTGATACGGATGATCGTAGATCGATTCACCGAGGCGCGAGTAATCGCCATAACGCAGAACATCTGACTTGAGCGTGCGGATCATCTGCGAGTGGCACAGGTAACAACCGTCGCGCACATAAATATCGCGGCCGGCCAGTTCGAGCGGCGTATAGACTCTTTGAATACGATCTTCGATGCTGGCGGCCTTGTTAACCACGACCGTCGGTATAATCTGGATCATGCCGCCGACCGCAACCGCGAGGAACGTCAACACGGTGAAGGGCGCGGTGTTGACAAGCAGTTTGTCGTACCAAACGCCCCAGTTGTGGCTCTTCGCCTCGTAGTGAACGTAGGCCAGAATAACGACCAGCGACGTGCCAAAGATGCCTAGGATCTGGAGCCAGTGACCGCCGAAAATCCAAGCGAAGGCCGAAATAGAACCAAGGAGGGAGAAAAGCACCGGGGGATTGATAAACGTGCCGCCGATCCCGAGCCGGTCCTCGGCTTTGGGCGCTTCGACGAAAACCTCGATCGAGCCATCGACGGTTTGGGCACCGCGAATGGTTTTGTACAGATTGTAGCCCATCAACAACCAGCCGACAAGGTACATGGTGCCACCGATCACGCGCATCAGCATCATCCATCGGATGGCCAGAAGCGTGTCGATAAAGTTCGGGTACACGAGCAGCGTGCCGCCTTCGGTCGTGCCATTGAGCATCACGCCTTGGGTAATGCCGCTCGTCCACATTGCGCCCATGTAGAGAAGGATGCCGACAGTCCCGAGCCAGAAGTGCAAATTCGCCATCGCTTGCGAGTACAGCGGCTTGCTCCAAAGACGCGGCGCGAGCCAGTAGAACATACCCGCAGCCATGAAACCGTTCCAACCGAGCGCACCACCATGCACGTGGCCAATAATCCAGTCGGTGTAATGGCCGATGGCGTTGACGGATTTGATCGAGAGCAGCGGCCCTTCAAGCGTCGCCATGCCATAGAACGTCACGGCGGCGGCGAAGAACTTAAGGACTGGATCGGTACGAAGTTTGTGCCAAGCGCCACGCAGCGTGAGCAGACCGTTCAGCATGCCGCCCCACGAGGGAGCCCAAAGCATGAGTGAGAACGTCATACCGAGCATCTGCAGCCAGTTCGGCAGCGCGGTATTCAAGAGATGATGCGGGCCCGCCCAGATATAAACAAACACCAGCGACCAAAAATGGATGACCGAAAGCTTGTAGCTGTACACCGGCCGCTCCGCCGCCTTCGGAACGAAGTAGTACATGATGCCGAGGATCGGCGTCGTAAGGAAAAACGCCACGGCGTTGTGCCCGTACCACCATTGCACGAGACCGTCCTGCAAGCCGCCAAAGATTGGATAGCTGTGCAGGAAACTGGTCGGTATCGACAAGTGATTGACGATGTAGAGCATCGCCACCGTGATAATTGTCGCGATGTAGAACCAGATCGCGACGTAGAGAAAACGCTCGTTGCGCTTCGCAAGCGTCCAGAAAAAGTTCACCGCAAAAATCACCCACACGATCACGACCGCGATGTTGATCGGCCAGATCAGCTCCGCGTATTCCTTGCCGCGCGTGAGCCCCAACGGCAAGGTGATCGCTGCTGAAACAATGATCAATTGATAGGCCCAAAAGTGCAGCGACGACAGGAAATCGCTCGCCAGCCGCGCCTTCACCAGGCGTTGCGTTGAATAATAAATACCCGCGAACATCATGTTGCCCACGAGAGCGAAAATGACGGCGTTGGTGTGCAACGGGCGCAGTCGGCTGAACGTCAACCACGGCACGCCGAAGTTGAGCTGCCAGTAATTGAGCTGCGAGGCGATGAGCACGCCGACGAGCATGCCCACCGCACCCCAGATGACGGAGGCGAGCATGAATTGGCGAACAACGCGGTCGTTGAATTCGATCGTAACTTTGCGGTCGGTCATGGGCGTAAAAGATTATTGGCCGTTTAGGCTCTTTTGAACGGGTTGTGTTTTATCGCGGCCAATTCGCGGCGTTTCATCGGCCAAAGGCAAGAGTGCGTCGCTCTCCGAACTGCCAAATCGGCGGCGCGAATGCTCGCGCAGGAAAAACAGGACAAACGTGAAAACAAGGCACAGGCTGATGGTGAGCGTGAGGGGAACGACGGCCATATTAAAAGAGGTGAATGCGACGACAGAACTAAGCAGTGACGAACAATTACGGGCAAAGAAAAATGCGATATTGCGTGGCGCAGCCGATAAAAAAACGGAGCGTTTCCTTTAGCACCGTCAGCGGTTTCTGCCGGAATTTAAATGCGTAACGCGGCGAAACACCGTTGAGAATTGGCTTTCCAAGTTATTAAAAAAAGAACCTATGTTATTGTTATCGAGCATTTTGATATCACTTTTCGAGCAGACAATGCGGCGGTTGAACGTGGTGATTAGTAACCATAATTTACCTCATAAGTAAGGTTTAGGTACAGGCAAGCGAAAGAACTCCGCGCAGCTTGGCCACAACTATGCATTTTTTGTCATAGGCCCTATTAGCAACGCACAAAAGATGCGGACGCTTCGCCAAACCATGCAGAGCGAGTCGTTCAGACTTCTGGCATTTTGAATCCAGATGCACGAAACCATTCTGCGCACGCTGCAAGGATTGCGTCCCACTATATTAGAGAGATGGGAAACGCTTCTGCGTGCCGAACCAGTCACCTCACCCCTGGCCAATCCCGATGCACTCGTGTACCTAATGAATTGGTCGCTTGATCGCTTTTTCCACGAACTGCGTTCCAGTTTGTCACGCTGCCGTATTTCAGAACGGGACAACAGCAAGCCGTCCGGCGAAGAAAAACTCGGTGATTCCTGCGCGTGCCGGATGAATCCGTTGCTGGCCTATTTTATCACCGCAGAACGGGCGATCATTCAGACCGCCTTGCCCACGCTGGAACCGCGCGAACGCGAGATCGTTCTCTCCTCGATCCACATGGCGCTCAAAGTCGTGGCCAAGGGTGAAATCGACACTTTTTGCGCCGTCTGCCAACGCCGACCCGACGCACTTGCCGCTCGGGCCCACCACTCTGGCTCAGCTCACTAACACTTCCGCGTGCAGCTTCTCACGGAAGGTTGAAGGCGACTCGCCTGCGACTTTTCTAAACACACGGTTAAACTGCGAGAGTGACTGAAACCCAGCCTCGAACGCCGCCTCGCTCACGCGCTTGTGCGGATTGAGCAAAAGATTTTTCACCTTCTCAACCCTCACGCGGGCCAGGTAATCGGTGAAGGTCATACCCGTCGCCTTCTTGAACATTTTGCAAAAATAAAACGCGCTCGTGTTCACCGACTGCGCCACCTGCGCCAACGTCAAATCGTCATCCTGATGCTCGGCGATGAAGTTGCGCGCTTTGGTTATTACAGGAGGTTCGGACGCCTCCTCCTTAACCATCAACTGGTTGCTCAACGAGGCCAGATGCTGCGCAAAAATCGAAAGTAAACGCAGGATCGATTCATACTGCTTTTTGGTCACAACCCGCGTCTGAAAATAAGCTTCCTCGAACCGCTTGATATCGACCTCCGTACCCCAAGCGAGTAGCTGGCGTGAAACGACACTAAACTCCTTCTTCGTCGGGGTATGCAGGAATACCTGACCCGTCTGCAGAAAAGCCACCAGGTTCTCTCCCACCCGAATCGGCACCGCTGAATCGCACATGCCCGCAAAACACTTCAACGTTTTCGGCTCCAACCCGGCGATCTCCTCCACCTTTTTCTGCAGCTGCAAACAGGCCGCACAAGAATGGTTCGACATCGCCATCAACGAACAGAATTGATTCTCCTTCGGATCGTCGTGATGCGGCAGATCGAACGCGTCGAGCGCCCGCAAGCTCAGCGGCAAGCCCGTCGTTTCACGAAATGCCTGCTCATAATCGCGATAAATCTGCGACTGTTTGAGCTGGGCGATCATCAAACGACTACGTTTGGCGGGATTGTCAGACGCGTCCATAAGTAGAAAGTAATGGTGCGTTTCCCGCCGTCGCGCAACCGGGAAACTTAAATCCCCGCAATTATTAAAATTCTAGTATCCAATTACTTAAATAATTGATCAACGGTATTCATAAAATTAATCTACGCCAGTAATTGTTTTATCTGCCGCATTTTCTACTTTCCGAAATCTTTACAAATTGCTGCGGCAGGACAAAATATGCGTATATCGCCGCCTCAAGGACCGATCGGTCGGCCTCCGCACTTTTGATAACGATGCCCGACTTCATGACCGCTTCGGCAGGCGATGCCACGGCCACGTTGTCAGGCTGAAACCGTTGATAAATATTCCTTTCAATACGCGCGACGAAGCGGCACAAACGAACCCAGTGTCGGCATCGCAAAGTATCATTTCAACAAGTCACAACACCGCCCACGTGCGGCTGCCCGCGACTTCTTGGTTCGGCTTGCCTACTGCGAACGCAACCCCGTTTTCCCCTTTCCCCGATTCACCATGCTCTGGACGCGCAAACACCTAATCACCCTCGAAGAACTCAGCCTCGCCGAGATCGAGCAAATCCACACGACCGCCGCTGCATTTAAGAATGTACTCGCGCGCGGCGTCAAAAAACTACCCGCGCTGCGTGGCAAAACCGTCGTCAACCTCTTCCTCGAACCCAGCACACGCACCCGCATGGCCTTCGACATGGCCGCCAAGCGCCTCAGCGCCGACGTGATCTCGTTCGACTCCGCCAGTAGCAGCACCACCAAGGGCGAAACCCTGCGTGATACCGCGCAAAACATCGAAGCCCTCAAAGCCGACCTCATCGTCATCCGCCACGCCGCCTCGGGCTCGCCGCTTTACCTGAGTAAAATCCTCAACATTCCCGTTATCAACGCCGGCGACGGCGCTCACGAACACCCCACGCAAGGCCTGCTCGACACCTTCACCATGAAGGAACACCTCGGCTCACTCAATGGCCGCAAGGTCGTCATCCTCGGCGACATCCTCTTCAGCCGCGTTGCTCGATCCAACATCTACGCCCTAACAAAAATGGGCGCCGACGTCACCCTCGTCGGCCCGGCCACCCTCGTCCCCCACTCACTGACCGAACTCGGCGTACAAGTTTCGCACGATCTGCGCAGCGCCCTGGCCGATGCCGAAGTTGTCATGCTTCTGCGGATACAGCACGAACGCCAGGCCAGCAGCCATTTCCCCTCGCTCGGCGAATACACGAGCATGTTCGGCCTCAACAAAACCCGCGCTTCCTGGCTCAACCCCAAGGCTATCATCATGCACCCCGGACCGATCAACCGCGGCGTCGAAATCGACAGCGACCTCGCCGACGGCGAACGCAGCGTGATCCTCGAACAAGTCTCCAACGGCATCGCCGTCCGCATGGCCGCGCTCTACCTCTGCTCCGGCGGCCAGCCCGAAAACGCCACCGCCACTTGCTAAGAAAACGGCAAATTCCAAACTTCCAAACGCCAAATTAATCCCAACCGCCAATCAACCCAACGCCACGGTTCTCCATGAGCATTCTTTGGTGTTTGGATTTTGGCCTTTGAAATTTCAAGATCTCCCATGCCCTCCCTCTGGATCTCCAACGCCCGCGTGATCGACCCGGCTTCCGGCCGCGACGAAGTCGGAAACGTTTTCATCAGCGACGGTAAAATCGTCGCCCGCCTCTCTGCCGCCGACAAAAAGAGCGCGAAGAAAATCGACGCCCGCGGACTCATCGCCTGCCCTGGACTCGTCGACATCCACGTCCATTTTCGCGAACCAGGCCAGACGCACAAAGAAACAATCGCCACCGGCTCTCAGGCCGCTGCCGCCGGCGGTTTTACCTCGGTCGTGTGCATGCCGAACACCTCCCCCGTCGCCGATAACGCCGGCACGATCCAGTTCATCAACGACGCCATCCGCCGCGATGCCGTGGTTAAAGTTTACCCGACCGGCTGCATCACCGCCGGCATGAAAGGTCAGGCCCTCGCCCCCATCGGTTCGCTCAAACGCGCCGGTGTCGTCGCCATCACAGACGACGGCGAATGCGTGCAAAACAACGAGGTCATGCGCCGCGCCGCCGAGTACGCAAAGATGTTTGACCTCTGTGTCATGGATCATTGCCAGGACTCCGCCATGACCCAGGGCGCCGTCATGAACGAGGGCATCATGTCCATCCGCCTCGGTCTGCGCGGCTGGCCCAATGCCGCCGAAGACATCATCGTGGCGCGTAACGTCATTCTTTCGACCTACACCGGTGCGCACATCCACATGCAGCACATCTCGTCGAGGAACTCAGTCGAACTACTCCGCCGCGCCAAATCTCGTGGCGTACACGTCACCGCCGAAGCCACACCGCATCACATCGCCCTCACCGACGCGGAGCTCGCGACCTACGACACGAATTTCAAGATGAACCCGCCGCTCCGAACCGAGGCGGACCGCCAGGAAATCATTGCCGGCCTGCGCGACGGCACGCTCGACTGCATCTCGACCGACCACGCACCCCATACCGACTACGAGAAAGACAAGGAGTTCGACTACGCACCCAACGGAATACTCGGACTGGAAACCTCGCTCGCCGTCACGCTGCAAACGCTCGTGCGCGAGAATAAATTCAAACTCCCCCACGTCATCGACCTAATGACCCGCAAGCCCGCCGAAATTTTGAAACTCAATGCCGGCACGCTCGCCGAGGGCGCACCTGCCGATGTCTGCTTGTTCGACCCGGATGAAACCTGGGTTTACAACTCCCGAAAAGGCTTCAGCAAATCCAGTAATTCACCCTGGCACGGAGAGACGCTCAAAGGCCGCGTCAAAACGACCATTGTCGATGGCCGCGTGGTTTTCGCCGACGGCAAGATCAAGTAAAGCGCGCCGGTTTGGCACCTACTGGCCGTTTAGGAAAATCGCCTTTTTCGAGTCGATCTCCAACCACGACCGTGGAAACGGCACGAAGCCGATCATGTAAACCTTTCGGTCTGAAATCTTGCCGACACGGCCATCGTATAACATCAGCCCGACACCCTTTTCTGTCGGCACCTGTACGGCCACAAAAGCCTTGATCGTCTTCGGATCGTAGCGCGCCACGAGCAGTTGAGCCAGCTCCTCGCCGACTTCTTTCTGCAATGGCAAGGCGGCATTGCTCTCCAAAACCGTCACGATTTTCGCCTCCAACGGTGTCTTGAAAGGCCAGCTCATTTTCACCTCAGGTTCGCCTTGTTTGTCGGCTGCACGTTTGGCGCGACGCAACTCCTCCAGAGTGCCCTGGATGCTTTTCATGCTCCCGGCCGACGCTTGATCAAGCGACAAAACAGGCTTCGCATTTTCGCCTTTCGACGCGCCTGTATCCCTTTCGTTTTTCGACCAAAGCCGGGTGACCATTTCCCAGTTGATAGACGGGATCTTTGGCGGATGACGCACGCCGTACCAAATCGTAACTCCCAACAACGCCAGCACCAGCGACGAACCCAACAAACCGACCGCCTGCGTCGTCCTAAAACAAGGAGGAGGCGTGATTGGCTTCGGTGCCGGTTCCAAAGCGAGCTTGCCGATGGCCTCGTTCGTTTCCTTCAACAATGCCTTTAATTGGCGCGGCGACAGGAGCGTTTCAGACGAGAAGGCAGCACGCGCTTCCTGCCGACAACGCCACCCACTCGAACGAAATGTCCACGGCGCAGCATCGGGCAGCCACTTGCGCAGCTTTGCACGGTGGAAACCGAACCATAGAACTCGCACAACGAAAATCACAACCGGACAAATTCCCGCCAGCGCATAAGCCAGCGGATGCTGACCGACAATCGCCACACCGGCCGACAGCAGAACCAAAAATGGAACCATGAACCTCAGCCGGCCAAAAACCAGCGGCCCTTGCAGGAGCGCAAGACCGAGCCCCCGCCAAAGACCCGCCGCCGCGAGCTGCTCGCCTCTTTCACGCAAGACGCGATATTGCTCCTCGTTCCATTGCCGGTGGGTGACGTAACCGAAACGTCCCGGATCGCGATTCGTGAAGGCGATAACAACAAGTTCGACCTGTCCAGGAGTCTGCTTTTTAAAAAGTTTGTCGAGCGTCGGATCGCGGGAACCCGCGTAACAAGCAAGCATCTCAGCATGAATCTTGCCCAAGGCTTGCGGCGATTCCAGGCACAGACCAATGAGTGCCGCGACGTGGATCAGGTCACTGTTTGAAAGCCAGTTGTTCTCTTCCGCCAGCGCCGCTGCCGCCTCGTAGATCCGACCCAGCTCTCCCAGCATACGCCCGACGTCCGCATCAAATTTCTCAATCTGTTGCACGATCGGGTGAACAAGAAAACCAAAGACTGTCGCTAAACCGGCGGGCTGGGCTTCTGGCGCCAGCATGTCCCTCAGGCAGGCTTCGTCGATGCGCCGTCCACGCAATACCAGCGGGGCATGGTGACCGGCGAGAAATTTGAGCGCCACGGCCATCACCACGTCCTTGGTGATTTCCGGCGGCAGGTTTTCGAAGCCCGGCGCATCGCCCAGCTTCAGCAAAATATCAAAACGCTCTTTGGTCTTTTTATGCGTAGCCTCAAGACCGAGAAAATGGGCGAGCGTACTCGTGTTCGACGACACGAACACATTTATCAACCCTTCCTGCCAGTTCTTCGCACGGGTGAAGTATTCCGCCGCCTCGGACACCAGATAGGCATGGTCCTTCCAGATAAAGAGACGTTCGGCTTTTGGCAGCGTGTAGCGATCCTTGACCGGTTCTTTCCTCTGCCAGGACTCGACCTCAATCAATCCCCAGCGACCATCACGCGAACCTGTTAACAGACCGCGCAACAGCGCCGTCAGTTCAGCATTCATCGCTGGCATCGCCTCCATGGCGCCAGCTCGCATATCGGCATCGTTTTCTTTGAGCAGATTTTCTGCGCGGGTTCGCAGTTCCAGGGTTTCACGCGTCACATCGCGATCGAGAATGTGCGCCAGAATATGCCGCCCCAGCACCAACTCCTGAATCACGCGTCCCAGCGACCACCAATCCCACGCCCGCAGTCCTGGCTCACGCGGAAAATGAAATAGTCCAACGGTCTCCGGCGGCGCATAAAATGGATCCGCGCTCACCTCAACCATTCCTTCTCCACCAAACAGGGTCGCCGTTTCGAAACCGCCCAATACGACGCTGAGACCACCATCCGTCGCCCGTACGAAAATATTGTCCACGCGCACGTTCAGATGGACCACGCCCCGCTTGTGCAAGGCACCCAAAACCTGGGAAAGCTGCCTCGTGATCAACTCGATTTCGACCTGCGTGGCTTTGCGCTGTGAAGCCCATTCACGCAACGTGACGGCGGGCGGACTCTGGATGACCTCGATGCGACGCCCCTCCGCCTCGACCGCATCGACCAATTCCAGCACGCCATCGTTTTTGACCCGTTTGATTTCCTCCCACGTTCTTGCACGCACGTCATCGCCAACGCGAAAAGAGCGAATTGCTACGACGTTCATCGAACGCGCATCAAACGCGTTAAAAACCTTTCCATAGGTGACATCGTGAGAAGGCTCGGCGATTTGATAAACCCCACGCCAGCGTTTACCCGTTGCCAAATTTTCCAGATCAAGCCCCGTCGAAAGTTGAACCGAGGCATTCTCCGCCGCGAGGGGCGGCGCGTCCGTCGCAGAACTGCCAGGAAGGGGATTCATCGAATGCTTAGGTGGACAAAACAACCCTCCACATCGACTCAGCTCCCGACAAAATAAGGACCTTAACGCACCTCTCGCACTGGTGCGGGCAGGGGGAATCGAACCCCCCTCTCATGCTTGGGAAGCACGCATAATACCGATATACTATGCCCGCGAGAGGTTGCGCAGGATCAAAACTACCCCGGCGACGTCCGCAATCCTGAACTTCACCTAGCCATGCTTCTTTTAACCGCCCGACTTCGCCGCCTCCAACCGATCAAATAAAATCCGACAGTAGATAACGCCGCCGTAATAAATCGCACCGCCACAGGCACCCAGTTCCTGAGGCTTGCATTCAATGAGGGAAGTGTTCGGGACTCGTTCAAGATCACACCGTTTTCTCAACGGACAGACCAAACCTAGCGGTTCGTTATGAGGGGTATCCTGCACAAAATCAGTCAGCAACAACGGATCGTTTGAGTCAACCGCGCGTTAACGGCATTGTCCCTTTCCGGACGGCCACCGCAAACCGCACTTCTACCCGTAAAATCCAGACGACCTAAACCAACAAACAACCCATAAATCTATTTCCCCCACCGGCTGCACACCGCATGACCAGGCACCGCCAATCGATTTCTCTTGGACCACAACTGGAATACAGGACGCTGGCCTCCGGTCTTGGTTTGCGCCTCAATCGCAGAAATACACGTAAACCAAGATTGAACCGTAGGCGTCGCCCACCCAACATCTTTTCAAGCAATGCATACCGCTGAGATCCTCGCTTTCCTAAGCGCCCTGGGCGCGGGCATTTTGGCCATGATTGCCTGCGTGCGAGCAAAACGCTCCATCGCCCTCTGGGCGTTTCTTGGCGGCATGCTGGTTCTAGTGATCGAGCGCACGTTTGAAGGACTTGCGTCCCGCGATACCCTCCCCGAGCAACTCGACCGCTGGCTCCGCTACGGCAGCCTGACGGCATCATTTGTCCCGGGGTTTTGGCTGCTCTTCAGCCTCACCTACGCGCGGGATAACGCCATCGAGTTTGTGCGTCGTTGGCGCTGGATGGTCATCGCGACCTTCCTGTTGCCGGTCGGCCTGAGCCTGCTTTTTCCACAAAGCCTGCCGGTGATCAAGTTCACGCAAGGACCTGCACCGGTGCCGCACTTTGTCCTGAACCGACTGGGTGCTTTACGATACCTGCTTCTTTTAATGAGTTCGGTTTTGGTCCTGATGAATTTGGAGCGAACTTTTCGTGCATCGATCGGCATGGTCCGCTGGCGCATCAAATTCATGCTCATGGGCGTAGCCGTCCTGTTTATCATCCGTATCTTTACGACCAGCCAGGCATTCCTCTACCGGGAAATCGACCTGTCCGTCGAGGCTCTCAATTCCGGAGCCCTCCTCGTGGCGACGTTGCTCATCCTACGATCGGTCTTCCGAACCGAACCACTCCCGCTCAACGTACACCCGTCGCAATCGGTCCTGCAGGGATCAGTCACCGTATTCCTCGCGGGAATCTACCTCGTGCTGATCGGCATGCTCGCGTCGCTCGTGACTTATTTTGGCGGTGATGACTCGTTCGCGTTGAAAGCATTCGTGGTCCTAGTCGCCCTGGTAAGCCTCGCGGTCATCCTGCAATCGGACCGAGTGAACATGCACCTGCGGCGTTTTGTCAGCCGCCATTTCAAACGCCCCGTCCACGACTATCAGGAGGTCTGGAGGCGTTTCACCGAAGGCACCGCCTCGCGGGTCGAACAAAACGACTTTTGTCAGGCCGTCGTCATGCTGCTCGCCGACACCTTCAAATCTTTGTGCGTCACCGCCTGGGTGGTCGACGACCGCAAGAACGAGCTCAACCTCGCCGCCTCAACTTCGTTATCGGCCGAGCAGGCCCTCGAACTCAAACCCGACACGGCCGAAACCACGACCCTGATCCAATATTTTCGCGAGCACATCGATCCCGCTGACATTGAAAAGTCCGGGGAAGACTGGGCCGCCACGTTGCGCCGCTGCCACCCCGACGAATTCAACAAAGGCGGCAACCGCGTCTGCGTTCCGATCATTTCCCGGGGTGAAGTGCTGGCCTTGATTATTCTGGGCGACCGCGTCGGGGGAACCACCTTTTCGCTCCAAGATCTCGATCTACTCAAATCGATCGGCGAACATGTCTCCTCCGGCCTGATGAATGTACGGCTCTCGCAACGCCTCCTTCTCGCGCGCGAACACGAGGCGTTTCAGACCATGGCGGCATTTTTCGTTCATGACCTGAAAAACGCGGCCTCATCACTGAGCTTGATGCTGCAAAACCTGCCCACGCACTTCGACGATCCCGAATTTCGGGCCGACGCCCTGCGGGGCGTGGGCAAATCCGTCGAACACATCAACCACCTCATCAGCCGGCTCAGCGAACTTCGACAAGAACTGAAAATCCAGGCCGGGGAAGCCGACCTGAACGCCATCGTCACGAATGCGCTGACCGGTTTCGAAGCGGGCTCCGACTTCACCATCGAGACCGAACTGCTCCCGCTGCCACGACTCCTTGTCGATGGCAACCAATTCGGTAAAGTCATCACCAACCTCGTCCTCAACGCACGCGAAGCGGCAAACGGCAAGGGCCGCCTGCGCCTCAGCACCGCCCGCGAAGGCTCCTGGGCCGTCCTCACGGCCGCCGATGACGGCTGCGGCATGACTGAGGATTTTCTCACCCGTTCGCTCTTCCGACCGTTTCAGACCACCAAAAAGAACGGCCTCGGCATCGGTATGTTCCAAAGCAAAATGATCGTCGAAGCCCACGGCGGACGGATTGCAGTTGAAAGTTCGCTCGGGCAAGGCACCACTTTTCGGGTGTTTCTCCCCCTCTCCCCCAGCGTCCGATGAAACCCAAACTCCTGATCGTCGACGACGACGAAGAGATTCGTACCCAAATGAAATGGGCCCTCGTTCAGGATTACGAAATCCTGCAGGCGGGTGATCGCACCGTCGCCGCCGAACAATTTCGCGCCGCACACCCGGCCGTCGTCCTGCTCGACCTCGGCCTGCCGCCCTCTCCCACCACCCCCGACGAAGGCCTCGCCGCGCTTTCCGAACTACTCGCCATCGACCCATTGGCGAAGATCGTCATCATCTCCGGCCAGGGCGAAAAAAACAACGCCCTCCAGGCCATCGGTGCCGGCGCCTACGATTTTCTCGGGAAACCCGTCGAGATGCAGGACCTGAAATTGCTTCTGAAACGCTGCTACCACGTCGCACAGCTGGAGCGCGAATACCACGCACTACAGGGACGATTAAAAGGCGATGCGTTTGACGGTATTTTGGGAACCAGTGTCCCGATGCAAACCGTCTTCGACTCCATCCGAAAGGTGGCCACCGTCGAAGCCCCGGTGCTGATTCTCGGCGAAAGCGGCACCGGCAAAGAGATGACCGCCCGCGCCATTCACAATCGCAGCGCGCGCCGCGACGGACCATTTGTAGCCATCAATTGCAGCGCCATTCCCGAAACCCTGATCGAAAGCGAACTGTTTGGTCACGAAAAAGGATCTTTCACCGGCGCGCACGTCCAACGCAAAGGCCGCATCGAAAACGCCTCGGGCGGAACCCTGTTTCTCGACGAAATCGGCGAAATCCCCCTCCCGATCCAGGTTAAACTCCTAAGATTCCTCCAAGAGCGCTGCATCGAACGCGTCGGCGGACGGCAGGAAATTGCCGTCGATACGCGAGTCATTGCCGCCACCAATGCCGACCTCAAGAAAGGCATGCAGAATGGTTCGTTTCGCGAGGACCTGTTCTACCGCCTCGCCGTCGTGCAGATCATGCTCCCGGCCCTGCGCAACCGCGAAGGCGACAGCCTCTTCCTCGCGCAGTCGTTTCTTCAGCAATTCGCCAAGGAAAGCGCAAAGAAAGGCCTGACCTTTTCGCCCGAAGCCCAACGCGCCATCCAACGCCATGACTGGCCGGGTAACGTCCGCGAACTCCAGAACCGTGTTCGCCGCGCCGTGATCATGGGCGGCGAGAAACGCCTATCCGCCCAAGATCTGGAGCTGACGGGCGCAGCCGGAACCGGCTCCCCTCGCGCCGGCACCACTTTGAAAGATGCGCGCGAAGCCCTCGAACGCGAACTTCTGCAACAATCGCTACGCAAGCACCACGGCAAGATCTCCGCCGCCGCCACCGAACTCGGCATCAGCCGGCCGACCTTTTATGAACTGATGGAAAAGCTCGGCATCCACAAGACCGAGCCCGTTCGCGAGTAGGTCGTATACTGCCGTTCCGAAGCCCAGCCGCCGCTGGAACTGGGTATTGTTCATTCGGCCCAGAAAAGGTGTTTTAGAAACCTTGACCTGATCCGATTCACCCTCAATTTCCCAACCTTCTTGCCTGATGGTGTAATGGCAGCACAGGTGACTTTGACTCACCTAGTCATGGTTCGAATCCATGTCGGGCAGCCAAATTTAAGTGGCTACATAATAGTAACTAAAGAAAACTTGTAGGCGTAAGCTGACGTTTTTGCTAACAGTTTTGAGGTCCAAATAGTAGAAGAACTGCTCGAATCCGTTCGAAAAAATCGTTGGTGACGTATCCATTACTTCTACCCGCAACGCCTGCACCTCAGATTCATGGCCAAAGCCTCCAAGAAAAAAAGCAAAGATTCTCGCCTCCTCAGTGCAAACGGGTACTCCCAAAAGCCGATGCCAATGAAGCAAAAGCCCTTTGATCGGAGTAAGCACGTTTATCGGAATGATGCCCTCGTCGAACTTGTGAAGGATGCAGTTCGGTTTTTTAACGGAACCCCGGTTCACCTCCTGCCACCGCCTGAAAAGTTTCTAGGAACTGGCGTTTATGCACTCTACTACACCGGCAAGAATCCACTCTACACCAAGTATGCAGAGATAAACCGGTTGGAGTATTCGTCTGCAATTTACGTTGGTAAAGCTGTGCCGAAGGGGTGGCGGCAATCTCGCTCGTCTGACATTTCATCGAATCAATCGAACGAACTATTCAACCGTTTGAAGGAGCACAGTCGTAACATCAAAGCAGTCGAAGCTTCTGGGTTATCGCTCGAAGATTTTAGGTGTCGGTTTGTGATTTGTGAAGATGCGGGCTCTGACATGATCGGTACCATTGAGGCCGCACTTATCAAGTTGAACCGTCCCTTGTGGAATTCATCTCTCGACGGATTTGGTAACCATACCCCAGGAATGGGCCGATTCAATCAGGCTCGATCTGACTGGGATTCCCTTCATCCAGGCAGAGCATGGGCAGTAAAATGTAAAGGTAAGCCGAGGAACCAAGCTGACATTCTAAAGGATTTAGCAACCCATTTGGGCAGTCTTCCCATCAAAAAGTGAAATCGCTGGAATTGTTTTCTGGTGCCGGTGGCCTTGCTAAAGGTCTCGAACTCGCTGGTTTTGAGCACAGCGCCTTTGTTGAATTTAATCCGCACGCTTGTGCGTCGCTGCGCTTAAATTTTGATTCCTCGAAAGTATTCGAAGGTGATATCAGAAATTTCGATTTCCATCAGTTGTCAGGAATTGATGTGGTTGCAGGTGGACCTCCATGTCAGCCGTTCTCCTTGGGGGGGAAGCACGGCGCATTCAATGACAGTCGTGATATGTTTCCCCATGCAATTCGGGCGATTGAAATACTCACACCCAAGGCTTTCATCTTCGAAAATGTAAAAGGGCTGCTCCGTGAATCGTTTTCAGACTACTTCAATTACATAATACTGCGCTTATCATATCCCGACGCTCACGGTGCTTTGAAAGCCAGTTGGTGGGAACATTATAAGTCTCTCCAGAAAATAGATTTCGATAGCTACGAAGGCATTAAGTATCGGGTCCAGTACAACCTAATAAATGCTGCCGATTTCGGGGTGCCACAATGTCGTGAACGTGTGGTGATTGTTGGAATTCGTTCGGATATCAAAACAATCTGGACGTTTCCTAGTCCCACGCACAGTGAGGAGATATTGCTACGGGATAAATTTGTTACTGGTTCATATTGGGATAGGCACGAGGTTCCGAAGTCAAAACGGGAGGTCTGTGTTAACGGAATGGCTGCAAGAGTATCAAACTTACAGGATACATTTAGCTTTCTTGAGCCAGAGTTGAAGCCGTGGCAAACAGTCAGGGATGCATTAAAGGGTGTGCCTGACCCATGCAGTAAGCATGGAATACCCGATCATATTTTCCGAGATGGTGCCAGAACCTACCCTGGCCACACTGGCAGTGACCTCAATTGGACAGCAAAGACCGTTAAAGCTGGTGGCCACGGAGTGCCTGGTGGTGAAAACATGATTCGCTTCCCGAATGGTAAACTACGGTATTTCACTGTTTATGAAGCGAAGCTCATTCAGACGTTCCCGAAAAACTTCATCATATCTAGCGCTTGGGGTGAGGCATTAAGGCAGATAGGTAACGCTGTCCCAGTTGAATTGGCTACTAGGATTGGAGAAACACTTTACCAGAAGATTGGGGTTATTGCCGAACCAGAAGCCACCGTTTTGTCAAGAGTCAGAGAGAGTTTATAGTTGGCAACGTCGTTCAACGATCCAGCGGGATGTCTCGCGCCACCTTGCGCTAGTGCAAAGGAACGCCTCTCAACGCGGCAGTGTCGCCAGGCGCTGCAGCATCAATTCAACGGTGTCCAAGTTTTGGATCATAAGGAGGCGTAGGAACGGATCAGGGCGGGCAATAGATCGACGAGGGGAAGATGACTGAAGAAGTGGGCACGTAGCCAGCGGTAGACGGCAAGATGCGCGCGCTCGCGGGCTGGGGCGACAAGCGCCTGCCGCTCATGCCCGAGCTGCCGACCTTCAAGGAATTGGGCTACAAGGATGTCGAGTTCTACATCTGGTCCGGCGTGTTTGCGCCGGCGGCGACTCCTGCGCCGATCGTCAATCGCCTGCGCGATGCGGTGCGCGCGGCCGTCGCCGATCCGCAGTTCAGGGGCGCGATGGAAAAGGTGCAGACGCCGATCAGCTACCTCGATGCGCCGGAGTTCCGCGGCTTCCTCGCCACCGACGCGGCGCGGCTCAAGGTGGCGGTGGAGAAAATCGGCAAGGTCGCCGAGAAGTAGGGCTCAGCGTTTCCGCGGTCGTTTGTATTGCAGGAGGTTGCCCACCTCGCGCTCGAACGGGTCGCGCCGGACCAGGCTGCGCGCCTGCGCGGGGGTCATCAGTTTGTAGTGGCGCGTGGCTTCCAGTTCATCCACCAGGTTCCAGGCGCCGTCTTCAGCGGTCACCCATGTTTCAGGCTTCGTTCGTCTGAGGTCGTAGGGGCGCGAGAAAGTGCGCAGGGTCTTGCGGTCGCGCTTGTTGTAGTACTCGTGCAGGTAGGACATCGCCAGTTCGCGCAGGCTCCGGTACACCGGGTCGCGCCAGCGCAGGCCGATGCCGTTGGTCTTGGAGATCGCGCCCCAGCGGCCATTGCGCCGGAATACCGCGACCACGTGGTCGAAATCGTGCACCGCCTGGAAATCGAGCAGCAGCGGCGGCTCACCGTGGATCCACAGCGCGCAGGCGGCGAGGATCGCGCCCTCGATGCAATGCGCGCGCCGGTCGCGCAGCACGACACGCACCGAATGGCAGGTTTCGCCGTCGCGCTCGAAGTTCTGTTTCAGGCGGTAAAGGAATTCCTGGATCTTCTCCGGGGTGCGCAGCCGGCGCAGCGTCGCGTATTCGGCCCGGGTGAGCCCGAGCATTTCGCGGGATGCCTTTTTTCTTCTTGTCATCGGCTTTCCGGTAAGTTTAGCTAGAATCAGACCATGCGCAGCCTGCTGACAGCGGCGATTCTCCTGGCTCTCCCGGCCGG
>JANNHA010000049.1:0-9358 GCA_031404135.1 Verrucomicrobiota bacterium | reverse complement strand
CGGCGCACTCAAATTTAAAACAGGAGCGTACTTCACCCGCAGGGTGAGGCTCAATCAAGGCCGTTACATCACTCATAATCCAAGCCGTTCAACCATTTCCGCACTTCTTCGCCAGCTTCAACTGCGGGTTATAGGATAATGCGAATAGGATCAGTTTCCATTAAGGTCCGAATCGACGTTTCAAGATCGTCGCAGGAGCCGCGAATATACTCCTGCCCCCCTAAATAGGCATTGCGGAAAATAAGCTGCATGGTCGGTGCGTCTTGTAGTGTTTTTTCCAGCTTCCGCTTTGTGCCTTCAGGGACGAATCCCAATTCCAAGATTTCTGCCGCGGTGTTATAGGTCAATTTTAGGACCGCGCCGGAAATCATCTGGTTAATCAAACAGGGTCCCGTTCGCTGAAGATGCTGCCAGGCAGTAATCATCGGAATGAGTAGCTGCATGGCCTCCTCACTCTGCCCATCCAAAGCGAGTATGTACGCTTTTGCCAGACGGACTTGGCTCGTGGTTCGTAGGGCTTGAAAGCTAAGCGTGGGACCATTGAGCGTCTGCAACCATACCCCAGCAGGTGGGTGAACTATGATCGCCTCAATCCATGCTCGGCCGACAGTGTCTTCCGCCCAAGCCTGATCGATCTCGTTTCGGTGGGAGCGAATAAACACGGGCCTCTCTTCGGCGTTTCCGGGTAGATGAATCTGGGCCGCATTCACCGAGGGCGCTCCCGCATCCTTCAATCGGCTGTACGGCGAGTCTATCGCCAGCCACATTACGATTTTATATCCCTCGTCGTCGTCCGACACCCTTCGGCCGAGATCGGCCTGTTGCGGCTGTAGCACATCCCACCAAAAATAAAACGAGAGTCCGCCGGTCAGCGCCAAGCCTAAAAACAGCACTTTCCATCTCAGCTTTTTCCAGATCGCTATGACTCCCAGGGCAACAAGGACACCTGTAAGCACCCAGGCACCCACACCGAGAAGCTTCAGCTCATTTGTCGAATTGGTCAAAGACTCGGCTTTGTGAGAAGCAACAATCACTGGAGCAAGAAATCCAAACAGGCTCAGCCCGGCCACCACACCCACCACCGCCAACCCATGCAGCACGCGCAGAAAAATCTTCATTGACCTTGAAGTGCCACGGTCTGCCCTCTTGGCCAAGCCGAAACCCTCCGGATGCCCGCCACCCCGCCACCACCCGACAAAGCCAAATCTGGCCCTTTGCCCTGGTTCACGCTCATCGCCGCTGCACTTGCCGTTGCCGCCTGGTTCGTCCCCGGAGCCTTCGACGCCCTCGTCTATGACCGCAGCAAGCTCCTCGCCGGCCAACTCTGGCGCCTCATCACCGGCCACTGGGTTCATTTCTCGGCCACCCACCTTTTCTGGAATCTCGTCATCCTGATCCCCGCCGGCGTCTGGCTTGAAAAACGCGCCCCCGCCGCCCTGCGCTGGACCCTCCTCGCTTCACCCCTCGCGATCAGTCTCACCCTCCTCGCCTTCGATCCCGCCCTCACGATCTACGCCGGCATCTCCGGCGTCGCCTCAGGCGTGCTCGTCGCCCTGGCCGTCCACGGCCTGCGCACCCAACCCACCGCGCGCCTCTGGTGGTTCGCCGTGCTGCTGCTCTTCGTCGCGAAAACCGCCATCGAAACCCTCCGCGCCCGCCCCTTCAACCCCGACCTTACTGCTCAAGCCATCCACAGCGTCCCCCTCGCCCACCTCATCGGTGCCGCCGTAGGCACCCTATCCGTTCTCCTCCGCAAACCCCCAAAAAAACCCGTTCTTTAACCGCGAATGGACGCAAATAAACGCGAATTTCGGCCGCAGAATCCGAACCCATTTTTCCTCTCTTTCGTCCGCCACTTCATTGTCTTAATTAGCGTCCATTAGCTTCCATTAGCGGTTAACCAATTCCGTCTTCCCGCCCCCACAGAAAATAACGTCGCCCCCCACTCACTCCTCCTTTTCCTTTTAACCCATGGGCTTCTTCGACCGTTTTTCCAACAAAGGCACCCCGTCCAACCCCGCCGAACTCAACGGCACCGCCACGCCGCCTCCGGGCAGCGTGAAGGCCCAACTCCTCGCCGCACGCGAAAAACTCGACGCCAAAGACCTGCCCGCCGCCCTCGCGATCTACGACGAACTCCTCGCCACCTCCGGTGATCGCCCCGATGTGCTCGTCGCCCTCTCCGGTGACCTCGGCTCCTGCGGTTACGTTGACCAGATTATCGAACTCGTCGCCCCCCGCTACGACGCCCAACGCCACGGTCCCGCCATTGGACTCAACCTCCTCCAAGCCTACCTGGCCAAACACAACACCACCGCCACGCAACACCTGCTCGACATCCTCTTCGCCCTCAAACAACCCGAAATCGAAGAGCGCCTCTACGGCTTCTCCAACGCCCTCGCCGAACTCCTCGAAGCCGAACGCCTCGGCCAGCTCCCCCCGCCCACCGCCGGTGACGGCTCCTCCCCTGACGACAACGCCCCGCCCCCGGTCAAAACCATCCACCTCGTCAGCATCAGCCGCCCCATTTGGTCCTACGGTCTTGAAGGCGTAACCAACTTACTACCGCCAAAAGAAGGCAAAAAACGCCGCGTCGCCTTCGCCCAGCTCGCCCTGCCCGACCTCCAGGACTGGGTCCAAAAAATGGGCCAGCCCGAAAACGACCTCGCCCGCTTCAGCCGCGGCATTCCGCTCTGGCTCGCCGAGACCATGTATTTTTGCCCCCACTACGCGCCCTTCGCCGCCATCGCCATGTCGGGCCACGAACACTACGGCATCTTCACCTCCGAGTGGACCACCGACCACATCCGCCAACTTGTCGATACCACCAAAGAAGGCCTCGACTACGTTTTCACCGGCGCCCTCCAACACCGCAACGGCAACTACAGCCTCGTGCTCCGCCTCTGGGAGGTCAAAAAAATCCGCGAGCGCAAAGTCTTCAACCTCCAGTTCACCCCCGCCACCGCCAACGCCGAACTCACCGCCCTGCAGGAACAACTGCGCGCCTTCATGGAGTTCACCACCTACCCCGCAGGCACCGGCATAAACTACGCACCACCGCCAAACCCCTTTGCCTGGAGCGACTCGCTCGGTTCCTTCCTCACCTTCTTCCTCGCCGAAAAAAACGTGCTCCCGAAGGACCAAATCCCCACCCCGGCCGAATCACTCGCCCGCCTCGCCGCCCGCGCCGCCTCCTCGGAAACCGCCTCCCTCGCCTGGCTCGCCCTGCGCGACCGCGCGACGAAGCTCGCCGTCACCAACGCCATTCCACACGAAACCGCCCTCTTCGACTCCCCCCTCGTACAGGAAGCCCGCCGCGTGCTCGGCTTGTAATCCATTCTCCCGCGCGCCGCTACGTCAGGCCCATGACCGCGCCCGAGCTCATCGCCCACCTGCGCACGCTCCACAACCCGGCCAACGTCGCCGGTCAGCGCCGCTTCGGCATCACGCCAAAAACCGAACAACTCGGTATCAGTATTACCATCCTCCGCCCGCTCGCCCGACCCCATCGCAAGAACCACGCCCTCGCGGCCGAACTCTGGGCCAGCGGCATCCACGAAGCCCGCATCCTCGCCGCCCACATCGACGACCCCGCCCAAGTCACCCGCACCCAAATAGACGCCTGGGCCCGCTCTTTCGATTCCTGGGACATCTGCGATCAAACCTGCGGACACCTCTTCGATCGCACACCCTTTGCCATCGCCAAAGCCCGTCAATGGTCCGCCCGCCGCGATGAATTCGTGAAACGCGCCGGCTTCGTCCTGATGGCCAGCCTCGCCGTGCACGCCAAAAACCTGCCCGACGACACCTTCCTCGGCTTCCTGCCCCTGATCCGTCGCGAGTCCACCGACGACCGCAATTTCGTCCGCAAAGCCGTCAACTGGGCGCTCCGCCAGATCGGCAAACGCAATCCCCGCCTTCGCAACGCCGCGATTGCCGAAGCGACCACCATCGCCAAGCTCGATTCCCGCCCCGCCCGCTGGATCGCCAAAGACGCCCTGCGCGAACTGCGGGCATTTTAGTTGAAACCGTCGCCATTCACTCAAAAACAAATCTCGTGGCGATGATTTAATGGTACATGACCGCTGGGCACGCCGGGTATTCGGAACGGCTCCGACCGAGCGTCGCCCTCCATTTCAGAGTGTTCGGCAACCAAACCAGAACGGATCGAAAGGTTCGCCTCCGAATGGAGGGCGACGCTCCGTCGGAGCTGGTTCGATGCCCAATCACCCATTCCACTCCCCAGAAACAAAAGTAAATACGAGTGGCGTTAACTACTCAACACCAATTATATCGGACAACTTGTAACGTATTACGTTACAAGTTGACGGGGTCGATTTTCCGCACCGCGTTTCACATTTTTCAAACGGTTTTTTTATTTCCTATTTCCCGTTTCCACGTTTTCTCATTTTCCGTCTTGCGAAAAGTTCGGCTATGAACCCACCGCCAGCTGCCCGCAACCCGCCGCGATATCGATGCCCCGCCGCTGGCGCACCGTGCTCGGCAGACCATAACCAGCCAAAATCTGCTGAAACTGCTTCGCCGACTCCGCGCGCCCGGGCAGGCCGTCGTATCCAGAAGTTGGATTCAACGGAATGAGGTTCACCTGCGCCTGCAAACCGTTCAGCAACCGCCCCACCGCATGCGCCTGTTCCGCCGAATCATTTTTCCCCTCGATCAGCGCCCATTCAAAAAAAATGCGCCGGTCGAGCTTCTGCACATAGTAGCGGCACGCCGCCATCAGTTCATCGAGCGGCCAGCGCTTCGCCACCGGCACCAGCGCCGCACGTTCCTCCTCCGTCGCCGCGTGCAAACTCACCGCCAGATGCACCGGTCGCGCCTCGTCCGCCATGCGAATGATTCCCGGAACAATGCCCACCGTGCTGAGCGTGATTTTTCGTGCGCCGAGCGCGATCCCGTTGCTATCGCGCAAAATGTCGGCCGCCTTCATCACCGCCTCGTAATTGTGCAACGGCTCGCCCATGCCCATGAGCACCAGGTTGCGCAACCGATCGCCAGAGGCACGCAGGATTCGCTGCACGTGGAGAGCCTGCGCCACGATTTCGCCAACCGTCAAATTGCGCTTAAAACCCATCTGCCCGGTCGCGCAAAACACACAGCCCATCGCGCAACCCACCTGACTGCTCACGCACGCCGTGACCCGTCCGGTAAAACGCATGAGCACCGTTTCGATCTTTGCGCCATCCTCGAGCCCGAGGAGGAATTTCCGCGTGAAACCATCGCTGCTGTGCTGCTCCTGCGCGACCTCCGGAATCCCGAGTTTACACTCTGCCGCGAGCCGCTTCCGCATCTTTGCGGGTAGTTCGGTCATCGCTTCGAACGAGTCCACGCATTCCCAGTAAAGATAATTCCACAACCGTGCCGCATGCACCAAACTCAACTCCCACGCCTGCACCAGCGCCTGCACTTCGGCACGGGTCAGCTCGTAGAGGTTTTTTTGTCGGGTGGAATCGTTCACCCGCAGAACAAAGGAGAACTCACGCACCGCCATCAAGCCCACTCCGCGACCGCGCGCCGCCGGATTCCGGCTACGCCCCCGTTTGCCTCGGCGGATCGTCGGCCTTGCCTTCGTAGGCGTGAACCGACCGCGCCGAGTCGCCCCAACGCGGCAGATTAGCCCGGCGCCAGGAATGCGAATGCGTGATATCGGCGCGGACCTCGGTCTCGCCCGCGCGCAACATCAGCTGGTTAAGCGCTGCATAGGCCACGTCTTCCGGCTGTAAATGCAACTCCTCGGCCAGTCGGCAAACCGGGCCGTATTCTTCGTCGTCGAGATAAATTTTGATCGCAGGCATAACGTTCTCCTTTTGAATTCTTAGTTATAATTTTAGGCGTTTTCTGTGGCTGCAAAGTATCCGCCGGTTCCACCGCAGGCAAGCGCCGCAAATCATTTTGATTGTCAATATATATGACCTGTTCCCAGCGAGATGCGTTAATTTTTTAACGTCATCAAAAGGCATCACAAAAACCAATCCCTCGGGGCAAATTTAGCCTGACGCCCCTGAGAAAGTATTCATAAACTGGCTACACATTCCCTGCGCAAGACCTTCTTTATCCCATGTATCTGCCAGTTAGTTGCGTTTTTCGGCCGACGGGATTTTCTCTCAACGGCGTGTAGTGGTTTCCCTGTTTTATCGACAAGGGTAGACTTCACGGTGGAATTTCGGTTTTCGGCGCTGTATCCACAAGCAAATGCTATTGGTTGTTCGTCGTCGCAAAAATTCTTTCTCAAGTCTCTCGCTATCACACTTGAAGGGCGGTGCGTTGGACCGGTTCGGCAGGCCGGTCGGCGGGAACAAAACGACCGCTGTACGTTCGATCACACCGATCCCCTCCACCGACTTTTCTTAGGCATCCTTCTGTGCGCTACCTGCAGTCAACTCCTCCTTTTCTCGCTCTTCCGGACGCCCATGAACGTCACGATAGGCCACCGCCAGCACCGCTGCTGGCTGCCGCCGTTCACGCTCAAAGCGAAGGCGTGGTTATAGCCGCCCGACGCTGGACCAGCAAAGGCCTGCGCATCATTTTTTCCAACGACAGCATGTGCTCCATGACCGGTTACACCGGCGCTGAACTGCGCGCGCGCGGTCAGGGCATCCTGCACGAAGCCAAAAAAGATCTCACTCAACTCCACCACTGGCAGACGAAGCTGGCGCCTGGTTCCGTTCTGGCCGGGGAGGGATTCCTCACGTGCAAAGACGGTACCCGCCTGTACGCCTGTTGGAACTATTGTCCGGTTTCGGACGAACGCGGCCGCGTCACCCACATCGTCGGCACCTACCGCGACCTCACCGAAAAACGCCGCCTCGAAGAAGCCCTCGTCCACTCACAACGCCTCGACGCCGTCGGCCGGCTCGCCGGCGGCGTGGCCCACGATTTTAATAACCTCTTGTCGGTCATCAACGGTTATTGTGAGATGATGGCCACCAAGCCCAGCGTCCGCCGTCTGGTTTCCCGCGAACTCGGCGAAATCCATCAGGCCAGCCAGAAAGCCGCCAACCTCGTCGGGCAACTCCTCGCTTTCAGCCGTCGCCAGGCGAACCACCCGAAAGTGGTCAACCTCGACCACCTCGTGCGCGAAAACTCCAGCATCCTCACGCGCCTGTTGAAACCGGCCCGTTCACTGGACGTCACCCTCGCCGCCAACAAGGCCAACATCCGCGTCGACCCCTCCCAGATCCAGCAGGTGCTCCTCAACCTGACGCTCAATGCCCGCGATGCCCTGAAAGAAGGCGGCCGCGCCACCATCGCCACCACGGTGCGCCGCCTCGGCTCGGACAACCAGGAGAACATGCCACGCGGAAACTACGCCGTACTGTCCGTTACCGACAACGGTTCCGGCATGAACGACGAAGTGCGCGCCCACCTGTTCGAACCATTCTTTACCACTAAAGAATCGGGCAAAGGCACAGGCCTCGGCCTCGCCCTCGTTTATGGTGTCGTCCAGCAAAGCAACGGCTTCATCCGCGTGCAAAGCACGCCCGGACACGGCTCGACCTTCGAGATTTTTTTCCCGCTGGTCTCCAGCCCGGCCCTTGCCTCCGGCACCAAACTGCCGCCCTTGCCCGCCACCAAGGGACGCGAACAGGTGCTCGTGATCGAAGACGACGACGACCTCCGAAAAATGGTGGCCGAGACCCTCGCCGCCGGTGGCTACACCGTCGAAACAGCGGCTTCGTCCCGCGAAGCCCTTGAACTGATAAAGAAGCGCCAGACGCCGGTTGACCTGATCATTGCGCAAATCAGCACCAAACCCAACCGTGATGACGATCTGCTGGCCCGCTGCCTCCCCGTAATGTTGCCCAACGTGCGCATTCTCAAAATTTGCGGTGCCAAAAGCCACCCCTTCCCGGACCTCAACCCGGCGTACCAGGCCAACCTGCCAAAACCTTTCTCGTTGAGCGCGCTCATGACGGCCGCCCGCGGCTTGCTCGATTCGAAAACCGCCGCACACGCGTAGTTGATTGCGACGGCGTGGTCGTCCAACCTGCCACCCATGCCACTGTACCTGGTCCGCCACGCCCACGCGGCTCCCATGCAGAACGACTCGCTACGCCCCTTGAGCGACCGAGGCCGCGCCCAAGTGCGAGCCCTCGCAGGTTTTTTTCGTCGCAACGGCCTCTTCACGCCCGCCTACGTCTGGCATAGCCCGCTCGTCCGCGCACGCGAAACAGCCGAACTCTTTCTCATCGGCCTTGCCTGTGAAGCCGCCCTCGTGGAAACACCCGGCCTCCTCCCCGAAGACGATCCAAATGACATGGCCAACCGCCTGAACGCCTTCACGACCGCGATCAACATCGCGCTCGTCGGCCACGAACCCCACCTAAGTGCCCTCGCCACCCTGCTCGTTCGCGGAAAACCGACGCCTCCGCTATTTGATTTTAGAAAAGGATCGATCCTCACACTTGAACGAACCAACGACATCCACAAAAAGAACGGGCAGCCACGCTGGCGCGCCGGCTGGCACATCACCCCCGAACTCGTGACGGAACAGCCCGCCCCTCCCGAGCCGAACCTGTAAACCCACACCTTCGTTCAGCGCTTTTGCGATTTCAGCCTGATGCAGCTCGATCTCCTCCCAACCCGCACCGCCGGTGCCGCCGAAAACATGGCGACGGACTTCCTGCTCCTGCAACGCTATCCCGCCGCCAGCCACGCCCGATTCCGCCACTACGACTGGCACCGGCCCGCCTTCACCTTTGGCTACGGCCAGTTGATCGGCTTCGTCCGCGAACAGCTTCCCGCCGACGAACGCGTCGAACTCTGCCGACGCCCCTCCGGCGGCGGCCTGGTCGATCATCGCAATGATTGGACGTATGCGCTGGTTATTCCCCGCGCGCACGACCTGTACGAAGCCCGCGCCACCGAGTCCTACCGCCTCGTGCACGACCGCATCGCCGAGGCGCTGCGCACGCTCGGCCAACCCGCCACGTTAAAGGAACCAGAACCTGCCACCACCGACACCACCGCTGGCTGCGGCCCTGGCGTGTGTTTCACCAAAGCCGAGGTTTACGACGTCATCCACCCGCAGACTGGCGCAAAAATCGCCGGTGCCGCCCAGAAACGCGCCAGGCCCGGCATACTCTTCCAAGGCTCGATTGCGCGTAGTTCGGTTTCGCCAACACTCGACTGGGAATTATTCGAGGAACACTTGACCGCAAACCTCGCCCAAGCACTCGCCCTGCCCGCCGTGACATCGCCCTGGCCAGAAATCTCCGACGACGAACTCATCGCTCTCACCGAACAATATTCGACCGCCGAGTGGAACGCACGACGGTAGGGCGCGCCCCCAGGGCGCGCCCGAACCCAAAAACCCGCCCCCCCCCCACGGACCCCC
>JANNHA010000048.1:0-58649 GCA_031404135.1 Verrucomicrobiota bacterium | reverse complement strand
CGCTTCACCGTCATCTGGCACCTCTATTCGAGCACGAAGCACACCTACGTGCGCATCGCGGCCCACTGCCCGTCGGACGCCGAGCCGGCGATGCCGTCCGCCACCAGTTTGTGGGCCGGCGCCAACTGGCACGAGCGCGAGGTCTACGACATGTTCGGCCTCAAGTTCACCGGCCACCCCGACCTGCGCCGCATCCTGATGTGGGATGCCTATCCGTATTTCCCGCTGCGCAAGGAATTCCCGCTCGCCGGTCTGCCGACCGAGATGTCCGATGCCGACATCAACGCCGAGATCGGGGTTGGCGTCATCTCCGCCCCGATGGCCGGCGGCCCCTTCGTGGCCACCCCCGGAGAGCCCATGAGCGCCGCCGAGCCGCGCGCCAAGGACGAGGCGTGGAACGAAAAGCGCGAGAAACCCGAGTAACATGGCCACCGACTTTTCCTTTCCCGATACCGCCGCGAAGACGGCGACCGCTCGCCCTGAGCCGGTCGAAAGGCTCCCCCAGGAGTTCGACGCGGAGAAAATGTCGCTCTCGATGGGGCCGTCGCACCCGTCGACGCACGGGGTGTTGCGCATCCAGTTCGAGCTCGATGGCGAGGTCGTGACCAAGGCGGACCCGGTCATCGGCTATCTGCACCGCGGTGACGAGAAGATCGCCGAGAACATGACCTACAATCAGTTCGTGCCCTACACGGACCGGCTGGACTATCTCGCCCCGCTGGCGAACAACATGGCCTACGCCATCGCGGTCGAGCGCCTGGCCGGCCTCGAGGTCCCGGCCCGTTGCCAGGCGATCCGCGTGCTCACCGCCGAAATGGCCCGCATCTCGTCGCACCTCATGGGCCTCGGCGCGTTCGGCCTCGACGTCGGCGCCTGGACGGTCCTCGTGCTCTCGCTCAATCAACGCGAATTCCTCTATAAACTTTTTGAAGAACTCACCGGTGCCCGCTTCACCACGAGTTACACCCGCATCGGCGGCGTCACCCGCGATGTCCCAGACGGCTGGTTAGATAATGTTGGCAAGTTCTGCGACCAGTTCCTGCCCGCGCTCGAAGAACTGCTCTCGCTGCTCACGCGAAACAAGATTTTCCATGACCGCACGGTGGGCGTCGGCATCATCTCGAAGGAAGACGCGCTCGCCTACGGTCTGACCGGCCCGAACCTCCGTGGCTCCGGCGTCGGTCTCGACCTGCGCAAAGACAAGCCGTACTCTGGCTACGAGCAGTATGAATTCGACGTCCCCGTCGGCACAAAAGGCGATAGCTTCGACCGCTACCTCGTGCGGGGCGAAGAAATGCGCCAGTCCGTCCGCATCATCCGCCAGGTTATCAAGACGATGCCCGCTGGGGACTGGTTCGCCAAAGATGCACTCAGGATTTTCTCTCCGCCGAAGGATAAGATTCTCTCGTCGATGGAAGAGCTGATTCAGAATTTCATGATCGTGACCGAAGGCCCGCAGATGCCGCCTGGCGAAGTGTACTTCGAAGCGGAAAACCCCAAGGGCATTCTCGGTTTCTATGTCGTGAGCAAAGGCGGCGGCGTGCCGTGGCGTCTGAAGATCCGCTCACCCTCGTTCTGCAACCTTTCGATCGTCCCCAAAATCTGCACCGGCATCCTGATTTCCGACGTCGTCGCGATCCTCGGATCGTTCGACTTCGTCATGGGCGAATGCGACCGCTAAAAACCAAGGAAGAATTTAGAATGAAGAATGTAGAATTCAGTCGATCCCACTTATCGCGCCTTTGCATGGCATGCATTGGTGTGCCGTCATTCGGCATTCATCATTCTTAATTCTGCATTAGCGCCCTATGTCTTTATCACTAAAACCGCAGACACTTGAAGAGATCGAGCGCGCGATCACGCACTATCCGGTCAAACGGAGTGCGACGCTGCCGCTGCTTCATTTGATTCAGGAGGACGTTGGCCACATTTCCGACGAGTCGATCGAGTGGGTCGCGCAGAAACTCGAACTCCAACCGATCAACGTGTACGAAGTCGTCACGTTCTACCCGATGTTCCGGCGCAAGCCCATCGGACGCCGCCATGTCAAAGTTTGCCGCACGCTTTCCTGCGCGCTGATGGGTGGCTACAAAGTGTGCGACGAGTTCAAGAAAGAGTTCGGCGTCGAACTCAACGAAGTCTCGGCGGATGGCGAAGTCACCATCGAGTTCGTCGAATGTCTCGCCAGCTGTGGCACCGCGCCCGTCGTCATGATTGACGAACAGTTACACGAGAAAGTCGATACCGCCAAAGTCCGCGCACTCGTTGCCAAAATAAGATCCGAAGCCAAAACAAAAGGAGCGAGTAGCGTGTAGTGAGTAGCGGCCATCCAGACCATTACGATTACACGACCCGCTATTCTACTCACTACTCGCTAGTCACTACTCGCTACTTTTCCCAAACATGCCTGCACCCGAACAACGTCGTCTGATTTTCAAGCACATCGACGAGCCTGGCTACACCAACGACCTCGCCTGCTACGTGCGCAATGGCGGCTACGAAGTGTTGAAGAAATCGGTCGCGCGCAAACCCGAGGAAATCGTCAACGACGTCAAAAAATCCGGCCTGCGCGGACGCGGTGGTGCCGGTTTTCCCTGCGGCGTGAAGTGGTCGCTCCTTGATCGCAAGAGCGGCAAGCCGATCTATCTCGTGGTCAATGCCGACGAATCCGAGCCCGGCACGTTCAAGGACCGCTACATCATTCATCAAGACCCGCACCAGTTGATTGAGGGAATCATGATCACCTGTTTCGCGAACAACGTGAAACAGGCTTACATCTACATTCGCGGCGAATTCCCTGAAGGCGCGCGCATCCTCGAAAAAGCCATCGCCGAAGCCCGCACGGCAAATTTTGTCGGTCCCAATATTCTCGGCACGGGCTACGGTTGCGAAATCTATGTCCACCGTGGCGCCGGCGCCTACATCTGCGGCGAGGAAACCGGCCTGATCGAGTCCATCGAAGGTAAGCGCCCGTACCCGCGCATCAAGCCTCCGTATTTCCCGGCTGTCCTTGGCCTTTATCAGTGCCCGACGATCGTGAACAACGTCGAGACGCTCTGCCACGTGAAGCACATCTCCGAAATGGGCGGTGAGGCGTATTCAAAAATCGGTACACCCAACAACACCGGTACGCGCATCCTTTGCGTCTCCGGTCACGTGCAACGCCCCGGCTACTACGAATACGAAGTCGGCAAGATCACGATGGGCCAGCTGCTCAACGATGTTTGCGGCGGTCCGTTGCCCGGTCGCACGTTTAAAGGCGTTATTCCCGGCGGTTCGTCGGCGAAGGTCCTGCGCTTCGGCGAAACGTTTACGTTGAAAAACAAAGACGGTTCCACGCGCACGCTGACGGTCGAGGATATCCCGATGGATTTCGACACGCTCGCAGCTTGTGGTACTATGGGTGGTTCGGGTGGCGTAATCGTGATGGATGATTCCGTCAATATGGTCGATGCGCTCGCCAACCTGAATGCGTTTTACGCTCACGAAAGCTGTGGCCAATGCACGCCCTGCCGCGAAGGCTCGCTTTGGATGAAGAAGATCACCGCCCGCATGGTTCACGGAGATGCCCGCGCTGAAGACGGTGCACTGCTTAACAGCGTAGCCAACCAGATCGCCGGCCGCACGATTTGTGCGATGGGCGAAGCCTGCTCCTGGCCGACCATGAGCTTCGTCGCCAAGTTCGGCGACGAATTCAAAGCGTATCCAGAAACCAACAACGCACCGAAATCCCCCGACGCTCTCGAACTCGTTTAAGTTTTAACCACCAATTCAATCTATTCGCTTTTCCAAATTAGCGTTAATTAGCGTCCATTAGCGGTTCCAAAAAGTTTTTCCTTAGCAATGTCACAACCAACGACCAAACCCGACCTCGTCACCGTCAACATCGACGGCAAAGAGATCGCCGTGCCCAAGGGCACGAACGTGATCGAAGCTGCCCGTCTGGTCGGCGTGGATGTGCCACACTACTGCTACCACCCTAAGCTCTCCATCGTCGGCAATTGCCGCATGTGTCTGGTCGAAATGGGCCTGCCCGCGGTTGATCCTTCGACCAAGCAGCCGGTCGTCGATCCCGCCGACGGAAAACAGAAGATCAATTGGATGCCGCGCCCGCAGATCGGCTGTGCGACCAACGCCATGCCGGGCCTGCACATCCGCACCACTACGCCGCAGATCAAAGATTGCCGCGAGGGTGTGATGGAATTTCTCCTCATCAATCATCCGCTCGATTGCCCGATTTGCGATCAAGCCGGGGAATGTAAATTGCAGGAGCAGGCGACTGGTTATGGCCGTGGTTACTCGCGCTTCATTGAACAAAAGAACGTGAAACCAAAGCGCACCCAGCTCGGGCCGCGCGTCACGCTCGACGACGAACGTTGTGTGCTCTGCTCGCGCTGCATCCGTTTCTCAAAGGATGTCGCGAAAGACGATGTGCTTGGGTTCACTGATCGCGGCAGCTACTCGACGCTGAGCTGTTATCCCGGCAAGCAGCTCGAAAATAATTATTCGCTCAACACCGTCGATATCTGCCCGGTCGGCGCGCTCACGAGCACCGATTTCCGTTTCAAAATGCGCGTCTGGTTCCTCAAGCAGACGAATAGCATCGATACCGAATCATCGGTTGGAGCCAACACGGTCGTCTGGTCGCGTGAAGGCCAGATCTACCGCATCACGCCGCGTCGCAACGACGAGGTGAACGACACCTGGATGGCCGACAGTGGCCGCACGCTTTATAAACAAGTCCGCGATGACAGCCGCCTGACCACGATTCAAGTCAATGGCCAGTCCGCCGACCTCGACGCCGCGATTTCTGGTGCAGCCGAACTTCTCAAAGCCGGCAACGTCGCCATCGTCGGTTCCGGTCGCAGCTCGGTTGAAGAACAATTCCTCACGAAGAAACTCGCCGATGCGCTCAAAACCACCGTGCAAATCGTCGCGCGAGTAGGGGAGGGCGACAAGTTGCTCATCTCCGCCGACCGCAATCCGAATACGCGAGGCGCGCTCGTGACCGGCCTGATTGCCAAGCTGCCATCCGTGCGACTCACCGACCTGGCTGCCTCGATCGACGCGGGCAAGGTAAAGACCGTTCTTGCGATCAACGAAGATCTCACCGCTGCCGGCCTCAGTGCCGAACAGCTCGCCAAGGTCAAAATCGTTTTCATCGGTACGCACCGCAACGCGACGTCCGCCGCCTCCCAGGTTGTTCTCCCAACGCACACGGTCTTCGAGAAGAACGGCACATTCATCAACCAGCAGTTCCGCCTCCAGAAATTCCAAGCAGCGGTTCCCGGCGTCGTTGGCGCGATCAACGACTCGGTTGTGTTGACTCAGCTTCTCGCGGCGCTTGGCGGCAACAAATTCGCACCCGATATCGCGACGATCTGGAACGCACTTTCAGGCGAGATCAAGTTGCTGGCCGGTTTGTCCTTTGCTGCAATTGCCGAAACCGGTGTGGTGATCGATGGTTCGGCTTTTGCTTCGCTGTCATTCCCCGAGGGCGAAACGCTTCACTTTAAACCCGCGGCCACCAAACCCTGAATTTGAACAGAAGATAACGAAGAGAACAAAGATGTTGTCCGTGAGCCATATTTCCTCCGCCATTTTTTCAGTTTTTGAGAACACTGAACAGACACAGTATTTGTCTGCGACTTCGCCCCAGATTCGAATCTTCGTTTCCTTCGTTAGCTTCTGTTAAAAATGGATTTCTTCTTCCAATTTCCCGTTTGGCTTCAAGCTGCGATCAAAGGCCTCGCGGTGATCCTCGTGATCTTCCCGATCGCTGGCGTTTGCTCGATGGCTGAGCGCAAAGTTGCGGCGTGGGTGCAGGATCGGCCCGGCCCGAACCGCGCGATTGTGCCGTGGGTCGCGTGGATTCCTTTCCTCGGGAGATTTCTTCAACGCCTCGGCATCTTTCACGTCATGGCTGATGGCGGCAAGATGCTCTTCAAGGAAGATTCGACGCCGGGCCACGTGAACAAATTCTACTTCATCGCTGCACCGCTGCTCGCGATGGTGCCCGCGCTGACAACTGTCTCTGTCGTGCCGTTCGGCATGTACCTCGACGAAGCGGGCAAAGCGATTCCGCTCATCCTCGCCAACCTCGATGTTGGCCTGCTCGCGGTGTTCGCGATCTCCTCGCTGAGCGTTTATTCGCTGATTCTCGCGGGCTGGGCGTCGAATTCGAAATATCCCTTCCTTGGCAGCGTGCGCGCCTCGGCCCAACTCATCTCGTATGAGCTTTCGATGACCATCTCGGTGCTCCCGGTTTTTCTTTGGGTCAATGCGCCCGGAACAACGGGCACGCTCGGCCTCGCTCGCGTGGTCGAATTTCAGAGCCAGCCGGGATTTATCGGAGGAATGTGGTTCGGTTTCCTGATGCCGATCTCGGCTTTTATTTTTCTAATTTGCCTCTTCGCCGAAACCAACCGCCAGCCGTTCGACACGATCGAATCCGAGGCTGACCTCGTGGGTAGTTTTCACACTGAGTATGGTGCATTCAAGTGGGGCCTGTTCTTTGTGGCTGAATATTCGCACATGATCGTGGGCTCGGGTATTTTTATGCTGCTCTTCTGCGGCGGTTGGAATCCGTTGCCCTGGGTTCCGCTGGCGACCGTCGTTGACCTTTTGCACCAGGGCACCGGTTGGGCGTTCACGATTCACCCGTTGTTCGTCGGCATTCTTTCCATCGCCATTTTTCTCGGCAAGGTGCTCGCGATGATTTTCTTCTTTATGGCAATTCGCTGGACGGTTCCGCGTTTCCGCTACGACCAAGTGATGCGAATCGGCTGGCGCATCCTGTTGCCGCTCTCCATCGCCAACCTGCTGTTTTACGCCATCGGGATCGCTTTGCTCTCCCGCGGCTAATGCAAAATGATGAATGTAGAATTTAGAATTAAGCTCAATCCTACCACTCGCATTCATCCGCTCACTCGATTCTTCATTCTACATTCATAATTCTCCATTCGTCTTTCCCATGTCCGTCATCCCACTTGAACGAAAACCACTGACGCTTGCCGAGCGCACCTACCTGCCGCAGATCGTGCAGGGGTTGATGACGACCATGAAGCATCTCGTGGCTAAACCGGTGACGCTCGAATACCCCGAGCAGCGGCCGGAGATTCCGACCGGTTATCGCGGTGTGCCGACCTTGGTAAAAGATCCAAATGGTCGCGAAAAATGCGTTTCCTGCCAGCTGTGCGAATTCGTTTGTCCGCCGAAAGCCATCCGCATCACGCCGGGTGAAATTACTTCCGACTCACCCAACGCCCACGTCGAGAAGGCACCCAAGGAATTCGATATCGATATGCTCCGCTGTATTTATTGCGGCATGTGCCAGGAAGTTTGCCCCGAGGAAGCGATCTGGCTGCAGAGTAATTATACGATGACCGGCCTCACTCGCGAAGAAATGGTCAACAACAAGGCGCGCCTCTACGAACTCGGTGGTACGCTTCCCGACAACCATCATAAATGGGACAAGAAAAAAGCCGCCGAGGAGCACGGCAACGCGCACTAATTGAGTAGCGAGCATCGAGCAGCGAGTAGTGAACATGAATACCACGGCCAAAACCACACACGAAATCCTCAAGAGCAATTCTCCTGCTCGCTACTGGCTACTCGCTACACGCTACTGACTGCCCATGCACAACGTACTTTTTTATCTCTTCTCCGCGCTCACTCTCGGCTCCGCTCTCGCGGTGGTGTCGCACAAAAATACTGTGAACGCTGCCGTGTGCCTGTTGGTTAGCTTGCTCGGTGTGGCGGGCATTTTCGCGCTGCTCGATGCGCTGCTGCTTTCGGCTTTGCTGATCCTCGTGTACGCCGGCGCGGTCGTGGCGCTCTTCCTTTTCATCGTGATGTTGCTGAACCCGAAATCCGAAACGCAGAAGCCCTACAAAAAGATTTCAATTGTCTCTGGAGTCATTGGCGCGGCGCTGCTCGGTCTGGGGCTTTGCAGCTTCGTGGCGCGCGGCCAGTTTTCCACCGCTCCTGCGGCCGCCGTTTTCCACGCCGGTCTAAAGGACTACGGCGCGATGCTCTTCACCACCTATTTGTTGCCCGTGCAGGTGGTCGGATTCCTCCTGCTGATCGCCATGTTGGGCGTGATTGTTTTGAGTAAAAAATTCGAAGGCCAGGAGGACGTCAAATGACCATCGGTCTCAACGAATATCTCATTCTCAGCGCGCTGCTCTTCGCCGTCGGCTTTCTCGGCGTGCTCGTACGCAAGAACACGCTCGTGATCTATATGTGTCTTGAGCTGATGCTCGTCGCTTCGACGATCGCACTCGTCGCTTTCTCCCGTTTCAACGGCACACTCGATGGCAATGTGTTCGTCTTTTTTATTCTCACGGTGGCTGCAGCCGAAGTGGCCGTTGGCCTCGCGATTATCGTCGCCCTCTTCCGCAAACGCGGAACCGTGCAAGTCGAAGAACTCAACGCGCTGAAAAACTGACGCCATGGCGCCTACTCAACTCGCTCTTCTCGTTCTTCTTTTGCCGCTCGCTTCGGCCGCGATCATCGCGCTGTTCCTGCGTCGTCAGGGCGCACTCGCGTCGTATCTTTCGGTTGCCGCCTGCGCCGTGCTCGCTGGGGCAGCGTTCATTTTGGTTTTCAGTAATCAACGGTTCACCGCCGCGTTCGATTGGATGCAACTTGGCAATTTAACGATTTCGCTTGGTTTCAAATTCGACGATCTTGCGGCGCTGATGCTGGTGATCGTCGCGATCGTCGGTCTGGCCGTGCATGTTTTCTCGCTCGGCTACATGCACGACGATGGCTCGCGCGGCCGGTATTTCGGCGGACTTTCGATCTTCATGTTCTCGATGCTCGGCATTGTTTTTGCCGACAATCTTTTCATGATGTTTATCTTCTGGGAGCTGGTTGGTTTCAGCTCCTGGCTGCTGATCAACCATTACATGGAAAAGCAGTCGGCTGCTGACGCCTCGAAGAAGGCTTTCATCGTCAATCGTGTCGGCGACTTCGGTTTCTTGCTTGGTATTATCTGGTGTTATTCGGCGCTCGGCACGGTGAATCTCTCCAAAATAGCGTTGGAGGTTCAGGGCGGTTCGGTGATCGCCACGGCGATTCCGTTGCTGCTGTTCTGTGGTGCCGTCGGCAAATCGGCACAAGTGCCGTTGCACGTGTGGTTGCCTGACGCGATGGAAGGTCCAACGCCGGTTTCCGCGCTGATCCACGCTGCGACGATGGTTGCGGCTGGTATCTATATGCTGTGTCGGATCGAGCCGCTTTTTGCTGCCGCGCCGGCTGCGCTCGATGGAGTGATGTGGGTGGGTGTGATCACGGCGGTTTACGCGGCGCTTTGTGCGATTACTCAAAGTGACATTAAAAAAGTTTTGGCTTACTCTACGCTCTCACAGCTCGGCTATATGGTGGCGGCGTTTGGTTTGGGTCGGTTGTCGGAAACGCAGGATGTGGATGGTGGCAAATCTACGATTCTTCTCCTCGCCGGCGCGGGCGTCGCGATGTTCCACCTGATGACGCATGCCTTTTTCAAGGCGCTCTTGTTCCTAGGTTCAGGATCGGTGATTCACGGCTGTCATCATGAGCAAAACATTTTTAAAATGGGCGGGCTCGCTAAACGGATGAAGTTTACCTTCGCGACGTTCACGATCGGTGTCCTCGCGATTATCGGCACACCCTTGCTTTCGGGTTTCTATTCGAAGGATTCGATTCTCCTTCTCGCGTTTGAGAAAAACCGCTTGGTGTTTGGGCTGCTCGCCTTCACCGCTGTGCTTACCTCTTTCTATATGGTGCGTCTTTGGAAACTGGTTTTCCTCGGCAAGTCACGCGGAGAAAGCGCCGGGCATGCGCACGAAAGTGGTTTTTCGATGCTGCTGCCTCTCATCGTTCTGGCCGCTCTTGCCGTTGTGGCTGGTGATCCTCGGGTGCTCGATTTAAACATTTTCCGCGGGATTTTTCTCGAAGTGCCGGACGGGCAATACCACGAACATGGACATCACGTCGTGTTTATCACGAGTCTGACCGTTGTCCTCGTGGGCGGACTCAGTGCCTTTTTCTTCTATAAATCTGACGACAAAGACACGCTCGCGGTGAAAGTGCCGGGCGTGTTTGGTGGGCTCGCCTTGCTCAAGGCTTCGCCGGATGAGATCTACAATTACTACGTTGCGAAGGTTCAGGACCGCTTTGCGCTGGTGCTCAATTTTCTCGATCAAATCGTTCTTTCCCGGGCAATCATTCGCGGAACGGCGGGCTTTGTCGGTTTGCTCAGTCTGGGGGCGCGGGCGCTCTATGTCGGCAGCCTGCACGCCTATGTTTATTGGTTCCTGGCCGGCGCGGCGCTGGTCTGGGGTTTCGCCGCAGGAATATTCTAATCGGACTACACGATGACTCATTTGCCGTTTGATTTTCTTTTCCTCTCGATCGCCACGCCGCTGGCGGTCGCGCTCATCCTGACCCTCGGTCTGCCGAAGAAGTGGGCACAGGGTCTGGCTTGTGTCGGCTTCATGGTTCCGGCGTTTATCGCGGTCTATTTGTGGATGAGATTCTCCCACGTGCCGCAGTACCACACGTATGCATTCTACAATGTTTACGATACCGGTCTGGGCGGTCTCGGCATCCGGCTCGCACTGGGGCTCAACGGCATTTCGCTTTCTCTGTTTGTATTGGCCGGCCTGGTTGGTCTCGCGGCGGGTCTTTACGCGCTCCAATCGAAAGTCGAGCGCCTCAATCTGTACCTAATTTTGCTGCTTGTGATGCAAGGCGGTTTGATGGGTGTGTTCGCTTCAGTCGATGTCTTCTTCTTCTACTTCTTCCACGAACTCGCGCTGATCCCGACGTTTATCATGGTCGGCATCTGGGGTGGCCGTGACCGCAATTACGCGGCGATGAAGATGACGATCTATCTCACGCTCGGCGCGATGTTGTCGTTGCTTGGTTTGATCGCGATTTACGTGAAGAGCGGCGGGCCTCAAGGTGGAATTGGATCTTTCGACCTGATATATCTTCGTCGTGAGTTGCTGGAGAATCCGCTACCGGCCTTCGCCCAGAAAAACATTTTTGGCCTGCTGATGTTTGGCTTTGGCATACTGGTTTCGCTCTGGCCGCTGCACACGTGGGCGCCGCTCGGGTATGGCGCCGCGCCGACCTCGGCGGCGATGTTGCACGCGGGTGTATTGAAGAAATTCGGTCTCTACGGCTTGATCCAGATCGCGCTGCCGTTGTTGCCGCTGGGCGTAGGTTCGTGGAACTGGCTGCTGATTCCGCTCGCGCTGGGTAATGTGCTTGTCATCGGCTTCGTGACCATCGCGCAACGCGACTTGAAACAGATGGTCGGCTACAGCTCGGTCATGCACATGGGCTACGCGTTTCTCGGCGTGGCGGCATTCTCAATTGTTGGTGCTGGCGGCGTGGTGTTGATGATGGTGGCGCACGGTTTTTCGGTTGCGCTGCTCTTTCTCCTTTCATCGAGCATCTACGAGCGCACGCAGACCTTTAATCTCGGTCAGATGGGTGGTCTCGCGCAGAAGGCGCCGGTCCTCGCGGCGTTCTTCGTGGCGGCTACGTTTGCCAGCATCGGACTGCCGGGTTTTGCGAATTTTTGGGGCGAGCTCGCGATCTTTGTTTCACTTTGGAGCGTTTCTCCCTGGGTTACAGCAGGCGCGGTGGCGGGTGTGATCATCTCGGCCATCTATGGCTTGCGCGCGGCGGCCAACGTCTTTTTCGGTCAGCCTTCCGCGGAGTTCACCAAAGTTGCCGAGCAAACTCCGGTGGTCGATCTGCGTTGGAGCGAAAAGATGCCAGCGCTCATCCTACTGGTCGCGTTGCTCTTCGTGGGGTTCTGGCCGAAGTCGATTTCCACGCCGTTGAACGCCGCGCTTAAGGCCATCTATCCTGCGGCGACCAGCGCCGTGTCCACCCCCGTGGCCAACAAATAATTTTCGCCGAGATGAATGCCGATCTAGTCTCCATCGCTCAATCCAATCAGTGGCTCGCGCTCACGCCCGAGCTGCTGCTCGGCTGTCTTGCCTTGCTGCTGCTGATCTTGGAGATGGTGCTGCCCAAGAAAGAGCACGGAGCGATTCCGCTTGTTGCCATCGCCGGCCAGTGCGGCGTGCTCGTCGGGTTGATCATCAATTACCGTGCGGCTATGCATGGCTATGAGATCTTCGGCGGGATGTTGCGCCAAACGGCTTCGGGGCAGTTCATGCGAGTGTTCTTTGTGCTGTGCTCGATTCTTGCCTCTTGCCTGGGCGTGATCGCGCTCGCTCGGCAGAAGGTTCCGAAGGTTGAATTTTACCACATTCTGCTCGTGGTCACGGCGGCGATGATGCTCCTCGCTCAGAGTAATCATTTCGTGATGTTTTTCGTTGCACTCGAAACGATCACGGTGGGGTTCTATGTTTTGGTTAGCTATTTTCGCACCAACCCGCTGTCGCTGGAGGCTGGTTTGAAATACCTAATCACGGGCGCCCTCAGCTCGGCGATTTTACTCTTCGGCATCGTGCTGCTTTATGGCGTAGCGGGCACTCCCGCGCTGCCCGGACACTCGGTGGATTCGATGAATTTCGGCGCGCTGCAAACCTTTCTCGCGGCCAATCCTGACAACTTTCTCGCGAGCGTTGGCATCGTTCTCGTGCTCTCGGGCGTCGCGTTCAAGATCGGCGCGGTTCCGTTCCAGATTTGGATACCCGACGTTTATCAAGGAGCGCCCACGCCGGTGACCGCTTTCCTTGCCGTCGCTTCGAAAGCGGCGGGCTTTGCGGCGCTCTTGATTTTTGCGCAAGTATTCGTCGCTTATCGCGGTGTGGTGGTTTCGTTGCTCTCAACACTCGCGGTGTTGACGATCATCCTCGGCAATTTCGGCGCGCTCACGCAGCACAACGTCAAACGGCTGATGGGTCTCTCAGGCGTCTCGCATGCCGGCTACCTGCTCCTGGGTGTCGTTGCCAGCTTTAGCGTGCCGCAGGCCATCGACGCGATTTACTTCTATCTCGTGGTTTACCTTTGTGCCTCCTTCGCCGTCTTCGGCGTGATGACGCATCTCGCCGGCGAAAACGATGCCGACCAGGAACTCGCACATTACGGTGAGCTCGCGCGAAAAAATCCGTTCCTTGGCGCGGTGCTGGCGATTGGACTTGGTTCGCTCGCGGGCATTCCGCCGCTGGCTGGCTTTATTGGCAAGCTCTTGATCTTTATCGCGGCGTTTAAAGCGGGGTTGGGTTGGCTTCTGGCCGTCGCCATCGTCGGCGTGGTGCTTTCGATCTACTATTATTTCGGCTGGATTAAAGCCGCCTATTTTCCTGGCCCCACGACGGCTTCGCCGAGTGAGGATGCGGCTGAGCAACCTCCAGCCATCGCCATCAACGTTCCAATGACCGTCGTGTTGGCCTCGTTGGCGTTGATCTCGGTGTTGTTGGGTCTTTTCCAGTCCCCGCTGATGACGTGGATCGCGACGCTGCATTATTGAAAGTTCGGGTAGGCGTTGGGTTGGGCGGATAATTTCCTGCTTCGTGCTTGGCGTTACCCGCGCTTTGCGAGAAAACTTTTCCACCGCCGCATGAAAGTCACCGGTCTCGCCATTGTCCCTCCCCCCACCGCCGCCGACCTGCCCAAGGTCACTCCTGAGTTGCTCGCCTCTGTCCTCGCGCGCTACTCGCGCAGCAATGACGGACTCGCGGCCATCATGGAAAAAGTCGATCTCGCCAACCCCGAGGCTTCGATTGATCGCATTCTGAAATTTGTCGATTACGGCCATGCCTCGATCGGGGGTTTGACCGGTGGATTGGCGGTCGCGCTCGATGGCGTGTCGATGTGGCTGGCCTATAAAATTTTCGAAATCGCCCAGATGGCCGATGGTCAGGAGTCGAGCACGCGTTATATCACGATGGATTCGGCCAACCTCCCGTTGCCGGTTGACCTTGGTATTCCAGACGATCTCGCGCCGCGCTGGATCGCGCTCATGGCAAAATCCTTTGCCGCTTACAACGCCGAATACACGCGGCTCGATCAGCTCGCCACCGCTAATCCGTCGCTGGTGCGCCTCCCGCCCGATGCGAAGCCCGCCGTCGTCACCCGTCTGCGGAAAAACTATGCGCTTGATCGCGCACGTTACTTCATTCCCTTCGCCACGCGGACGAATCTCGGTCTCGTGCAGAGTTCGCGCATGTGGGCGCAGACGGTGAAGCACCTCGATTCGCTTCCGCAACCCGAGGCACGCGCGGCCGCGAAACTTATTCGCGACGAATTGCTCAAAATCTCGCCGCGTCTCATGCGCCACAGCGTGGCTGAAAAATCCTACGAGGAACAGGCACGGCAGGAACTCGCCGCGAGCCTTAAACTCGGTTTGGAACGCCTCTCGACTGAGCCTCTGGCCGACCATGTGTGGGTTCACGTGGACCGCGCGACGTCGCCCTTTCTACCCGAGGCGCAGTCGTTGTCTGAAGCGCTGCGGCACCGAAACAACCGCTATGCCTATCATGGCGCGACCTCGCGCCGCATGCGGGTGACCTTTGCGTGGAACAACATGGCCGTGGCCGAGCTGCGTGACCTCAACCGCCATCGCACCGGCCACCGTTATACACCGCTCATCCAGGCAGGCTTCTATTTGCCGCCGGAGATCAAGCACGCCGACCATGCCGCATTGCTGACCGAGCAGGCGGACTTCACGCGCGAGCTGATGCAACGCGGTTCACCGGCGTATATCTATTCGCTGCTCCTCGGCGCGCAAACGCCCTTTGAGCACAGCACGCACGCCGACAAATTTATTTACGAAGCCGAGTTACGCACCGGCATGGGCGCCCATTTTCGCTACGCGGAACACCTAAGTGCCACGCTGCAAGAATTCTTTAAACAAGTGCCAGAGGCCAAAGAATGGGTCGTCGAAGGTACGGCTGAGCCCGAGTGAGGGAACGGCGAATAATTGTCTAATCTGGAACTCAGGAACGCTGGAAAACAGAATTAATTTCTATGGTGTATTCGGCTCACTCAGGTTCGCACTACCGGTTGTTCTATAAGGCCGGCCAATCCGAAGTTTGACCACAACCGTTTGTGGCCCACCTGAGTCAAACGAATACCCATTTGATTTCTTTTCCGTTCCAGCGTTCCTGAGTTCCAGATTAAGTTTGTTCGCTCAGCGCTTTTCCCGGCGCACGCGTTCTTTTTCGTCTTCGCGTTCTTCTTCGAGCCGGGCGCGCTCGCTGGCCATTTGCTTGGAAAGTTTTTCAACTTCCTCGTATTTTCCATCGGCGAGGACTTCGTTGAGTTGCTTTTTGAGGAAGATTTCGCGTTCGGCGATTTTGCCTTTGTAGAGCAGGTCGATCTCGGCGAGCCGGTTCTTCTGTTCCGCGCTGAGTGGCTTTGCGTTGTCGGGGTCGGACTTGGCAAGACGTTCCATCGCGAGTTCGTAGGCGCTTTTCATGCTGAGAAAAAGTGAATGGCTGCCACAAAAACACAAGACCCCGTCGCAGTCCCAAATGCCCGCCAGACCCCTAAAAAAACCGGAAGCCCCCCGGCTGCCCAAGCTAGCTTGTAACATAATACGTTACAAGTTGGGTTTGCAAAGGGTGTCATTTCCCTCGGTGCGGCTGAGTGACTTGTAACGTATTACGTTACAAACTATCGGCTAGGGCCAATTGGGGTGGCGTGATGATCGGCTCACGATGTTCTTAGATGTTCGGCAGGGTCTTGGGACCTGCACCCGAGTAGTTAACGCCCAGCTGTCCGAGCCCGCTTGTAACATAATACGTTACAAGTTGGGTTTGCAAAGGGTGTCATTTCCCTCGGTGCGGCTGAGTGACTTGTAACGTATTACGTTACAAGTTTTGCCGTAGGAATAGTTGTCTGTTTGCCTCTGACGGCTGGGTTGTTTGTAACGTATTGCGTTACAAACTCGCTGGTCGAGTTCAGCCGAATCTTACGCCAAAAATGAGGGCGAGGGCGACGATGGCGAAGGGGGGCCAGAGGCCGCCAAAGCGTTTTTCCCAACGTGTCGCGTAACCCCAGAAAAGCGCGGCCATGAGCACGCCGAGTGAAGCGAAACCAATCCAGGTTGTGGGGAATTGCGCCGGCCAGAATACCCCAGGCACTTTCAAAAAGGTTTCGATGCCTCGTTCGCTCAAAAGAAGCACCAGCGCCGAGGCATGGTTGAAGGTCGCGCTAAGCCAGCTCAGTCCGGCCAGGCCGCTGAGCATCGAAACAAAACCACTAAGAATCACCAAAGAGCCTGCCGGTATGAGCACGAGATTGGCCACCAGCGAGCCGGGTGTGAACAGCTGGAAATAGATCACGCCGCTGATCGTACTTACGAGAGTAGTGGCCAGTCCGATTGCGAGCACGCTGAGAAGGCCGCGTTGCGCCCCATCGAGTCGGTGGTGCCACCAGCCCCAGGTGGCTTTGGGCAGGAGCCGAAACAGTTGCCAGCGCTCAATCCAGAAATCGCCCAAAGGCAATCCGAGCAGCAGCAGTGACGCGACAATGCCGTAGGACATTTGAAAGCTCGCACTCAACAGCTGCATCGGATCGATGATCAGCGCGCCGAGCGCGGCAAGACCGAGCGTGGCCACCGGATTGACTGGCAGTCGCAGAACAAACGAAACCTGAAGAAGCACAACCATCAGATAGGCGCGTACGGCTGAAGGCGCTGTGCCAGTGATGTCGACGTAGAGCCAGAGCAAGGTCGCCGCGACGAGAAAGCGCGGAAAACGTGGCAGGCGCAGTAATCCGAGAGCCGCCTCCAGCGCGAGCGCGATCACAGCGATGTGGAGACCACTGATCGAAAACAGGTGCATCGTGCCGGAGCGCATGAAGCATTGGTTTTGTTCCTCGCTCAGCTCTTGCTGCAGGCCGAGCAGCATCGCCCGCGAAATGGCGGCGAGGTCGGGATGTTTTTCGAGACCGAGGCTTAAAATATCCGCGAGTCGTTGCTGGGCTTGTGCGCAGAACCGGCGATAGGCTGTTGGTTCTAATATCTGGTTTGTTATGCGTCCGCGATTGAGGCGGAAATTGACACCGGTGTTGGCGAGGTAGCCTTCGAAGGTGTTAAGGGGCGGGTCGCGTGGCAGCGTTTGTAGGACGCCGATCGTGGAGATTTTGGCGGAACGGATGGGTGCGTCTTCGCCGACACGTCGGGCGAGTGAAAAATAGAGGTGCTGGCCGGTTAGGTCGTTTAAGTGTGTGTCGGCGTGGACAACGCGGGCGAGACCGGAGACGCGTTTCCCGTCGAGCGAGGGCGCGAAGGTGCGATTAATTTCCAGTGTGAGCCGGGCTTCGCGCGGCGGCAGTTCGTTCCAGACCGAGAGGCGTGCGCGGCGAAGTTCGTAGTAGGCGGCACCGGTTAGAGTTAAACCGAGGCAAACGCCGGTCGCCCACGCGAGCGGACGTTTCGCCGCGAGAATGGCTCCAATGACGGTGATGAGCGCTCCCGTTAGGAGCCAAAGGGGCGAGGGGAGCGATGGGAGCGTGCGAGCCACGATGAGTCCGGCCATAAAGGGCAAAAGCAGCCATAACACGGGTGCGCGATGGCGAAGACTGCGTGGTATTGCGGTGCTCGTCCGACTGCGTGGCTTGAGATCATCGGTCTCGAGCGGGGTGACTTCGTTGAATGGGCTTTCCATTGCGGGGAATAAGCGGAAATTGGTGGGGTAGAAAATGCCTCCTGCCGATCAATCTGACCTTTTTGGAGATGCCGAACCAACGTTGGCGAGCGAAATGCCTGGCGGCAAGTCTTCGTCTGCCTCCGCTGCAGCGCGCCGTGAGCGTCAGCCGCTGGCTGCGCGGATGCGTCCGCGCACGCTGTCGGAAATCGTAGGCCAGGAACATCTGACGGCGGCAGGTTCTTTATTGCCGCGGCTGATCACGAGCAATCGGTTCGGCAGTTTGATTTTTTACGGCCCGCCTGGTTGTGGAAAAACCAGTTTTGCCGAGGTGATCGCCCATGAGACGAAGAGCCGTTTCGTGCGTGTGAATGCCGTGATGTCGAACGTCGCAGAGTTACGTGAAATCCTTGCAACCGCCCGCCGCCGCACGGATGCACCGACGCTGCTTTTCATCGATGAACTGCATCGATTCAACAAATCGCAACAAGACCTGCTGCTGCCTGACGTTGAAGAAGGCAATGTGCGGTTGATCGGAGCGACGACGCACAATCCCGGGTTTTACGTGAATCCGCCGCTGTTGAGCCGCAGTCATTTGTTTCGGTTGGAACCGCTCTCAACCACGGCGGTCTCGGGCGTGCTCAAACGGGCGTTGGTCGAGAGCGAGCGCGGTCTCGGTGAACGCGGTTGCACGGCGGACGACAAAGTGCTCGCCGACTTGGCGGTGCTCTGTGACGGCGATTTGCGGCGGGCGCTCAACGCGCTCGAAGTGTTGGTGCTCAGCCTGCCTGAAAAGTCGGAAATCACGTCGGCCGAACTGGAGGTTTTTGCCCGCGAGCGGCGCATCCGTTACGATGCCGACGAGGACGAACACTATGATACTATTTCGGCGTTCATAAAGAGTTGTCGCGGTTGCGATCCGGATGCTGCTGTTTACTGGTTGGCTAAAATGCTGGCAGGCGGCGAAGACCCGCGGTTTATTGCGCGGCGGCTGGTTATACTTGCCTCGGAGGATGTGGGGCTGGCTGATCCGCTGGCGTTGCCGCTCATGATCGCGGCGCATCAGGCGTGCGATTTTGTGGGGTTGCCTGAATGCGAATACGCGCTCGCTCACGCGACGCTTTATATTGCGTTGGCTCCGAAGAGTAATTCGGCAAACTTGGCGTTGCACGCGGCGAAAGCCGCCATCGCGAGTCAGCCGGTGCAAGCGGTGCCGTTGCCGTTGCGCGACAAAGGCGGTCAGGCCAGCAAGCGCGCCGGTCACGGCAAAGGTTATCTCTATGCGCACGATTTTCCTGAGGCTATTACCGGGCAGGATTGCCTCGAAAAACCGTTGACGCTTTTCACGCCGAAAGCCGTTGGCTTCGAGGCGAAGATCGCGGAGCGGCTGGCGCGCTGGCAGGGCTTGAAAGCGCAGCTGCAGGGCGCAAAGAAGTGAGGGCTGCACGGCTTTTACGGCGCGTTTACCGAATGAGGCTTGCGAGAAGGCGCGTTGGGCGCGTAAGTGGTTGGCATATGAAGATCAACGCCGCGTTAGCGAAGTCGTTGTTGCTGGCCGCTTCGGTCGGCATGGTGGTGCCGTTGCTGGCGGCACCGCCGGCGAAACCCGCGCCCTCGAAGCCTGCGCCTGCCAAACAAGAAGAAATCGCCAAGCCTGAAGGCGAAACTCCTGAGGCGACGATTCCTGGTATTTCGGCGCCGCGCGCCAAAGGCGGATTTATCGGTATCGAGGTCGACGAAAGTGGTTTCAAACTGTCGTTCTACGACAAGGACAAGAAGCAGGTCGATTGTGATGTAGCTCGCGCGACGGCCCGTTGGGACCCGAGTTATAAAGTGGGTGTTGAACGTCGCGTGCTCAACCCGTCCGGCGATGGCAAGACGTTGACTTCGACGCCGGTGCGACCGCCCTACAATTTTCGACTCTTCCTCACGCTTCTCAACGAGAACGGTGAGGCGGTGGAAAGCTTCTCTGGCCTCAAGTTTTGAGCCGAGGGCGCTTCTGTCGCTGGCGCTCGCTGGATTGACAGCGGATGACGTCTCGCTGACGTTCTCGCTCCCATGTCGGACGTTTCTGCTTCCTTTGATTCGGTAGAGTCTGCGATCCAAGATATCGCTGCGGGTAAACTTGTCATCGTAACCGACGATGAGAATCGCGAAAATGAGGGCGACCTCATCATGGCAGCCTCGAAGGCCACGCCTGAAACGGTTAACATGATGATTCGCTACGGCAGCGGTATCGTGTGCGTGCCGATGCTCGAACCGCAGCTCAAACACCTCGGGCTCGGGCCGATGGTCAGTCGCAACCGCGATACTTATCGCACGGATTTCACCGTCACGGTCGACGCCGCCGAAGGCATCGCGACCGGCATCAGCGCCTATGATCGCACGCGGACGATTCACATTCTTGCTAATCCGGAGTCGCAGGCGGAACAGCTGGTGCAGCCGGGCCATGTTTTCCCGCTGCGGGCGCGGCCCGGTGGCGTCCTCGAGCGCGCGGGCCACACGGAGGCCGCAGTCGATTTGGCGATGCTGGCTGGTTTGCATCCGAGCGGCGTGTTGTGCGAAGTGGTGAATGACGACGGCACCGTGGCGCGCCTGCCGCAGTTGATAGAGTTTAAGAATCGGTTCGGCTTGAAGATCATCTCGATCGCCTCGCTGATCGAATACCGCCACCGCCGCGATCACCTGGTCGAACTCGTCTGCACCCAGCCGTTCGCTTCGGAATACGGCCAGTTCACCGTAAACGTTTTCCGCAACATGATCGATGGGCGCCACCACTACGCGTTCGCGATGGGCGCGTTGAATGCCGAACCAACGCTGGTGCGGGTGCATAGCGAAAACCTGTTGAGCGACGTATTTCGTGCGACAGGCGCGGACAGTCACCGGACGTTGAACGCCTCGCTCGAAGCGGTGGCTAAAGCTGGCCGTGGCGTGATTTTATATATGGAGCCGGACAATCGAGGTGAAGCCGTGATCCAACGCCTTGGGGCAAAACCCGGCGAAGGTCCGACCATGAGTTTTCGCGATTACGGCATCGGCGCGCAGATCCTGGTTGCGCTCGGATTGTGCAAAATCCGGCTGCTTTCGAACAGTTCGCGCAAAGCGATCGGCCTCGACGGCTATAACTTGGAAATCGTCGAACAGGTGCCGGTTTAAGGCGGCTTGGTGGTTGGCCGGATGGAGGTTGGGGCTTTTTGAAGCTTTTGCCTCCAGAAAAGAGGTTGCGCCTTGGCTTTTCGCCGCGCACACAGATCGGTTACGCTATGAGTCTCGATGCTCCCAAAGAACTGACTGCTGTCGATGGTGCCGCCCTTTCGGTCGGCGTCGTCGCGGCGCGCTACAACCCGACGCTTGTCGATGCGTTGCTGCACCAAGTATATGAACATCTGCAGGCGGCCGGGGTGAAGGAGAAAAAGATCCGCGTTTATCGCGTGCCGGGCTCGAATGAATTGCCGAGCGCGGCGCAGTGGCTCGCATCGGCGACCAAGCCCGATGTGATCGTTGCCCTCGGCGTGATTATTCGTGGCGACACGAAGCACTACGAACTCGTGGCCGAGGCTTCGGCGCAGGGGTTGATGCGGGTGGCGATCGATACGCGCATCGCGGTGATCAACGGCGTGGTGGTGGCGGAGAACTTGAAGCAGGCCGAGGACCGTTGCCTCGGGAAAATTAACCGCGGTGCCGAGTTCGCTCGCGCTGCCTTGGAGATGGCTGATCTGAAACGACGTTTTTCAAAATGAGCAGTAGCAAACCACAATTTGCCCAGCGTAGGGCCGGCCGAGTCGCCGCGCTTCAATATCTTTTTGCCTGGAGTATTAATCCTCCGGTCAATCTCGCGAACGATCTTCAGGCGTTTTTCGAAACGCAGGAAAGTCCCCGCGAAACCTTCTCGTATGGTGAGGAGATTATTAATGGCGTGATCACCAATATCGCCGATCTCGACGCGCGCATCAAAGGTTTGGCGCATAACTGGGAGTTCGAGCGCATCGCCAAAATCGATCTCGCGATTCTGCGTCTGGCGATGTTCGAAATGCTCTATCGAAAGGACGTGCCCCCGGTCGTCTCGATCAACGAAGCAATCGACCTGAGCAAACAATTCTCCAACGCCGATGCGAAACGCTTCATCAACGGCATTCTCGACCGCTTGAAGGATCAACTCGGCCGCGACTCGCGCAAAGCGACGGAGTAAAGAGAACCGCGAATGGAAGCGAATGCGCTGAGGCGGTGCGGGCTTTTTTCCCTCGTTGAGTTTCCTGTATTAACGTCAATTAGCGTACATTAGCGGTTAAAAAATCATAGCGCATGTTCGGACTCTTCAAAAAGTTTAAAGACGGCTTCGCCAAGACGGTCTCCGCCATCGCGCAGAAAACGGCGGCGATCTTCGGGCAAAAACCGATTGATGCGTCGTCGCTTGAGACGCTCGAAGAAGCGCTCTACACGGCGGACTTCGGCGTCGAAACGACCGAGGAAATCCTCGTTGAAATCAAGACGGCTTACAAAAAGGACACGGCGCTCCGTGGTCAGGACGCTGCGGCGATCGGCGCGGCAGTGTTGAAGCGCGTATTAGCGGGGGCGGAAGGTTCGCTTGACACGAATAAAACCGAAACGGGCAATCCGAGCGTGATCGTCATGATCGGCGTCAACGGTTCGGGCAAGACGACGACCTCAGCCAAGCTCGCGTGGAAGCTCAAAGAAGACGGCAAGAGCGTCACCCTCGCGGCGTGCGATACGTTTCGTGCGGCGGCGGTCGAGCAACTCAAGACTTGGGCCACGCGCTTGGATCTGGAAATCGTGGCGAGTCACACCGGCGCGGATTCGGCGTCGGTGGCGTTTGATGCGTGGCAGGCAGCGAAATCGCGTGGTCGTGATTTCTTGATCGTCGACACAGCAGGGCGGTTGCACACCAAGAGCAACTTGATGGAGGAGCTGGCGAAGATTCGTCGCGTGCTCCAAAAAAACGATGCGACCGCGCCGCAACATCGCTGGTTGGTGGTGGATGGCAGCCTCGGCTCGAACTCCATCGAGCAGGCGAAAGTGTTTCACAAAAGTTTTGGTCTTACGGGCTTGGTTGTCACGAAGCTCGACGGAACGAGCCGCGGCGGCGCGTTGGTTGGAATCTATCGCCAGCTGAAGTTGCCGATCTATTTCCTAGGTCTTGGGGAGAAAGCGGAAGACCTGCAGCCCTTCTCGGTCGACAACTACGTGAAGGCGATCTTCGGGCTGGAGGGGTAAGGCAAAAAATCGTTTTCAGGTAGGGTCAATGCTCCGCCATTGACCGCTGCGGATGTGGGACCATCCGCCCTACCTCGGAAGAGGGCTGCTCGGCGCGGCGGTTTGTGCGGCGATTTTTTTCTCCAGCACGCTGATGCGTTTTTCGGCGTTGCTCAACGTCCGGAGTGTGAAGATTTCCAGCAGGAAAATGATGAGAATAAGGAAGAGCAGAACGCTTGGGAGTTTTGTCATGATGAAGGGGAAAGGTGTTTTTATGGACGCATGATCAAGCGGGCACCGAAGAGCCACCACTGGCCTTCGCGTTGTTCGATGCGGGCGTAAACTTCGTTGCCAGTAGCGGCAGATTTTAGGAGGGACGGATCGGTTTTGAATTCGGTGGTCGCAGCTGGAAGCACGCCGGGGATTTCGTCGTGTTGCACGACTAGGGTTTCGCTGGCGACGTTGAGCGAAATAACGCGGCCTTTCAGAGCGTAACCACGGCCAGCTTCGTCACCCGGGCAGTTGCAGGGTTTGGCCGAGGCGCTTGCCGGTAGGGAAATGGTCAGCAGTCGCGTGACGACCTGCGAGACGTCGCCATTGCCGAGGCAGTATGCGAGCAGCAGTTGCGCGGGTGTGGAGTCGTAGTCTTTGACCAAGGCGAGTCGGGGCGACGCGTGGTCGGTGGGTAGAGTCGCCAGAAGAACGGGAACGCTGAGTTCGCCGCCGGGCGAAATGCGCCGGAGCCAGATCGCGGTTTCGTTGTTGTCGGAGTGTTCCGGCCATGACACGAACACAGTGCCATCGGCCAGAAGAACTAGGTCGGGTGCTCCGTTGGGGCGCAGATCCTCGACCGGGAGTGGCATGAGAAAATGCGCGCCGCCGTCGGGTGAAAGCGAGAGCAGGATGCGAGGGTCGCGTTGGTCGGCGACAAACCAGGCGGTGGCCATGCGGCCGCCGTTGCAGACGGAAACCGGGGGCGCATTTTTGGTGAGCTGAGCGGGAGGGGTGGGGCTTGTCGGTCCGGCGAGGATCGGCTCGCTCCAGGTGCGTGTTGGTGAGTTGAACTGCGCAAAGTGGAGTGCGGGCGTGTTGTCAGGGCCAGGCTGGATCCACGAAAGCAAAATGCGTCCATTCGCGGCAGCGACGAATTGTGGCGTGTGGGAGCCGACGCTGGCGGGCGAGGGTAGTTGTGCGTTTTCGAGCGTGAGCAACGGCGACGCGGCGGGCAGTGCGGCGAACGTGAGGCAGAAAATTGAAAAAGCGGCGAGGCGTGCCATGGGTCGAAGGGAAGCGGATTGCGAGGTTCGCCGCGAGCGTGGAATGGTGTGGGAGATAGGAGGAATTCCTTGGCCACAGAGCGCCGACAGCGAGGATGGAAGCGTTCGGCGGGCGGAATTTTGAGCCGAATATAACGAATGGGATAAAGGGAATGAAGATCAGTCGATGGAACGGGAGGCGATGTTGAGAACTCGTTTGGAGGTAGCAGATAGTTTGTAACGTATTACGTTACAAATTTGCTGGGGAAGGGAGACACGGGGTAGGACGGAGTTTTGAACAGAAGGTAACGAAGGGAACAAAGATCTAGAGGTGGAAAGGGAGTCGATGTTGTGAACTCGCTTGGAGGGAGCAGATAGTTTGTAACGTATTGCGTTACAAGTTTGCTGGGGAGGGGAGGTACGGGGTGGGACGGTTCGCGGTTGCGTTGGGGGGCGGGGGTGGTGTTTTGAGGGGATGGAAAATGCTCAATGTGCTCGCACAATACTTCGTCCGCCTGTGACGGTGTTGTGTGGTTTTCTCGGCGCGGGGAAAACGACATTAATGAATCACTTGCTGCGCCAGGCGGAGGGTCGGCGTTGGGCGGCGGTGGTCAATGATGTCGCGGCTATCAACATCGATGCGGCGCTGGTGAAAACGCAGGCGCCGGGTAGCGATGTGGTCGGGTTGGGCAATGGCTGTGTTTGCTGCTCCAGCCGCGATGATCTGGCGGAGACGATTGCGCGGCTGACGGCCGACGACGTCTACGAACACATTTTGGTGGAAACGTCGGGCGTGGCCGAACCACGTGGAATCGCTACGCTGTTCACGCGGAAGAATCCGTTTGGCCGGTGTCTGAATGATTTTGCGCAGTTGTCGGCGCTCGTGAGTGTAATCGACGTGGCGAATTTTCTCGTTGAATGGCAGGCCCAGCAGGACCGAAAAGCGTCTGAGTTGGTTCGGACGGGTGGAACGCGGCCGATTTTTGAGCTTATCTTGGAGCAGGTTGAATGCGCCGATGTGATCGTGCTCAACAAGTGTGATCTCGCGAACGAGGCCGAGTTGGCTCAGGTCGAGGCGATCGTGCACGGTTTGAACGAGCATGCAGAATTGATACGTACGGAGCAGGGTCAGGTGTCGCGTGAGTTTTTGCTCGAGCGCGTGCGTTTTGATGCGACGGCGACATTGGGTGCGGCGCGTTGGGTGAAGGTTTTAAATGCGGTGCCAGGCGGAGGGTTGAAGAGTGCCCCACGGCATACGGAGCAGTTTGGGATTGGGAGCTGGGTGTTTCAGCTGCGCCGGCCTTTTGTGCAGGCAAAGTTCGAGGCGTTGCTGGGCCTTCGGGTCCCGGGACTTTTGCGCGCCAAAGGTTTTTTTTGGGTGGCAGAGCGTCCTGACGAGATGGGGTTTTTGTCGATTGCTGGCGGTGTGGTGCGGTGGGATTTTCCGAGTTATTGGTGGTCGGCGATGATCGAAAACGGGAAGGCGCAACGGGGGGAGTTGCCGGAGGTGTTGGAAACGCTCTGGATTGAGCCGACGGGAGACCGGCGCCAGGAACTGGTTTTTATTGGCGTGGGCATGAACGAAAAGGCACTGCGCCATGAACTGGAGCAGTGTCTTGCGACCGCCGCCCATGACGTTGGGGAGTCGTGATGACATGGTTTGCATGAGGGTGAAGAGGTATTTGCCAACCGGGCGCGTCTCCGTACGGTGTAACCGATGGTCACCGCTGACACGTTTGCTACGGGTTCCACTGGTTCGTTGCTCAATCAAGCAGGATCGGTTGCACGGCGTTTCGCCTGTCGCGGGAGGGTGCTGGTGCTCGATGGCAAGCCGAAGCTGGTCGGCATTGTCAACGTAACCGATGATTCTTTTTTCGATGGCGGGCGGTTCGGTTCTCAAGAGGCGGCGATTGCGCAAGGGTTGAAACTGATCGATGAAGGCACCGCGATGATTGATGTCGGCGGACAGTCCACGCGACCGGGCTTCGTGGAGATTTCGGTTGAGGAGGAAATCGCGCGGGTGGTGCCGGTGATCGCCGCGCTCGTGGCCAAAACGGCGGTGCCGCTGGCAATCGATACCTACAAACCGGCGGTGGCCCGGGCGGCGTTGGCGGCGGGCGCGCATGTGCTCAACGACATTCACGGTTTTCAGGGTGATCCGGCGTTGCCGGCCCTCGCGGCCGAGGCGGGGTGCGCGGTGATTCTGATGCACAACGACCCGTCGTTTAAGTCGGTTAACGTGGATCCGATTGCGAGCATGCTGGCCTACTTTGATCGTTCACTTGCCGCGGCCGCCCGCGCAGGCGTGGCGCGTGAGATGATCGTGCTCGATCCCGGAATCGGCTTTGGGAAAACGCATGAGCAGAATCTGGAGTTGCTCGCACGGCTTGGGGAGTTGCGTGTGTTAGGGTTGCCTCTGCTGCTGGGTGCGTCGCGAAAATCCGTGATTGGCAATGTCCTCGCGCTGCCACCGGAGGAACGCCTGGAAGGCACGCTCGCAATAACGGCGCTTGCGGTCGCGCAAGGTGTTGAGTTTATCCGTGTACACGATGTGCGTGCCAACCTCCGTGCCGCTCAGGTCGCCGCCGCCATTCGAATCTATTTCAAACCATGATCGGTAAAATCCACCTCAAAAACATGGTGTTCTTCGGTTATCACGGGAACCACGCCGAGGAGAATACGCTGGGCCAGCGTTTCCTGATCGATCTCGTGCTCACGCTCGACATTGCCGAGGCCGCGCGTACTGACGATCTGAATACAACGGTCGACTATGCCAAGGTCTATGCGCTTTGCCGTCAGATCGTGGAACACGACCGCGTAAAACTGCTCGAAACCCTCGCCAATCACATCATCGACCGCGTGCTGGAAACGGCTCCGATCGTGAAGAAAGTCGAAATTGTGATTCGTAAACCCTCGGTTCCACTCGGTGGCGCGCTTGACTACGTGGCCGTTGAAACCAGCAAGGAACGGTGAGCACGGCATATCTAGGACTTGGCAGCAACTTAGGCGACCGGCTGAGCCATCTCGCTGGCGCGGTGCAGGCGTTGAATCATGAATTGAGGGTGCGCGTCGAAAAAGCCTCGTCGGTTTATGAAACCAAACCGGTGGGCGTGACTGAACAGCCGGATTTCTTGAACCTGGTGGTTGAGGTAAAGACGTCGCTCAGCGCCCGCGATCTTCTGGCGTGTTGCCTCGCCATTGAATCAGACCTTGGCCGCGTGCGGACCAAACGCTGGGGTGCGCGCACCATCGATATCGATGTGCTCTGGTTCGATGGGCAGGTTATCAATGAAGCCGATCTGGTGGTGCCTCACCCGCGCTTGTTGAAACGTGCTTTTGTACTCGTGCCGCTGGCGGAGCTGGCACCGGCGCTCATGGTCGAAGGCAGTCGGATCGACATGCAGGCGGCCCTGTTGGACCAGTCTGGACTCAGGCGGCTCGGGCCGCTCGAAAGTTCGCTGCGGTGAAGGCCGAACTGAAAGAAATCGCCTGGACTTGTCCGCCTGAGGAGCTTTTTGCCGGGCTCTGTGACCGGCGGGGAGCCTTTTTTTTTGACAGCGCGATGGAAGCGGGCGGGTTGGGTCGGTATTCGTTTATTGGATGCGATCCGTTTCTCACGTTTCGGGTGAGCGGCGAGATGATCAGTTTGCGCCGTGCTGACGGGGAGGAGGATTTCCGTGGCGATGCACTGACCGAGCTGAAGAAACTTCTGGTGAAATATCGCTGCGCTGCGACGCCCGAAGTGCCGTTCCCGGGCGGGGCGGTCGGATTTTTCTCCTATGAGTTTGGGGCTCAGTTGGAGCGGGTTATAGGTTCGGCGAACGATGACATCGGCGGGCCTGACGTAGAGTTGGGTTTTTATGATAGCGTGATCATGGCCGACCATCGTACGCATCGACTGTTTCTTGTGGCCAACCCCGTGTTGGGCCGGAGCGTGAGCGCGATTTTTGGGCGGCTGGAGCAGCTGATGGCGGCAGGTGTCAGCCAGCGGCCGGTTTTTACGGGCGAAAGCGCGACAGCTCAATTACGAGCGACGGTTTCGAAGCCGGAATACTTGCAGGCGATTGCGCGGATCAAAAACTACATCGCGGCGGGCGATGTTTATCAGGTGAACCTGACACAGCGTTTTGACGCGCCGCTGACGATTCATCCGTATGCGCTGTACCAACGGTTGAGGCAGCGGAGTCCGGCACCGTTTTCGTGCTATTTGAATTTCGACGAGTTACAGGTGGTGAGTAGTTCGCCTGAACGTTTTTTGCGTATTCAGGATGGTCGGGTGGAGACACGTCCGATCAAGGGCACGCGGCCGCGGGGAAAGACGGAGGTTGAAGACGGGGGGTTGCGCGAAGAACTGGCGGCAAGCCTGAAGGACCGGGCGGAATTGTTGATGATCGTCGATCTGGAGCGCAACGACCTTGGCCGTGTGTGCGTGCCTGGCTCGATTCAGGTGGACGAGTTGTTCAAGGTGGAAACGCATCCGACGGTGCATCACCTGGTGGCGAATGTTTCGGGAAAACTCCGCGCGGGGTTTGACGTGGTGGATTGTTTGCTCGCGACGCTGCCGGGTGGTTCGATCACGGGTGCGCCGAAAGTGAGGGCCATGCAGATCATCGCGGAATTAGAGTGGACACGGCGCGGAGTTTATACCGGCGCGGTTGGTTATATCGGCTTTGATGGGGGGTGCGATTTGAACATCGCGATTCGGACGATTCTTTGCGCGCACGGTCGGGCGTATTACCACGTGGGCGGCGGCATTGTTTGGGACTCTGTGCCCGAGGCGGAATATCAAGAAACGCTCGACAAGGGCGCGGCGATGCGCGCGGCTTTGTTGGAAACAAATTTATGAGCACACTGCGTTACCTGGATCAGACGGCTTTCAACGGGCAGATGATGGCGACGGACGAACTGCGCGTGTCGGTCCTTGGCGATGGTTTCATGTTCGGCCAAGGGCTTTTTGAGACGATCAAGGTTGTGGGTGGAAAGGTTATGCTTTTTGAGGATCATTGTGCGCGCTTGAGCCGGAGTGCTCCGGTGTTGGGATTGAAGCTCGTAAGCGATGGCGCGCAGTTGTGTTCGCGGTGTGAGCAGGTGATCGCGGCGAACGGTCTGGTGGATGGAAATCTGAAGGTGATTCTTTTTCAGGATGAAGGCGGGCCGGGCGAGATCGTGCTTGCGCGGGCCGGGCTGTACCCGGCGGCGTTTTACGAGCGTGGTTTCCGGCTGAAGACGGAGGTAGCGGGCGCGCGTGGTGCGCTGGCTGGGCACAAGACGTTGAACTATTTCGAAAACATCGCGGCGAAACGACGTGCGGCGGCAGCGGGGTTTGATGAGCCGGTGTTGATTGATTCGGCGGGTGGAGTGCTTGAAGGCGCGACGACGAATATTTTCGTGGTGAAGGGGGGCCGTGTTTTCACGCCCGCGACGGATGGGCGGATTTTGCCGGGGGTGGTGCGCGCGCGCGTGGTGCGAGCGAGTGGTGGCCGGGTTTTGGAATGCGCCGTTTCGCTGAAGCAGCTGCGTGATGCCGACGAGGTGTTTGTAACGAACGCGATGCTCGGCGTGATGCCGGTTTCGTGCGTGGACGAACAGATTTACGACCGAGCAAAAAACCCGGTCACGCGGGAGCTGATGGCGGCTTTCTAAGAGGAGGCAACGGTCACCTTTTCAGATGGTTGTTTGGTTCAGCCTGCGGCAAATGAATGGCGGATTGCACCCTAGAACATTCATAGAACTATTTTTTCATTTCCCACTATTGCTTTGCATCACAAAACCTGTGAAACACGCACGCAACCAAGCATGGACGCTTCCTCCACGCCATCGGCCGACTATCCGGCTCTCCGTCAATTATTCGATGATTATCTGCGGATGTATGCGTCGCGTGATGACCGGCTAACGTCATTTTTTAGCGAGAATTTTTCCGGTTTCACGGGCGGTGGAGATTTCTTGGTCAAGGAAAAGGCGGTGTGGGTTGCGATCACTCGGCAGGACTTCGCTCAGGTTAAAGATCCGATCCGGATCGAGCTGAAGGATGTGGCGATTCAGTCGCTCGCGGAGACGATCGCCGTGGCGACGGGTTTCTTCACGATTCATCTGCCGATCAAAGACCATATATTGTCTCGGGAAACAGCTCGTTTGGTACTGATTTTTCGCAAGGAAACTGAAGGCTGGAAAATCTCTCATAGCAGCATCTCGATTCCGTATTACGGTGTGGGTGAAGGTGAGGTCTATCCGCTCAATAATCTTGTCGATCGCAATCGGTTTTTGGAGGACTTGGCGGCCGAACAGAACATGCAGCTTTCCCAGGCCAACGCGCGGTTGCAAAAGACCAACGAGGAACTGGCCCGGGAAGTTGCAGAACGCAAGTTGACGGCTGATGCGCTGCGGGCCAGCGAGGAGCGTTATCGATCGATCTTAAATGCGTCTCCCGACGGCATCACGATTACTGACGTAGCAGGTCGTATCATCATGGTATCACCCATGGCGTTCAGGATCTTTGGTTATGAACTGCAATCGGTTTTATTGGGACGTTCGCTGATTGATTTCATTGTGCCTGAGGATCGAGAAAGGGCTCTGGCTCAAATCGTGCAAAAACGCCAAGGCCTTGGGATGGGGCCCACTGAATACCGCGGGGTGCGTTTTGATGGGAGCGCGTTCGATATTGAGGTGAACAGCGAGTTTATCCGTGATGCGGCCGGAGTGCCGGGCGGGATGGTCCTCATTGTGCGCGACATCACTGAGCGCAAGCAGGCGCAGGCCGAGCGGGAAAAGCTCGAGGTGCAAAACAGGCAGCTTCAAAAGGCCGAAAGTTTGGGGCGCATGGCTGGGGCAATTGCGCATTATTTTAATAACCAACTCCAATCGGTCATGATGAGTCTGGAAGTTGCCATGGACGATATGCCCCAAGGACTGCCTTCGGCCGAATGTGTTATCTCCGCGATGCAGTCGGTACGCAAGGCGACTGAAATGAGTACGCTGATGCTGACCTATCTGGGCGTCAGTTCAGCTAAACACGTACGATTAGATCTTTCTAATGTCTGTGCTGCGGGCGTGCCGCTTTTGCGCGCGTTTATGCCGAAGCAAATAGTTTTTCAGACTGAGTTTGCGACGCCTGGCCCGAAGATTCTCGCCGACTCAGGCCAACTCCAACACGTTTTGTCCAATCTTGTCACGAATGCGTGGGAAGCCATCGGAGATGTGCCGGGTGTCATTCGTTTGGCGGTTACGACAGTTGCGTCGTCGGAAATTCCTTCAGTGAACCGGTTCCCGTTTGCTTGTCGGTTGCAGGATAAAACTTATGCCTGTCTGGAGGTAGTGGATGGAGGTTGTGGTATTGTAAGTGAGGAGATCGAAAAGATTTTCGATCCGTTTTTCTCCAGCAAGTTTCCTGGACGAGGCATGGGTTTGGCCGTGGTGCTCGGAATCGCACGAACACTTGATGGTGTCATCACGGTGAAAACCGAAATCAATCGCGGCAGCACCTTTCGGGTTTTTTTACCGGTGGTGAATGGATCGTGACTACAAACATCATGCGGCTAGCCTGGGGGCGATCCGGCATCGTTGACGCTGCAATGGCGGCGTTCTGAGCTGTAAAGTTCTGCGAGAAGTGTCGGGAATATTTACACTATTGGGCGGATCGTCGGATGCTAAGGAATATTTTGCACGTGGATCTCTTTTTTTAACAACAAGATAACTTTATATGCACAAAGTTGGCGTTATTATTGCATATGACTTGGGTATACATCCCAGCTAACACCATGATCAAAAAATCCATTTTCACCGTTCTCCTTGCCCTTGTGGCAGTAGCTAATGCTCACGCCGTTGTGGACCTTAAAGATCCTCCGGTCTCCGTGCCGGATGTCCAGGTCACTGCGGTTCTCCTTGCCTTGGGCGCCCTCGGCATCTTTGCGGCTCGGAGCCATTTTAGCCGCCGTCCCTGAGGCACACTCATCTATTCTCAGATTCTCAAGGCCGCAGTGTAGCTGCGGCCTTTTTGTCGCTGGTGGTTCGGCGCGGATTTTGGCGGAGGCTGTTGGGTTGTTTTTTTGGGCAAGTTGAAGGGCGGCTGGGTTTTTGCGTTAAATTCGCTGGCTGAGGGAGGGTTTCCCGCTACCGTGCCCATAATATGAAGAACTTTTTCACGTCGATGCTTGGCACGCTCGCGGCGTTGGCCATTTGTGCGGTGGGCGCGTTGGCCGTGTTTCTGATTGGGCTTGGGATTCTGGCGGCGATGGGCAGCAAGAAACCGGCGGTCATCGAAACGGGGTCGTTTTTGGTTTTTGATCTGTCGTCGGTGATCACCGACGCGCCGCCCAAGTCGTCGCCTGCGGAATTCCTCGAAGGCCTCGGTGGCGAAAACGACAATCCTAAGACTTTTCAACTGCGTCTCGTCACTCAGGCGCTGCAAACGGCGTCGAAGGATGCGCGGGTCAAGGGCGTGTTTCTGCTCGGCTCGCTGCCGACGGGCGGCGGCACTTACGGGAATGGTTTTGCGGCGCTGAAAGAGGTGCGCGAGGCGTTGCTGACGGTGAAGGCGGCGGGGAAACCGGTGCTGGCCTATCTCAATTTTGCTGGGACGCGCGATATGTTCGTCACCTCGGTGGCGGATGAAGTGGTGCTCGATCCTTATGGTGCGGTTTTCATGCCGGGTCTGGGTTCGGAGCCGATGTTTTATACTGGCGCATTTGAAAAGTTCGGCATCGGGATCCAGGTCACGCGCGTCGGCAAGTTCAAATCTGCGGTCGAGCCGTTTACGCGCAAGGATATGAGTCCTGAGAGCCGCGAGCAGTTGCAAAAACTGCTCGACGATATCTGGGGTGATCTGCTGACCGCTACGGCGACGGCGCGCGGGTTGACCGCGAAGGACCTGCAGGCGCTGGTCGATAGCGAAGGATTTATCCGCGCGGACGCGGCTTTGAAGGCCAAGCTCGTGACGCGGGTGGCGTATCGCGATGAAGTGTTTGACGATCTCAAAGACCGAACCGGGCGTAAGGGTTCAACGATGACCTTTAAGCAGGTTTCCATGGGCGACTACATCCGCAGCGGTGGTGACGGCGGGCACGGCAAGCATGCTGGCAAGAGCTTGGGTGGCGGCGGAAAGCTCGCGGTGGTTTACGCCGAAGGCGCGATCGTCGATGGCAATGGACAACCTGGCGAGGTCGGTGGCCTGAAGTTCGCGCGCGAGCTGCGAAAACTCCGCCAGGATGCGGCGGTGAAGGCCATCGTCCTTCGTGTGAACAGTCCGGGTGGTTCGGCTACGGCCTCGGAGCATATTCAGCGCGAGATTCGCCTCGCGCGAAAAGTGAAACCCGTGATCGTTTCGATGGGCACCTACGCTGCTTCTGGCGGATACTGGATTGCCACTTACGGAGACAAGATCTTTGCCGAACCGACTACGATAACTGGTTCTATTGGTGTGTTCGGCCTCATGATGAACGTGCAGAAGCTCGCCAACGATCTCGGTTTCACGTTCGACCGGGTGAAGACCGGCAAGTTTGCCGATACAATGACCATTTCTCGACCCAAGACGGAGGAGGAAATCGCCGTGATCCAGCGTTCGGTCGATTGGTGCTATGGAGAGTTTATAGCGAAAGTCGCCGAGTCGCGCGGTCTCGATCCGGCGCGTGTTCAGGAGATTGCCCAAGGTCGCGTCTGGTCGGGCATCGAGGCGAAGAATCTCGGGCTGGTTGACGAAATCGGCGGGCTCGATGCGGCGATCAAATTTGCAGCGCAGAAAGCCGGGCTGGGCGAGAAGTATTCGTTGGTTGAATTTCCCGCTAAAAAGGACTTCCACGAGATGATTGCCGAGGCGTTGGAAGGCATGAAGCCGTCCTCTTCGCGGGCGGGTGCGATCTCGAATCTGGTTGAAACGGTGCGCACGGAGCTGAGCACTTTGGAGCAATTTAACGATCCGCAGGGTCTTTACGCCCGGGTGCCTCTCGAAATCAGAATTAAATAAATCCGTTTTGCGAACGCATCGGATAACCGAACTATGAATCCCAATACAAAACTTTCCCGCGACGTGAAGGCGACGGCGATTCCTGCGGGCGAAAGCGCCGTTCTCACGGCCGGCTCGAATGTCTATGTCATGCAGTCGCTCGGCGGCAACGTGACGGTGCGGACCGATCTGGGCCTTTATCGCATCGCGAGTGACGATGCTGGCGCGATCATCGGTTACACGGCGGTGCCGGCCGCGCCGGCGGTTGAGGTGGCGGGCGAATTTGGCGAGCAGGTGGTGTGGGCGGCGCTCAAAACTTGTTTCGATCCCGAGATACCGGTCAACATTGTGGACCTGGGGCTTGTTTATGATTTGAGTTTAGAAAAAACGGCGGACGGCGGCTACGACGTCGAGGTGAAGATGACGCTGACGGCGCCCGGTTGCGGCATGGGCCCGGTGATCGCCGAAGATGCGCGGCAAAAGATCGCGGCGCTGGCGTCGGTGCGTTCGGCCAAGGTTCATATTGTGTGGGAGCCGGTCTGGGCCCCGCAGATGATCTCCGCCGAAGGCCGCAAGAAGCTGGGGTTGGAGTGAGCGGAGCCGGGAGATTTTACGAATTGCTGAAGCAGAGAACCTGAGGGCTGAAAATATGAAAATCGTCATCACCGGAATCACGCGTGGCCTGGGCCGGGCATTGACCGAGTACTATATCGCAGCTGGGCATACGGTGATTGGTTGTGGACGCGGTGCGGAGGGCATTCTGGATCTGCGGTTCGCGCATGGGGCACCGCAGGATTTTTCCGTGCTGGATGTGGCAGATACGGCGCGGGTCGGGTTGTGGGCGGAGAAGGTTCTGGGCGTTCACGGTGTGCCAGATATTTTGATCAACAACGCCGCACTCATGAACGATCCCGCGCCACTTTGGGCGGTGCCGGCGGATGAGTTTTCACGGCTGATCGACGTGAATATCAAAGGCGTCGCGAATGTTATCCGCGCCTTCGTGCCCGAGATGGTGAAGGCGAAAAAGGGCGTGATCGTGAATTTTAGTTCGGGGTGGGGGCGCTCGGTTTCATCGGAAGTTGCGCCGTATTGTGCGTCGAAGTGGGCGATCGAAGGGCTAACCAAGGCGTTGGCGGAAGAATTGCCTGAGGGGATGGCGGCCGTGCCGTTGAACCCCGGAATCATCAACACCGACTTGCTTCGGCAGTGTTGGGCAGGCGAGGCGGCGAGTTACCCGACGGCCGAAACGTGGGCGAAAAAAGCGGGGCCATTTATCTTGGCCCTGGGAGTAAATGATAACGGGCGTTCGGTCAGCGTGAAGTGAGGTTGGGTGAGTAAAATCTTGCGGTGGGTGTGCGGCTGCGGCGGGGTTTGGGATTAGAGTTCTTCCTAGGTGCCAGAGGGAATTCTAATGGATTTCGAGGCGGGCGGCTTCTTTTTTGCGCTGACGTGCCGGATGGGTGGTATTCGGGGCCTCTGCTCTACAGGCAACGGCCTGCAAACCGATACATTAGTCATCATCATGTCACCACGTTGTCACCGACTCGTAGTTTTATTATTTGTAGTCACGGCTGCCTTTGCTCGGGAAACGAAGGCTGAGCTCGCTTTGGTGCCGGTACCGCCTGTATCGGCTGCGGTGTTCACTTTTGGAGGCGATGTACGGCTGCGTTATGAAGGTTATGACAACGTGCACACGTTGAGTTCGGAAGCACCGTTCCATGTGAGAGATTATTTGCGTCTGCGGACGCGTCTTTGGGCGAACTACAATGGGGTGCCGAACCTTTCCCTATACGGGCGTCTGGCGGCTGAACCTCGTTGTTGGTTTAACAACGCCACGGTCGATTCCGCAGGACGGGAGTGGAAATATGTCCTTGTCGACAATCTCTACGCGAAATGGTCCACGGCGCAGTCCAGCCTTGTACCTGTGTCCGTGGTTGCTGGCCGGCAGGACGTCCTACTCGGTGATCATTGGTTGGTGGGTGAAGGTACTCCGGGCGACGGTACTTGGACGTCGTTTTTTGATGGTCTGCGTGCGACCATTGACGTGAAGAGCATTAAGACAAAGTTCGATTTGATGGCCTTTCGACCGCAGGTGAGTGCGGTCGATTATTTACCAATTCTTGGACGTCAGGGTACGTGTCTTCTCATGGAGCAGGACGAAATCGGGGCCATTTTGAATGCCACGAACAAGACGATCCAAAACGCTCAACTCGACGGTTACTTCATCTACAAAAAGGATAAGCGGGTCACCAGCACCGGGAACAATGGCGAGGTCTATACGTTGGGCGCACGCATCGCCGGCACGCCGTCGGCTAACTGGCAATACTCGGTGGAAGGCGCGTATCAGTGGGGACGTCGTGACCTGCAGGTGCGCTATCCGGCGACGATTACTTACAAGCGTGACGTTGCGGCTTATGGTTTGAATTCGAAGCTAACCTATCTGTTGAAGGACAAACTCAACAACCAGTTTTCGATTCTGGCCGAGTATCTCTCGGGTGACGATCCTGACAGTACCGACAAAGACGAAATGTTCGATGTGCTTTGGGGCCGCTGTCCGCGTGTGGGGGAGACGTGGAATGTGGCGTATGCGGTGGAGACCGGCGGACGTGCCGGGCAGTATCAAAATCTTTATCGCGTTGGCGCGACTTGGGCTGTTTCGCCCACGAAGAGCACCACGGTGGCGACGACCTATTGCGCCTTGTTCGCCCCCGAAAGCGTGCCGACGCGTATGATGAATACGGCGCGTTTCAGCCGTGATGGACATTTCCGCGGCCATATGGTGCAGACGGTTGTGAGGCAGAAAATCACCAAAGAAGTCAGTGCACTGCTCCATGCTGAAGCGAGTTTCCTGGGCGATTACTACGTGCGAAGGGATACGGTTGCCTTCGTCCGTGCGGAAGTGATGTACACGTTTTGACGACTTGGTGTGAGAGCTGGGGGAGTGCAATCGCCCCGGCTACTCGATCAACGTTTTCGCACCAGCTGCCGGGCGCGCGCAAAAATTCGCTCCGGTTCCGGCCAGGTTTCACGCCGCCCATATCGCAGGCGTCGGAGTGAATCCCGCACTCCGGGATCGTCGTCCGTCAGACTGACCTGATCCAACCGCCGTAGCCAACTGCCCGCCTTTTTTCTCACCGGGTCGATGTCCTTGCCACGCGCCCGGCACCAGCGTGCCCAAACGCCCCGTCCGAAACTCCAGCAGCCATAACCCAACGTCACCAACAACACACCGAGGCCTGCCACTCCACCCCAGCGCCTCATATCCCAGGGCTGGGCAACCCAGCTCCGAAATACACCCGCCCACTGCATCGTCCATGCGCGCAGACTCTGGGTTGAGCTTTCCGCCACCGCTTTGATGGAGCGAACGAGATCCTGCTGATCGGCGCGATCGAAATTTACGATCCGCCGATACCAAAGTATCCGTAACCGGTCGAACCGCGCTGCCCAACCGCGCTGCACCGTGCGAACATTCGCCCGCGCAACCGAGGCCGTTGCGCCATCTGTGATCAGCCGCTGCCCATCGTTCGTCGGATCCATCCGCAACCAGTTGCCATGTCCTTCATAAATCTCGCACCAGGCATGCGCATCGGAATTGCGCACAATCAGATAGTCGTCATTCCAAGCCCCGCCCATGAAGCCGGCCACCACCCGCGCCGGATGCCCCGCCGTGCGAGCCAGCAACGTCAACGCACCGGCAAACAGCTCGCAATGCCCCGGCTCGCTCGATGCCAACCAGCGCACGAGCGGATCACTTTCGCCCTTCGGCAGTTCGCTCTTGAGCGAATAGCTGTGCCGCTTCGTCAGCCAGATCGTCGCCTTCCGGGAAAACTCCGCAGGCGCCAATACCGAACCAGCAGAGATCTCTTTCACTACACCGGCCAAAACGGCCCGATCGCCCTCGCTTAGTTCAATTTCCAGCATGTCCAACCCGCGCCCTGCCGGCTGAAACTGCTTTTCCAAATCATCCGTCGCCAGCCGGTCGCCCGTCGTCATGCCTTCTACCCGGTAGGCCTTCATCGAAACCGCATTGCGGCTGAGCATGACCAGTTGCAATGCCGGACTTGAACGAACCATCTGCGGCTCAGTAAACACCAGCCGCCTAAAACTACCCGCCAGGGGTAGGAAACGGCTCACGCCCGATTCGAGATAAAATGTCCAGCTCTGCACCGGGCCACGCATCTGCCCTTCCGTACCGTTTACCCGCACCGCACGCTCTTCGCGCTTGAACGCTGCGGCCGTTAACGCCGCCGACATTTGAAACGACCTGTTTCGATATTCATCCATCACCACCATCCGCCAGTACAACGTCTCCGGCACCCGGCTGCGATCCGAGGCCTCGATGCGCAGTACCACGCTGTTGTCCTGTTGAATATCGTTCACATCGCCAAACTTCAACGACTCCGAAAACCCCGTGAAACTCCTTTTCGTGATCAACCGGTCGAGGAACAGCCCGCTCTCAATCTCGAACCGCGGTATCACCATGAACAACGCCGCCGACAACACCACCAACCCGCCAAACAACAATCCCCCGAGCCCAAACACGCGCCAGTCGCACGTCTCACGCAACCGGCGAAAAAGCCTCAACCATCCGCCCTGTGTCCACGTCGGCACAGCCGATGGATCTTCCTTGATCGTCAGCACCGCGCCTTCCAGCCCGTCGACCAGGGTGATTAATAAAAGAAACAACAACGCACACGCCACAAACGCCACGATCTGCACCGCGAAAACCAGCGACACCGTGATCACGCCCGCCATCACGACCAGAAACAGCCCCAGCACGATCAGTTGCAGGTCGTCGCGGCGTTTTCTATAACTACAGGCTCGATACAACAGCAGCAGCACATCCAGCCGCACCAGCGTGGGCAAAAACTCGCCATGCGCATAATAATCATAAGCCGAAAACGCCACCACCACGGAAGGCACCAGTTTGTGCGCTAGCGACGGAATCCGGCTCAGCCAGGCCGGTTTAAAAAGAACCAACGGCACCAACACAAAACTCGCCACCATCAACGCAACCGCATCGATCTCCAGGTAAAGCAGCGCACTGATCGCGATGAGCGCGAGTACACCACCCAGCAGCCATTTCAGGCGCCGCAATTCGTCGAGCTCAAGCTGCGGCCGTTTTTTCACCGTCGACATAAGCAACCACTCCCCGGCTCCCGTCCGGCTCAAAAGTCAAAATACTGTTTCGTGCAAAACCCGCCCCTTTCGCTCTCACCGCCCCTTCGTCGCTCGGCCGCAAAGTCGCCAGCCGGTCCAGAAAAGCCTCAACATCGCGCACTCCCCGCACCGGTGCCACCGGATCCCCATCGACCGACACCGCATCGAGTTTTCCTTGCTTGAAAAGATCTTCGACCAGCGTCGCTACAAAACTGCACAACAACTCAAATTGCGCAGCGTTCTTCCAGAGGCCCTTCGACGTACTCAACCAAAGCGTAAACGCTTCTCCGCTGTCCGCCGAAAACTGCCGAACCACCAGCTTGCGCAACCGAGCGCTCGCCTTCCAATGAATCTGACGGTGTGAGTCACCCGCTTGATAACTGCGCAGGGCGAGCAAATCGCCGTTCTGCCCGGAGCGAGCAACCGGTTCGCCGGGCTGCGCCCGCCGCCACACGGCCGAAGGGAAACGCCGGTACTCGACAGGCACGGGCCAGACCAGCACATCACACCGCGTGTCCCCCGCTAGGCTCTTGCGCAAAAAACCGAACGGAAAAAGAGAACCAACAAACACCAGTTCCACTCGCTCCACACCGCGCTTCGCCGGACACACCGTCCAGTCAAGTTGCGCTTCGCCCTGCGGTTCCAGCCGTTCGCGCAGCACGAGTTGCCGGGGCTTCACCTCGCTCGTCGTCGTGACCTCGAAGATCAACCCATAGGCGGGCAGCAGGTTCTTCTCGTTTTGCAGAAAGATCGTGACCGGATGCTCGCGCCCTGCGCGCATCGGCGCATCCACCTCCAACCGCCAACTCAATCTGCGAAAATTCAGCCACGAGAGCACGCCGCTCAACACGAGACACCCCAGCAGCAGGGAAAGCGTGATAAAAAGAATATTACTCGAGCTGTTGTAAGCAGCGAGACCCACACCCATCGACAGACCGATCAAAACCACACCGGGAACTGTCACCATCACCCGCTGGCCACGCCGCGGAAACACCAGTGACCACACTAGGCGCCGCCAAAACGTCCCCGTGCGCGTATCCGGCCAGCCCCTACGATCTTTTTTTCCACGTGTCATCTCATTGAGATTTTTTTGGCGTTTGGCCATTGGACCATCGTGTTTTGCGCCACGCCAGCGGGGTCTAGACCGGTGCCGGGATCGCCGCCACGATACGTTTAAGAATCGCGGCCACCGTGCGACGTTCCTCCATCGCATCCGCACTCGCCCGGGCCAAACCGAGCCGATGCACTAAAACGGGTGCGACAAGTTCACTCACGTCTTCCGGCACCACAAAATCGCGCCCGCGCACCAAAGCCCTGGCCTGCGCTGCGTGCTTCAACGCCAGCCCACCGCGCACGCTCACGCCCCCGCGAAATTCAACTTCAGTCCGTGTCGCCGTGATAATCTTCAGCACATATTCAAGCACCGTTTCCTCGATAAAAACCTGTCGGGCGACTTCTTGAAACCGGCGGATTTCCGCGCTCACCGCCACCGGTTTCAAGCCGATGTCGTCATAAGCCGTATTTACCGAACGCAGGATTTCCATTTCGTCATGCGGTTGTGGATACCCCATGTGCAAGCACATGAGAAAGCGATCAAGTTGACTCTCGGGCAACGCAAAGGTGCCCTCGTAGTCGACCGGATTCTGAGTCGCGAAAACCATGAACGGGCTGCCCACCTCATACGTACTGCCGTCAACCGTTACCCGCGCCCGGTCCATCACCTCCAGCAATGCCGATTGGGTCTTCGGCGTCGTTCGGTTAATTTCGTCGGCCAGCACCACGTTCGCAAAGACCGGACCTTTTTTGAAAATGAATTCTTTCCGCAGCTCGTCGTAGATGGCCACGCCAGTGACATCACTCGGCAGCAGATCGCTTGTGAACTGGATGCGCGAAAACGCACAATCCATCGAACGCGCCAGTGCGTAAGCCAGCGTCGTTTTGCCGACGCCCGGGATGTCCTCGATCAGCACGTGCCCGCCCGCCACGAGACAAACGAGAACCTGTTCGATCACATCGTCCTTGCCCTTGATCGCGCGCTGCATGCCGGAACGCAGACGATCAAGAGTTTGCTTGGCTTCTTCCACAGCGTTGCCGGAAACGAAATCGCTCATACCCCAAAGTGTATTTCGCGCCGCATCCGCCGCAAACAGGATTTAACTTCTTTCTGAACCGAAACGGGCGAAAGCCACGAACAACGAATCAATTGTTATCTGGAAACACAGCGTGTGCCCGCACAGGAAACCGCTTTACCGGGCACCGTTGGCTGGGCTTTTTGAGGCGGACAGGAAAACTCGGGTCTTTTCAGGGAATGGGGCTCGGGGCTTTATCAAAACTGCCTGGCGTGGTGGGCGCGCGGCGGGCAGGGAGCTCCATGCGCTGGAGGAAACGCTCCGGTTTTTCCGTAATAACGCGGACGTTCTTAAAGCGAATTACGCTCCGAGTCTCTGCCGGCTTATTGCCCAAGGCATGAATCTTGAAGGCGATGTAACCCTCCCGGTACTTCTCATCCACTAGGTGGCACGTAGGCACGCCGTTGACCCAGACCTTAATCGTCGAGCCGATACACTCGATGCGGACGTGCGCCCACTCGTTGAACTTGAACGCAGCGCGACCCGCCGGGTTGTCGGCGAGATCGTGCAACCAGCGCCAGCCATTACCAAAGTCGTCAAACACGCCGCCCGTCCAAGCACGCGGGGTATTGTCGATTTTTACTTGGTAGCCGCTGAGTCGCACGCTCGCGGTAGCGGGAGCATCGACACAACGCAGGAGGATACCGCTGTTGAAACCGGGATCATCCTTCACGTCGAGTTCGAGAATGAAGTCGCCATAACGCGCCTCAGTGGCGGCGAACGCGTGCTCGGCCGTGTTGATGCGTTGTCGCAGGACCATCGCGCCGTCGTCGACGACCACGGGCGCGGGATCTTTTAGCGCGACGATTTTCCAGCCGGTAAGATCCTTGCCGTTGAACAGAGAAACCCACGGTGCCTCGTCTGCAAAGGCTGACAAAGGCAACGCGAGCAAAATAAGGAGCCGAAGTATTTTCATCGTCGAATGTTTTTGAGCGCGCGAGATATCCGGCGCGTCAGGCGCCGAGGTCCCAACGCCGGAAATAGAGGGCCTGCCGCACGATGGGCAGGGTGCGTTCTTCTAACGCCCGCATCTGCTTCGGGTTCAGCGGCACGAAGTCCGCCGCGAGTTTCATGTTCTCCTCGAGTTGCTGGACATTGTCGATGCCGACGATGTTGGTGCTGACCGGAAGGGAGAAATTGTAGGCGAGCGACTCGGCCATCGTGATCGTGCCGGGCTTGGAGGTGCGCATGCGTTCCGGTTGCTTCTCCGCCGACTCGGGTTGCCAGGTCGAAAGCATACGTCCGCGCGTAGCGACCTTCATGCCGATAACCCCCATGTGTTTCTCCAGCGCGAGCGGCAGCAAGTGCTCGATGAAACTCAGGTAATGCGGGTCGGCCGCGTTGACCGCCATGAGAATGCAGTCGAGTCCCGTGCGAGAGATTATTTCGCGCAGCACATTAGGCTCGTAGTGACCCGTTACACCAATGAAGCGGACAAGCCCCTCGGCCTTGGCTTTCTCGAACGCCTTCAGTGCGCCATTGGGCGCGAGCAGTTTGTTCACGTCCTCCATCTTCTGGAGATTGTGAATCTGCCAGAGGTCGAGGTGATCGGTGTGCATGCGCTTAAAGCTGGTCTCCAGATGCGTCATCGCGCCGTCGTAATCGCGCCGCCCGGTCTTCGAAGCGAGAAACACTTCCTTCCGCCGGTCGCGCATGACCAAGCCAACGTGGGTTTCGCTGGCACCGTCGCCGTAGACGTTGCTCGTATCGAAATAGTTTACGCCCAAATCGATCGCTCGGTTCATAATCTCAACCGATAACTTCTCGTTGCCCGCTACTTCGATGGCGGCCTGACAACCGAGGCTAAAGATGCCCACCCGGAAGCCGGTGCGGCCGAGGTTTCGCATCGGCATGGCGGCGGCGGTGCGGGGGTTGAACGGAAGCGGCGGCAGGCGGCCCGATCCGGTAGAAGCAGGAATGGCATTGCTCGCGGCGCTGGCCGACGTATGCGCCAATGCAGATGCGGCAAGTGCAGCGGTGACAGTGCTGGCCAGGAAGTCGCGGCGACTCCAGACCTTCGATTCAACAGCGATTTTAGATTTCATGGTTGATTGGGTAATTGGGTAATTGGGTAATTGGAGATATCTGAATTCACAGCATACATCGTGTGCCGTGGCAAGCATGCGTGCGGTCAAAATACCGTGGTGAAGTCGGACAGAAAAAATCCAACGGTGTCCGGCAGGCTGTCATAGGTAAAATCTAAGGCGTGCTTGGAGCAGTCGCGGGGCGATCTGCCACGAGGTTTTCTGGAAGAGACAGTGGCGGCCCAGCCGGATAAACTGACAGGTCATCCGAGCGGCATGCCGAACCATTTGCTGTGCCGGCACACGCTGAGTTTCCAGATAACAATTGATTCGTTGTTCGTGTTTTTCGCCGCAACGCCGTTAATAGGCGCCGTGGGGCCGGAGGAACGTAACGATCTGGGCTTTGTCTTTGAAGGGGCCGACCCACTGGGAGCCAACTTTGCCTTTTTTCACGACGATGAAAGTGGGGGTCGCGCGGACGTTGTAGGTATCGTGGACGGCTTGGTTTTCCGGGTTGCTGGTATCGATCTTCACCAGCGTCACTTTTTTGGCGTACTCGGCTACAACTTGGGCGATGAGCGGGTCCATGCGTTGGCAAGCGGCGTCTTTGGGTTGCCAGAAATAGAGCAGGACTTTTTCTTCGCTGCCTTCGAGAACCCTCGCGAGGCGGGCGGGGGTGACGGCACCTTCGCTGGGCACATAGAAGCGTTGTCCTCGACTAAGGAAGATGGCGACGACGGCAATAAGAGTGACAACGAGGTATTTATTCATGTTGCGATGGCGACCACGTGGGCGCGCGAAGTCCTAGTAACAAGGTGGTTGAAAATGTCCATCTTAGTCGGTTTGGCAACACGAAGGGCTGGGTCAGAGCGTCGTTTTACCTTCTCTGAACGCGCCCTGCGGCGTTGTTGAACAACCGCAGGGTGACGGGCGATGCAACCTTACACCTTGGGCAGATGGTGGAGGGCTTCGGCGATCTTTGCCTCGGGATGCTCGTAATCTTCCAGATTGCCGGAGAGGTGGGCGTCGTAGGCGGACATGTCGAAATGGCCGTGGCCGCTGTAACACATGACGATGCATTTGCCGTCGTTCTTTTTCGCCTCCGCGATGGTTGCGGCGATGGCGTGGGAGGTTTCGGGCGCGGGCACGAAGCCTTCCGTGCGGGCGAATTGGAGCGCGGCGGCAAATACGGTGTTCTGAGTGATCGCAACGGACTCGATGAGCTTGAGATCCGCGAGATGGGCGACAATCGGCGCGGTGCCGTGGTAGCGGAGGCCGCCGGCGTGAATGCCCTCGGGGATGAAGGTGTGGCCGAGCGTAAACATTTTCACGAGCGGGGTGAGTTTGGCGGTGTCACCGAAATCGTAGGCGTAAACGCCCTTGGTGAGCGACGGGCAGGCGGAAGGTTCGACGGCGACGATGCGAAGGCCGTTTGGATTCGCGAGTTTCTCGGGCAGGAAGGGCAGGGCGAAACCGCCGAAATTACTGCCACCGCCAACACAGCCGATGAGGGTGTCGGGAGTTTCGCCGGCGATCTCGAGTTGTTTTTTGGTTTCGAGACCGATGACGCTTTGGTGGAGGATGACGTGGTTGAGCACGCTGCCGAGGGTGTACTTGGAGTTGGGGTGCGTGACGGCGTCTTCGACGGCCTCGGAGATGGCCATGCCGAGGCTGCCGGGGGTGTTCGGGTCGGCGGCGAGCATGGCGCGGCCGGCGTTGGTTCTGTCGGAAGGTGAGGCGAAGACCTCGCCGCCCCAGATGTGCATGAGCGAGCGGCGGTAGGGCTTCTGGTGGTAGCTCGATTTCACCATGTAGATGATGCATTCGAGGTCGAAGAGCTGGCAGGCAAAAGACATCGACGAGCCCCACTGGCCGGCACCGGTTTCGGTCGTGATGCGTTTCACGCCTTCCTTTTTGTTGTAGTAGGCCTGGGCGAGCGCCGTATTCAGTTTGTGGCTACCAGCGGGGCTGATGCTTTCGTTTTTGAAATAGATGCGGCAGTTGGTGCCGAGTGCTTTTTCGAGGCGGACGGCGCGGACGAGCGGGGTGGGGCGCCAGATTTTGTAGTGCTCGCGGACTTCGGCCGGGATTTCGATCCACTTTTCGGTGCTCATTTCCTGCTCGATGAGCGCCATCGGGAAGATCGGTGCGAGATCCTCGGCGGCGAGAGGTTTACCGGTACCGGGATGGAGCGGTGGCGGGAGCGGCGTGGGCAGGTCGGCGAGTACGTTGTACCAGGCCTTGGGGATTTCGCTGTGGGGGAGGGTAACGATTTCGGAAGACATGGGCGGTTTGTTAGGGATTTTTGCGGAGGGAAGCCAACCGATATGTTGGTGCTGGCGGGAGAAATAGAGGAACTGCTCGCGGGGTGGAGCAGGGCTAATCGGGAGCTGGCGATTTTTTAAATTTGGAACGCTGGAACTCAGGAACGGAAAGGGGAATTGATTCGCGAAAGGGCGAAGAATTCAAAAGCGTGCTGTCAGGTGTAGTCGCGGCGGAGGTTGCTGGGGAGCAGGCCGAGTTCTTCGCGGTATTTGGCGACGGTGCGGCGGGCGATGTTGATGCCGCGTTCCTGGAGTTTTCCGACGATTTCCTGGTCGCTGAGCGGATGGCTGCGGTCTTCGCCGGCGATGAGGTCGTTGATCATATCCTTCACGCTGGTGTTGGAAACGGACGCGCCGTTATCGGCCTGATAACCGGGGGTGAAGAAATATTTAAAATCGAAAACGCCGTGCGGGGTGTGGATGAATTTGTTGGCGATGGCGCGGCTAACGGTGGTCTCGTGCACGCCAACGACGTCAGCGATCTGCGTCATGGTGAGCGGTCGCAAGCGGGACACGCCCTTCTCGAAGAAATCGGTCTGGACCTTGATGACTTCGCGGGTGATGCGCTCGATCGTTTGCTGGCGCTGCTCGATGGAGTTGATGAGGAACTTGCCTGAACGCATGCGTTCGCGGAGGTATTCACGTTCCTGTTTCGAGAGGCTGCCTTTGGCGATGAGCTCTCGGTAGGTATTCGAAATTCGGAGACGGGGGATGTAGTCGTTGTTGAGGATGATTTTCCATTCCTGGCCATCTTTTTCAACGGTGACATCGGGGACGACCACGCGGTTGTTGTCATCGGCGAAGCGGCGTCCGGGGGCGGGATCGAGCGTGCCGATTTCCTCGATGGCGACTTGTACGTCGTCCATGTGGGAACCGAGTTTGCGGGCGATTTCGGGGATGCGGCGGCGCGAGAGCAGCGTGAAATGGTCGCGCAGGATGCGGGCGGCGAGTGAGTCGCTGCGGCCTTTGGCGATGAGCTGTTGGAGGAGCGATTCGGCGATGTTCTGGCAGCCGATACCGGCTGGTTCGAAATTCTTGAGGAGTTTGATCGCCTGCTGGACGACGTCGAGCGGCAGACTGGTTTGAAGGGCGATGTCGGCGGCGGTCTGGGTGAGGAAGCCGCGATCGTCGAGGCTGCCGACGAGGTAGCGCATCGCTTCGAGGACTTTGGGCGGCAGATCGGCGAGGTCGGCCTGCTGCATCAGGTGTTCCTGGAGCGAGGTTTCGCTGACGAGGGAATCGAAAAAGTGCTGCCGTTTTTCGGCGTCTTCCGAGGTGTAGGGCTGCGAGCCGCCGGCCTGCGCCATGTGATCGCGCCAGTCTTCGTTGAGCTTGCTGAGGATTTCGAACTCTTTGGAGGAGTTCGAAAAATCCATTTCTTCGTGCTGCTCGGGTGTCTCGCTGGAACCGTTTTCGCCGACTTCGTTGGCTTTGTCGGTTTGTTCCTTGTCGAGGCTGACGCCCTCCATCGGCATCTCTTCGAGCGTGGGATTGTTCTGCAACTCCTCCTGAATGACGGAGCGCAGGTCGAGCGCGGCGACCTGAAGGATCTTTAGCGATTGACGCAGTTGTGGTGCGAGCACCAGCGACTGGGTCTGACGCTGTCGTAGGTCTTGGCTAAATCCGTGTCCGCTCATAGTCTGCTTCCGTGATGATGGTTCTGAGGTTCATCAAGGGGTCGGGGCAGGTGAACGGGAAAGCGGGAGTGGAGCGCCGGGTTCGTGGTGATCCATCACGTCACGGAGGTAAACGCCGAGTTTTTCGTTGGTGGGGCCGTAGCGATCGCTGTACAGATACATTTCCAAATCGGTCAGGATTTCGGCGGCGGTCTGGTAGCGTTTGTCGCGGTCGCGCTGGAGAGCTTTCTGGATAATGGCTTCGAGGGGCGCATCGATATCGGCGCGAAGGGTGCCGAATTTCGGGATGGGCATCGTCAGGATGTTGCGGCGCGATTCGAGGCGGTCGGAGGAGCGGAAAATATTACGTCCGAGCAATAGTTCGGTGAGCACGATGCCGAGCGGGAAGAGGTCAGCACGGGCATCCGTGACGGCGTAGCTGGCCTGTTCGGGTGAGAGGTATTCGTCCTTGCCGGCGATGACTTTGCCTTCCTCGTTATACATGAGGTCGAGGGCTTTCGCGATGCCGAAGTCGGTGAGTTTCACGTCACCTTCGTAGGCGATGAGGACGTTTTTCGGGCCGATGTCGCGGTGAACGATGTTGAGGTGACGGCCTTCGATGTCGCACTTGAGATGGGCGTAGGCGAGGCCGCGGGCGACGCGCGAAATAATGAATGCGGCGATGTCGACGGGGATCTGGCGTTTAAGGAGGCGGTGACGCTCGATCAACTGTTCGAGGTGTACGCCGCGCACCAATTCCATGACCATGAAATATTGTCCACCGACCTGACCGAGGTGGTAGGTCTGGACGATGTTGGTGTGGATCAGATCGGCGACGAGCCGGGCTTCGCCGATGAAGTTTTTTTGGAATTCCGGGATGGTGGAATATTCTTCGCGGATGAGTTTTACCGCGACGTTCTTACGGAAATTGCCGGCACCACGCTGAACACCTTCGTAGACCAACCCCATGCCGCCTTCGGCGATTTTGCGGGTCAGTTCGTAGTGCAGCTCATTGAAAATGTGTTTTAAGGAAGCCACTCTGATGAAGAGAAAAGGCCACGTAATGAACGCTGGCAAGTGTGCAGATGCGATCTAGCACGATAATTGCTGTAATTGATGGCGACCAGTTGACACGCTTGGGGTGCGACGCACGTTGCCAGCCATGATTACTCTTAGCGCTCGCGCAGCGACACAGGTGCGCACGATGCAAAACGATTTGAATGCGCCGCAAAAACGGCTGCGCGTTTTCGTCGAGTCCGGCGGGTGTTCTGGTTTTCAATACGGCATGTCGTTTGACGAGCCGAAACCGGATGATACCGAATTTCAGACCGAGGGAGTCAGCGTGATCATGGATCCACCGAGCATCGCGTATATGAGCGGCTCGGTGATCGATTTTGACGATGGGCTGCACGGCAAGGGCTTTGAGATCAAAAACCCCAACGCCCAGAGCACGTGTGGTTGTGGGAAATCGTTTAGCTGAAGCGTAAGCGAAACGGCCCGCGCCCGAGGGAAGGCGCCGACGAATGGGTGTCGGAGCCTGTGCCTGCGTCGGACAACGTGAAAACGATTACCGTCGGCGAGCAAAGACCGTTGCGAAACGCGCGAGGGAGGCGATGCCGAGGGCGGCGATGAACCAGAGGTTGAGCGCGCCGCCACCTCCTCCGCCGCTGGAGGAGGATGAGGAGGAGGAGCTGGAACTACCGCCGCTGCTCGATGAACTGCTGGATGAGCTGCTCGATGAGCTGCTGCTGGTGGCGACGCCGTCGAAGGTGCCGAGGGTAATGCGGAGGTTGGCGAGGTCGGTGTTGGGGACCACGGCTACGACTTGAGCGGACGAGTTGGTTGTGTAGCTGGTCGCCGGAGCGTTGTTGAAGTAGACGCCGAGGACGTTGGTGAAACCGCTTCCGTAGATGGTGACAGAGGCGCCGGCCAGGGGCGCGGCTGGGGTGAAGCTGGTGATGACGGGTGGGGTGAACGACGTGCGGATGTCGCCGTTGGCGATGAAGAGTGAGTGGGCACCGCCGGCCGAGATGCTTTGAACGTTGGCGGCGACGGCGACGGGTTGAAGAGCTGAGCTATAAGAACCGTTGCCCAGTTGGCCGGACGAACCATCGCCTGTAGCCATAACCGTATTGTCGGTTTTTAACCAGAGGCTGTGGTATTGACCGGCGGCGATCGCCTTAATACCGGTGGCGACTTGAACGGGTGTGTAAGTAGAAATGGTGGAGCCGTTGCCCAATTGGCCGAGGATGTTTTCGCCGACGGTCCAGACGGTGTTGTTGGTTTTGAGGAACACGCTGTGTCTGTTGCCGGCGGCGGCGGCGAGGTAAGCGCCGTTCACCAAAACGGGAATATTTTGGGTGTATGGATAACCGGTGCCGAGCTGGCCCCAGTAATTAGAGCCGCAGACCCAAAGCGTGTTGTCATTTTTCACGAGTAAGCTGTTCGCATTGCCGGCGGAGGTACTTCTGACGTTGGTACTCACTTGAGTGGGGGCCGAACGGGATGAGCTGTAGTTCGGGTCGCCGAGCTGGCCCAAGTTATTGCTGCCGGTGGCAAAAAGCCGGCCGTCAGTTTTTTGCAGGAGGCTGTGGTCTGAACCGGCCGAGACGGAGGCGATGTCGGTGGCGACTTGAATGGGGGATGAGCGCTGCGTCAAGGTGGTGCCGTCGCCGAGCTGGCCGGATGCGTTGGTGCCTGCGGCGAAGAGGGTGCCGTCGGTCTTCAACAGAAAGGAATGGTTGTAGCCGGCGGCGACGAATTTGATGCCGGTGGCGATTGATTGCGGGCTGTAACGGGTGGTGCTTCCGCCGTCGGCGAGCTGGCCGGCGGTGTTTTCGCCCACGGTCCAACAGGCACCATCATTTTTGAGATATAAGCTGTGGTTGTCGCCCGCTGCCGCTGCTTGAACTTCCGAGGCGACGCAGATCGGGGTGGCGCGTGCTTCGACGCCAACGCTGGCATTGCCGAGCTGGCCGTAGAAGTTGGAGCCGGAGGCCCAGAGGGTGCCGTCCGTCTTGATAAAGAGGGAGTGGTCGCTGCCGGCGGCGATGGATTGGACGTTGCTCGCGATGTTTACCGGTGTGTACAGGGTCGACGTGGTGCCGTTGCCGAGCTTGTAATAAAGGTTGTCGCCCGTGGCCCAGAGGGTGTTGTCGGTTTTGACGAAGAGGGTATGGTTGTAGCCGGCGGCCATGGTCTGGATGTTGGTGGCGATGCTGGTTGGGGTGTAGATGTCACTGCCGGTGTATCGGAGGCCGAGCTGGCCTGCAGAGTTCGATCCCATGCCATACAAGGTGTTGTTATTGTTTTTGAGGAACAGGCTGAAGTACTGGCCGCAGGAGGCGGATTTTACGTCGGTGGCGATTTGAACCGGGGTGGAGACGTTGGAGGTGCCGCTGTTGCCGAGCTGGCCGTTGTAGTTTATGCCCGTGGCCCAGAGGGTGCCGTCTGATTTGACGAAAAGGGTGTGCCTGAAGCCAGCGGCTACAGCGGTGACCCCCGTGGCGATTTGTGCCGGGATCGAGCGGCTGGCGACGGTGCCATCGCCGAGCTGGCCATTGGAATTATAGCCCACGGCCCAGAGGGTGGCGTCGGATTTAATGAAGAAGGTCTGGTTGCCACTGGCTGCGATCTTGGTGACGCCGGTGGCGATTTGTTTTGGGGTCACCTGTGATGAGGTGGAGCCGTCGCCGAGCTGGCCATCTGCGTTGTAGCCGACGGTCCATAGGGAGCCGTCTTGTTTTAAAAATACGCTGTGATAGGCACCGGCGGCGACCGCCTGAACGTTGGTAGTAATCTGAACAGGGATGTTTTGGGTGACGGTGGTGCCGTTGCCAAGTTGACCGAACCGGTTTTCACCGCACGCGAACAAGGTGCCGTCGGTTTTGAGGTACAGGGTGTGGTTGGTGCCGGCGGCTACGGCTTGTACCTGGGTGTCGGCTTGGGCGGGGTAGGTGTTGGGCGGGATACAATAATCGCCGAGCTGGCCAAAGTCATTGGCACCCACGGCCCAGAGGTCGCTGATGGGTGTGCCGGCGGCGCGTTGGGTGAGGGTGTGGGTTTGCTGGCCGATGGTGATCGTGGTGGTGCGTTCTGTCGGCAGTGGGTTCGGGGCCACGATGACCTCTAGTGAACGGTTGTTGGCACCGCTGGTCGCTGAGAGTTGGATCCAATTGGCGCTGGTGGTGGCGGTCCAGGCACCCCGCATGCGGAGCACGAGGGGATAAACCACCCGCCCGCAGCCGACGGTGCGGGCGGCGGGGGCGAGGCCGATGGCACGGCCGCTGTCGATGGCGTAAACGGTGAGGGTGGCTCCGTTGCTGGTGACATTGCCGGCGGTGTTGGTGGCGCGGACGGTGTAGACGTCGCCGCTATTGGCGAGGGCGAGACCGGCGAGGGTGAGTGAGTTGGCCGTGGTTGCGGAGAGGGCCGTGCCATTTTTATACCATTGGTAGATGGCGGCTGGGTTGGCGGTGGCGGTTGCGGTGAGGGTGAGGGTGTCTCCGACGTAGGCGTTCTGGCTTTGTGGTTGAATCACGAAGACGGGAGCAGTGGGCGGTATGACGGTGACGGTGGCTTCGCGGCTGTAGGTCGTGCCGCCGACATTGGTTGCGGCGAGTTTGTAGAGACCCGCATCGGTGAGGGCGGCGGTTTTGCTGAAAACATACGAGGAGGCACCAGGAATCGCGGTGTTGTTTTTGTACCATTGATAGGAATTCGCAGACGAGGCGGAGCCGTTGAGATTGAGCGCGGTTCCTTCGAGTACGGTGATATCGGGGGGGTGGACGACGAATGACGGCGGGGCGGGAATCGTCACCGTGAGGGTGGCGGAGTTGCTGGTGACGGAGCCGCCTTCGTTGGCTACGATGACGCGATATTGGCCGGCATCGGAGGGCAGGATACCGCTGATGGTGAGCGAGGAGGAGGTGGCACCGGCGATTCGCGTGTCGTTGGTGAGGTTGACGCCGTCTTTTTGCCATTGGTAGGTGCGGCCGAAACCGAACGCAGACACATAAAACGATTTGCTGGTTCCGGCGACGACCGTGGTGGAAGAAGGGTGGCTGTCGATCGTGGGTGGGGTCGGCGGGGTGACAGTGACGGTGGCGGCATTGCTGGTGACCGAGCCGCCGGCGTTGGTGGCGATCAGGCGATACTGGCCGGCGTCAACAAACAGCGCGCCGGAAATACTCAAATGGGTCGAGGTCGCACCTGAGATGCGGCTGCCATTGGTGAGGTTAACGCCGTCTTTTTGCCATTGATAGGTGATGTACCCATTTCCATTGGCGTAACAGGAGAGAGAGATACTGTTTCCTCCTTGTACGGATGTGCCGGTTGGTTGATTGGAGATGGTGGGCGGCAGCGGCGTGAGGAAGGTGACGGTGACGCTGTTGCTGGTCGTGGAGCCGCCGGGGTTGGTGACGATGACCCTGAACGGGCCGGCATCGCTTAGCTGCGAATTTTGGATGGAAAGGTAATTGTTGGTTCCGTTGGCGACGTTGGTAAAGGTGACGCCGTTATCGATGCTCTTTTGCCACTGAATGGTGGTGGTGCCGGTGTTGTTACTGCCGACGGAAAGGGAGATCGATCCGCCAAGATAAACGGTTTGGTTGGTTGGCTGGGATGAAATGATCGGAGGCGGCGGGGTAACAAAGGTGACGGTGGCGACGTTGCTGGTGGTGGTGCCGCCGGCGTTGGTGACGATGACGCGGTACTGGCCGGCATCGGTGATGATCGAGGAGTAGATGCTGTAGTAGGACGAGGTGGCGTAGGTGATGTTGGTGAAGGTGACGCCGTTGTCGGTGCTCTTTTGCCACTGGTAGCTGGTTTGGCCGGTGGCCGTGACGCTAACGAACAAGTTGATCGAATTGCCCAGGAAGATACTCTGGCTGGCTGGCTGGGTCGTGATGACGGGTGCCGGCGGGAGGGTGACGGTGATAGTGGCGACGTTGCTGGTGGTGGTACCGCCGGCGTTGGTGACGATGACGCGGTACTGGCCGGCGTCGGTGATGATCGAGGTGTAGATGTTGTAGTGGGACGAGGAGGCGTAGGAGATATTGGTGAAGGTGACGCCGTTATCGACGCTCTTTTGCCACTGGTAGCTGGTGTTGCTGGTGTCGGCTAGGACAACGAATAAGTTGATCGAATTGCCTAGGTAGATACTCTGGCTGGCTGCGTCGTGATGACGGGTGCCGGCGAGAGGTTGTCGGTGACGGTCGCGTCGCTGCTCTGGTCGGTGTTGTGCAAACCCCCGAGTGTGCCGTCGGTGAAGGATGAATCGGTCGAGGCTGCATCAACCGAAACGCCAACGGCGACAATGAACACGGCCGCTGCGATAAGGCCGATTTTTACGAGGGACCGGGGGTGTTTAGGGATAGACATGGGGTATGGAAAGAGTTGGCTGAAACGGAGATGATTGCGTTGTGAGCGCCTTAGAGCGGGGACGCTTTTGGGCGTTGGGAAGGTGGAAGAGCGGCTTCGCCTAGGACAAAAACGAGCTTGCGCCGCTGGAGGGCGGCCGCGCGCGATCCGCTCAAATTGAACACAGAAATTCCCTCAACTATCATTGAAATATTCATCCGCTGGAGTGGAAAAAACTTTATATGCAGCAAATGACTGCGTTGTAACTAACAAAATGAAGGAAAACACGGGTAATTGGTACTAAGAATAGGTTGCAGTAGGCGGCGTATTAGGCGGGCTGGACCTGGCCTACTGTTTCCGCTGCGGTGTTTCCATCCCGGCCCGTTTGGTCGAAACGCCTGGGTGCGACGGATCACGAATTTTTCCAATAAATGGCGAAGTTCACACGTTCGTAACGTAAACGCCACACTCCTGTAGCCTAGTGGGGGCAGAATCCCGCCGCGTCGGTGTCCAGCTGGCGCATTCATTACACTAGACAAACCTCTGATCTCACTCGTATGGCAACTACACGCACTAAATGGCTCGCACTGCTCGGCAGTGCACTCATCGGCGCCGCTTCCGCGGCCTTTGCTCAAGACAGCGGTCCACTGATCGACCTGCTCGTCAAGAAGGGCCTCGTCAACGACCAGGAGGCCGAAAACCTCCGCGCTGAACTCGTTAAAGATTTCGCCGCCAACACCTCGGCCGGAAAGCTCGATCTCTCCAGTCGCGTCCAGCGCTTCACCCTCGCGGGCGACGTGCGCGTTCGTTACCAGTACGACAACGAGACGCAGAACACGACCACCGCCACCAGCGTCACCGAGCCCGTTCAGACCAATCCTAACAACGATCGCAGTCGTTACCGCTACCGCTTCCGTTTCGGCCCGACCGTGGCGCTTACCAACAACTGGATCACGGGACTCCGTTTGGAGACCGCGAACAGTTCGACTTCGACCAACGATGATTTCGGTGCCCCCGGTTCGACCAACTTCGCCAAGGACGCCAACACCGCCTATATCGGCCAGGTATGGATTCAATACGCCGCCACCAATAAGCTCGGTGCCGACAGGGTTGACTTCCGCATCGGCAAATATGCGCACCCGTTTTTCAACCCCGGTGTGAACGGTTTCTGGATCGATACCGACATCAATCCTGAAGGCCTTTCCGAAGAATTCGTTTTCAACAACATCTTCAGCAAGTGGTCGCTCGCCGTTCGCGGTGGTCAGTACCTGCTCGCCAACAACGCCCGCGCCGCCGGTCGTGTCGCACCTTTCTTGAACACGCCGAGCATGCTCTACATCGCCCAGGCCGAACTATCGAACACCCACATTTTCGAGAGCAACGTTTACGGCATCCGCATCGCCCCGGGGTTCGTCGCCTTCAGCGGTCAGGAAAACAATAGCATGACGCTCAACCAGGCTGACACTTCAACGACTTCAAACTACGACAACCTCTTCACCCTGCTCATGCCGGTCGAGTACACCTTCAAAGTCCTCAACCAGCCGCTTGCCGTTTACGGCACCTACGGCCTGAACCTCCATGGGGCCAAGCGTTCGGATTTCCTCTACAGCACGAGCGCCACCAGCGAGTCGCCCGTATTCACCTCCGCTGCGGGCGATCCTTCTGCCTACAACCAGATGTTCAACTTCGGCCTCCGCTTCGGTGGCTCCCGCAACCCGGGTGATCTTCAGGTGACCGCTGAGTATCGCTTCATCGAGCCCGGCGCCTATTCCGCCATCCTGCTCGACTCCGATTACAACGGCGGTCGCACCAACGGTGCGGGTGCCATCCTCTCGGTCGCTTACAACTGGACCGACGCCGTCTTCAGCACCGTTACGTTCTTCCATGCCGAGAACATCGACAAGAACAGCATCGGTGCCGTGGGTTACCACAAAGCCGATGTCCTCCAGATCGATTTTTCCGCCAAGTTCTAACGAATCAACACTCGTCTCCAAAAGATAAACATTATGAAACAACTTCCTTTCCTCCTTGCTGCGGTGCTCGCGACCGCTGGCTTCGTCCGGGCTGAAAAGCTCGTCATCAAGGGCTCCGACACGCTCGGCGCCAAGCTCGTCCCGCAACTCGCCGAAGAGTACAAGGCCAAGAACCCTAGCACCTCGTTCGAGATCGCTGCCGAAGGCTCCACCACCGGCATCACCGCCATTATTGACGGTACCGCTCAGATCGGCATGTCCTCGCGCCGCGCGAAATCCACCGAAATGTCCGGCGGCCAGGCCAAGGGCGTCAGCCTGAAACCCACGATCGTCGCTTATGACGGCATGGCGGTCATCGTGAACGCCAAGAGCTCCGTCACGGCACTCACCAAGCGTCAGGTGAAGCAGATCTTCACCGGCGGCGCCACCGATTGGTCCGCCGTGGGCGGCAGCCCCGGCAAGATCTCGGTTTACACCCGCAATACCTCCTCGGGCACCTATTCCGACTGGAAGGAACTCGCGATGGACAAACTCGATTACGCTCCGTCTTCCCAGAAGATGGCCGGTAACGAGCAGATCCTTTCCGAAGTGGCGAAGAATCCGAACGGCATCGGTTATGTCGGCCTCGCCTACATCCACGCCGAAGGCATCAAGGTGATCCCGATCGATGGTGAATCTCCCAGCAAGGACTCGGTCATCGCGAAGAAGTATCCTTACGCTCGTCCCACGTTCTACTACACCAACGGCGAGCCCTCGGGCGAAGCCGCAAAGTTCGTGGACTTCACGCTGAGCGACGAAGGCCAGAAGATCGTAGAGAAAGTGGGCTTCGTTCCTGTCCGCTGATTTTTTGCAGGTTAGCTGTGTTTGTTTCGAGATTGTAACGGGGGCCCACTTGTCGAGATCGAGTGGGCCTCTGACGTTGTAACCTGCTTAAGCCCACCTCCTGAAATGGCCAACCCCAGCACCACCACTCCGCCTGTTTTTGCGATCGTCAAGACCCGCACGCGCTTCTTCGGGTTGTCGATGGACGAATGCATTCAGGCCTTCTTTGGCGGTAACGCCTTGGTCGCGGTCATCGTGCTCGGGTTGATCACTTTGTTCCTGTTCCGAGAGGGTTTGGATTTCTTCACTCAAAACCATGACAACATCACGGTTTATCGCCGCGCCGGCCTCGAGTACGTCGATATCATCCGCCAAAAAGACACCGATCACGCCGCCCTGACACGCTATCTGTCCGACATCCGGGTGGGCACGGTTAAGCACCTGCTCAAGGAGCAACAGCTGCCTCTGGCCGCTGCCAATGCGCAACTCGTCGCGTACGACGATTTTGCCGCCAATTTTGCCGACGCGTTCGATCCGGTGCGCGGCATTCTGTCGGAACTCACCGAAGCCACCACGGCCATCAAGGAGCAGTTCACCGTCTCAGAAAACAAGAGGACCGAACGCGCCCAGTTACTCACGGCCGGAAGAGATGCCGATGCGGCAAATGTCGTTATCGACCAGGTCGATTTCAAAGTCGCACTTCAACCGGTGATGGGCCGTCTGGCCGAATTCAGAGCGGCCAGCGCCACCGTCACCGAACGGGTTAACGTTGCGCTCGCTGCTGCACCGGCGTTGCCCACACCCGAACTGCAGAAACGCTTGGAACGTTTCAAGGAACTCGCCCGCGAGCACGTCGCCCAGTTTCCCGAGACGATCCTCAAGCTTGAACAATGGGACTATCTCAAGCCCGTGCCGTTTTCCTCGTCGTTTTCCGGCTTCGTCTTCGGTCGGGAATGGCTCACCGCGAGTTTCTGGCAGGACTGGTACGGCATTCTGCCGCTTTTTGCCGGTTCGTTGCTGGTTTCGATCGTCGCGCTGCTGATCGCCGTTCCGCTCGGCGTAGGTGCCGCCATCTATGTCAACCAGATCGCCACGCCCACCGAACAGCGGCTGATTAAACCCTCCATTGAGTTTATCTCGGCGATCCCCTCGGTCGTGCTTGGCTTTTTCGGCATCGCCGTGCTCGGCACCTTGCTGCGAACCGTTTCGCACACGGAATGGCTTTCCTGGGTGCCCGGATTCCCGATGGCCGAGCGCCTCAACGCCCTCACCGCCGGCTGTCTGCTCGCGCTCCTCTCAGTTCCGACGATTTTCACGCTGGCCGAAGACGCGATTAACAACGTGCCTCGATCCTTCAAGGAAGCCTCGTTCGCTCTCGGCGCGAACCGTCTCCAGACGATTCTCAAGATTATTGTCCCTGCCGGTTTGTCCGGCATCATCTCGGCGGTGCTGCTCGGTTTTGGCCGCGTGATGGGCGAGACGATGGTCGTGTTGCTCTGTGCGGGCAATCGCATCGCGATACCTGATTTTACGGCGGGTCTTGGCGTATTCACTCAGCCCGTACACACCATGACCGGCATCATCGCGCAGGAAATGGGTGAGGTTGTGCGGGGCAGCATCCATTACCGGGCGCTCTTCGTCGTGGGCCTCGTGCTGTTCCTGCTGTCTCTGCTCATCAACTATGCCGCGCAAAAAATTGTGCGCCGCTATCGTATTTCGGTGGGCTGACCATGAACGCTCCCCTCCACCTCTTTCGACCCCGCCAAAACGCGGCCCGCCGGGCGGAAACCGCCACGTTCTGGATCTTTCGGGCCGCAACGTACTTCATCCTGATTTGCGGCGCGGCGGTGTTCCTCGACATCTTTGTCAAGGGTTCGCGGACCGTTTTCAAAGCCGAGGCCCCGTTTATCAACACCGCGTTTTTTACCGAGGCGCCGGAGTCACTCTACATTTTCGAGTGGGAGGGCCGGAAGCGGGAGATGGGTGACCGTGAATTCCGGGCCTTCAAAGAACAGCATCCGGAGGCGGCGAAGGTGAAATCCGAGAGCTACGTTTATTCCGCCGGCGGCATCTTCCCCTGCATTGTGGGCACCGTGTTCCTCGTGATCGGTTCCATGACCATCGCGCTCGTGCTGGGCGTTTGCGCCGCGATTTACCTCAACGAGTACGCGCGGGACGGGCAGTTCATCCGGTTCGTCCGTCTGGCCATCCTCAACCTGGCGGGAGTGCCGTCGATCGTTTTTGGGCTCTTTGGCTTTGGCATGTTCGTGATC
>JANNHA010000047.1:0-37161 GCA_031404135.1 Verrucomicrobiota bacterium | reverse complement strand
CCCTACCTCTTCGTGACGATCATCAAGGCCAAGTTTGGCTACGACGATGCGCTCGACACCTTCGGCGTACACGCGGTCGGCGGCACCTTGGGCGCCCTGCTCACGGGTTTTCTGGCCACGCATGAGGTCAACGCAAACCTGGCTATGAACCTCAAGGAAATTGTTGGCCACACCCTCTGGCTCGAACAGCTCAAGGCGATTGGCCTAACTTTAGTGCTTTCAGTCTTGGCGACCGTCGTTTTGGCCTACATCGTCAAAGCCCTGATCGGTCTTCGCCCGGCAGCTGAAGTCGAACGCATGGGTCTCGACATCAACGAACATGGTGAAGAAGGTTACGTCGATTAATCAGCCTCACTGGCAATCAAAACTCTTATATGAAACTCATCATCGCGATCATCAAACCCTTCAAACTTGAAGAGGTAAAAACCGCTCTATCCGAAATCGGTGTCGAAGGCATGACCGTTACGGAAGTCAAAGGCTTCGGCCGCCAGAAGGGTCATACGGAAATCTATCGTGGCAGCGAATACACGGTCGATTTTCTCCCCAAGGTGAAAGTCGAAATCGTTGTGGGCGACGCCATTGTGGCGAAAGTCATCGAGGCCGTCGTCAAAGCTGCCAAAACCGGCAAGATCGGTGACGGCAAGGTCTTCGTCCTCCCGGTCGAAGAAGTGGTGCGCATCCGCACCGACGAACGCGGCGAGACCGCCGTTTAATTAAGGCACACGCCGCGCAAGCAGGAATGCTCGGCAAATAGACTCAAGCAAAAGGCCGGCCCGAAATGGGTCGGCCTTTTTTTTTCGAAGCGCCCGGCAGAGCGCACCTGCTTGTCAGTGAACATGAGAAGAAAACCTGAAAGTCTAGATGGTCGCCTTGCCGAAGGAAGACCCAGCCGAAGCCATAGTAACCCGAGATCATGGGTGCAGGGCTGAACAGAAACGAGACGGTAGAAACCGCCAATAATGAAAAGAGAGAAGCAGCAGAAAGTCCGCCGCGTATCGGATTGCCTGCAACGGCTGTCAGGAAAAAGTCGGGCGCGGCGCGCCGGTTTCTAACGGAACGATGACAACAGGCGGCCATAGCGTTGATTTCATTGTGCACGGTAGATCCGATGCTGTTGCTCTCCTACAGATTATCCGCAGCTGCAAATCCTCGCCCAACCGGTTCGAAAAGCCTGCGTCTTCCCTTGACTCAGGTTGCACCCCGCTTAGCCTTCCGCGCTTTTCTTTGGCATGGCGCAAGACCTGAAAGACACTCTCCAGCTCCCAAAAACGGATTTTCCAATGCGGGCAAATCTCGTGGGCCGCGAGCCCGCACGTTTGGCTCATTGGGAAAAGTTAGGGCTCTACGCCGCCATTCAACAGAAGCGCGCCGCCGCTCCCGTTTTCGTCCTGCACGACGGGCCGCCCTTCACCAATGGCGACGTCCACATCGGCACTGCGCTGAACAAATCGCTCAAAGACATCACGCTTCGTTACAAAACCATGCGCGGCTTCCGCACGCCGTACGTTCCGGGCTGGGACTGCCACGGCCTGCCGATCGAACAAAAGGTGATGCGCCAGCTGCAGGCCGAGAACAAACAAGTCTCCACCGCCGAGATGCGTTCGCTCTGCGATCAGTTTTCCGAAACCTGGATCAAGACCCAAACCACGCAGTTCAAACGCCTCGGCGTGCTCGCTGATTGGGCCTCCGAATACAAAACCAAGAACCCCGCCTACGAAGCCGACATCATCCGCACGTTCGCGAAGTTCGTCGAAAAGGGCCTAGTTTACCGCAGCAAGAAACCGGTTTACTGGTCCATCCCGTTTGAGACCGCCCTCGCCGAAGCCGAAATCGAGTACAAAGACCACGTCTCCATCGCCATCTGGGTGAAATTCGCCGTGTCGACGAGCGAAGCCGAAAAATTTGGCCTGCCCTCCGACAAACCGCTTTTCATCGTTATCTGGACCACCACGCCGTGGACAATCCCGGCCAACCTCGCGATCGCGCTGCATCCAGAAATCGACTACGTGGTGGCCGACCTCGGCACCGAACGCATCGTCGTCGCCCAACCACTCCTCAGTTCTGTCCTCACTTCGGCGAAAATCGAAGCCCAACCCTCCGTTGTCGCCACGCTGCCCGGTGCCAAACTCGAAGGCCTCCAGCCGCGCCATCCCTTCATCGACCGCGCCTCGCCCATCGTTCTTGCCGACTATGTCACCACCGACAGCGGCACCGGTTGCGTGCACACCGCGCCCGGTCACGGCGCCGAAGATTACCTCACCGGCCTCAAGTACAAACTCGAGATCTACTGCCCCGTCGGCGACAACGGCAAGTACCTCGACGACGGCAAAGTTCCCGCCGACCTCGTTGGCCTGACTTGCCTCGAAACCGTCGAAGACATCGCCGCCAAGAAGCCTTCGCCCGCCAATCTTGCCGTCCTCAAAAAACTCGCGACAGCCGGCGCGCTCCTCGCGAAATCGAAGATCACGCACAGCTACCCGCATTGCTGGCGCTCGAAGACGCCGATCATTTTCCGTGCCGTTGACCAATGGTTCGTCTCGCTCGACAAGAGCGGCACCCGCACCGCCGCACTCGACGCCATCGGCAAAGTACAATGGGTTCCCACCTGGGGCGAATCACGCATCCGTGGCGCCGTTGAATCGCGGCCCGATTGGTGCATCAGCCGTCAGCGCTCCTGGGGCGTGCCGATCATCGCGTTCTACGACGAAAATAAAAAAGGCTATCTCGACGCCGAGGTTGTTCGCGCCGTCGCCGCCAAGATTGAGCAGCAAGGCACCAATCTCTGGTACAACGCCACGCCCGCGCAGATCCTCGAAGGCGTCACCCTTCCCGCCGGTTGGCCCGCGGCCTCCGCCCTCACCTGCGGCCGCGACACGCTCGATGTGTGGATTGACTCTGGTTCGTCCCACATGGCCGTGCTGAACCATCAGCAAGGTGGTACGAGCCGTCCAGCCGATCTCTACCTCGAAGGCAGCGACCAACATCGTGGTTGGTTCCAGTCTTCCCTCTGGACCGGCATCATCGCCGCCGACAGCGCACCGTACAAATGCGTGCTCACCCACGGTTTCATCGTCGGTGAAGACGGCAAAAAAATCTCCAAGTCCGGTCAGTACGAGAAGCCGCCGACCTCCGACAACTACATCGCGCAGTACGGCGCGGATGTTATCCGCCTCTGGATCGCGTCGCAGGATTTCACGCAGGACATCACGATCTCCGACAAGATCCTGAACAATGCCAGCGAGGCCTACCGCCTTCTGCGCAACACCCTGCGCTTTCAAATCTCCAATCTCTTCGACTTCGACCCGACGCGCGACGCCGTGGCGATCCAGAAAATGGATACGCTCGACCGCTGGGCGTTGCACCAGACCGCCGCGCTCCTCCGCGACTGCACCGCCGCGTACGACGCTTACGAATACCACCGCGTTTACCAGCTCTGCAGCCACTTCTGCTCGGTCACGCTCTCGGCCGTTTACCACGACATTCTGAAGGATCGGCTCTACACGCACGGCACGCACAGCCCGCTCCGCCGCTCGTCGCAGACCGCGATTCACGCCATTTTTGAAACGCTGGTAAAGATTCTCGCGCCGATCCTCACCCTAACTTCCGACGAAGCCTGGTCGTTCGCCACCGCCAAAACAGAATTCGCCGCCGACTCGATCCATTTGCACGATTGGCCCGTCGCGCCCGCCGCGTGGACCAACACCGAACTCGACGCCGACGTCGCCGCACTCCTGAAAATCCGCGCTCAAGTCAACGAGGCCATCGAGCCCCAACGCGCCGTCGGCAAACTCGGCAAATCCCTCGACGCCGCCATCACGCTCAGCGCGCCCGCTGATGACTCCACGTTCAAGCTCCTCGAAAAACACCGCGAATTTCTCCCGGAGCTTTTCATCGTTTCGCAGGTCGATCTTACCGCCATTCCCGCTTCACCGCTAGCCATCACCGTCCGCCATTGTCAGGAGCTCGGCCACACCCGCTGCCCGCGTTGCTGGCGCTCGGTGCACGCGCTCACGACCACCACCCACGGCGACCTCTGCCCGCGCTGCGCCGAAGCCCTTCTTGCTTCCTCCTAAATTTTAGCCAACCCCAACCGATTTATCCCATGGCCAAACACAAAAAAACCGCTCCCGTTGCCAAGAAGCCCGCTCCTCACAAAGCGGTTAAAAAATCTGTCCCAAAGAAAGCTGTGTCCGCCCCAGCAAAAAAACCTGCCTCCGCCAAGAAACACGCCCCTGCAAAAAAACCTGCCCCCGCCAAGAAACCGGCCCCTGCAAAAAAGACGGCTCACGAAAAAGAAATCACCCGCGTCAAGTCGACGCCCCCCATCAAAGAGACTGCTCACGCCAAAGAACCCGCCCCCGCGAAAAAGCCCGCGACGACTCCACCGGCTCCTCTGTTAAAACAAGCCGTTCCACCCAAGCCAAAATCAACTGTGCCGACCACTACCAACAAGAAAGCCAACGACAAAAAAGAAAACGCCCGCGAACTCCTTCGCAGCCGTATTCTGGGAAGCAAGAAGGCTTCCAAGCCCATCGCTTTCTCCCTCGATGAAGTCCGCGAAATCGCGAAAACTGTCGCCAAAACCACGGCCGAAACCGAAGCCGCTAAAGCCGCCAAAGCCCCGGTTAAATCCGCTTCGAAACTCATCGACGTCACCAAGACCGCCAAGCCTGCCGCGCCTAACCACATCAAGGCCGCCTCGCTCGCTGACATCCTCGGTTTCAATCCAAAAAAACCGGCGACCCGGCCCCCGATGGAAGTCGATATCGAAAGCGTTCCCGAGAAATATCGCCGCTATTATAAACTGCTCCTCGATCTGCGCGCTCACCTCACGGAAGGCATCACGCTCCACAGCGAAGAAACCCTGAAACGTTCCAGCAAGGACGACTCCGGCGACCTCTCCAGCTACGGTCAGCACATGGCCGACGCCGGAACCGACACCTTTGACCGCGATTTCGCCCTCAGCCTCGTCTCCAGCGAACAGGATGCGTTGACCGAAATCGAAGCCGCCATCAAGCGCGTGAAAGACGGCACTTACGGCACCTGCGAAGCCTCCGGCAAACCCATCGCCAAAGAACGCCTCTCCGCCGTCCCCTTCACCCGCTACACCGCCGAAGCCCAAAAAGACATCGAGCGGAACCGCATGCGCTCCCGCTCCTCCGCCGGACTCTTCGGCGAACTCGGCGAAGACGGCGCCAAACTCGAAGACAGCGGCGGCGGCGATGACGAGTGAGCGCGGTCGGCCAACCAGCTACAACCTCCCCATCGAACCGCGCCGAACCAACGTCGCGGCTTGAACGTATTTTTGCGTACCGCTGGCTTCTCTGGCTCGGCCTGGCGGTCTTCGTGCTCGATCAAGTCACGAAATTTTTGATCGTGATGACACTTCAGACCGGCACCTACGGCCCGCCGCATCACATCCCGATCATCCCGGGCTTTTTCAACCTCGTCCACGTCGGCAACACCGGTGCCGCCTGGAGCCTCTTCGCCGGCAAAAGCACGATGCTCGCCCTGCTCGCGCTCAGCACCCTCGCCGCGATCTTTCTCTGGCGCCGCTCGCTCGGCCTTCGCCTTTTACCGGTACAGATCAGTTTCGGCCTCCTCTGCGGCGGCATCATCGGTAACCTCGTCGACCGCCTCGTCTACGGCCACGTGATCGACTTTCTCGACCTCCATTTCGGCACCTACATCTACCCGACGTTCAACGTCGCCGATTCCGGCATCTGCGTCGGCGTCGGCATCTACCTCTGGTATTCGTTTAAAAATCCCCCGCCAAAAACGCCGCCAGATCCCACGCCTGCTCAAACGTAGCCGCGCGGAAATCTTGGTTTTTGCCGCCACGGCCTCCATCCTTTTCCCATGGACAACAGCAAAGACGTTTTCATCGGAACCGACAGCGGTGCCACCACCTCCAAAACCGGCGGGATCTGGGCCAAAGACGGCTCCATCATCTCGCACCAGCTCCTGCAAAGCTCCACCAACTCGCAGGCCGGACGCGAGGCTGTCGTTAAAGGTTGGATACAAGGTGCCACCGGTTTTCTCGCCACGCATCAACTCACCTGGGCCAACGTCTGCGGTGTCGGCCTCGCCATTCCCGGCCCCTACAAAAGCTACGGCGTGCTCGAACGCACCGCCAACCTCCCCGCCAGCTTCGAAGGCTGGGATTTTCACGCCGATTACAGCGCAGCCATCAACGCCGCCGCCGACCGTGCCGTACCACTCATTGTCGGCAACGACGGCAATTTCGGCGGTGTCGGTGAAGCCAGCCAAGTTCGCGGCCATCGCAAGGCGTCCGTTCTCATGCTCGCGCCCGGCTCCGGCCTCGGCTGCGCGTTCATCGACCAAAACGGCCAGCCGCTCGACGGTGACACCCTCGCCGGCATGGAAGGTGCCCACATGCCCGCCCCGCTCCATCTCCTCGGCGGCGTGCGCCCCTACAAATGCGGCTGCGGACGCGATTGGGGCTGCGTCGAAGCCTACACCACGATCTCCGGCCTGCCGCAACTCCTCGAAGACACGCTCAAAAAATTCCCTTCGCACGAGTTAGCGACCTCCCCCGCCCCGATCAAAGAAAAAGTCCTCTCGCTGCGCACCCGCGCCCAAAAAGGCGACCCACTCGCGCTGGAGATTTTCGACTTTCAAGCGCGCGCCATGGGCCTGCACATCGCCAACCTCGCGATGGCGCTTGATCCTGGTTATGTAGTTATCGGTGGTGGCTTGATCGACCCCGAGGCGACCACGCCGGAATTCCGCGAACGCTATTTGCGCCTGATGCGCGAAGCCGCCGCGCCCTACCTATTCCCCGCGCAACGCGAGCGTATGAAGATCGTCGCCGCCAGCCTCGGGGAACTCGCCCAAGCCATCGGCGCCGCCCTGGTCGCCATGTATTCAGCGAAAACCGTTTGAACACGAAGCGCGCGGAGTGCATAAAACCATTTCATAGGTTCGTGCCCGCCTTCATGAATTCCTCATTCAAATAGCCGCCACACTCCACGTTCGTGGTCGATTCGCGGATGCGTTCGGGTCTTTTTTTGAAAGCTGAAAAAATCAATGTGCAAAGTTTGCCCCCATTTTTCGGATGTAAGAGCAGTTGCCAGCCCCAGAACAAACCACAGACTTTTGCCATGAGCACATTGAAGCAAATCGAAGCCAATATCGTCCGCCTTCCCCGCAAGATGCAGCTGCAAGTCGTCGAACGGCTCAATGCCCGCTTGTGGCCGACCGGCTTCGACCCTGCGGTGGAGGAAGCGTGGTCCGACACAGTGAAACGCCGACTCGATGAAATGGACAGCGGCAAAGTCGAAGGTGTACCCGCTACACGCGTATTTGCCCGCGCCCGCCGATTGCTCTCCGGTCGGTGAAAAAAACCGCAATCTTCCACCCGGAAGCGGAGGCGGAGTTTTTCGCGGCTGTGGCCCATTACGCCGAGAAAAATGTCGGCGCGGCCGAACGCTTTGACATGGAAATCCGCCGTCTGGTCGCGCAGATCGAAACGATGCCGCGACGGCATGGCCCTTGGCGACACGGAACGCGCCGCGCTCGGGCCCGGCGCTTCCCGTACATCGTGATCTTCGCCGAACGGTCCACGGCTCTGCGCATCGTCGCCGTGGCACATATCAAACGGCATCCCAACTACTGGAGCGAACGCCTCGGCTGAGGGCAGCGGCACGGTCAGATTGGCGGGCGAAAAAAAGACGAGCCATTATTTCAGATTCCTGATCTGAGATGTAAATAACAGTCCCAGCTCCACAACCGCTAGCAAGGTACCGATTGGTAGGTACCAAAACGAACACACAGAACTTACGAACAACGCGAACCAGCCGAGGTGAGGCTTCGCTACAAACAGAATCGCCGAAGCCAGCCAGAGAATTCCCAATGCAATATGTGCAATCTTCATCGGCATGCCCCGTGGATCGATTCCGACTAAAGCGACGAGCTTAGCCCAAGGCCCTAGCTGACCAGCGTGTGCTCCGGAAGACGGAGTGGTATAGTCGCCCTTTTGAAGGGCACGCATGCCGTCGTAAACGAACCAACCGCCTACCAGCAACGCGACGAGTGGAACTGCAAATTTTAAGGCCGTCATTTAGGTGGGCAATTCGGACGGGGGATAATTCGGACAAGATCAGGCCGCTGTTTGTTGATTTTGATCAATTCGCATAAAGAGTACGGAAAAATACCCCACCGGAACGATAACATGCACAGCATTTTATCAGAAAAGATCAAATCCGACCGGCTCTACCGATCAAACATAAGCGTCACACGGGCGACATGGTATCCAGCGAAGGATTGGGTGCCGTCGGGCGAACTCACCAAAAAGCTCAGCCACCATCCAACAGCCGCAGAAACTCCACTTCGTCGATCACTGTGACGCCCAGCGATTTTGCCTTTTCCAACTTCGAGCCAGCTTCCTCACCGGCGAGCACGTAGTTCGTTTTCTTGCTCACGCTGCCACTGACTTTGCCGCCGGCGGCCTCGACTTTTTCCGAGGCCTGTTCGCGGCTCATCGTGGGCAACGTGCCCGTCAGCACAAAAGTCTTACCGGCAAACACCGAACTGCTCGCCACCCTCTTCACCGGCGCGGACGGTTGCACGCCGAGTTCAATCAACTCGCTCACCAGCGCGCGGTTGTTCGGATCGTTGAAATGCTCCATGATCGCGTGCGCCATCGTCTCGCCAATGCCTTCAATCACGCTTTTCTTGTCCGCGACGAAATCCTCAAACCTGGCACGAGCGAGCGCATCGAGACTGCCAAATTTTTGCGCGAGATCTTTGGCGGCCGCCGTGCCGACATGCGTGAGGCCGAGGCCGTGAACGAAGCGCCAAAGTTCAGCCCGCTTGCTCGCCTCAATCGCGGCGAGCAGTTTGTCGGTGGATTTTTCCACGCTCTTGCCGAGCGTCAGTAAATCCTCGCGCCGCAACCGATAGATATCGGCCACACTTTTCACCCAGCCTTTTTCAACCAGTGCATCGACCATCGCGATGCCGAGACCATCGATGTCTAGGCAGGCTTTTGACGCGAAATGCTGCACGCGGCGTCGCACTTGAACCGAACAATCGTAATTGGGACAACGCAGCGCGACTTCGCCGTCGAGTTGCACGATTGACGTGCCGCAGACCGGGCATTTTTCGGGAAACGTGTAAGGCACGCATTCAGGTGTCCGGCGGGCCGTGTTCACCGCGATAACTGCAGGGATCACTTCGCCGGCCTTCTCAACGAAAACGAAATCACCCACGCGAATATCTTTGCGCGCAATTTCGTCGCGGTTGTGCAACGTCGCACGCGCCACGGTCGAACCCGCAAGATGCACCGGTTCCAATTCGGCCACCGGCGTGAGCACGCCGGTGCGGCCGATCTGGATCGTGATTGCATTGAGGCGCGTCTCGACGCGTTCAGCGGCAAATTTGTAGGCCATCGCCCAGCGCGGCGATTTGGAGGTAGCGCCTGCTTCGCGTTGCAACGGAATCGAGTCGAGTTTCACGACCGCGCCGTCCGTAGCGTAGGCGAAGTTTCCACGCAACTTGTCGAGTTCCTGCACCGCAGCCCAGGTTTCGGCAGCGCCTTGCACGAGCCAATATTTTTCCACCGTGGGCAGCCCCCACGCGCGCACTAACTCGTGGTATCCGCTCTGCGTGGTCGGCAACGCGGTCGAGGATTCGCTGTAGCCGAAGCCGTACAAAACAATTTCGAGCTTTCGCTGCGCGACTTCGCGCGGGTCGAGTTGTTTGATTGTACCTGCGGCTAGGTTTCTGGGATTGGCGTAGAGTGGTTCGCCAGCTTCTTCGCGCAGTTTGTTGATGCGCTGAAACTCCGCGAGGGTCATAAAAACTTCGCCGCGGATTTCGATCAGGTCGGGAATCGGCGCATCAGGTCCGCCATTGAGGTCGCTCGGTAACGAATGGATCGTGCGGGCGTTGGCGGTGATATCGTCGCCCTCGACCCCATTTCCGCGAGTGACGGCGCGGACGAGTTTTCCCTTTGCGTAGGTTAGGCTTACGGCCAGACCGTCGATCTTCGGCTCGACCACGTAGGCGAGCTGGTCGCGCCCGATCAGTCGAACCAATCGCTCGTGAAACTTGCCCAGTTCCTCTGGCGAGTAGGTATTGTCGAGACTCATCATCCGTTCGCGATGGCGGCAGGTGACGAACCCTTCTGTGCGGTCATCGCCCACCAAATTCGTGGGCGAGCTTTCCCCAGCGACCTCGACTGCCACGGCAAACTCCGTCTCCAAGTCCGCCAATCGGCGCTTCAGTTGGTCGTACTCGAAATCCGTGATTTCCGGTTGCGCGTGCCGGTAATAGAGCGTGTCGTGATGTGCAACTTCGGCGCGGAGTGCGTCGATACGGGTCTGGGCTTCTGCGGGCGTCATGGCCGCAAGTCTGGCTCAGACGATCCGGTGTTTTCAACCTGCGAACGGCGCACGAGCGAATCTTCCAAAAGACCTCGATACCATTCCCAGCGTGCATAAACGAAAACCGCCAGCGTCGCGCCGCAGGTATCCATTAGCCAGTCAACCAGTTCAACGGATCGGCCAGGAGTGAAGCTCTGGTGAAATTCGTCGGTGATGCCGTAGAGCGAAGCGATGAAAATGGCGGAAAACACGCCCAACGGCCTCAACCTCGCCACGGCCGGCACCCGCGCCACTAAAGTGCCCAAAAGACCGTAAACAAAAAAATGCGCAAGTTTATCTATATTAACTATATCAGGTGAAGCCACTCGACTCCGGCCCGATGCGAGAAAGATAGTCGCCGCCAGCAAGATGGGCCACAGCCACTCACGACTCAGGCCCGAAACGGCGATTGGATTAGTTTTTGTGCTCAATTTGATCTCCGTTCAACGGGTTAGCGCCCCCGTTGCCAATCCAATTTATTTTACGCACCGCTTGTCAGATCTTGCCGATCTCCCCTAGCTCGGCACAGCCGCACAACGCAGGTGGCGCGCGATACCCGAAGGTACGTTCTCATACTGTTTTGACCGATTTTATCAGCTGCGACGCGCGCGACCGATCAAACGCAATGCGCCAAGTGCGGCAAACGCCACCAACACCCAAGGCGAAACGGCTCCACCGCCACCACTGCCGCCAGCTGAACTGCTGCTGGCGCTGCTTGCGCTCGCAACGGAGGCTGCTGATACGTCGGCAGCGGATTCAACCACGACCACCGTGGCGTTCTCACTTGTAACCTGGCCCAGGGCATTTGATACAACGACGCTGTACACGCCGTCGTCGGCTCCAGCGGCGTTCGCCTTCGCAAATACCGCCGTCGTCGCACCCGGGAGGTCGATGCCGTTCTTTTTCCACTGGTAATTCAGAACGCTACCCGTCGCCGATACGTTTAAAGAAATCTCCGCACCCCGACTGGCCTTGGTAGATTGAGGCTGGGTCGTTATGATCGGCTTCTGCTCGGCGCTACGAGATCCGGCCATCATCTGCGAATGCTCGGAAAGGACACGCGAGTTATTGGCTTCATGGTCAGAATCCGCTGACACACCCAAGGAAACACCAGCATACGTGCAATTCGGGTTACTGAAAAAAGGAACTCGATTCGCCGCATACGACATGACCGTACCGGTATCTTTGCCGTTGAGCTCGAAACGGAATCCGTAGCTGTACTTGCCGTCGCCCGTGGCCGCGCCTTCCGTCTGGCGATCATGACGACAACCAAAGTTATGAGCCAACTCATGCGCGAGCACCACGTAGCCGCTGTTCCACACCACCGCAGAACCGTGCGCAACGCCGGTACTGGGAATCCAAGCCAGCCCATCGAAATTGTCACTCCGCCTGGTCGCCACAAAAAGCACCGCTTGGTCAACGCCATGCAACGTGCACTTGTCCGCCACAAGCTTGCCCACGGCGTTGCCGGAATTGGACATCAGATTCAAATCATCCTGCAAATTATTAGTGGTGGCGTAGGTGGGAACCGGATACGCCGCGACAAAATTCCAGCGCAGATTGTTCACACCGCTGTTCTGGAGAACCGAGTTGGCCGACTCAACCAAGCCCGCGATCGTTGTCTCGATCCGCTGGGTATTGTTGTTGTTGGCCGTGAACGTGGCAGCGTCGTAGAAAAAGAGAACATCGACCGTGTTCACCGCGCCCTCAGCGGTAACGGCATCCGTGGCGACAGCCGCCTGACTCGCCACGGCATCCGTGACACTCGCCATCGCAGCGGAGGCCACGAGCTTGTCGTTTCCACAAAGCACCAAGGGATCGGTTTCGGTCACGGTGCCGACTTGACCGGAGATATGAAATTCAAAACTACTCGCGGCCGGGATTTCCAAAACCGCATGCCACTCATTTTGCGTGGCGACGGTGACGAGAAATGCACCGCTGAGCGCGTTCCGCCCGCGCCAGATCGTACGACCGTTTTCCTGCCGGACTGACGTCATTTCGAACTCCAATGCCAGGTCGGAATACGGAGCGATCGTCATTTTCTGCGGCTGATAGCCCCGCCAGTCGACGACCGTCTCTTCAAGCCGTGGCAAAATCTGTCGGACGGAAGCAGCAACCGAAACATTTTTCACGCGCTGCGAAACAGAAGGCGATGCAAGCCTAACCGATTGAAATGCCCCAACCTGAGGCGCTTCAATTCTAGGGAGTTCACCCGATAAAGCACCTGTCATTTCGGCAGTCGCATGGGTTGGTCGATCAATCAATAAAGACGCCACAAAAACACCCGCCGCGATACCGGCGAGAAGAAGGGTGCGTTGATGAGTCCGTAAAAACATTGTGATCGAAAAGCGGCAACCTTCGTCGTGAAGGCCACCGTCATTGTGTATATATGTAATAAACTAGTGAACGTTTCAAAAAAGATGCGGATTCCCACAGAAAGCGCAATTAATTCACATTAGGGGTTTCCCTGATTCGTGGGTATAGGGTAAAACACCCATTCCGCAGGCCCGAAGTGGAAAACCCCCGACCGTGCCAAACGTGCCCAAGGCCGTCACCCAACAGCGAACCCCGTCGTCATCCGCTCGATTACTGGCACAACACCCTTACCAAGTACCGCTTAAGCGCCGTTTTTGAGTGTTCTCACCCAAAAACCTGCGGGCTGTTCGCGCCGCTAAACCTCGCGTCTAAAAACCCGGCCACACCCAACACCACCCCCTGTCGATATTAGATCTTTAAATTAGTTATGTCATCTATTAAATGACAAACGTCAGCTGTGTAACCATTAATACTTAGATGGTAATTCGATTAGGTTATGAATGTTTGTCATTTAATAGATGACGAATAATCGGGGCGTGAGGGCTGATTTCTGACGCCGGCATTCGGCGTGATTTTTACGAAACTTGGAACGGTCACTCCGGCGAACCTTTGGGGGGACGGCCTAACGCTTCAGCGCCGCATGCGCGGCCGACACCGCCGTGTATTTTTCGGCCCACTTTTTTAATCCACGTTGTTCCTCATCACTCAGTTGACGAACAACTTTGGCCGGTGCACCGAGCACCATTGAGCCCGGAGGGATCACCGTGCGGGGCGTCACCACCGCACCGGCTCCCACGATGCTGCGTGCGCCCACGCGTGCGCCGTCGAGCACCGTCGCTCCCATACCAATCAAACATTCGTCCTCGATTGTGCAGGCATGAACGATCGCCGCATGGCCTACCGTGACCCACTTTCCGATGATCGCGTCCATGCCGTCGGCCAGATGCACGACAACGTTGTCCTGAATGTTGCTGCCCTCGCCGACCACGATCCGCGCAATGTCACCGCGCAACACAGCACCATAAAAGACACTGCTCTTCGGGCCGAGCGTGACGTCGCCGACCACGGTCGCGTTAGCGGCAACCCAGCTGGCTTGAGCGATGTCGGGCGTTTTGGAGAGGTGGGCAGCGAGACGTTCGTCGACGGTCATGACTCGGTTCTCTCGCGCCCCTTTTCGTTTCGCAAGCTCAGCCCGCCTCCCCTTTTCATCTTTCGGCCTGTTATAGGGGACAATTAACCCATGTATTCGGCGGCCTTTTAGGTCCCGCGCAGGCTTCGTGTTTGGCCGTCTGTCCTCCGACCGCGCGTGGCGGGGATGCGGACGTAAACAGGCTGCACGATCATCCAAACCGCTCTAAAATTCCAGCGAGCAAAACCAGGCATCACTTCTTCGTCCAATTACCTGCCGAGTCCTGCACCCACACTCCGGGACTGCTGTTCTGAGCAAGGCTGGCCGCGCGCTTCTTACCCACTTGATCCGCAGAAATGCCCGCTTGCTTCGCGACGGCTGCATACACCACTTCGCGATCTTTGTTTTCAGCCGAGACGACGGCACCGGTATCAGCCGAACCACCTCGTACCTCGAGAAGTCCGCGATTGTTCTCGCCGACAGCTCCCTGAGCTTTCAACGCATCAACCTGAGGCAGCCGTTCCACCATCCGCGCTTTTACAGCACCGACGTCCTCGGCCCGCAGCGATGAAATAAGACCGAGAGCGAACAGGAAGAAAACACTGCGAAAAAAGATCGTTTTCATGGGGGAAATCAGGGAGTGGCAGGTTTGCGGATCGTGGCGGATTTCTTGTCGATATCGCCAAAGAAATCATCGAGCGCTTTGTCGACCTTCACATTCACATCGACCGTGATGTGGGCCTCGACCGGTTGAAGTTTGACCGTGATACAACCACTCAAAAGCAGAGTGCATCCGAGGAGAAAAAGAAGGCGGCGCATCCGCGAATGTTTTCCCGAAAAAGCGCCGCTGGCAACAGTGATTCCTCAACGCGTGCCGAGCGTGAACCCTTGATCGAGCCCCAGCTTCAACACCGCATTGACCGGGCCCGCTACGTTCACATCAAAAACGACTTCCTTAACCGCGCTATCCGGTTGCGCCGGTTGCGCGACCAGCCGCACCACCGCCGAACGCCCGCGTTCGTCGCCTTCGGGCGTGAGTTGCACGTCAAGCGCTTTAACCCGCAGATCGGCCTCGCCGAGTTCGATCGCCTTCATGTTCGCGTAAGCCGGATTCGCCGGCCGCATCCAGCGCGCCAGAGGCCCCAGCCACGCAGGCAACAGATCAAAATGCTCCGGCACGTTGCGAGTCAAAAGGCCCGCCGAGGGCGTTAGGCGTACAATCGCTGGTTCGTCATCGCGCACCGTCAAACTTCCCACGCCCAATTGAACTCCCAGCGTCTCGTTCCATTTTACCCGAACCACGCCATCGATACGTCCACGGGCATCCGAGAGCCCCGCCGTCGGCACCAGCAAAACGATATCCTGCAAACCGACCTGGCTGATCCGCAAATTTGCATCCACCACCAGCGGGCTCAAAGGCACTTCGCAAGGATCGACCGTCATCTGGCCACCGGCGATTTCCACCTGCGCACCCAACACCGACAGACCACGCCGCTCATTCAACCGCCCATTCATCAAAACATTTCGCGCGCCAAAACGCGACGTGGTGACCGTCTTCACCGTCAGCTCAAACGGCCCCACGCTTTCCACCCGCGCTGCCGCGCTATCGAGCGCAAACTCGCCCTGCAAACCGATGCCTTCAAGCGCCCAGCCCTGTACCGCCTGACGCAGCGCACCGTCACGCCACACGATTTTAATTCTTCCAACCGCCTGGCCCTGGCGAAGGGTTCCCTCTCCCGTCACAGTCAAGTTACCTTCCGCCACCAAGCCCGCCAACGCCGGCGACAACCGCGATGCGACAGCCGCGAACCACGCCGACGCCTCGACCTGTGCTTCATTAATTTTCCACGAACCTTCGCCTGTCACCAAGTCCATCTGCCCGGTCGCCCGCAGATGCGCCCCCGCCCCGTCGATCGCAAAGGCGAACCCCTGTCCACCCTCAGCAATTGCCTTAAACGTGCATTTCCACGGCAGTGTGAAATCGGGCTTTTGCTCAAAAAGTTTCAGTTCGCCCCTCACCGAACCAGCGATTGAGGGATACGGCCCGGCCGCCAGCCCGCGGCAAATCGCGAAAAGCAGACCAACCAAAAGAAATCTGAAGCAACGACGCACAATCTACGTGTGACCGCCCCGTGTCCCTTCGGCAAGCGAGGGTTCAAGCAGCACACCCGAACCAAACCTCAGCCCCGCCAAGGAGGCCCCTGACGGCCTCACTTGGCGGAGCTTTATTATTGGAGGTTCATGCACTTTCTGTTGCTCATTCCATGCCAGCGGTGCTTCGGAAACACGGAAAAAATTTCATGCACCACTGTCTCTTGCCGAGGATCCACCCGGGCACTTTCGCGAGCAGGTTTTCCGGCGGCGTGATCAAATGATCAGCATCGCATCGCCGTAGCTGAAGAAACGATACTCCTTCGCGATGGCTTCGGCGTAGATGTGGCGAAGCCATTCAATGCCTTCGGTCGAACCAGGCGTCAGGAACGCAGAGACGAGACAGAGCAACGTCGAGCGCGGTTGGTGAAAATTCGTGATCAACCCATCAATACCACGAAATGTTCGGGCGGGATAAATGAAGATATTTGCCTCTCCGGCATAGTTGTGGTCGGATGGCGCGGTGTGGCGGCTGAGAAAGTCCTCAACGGTGCGAACGGTCGTCGTGCCGACCGCGATGCGGCGGCCACAAGGCGGAAACAACACGCGCTGGGTCGCTGGCGGCAGTTCGTAGAGTTCGTGGTGGATCGCGTGATCTTTGATGTCGGGCGCGGTGATAGGCTTAAAGGTGCCGAGTCCGACGTGGAGCGTGACTTCGGCGGTGTTGATACCGGCGGCTTGGAGCTTGACGAGTAGTTCGGGCGTGAAGTGCAGGCCGGCGGTGGGCGCGGCGACAGCGACTTGTTTGGAATGATCGGCGTAAACGGTTTGGTAACGCTCGAGGTCGTGGGTGCGTTCGTTGGGCGTGCCCTCGCGTTCGATATAGGGCGGGAGCGGGATCTGGCCGAGGCGGTTGGCCACGTCGGCGATGGATTCATCGTCAGCGGTGTAGAAACGGACGAGCGCGCAACCGTCATCATCTTTCGCAAGGATTTCGCCGGTGAAAGCGCCGCCGTGCGAGAAGTTGGCGCCAACAGGGAGTCTTTTACCGGGCTTGACGAGACAGTTCCATGTGTTGGTTCCTCGGGATGGCTCGGCATTGAGCAGGAAGCATTCGACGGCACCACCGGTGGGACGGCGGGCGAGCAGGCGCGCGGGGAGAACACTGGCGTTGTTGCGGATTAAAGTGTCACCCGGGCGCAGGAACTGGGGCAAATCGGCAAAAACATGGTGCGAGAGCGAACGACTGACGCGGTCGATGACGAGCAGGCGCGAACGATCACGCAGCGTCGCGGGAGTTTGGGCGACGAGATGAGACGGCAGCGCGTAGTCAAAGAGATCGGTGGGAAGGGGCACGGCGGATAGTGTGTTTGGTATTTGAGGCTTGCCCTTGGCCGGAGGGCGAGTTTCTTCCGCTGTTCCGTGGTATGCCGAGCTAGCTCAGTTGGTAGAGCAACGCTTTCGTAAAGCGTGGGTCGCTGGTTCGATTCCAGTGCTCGGCTCCACTGGAAATCAGGCGGTTGCAAAACCGGGTGGCTTTCGTGGAGATTCCCGGACGTATCGTCGGGGTGCGCTTTCCGATTGTTTTCGAGTCGTACGATCATAATGGTGCCAGCCTCCCCATGCGATCGGCCTTTTTTGTTTTTCTGTTGCTCACCTGTCTTGCGCTCTCTGGCTGCATGAGTTCGCCAGAGCGATTTTTCCGGCCCAAGCAAACGATTTTGGCGGCGGAGCGGGTCGAATTGCCCACGGTATTTATCAACGGCATGCCGTATGTGGAGTTGAAGATTAACGGGAAAGGGCCCTATCGATTTCTCGTTGATACGGGGGCAGCATTCATTGCTATTTCGCCAAGGGTCGCACGCGAGGCTCACGTTCGAGGTACGCCCACGAAGGTTAATATCGAGGGATCAACAGGGGCGTCCGAAGATCTATCGATCGTAACCATTGATCAAGTGGAGGCTCCGGGTTTCATCTTAAAAGGGATTCAGGGGATCAGTTTAAGTCTAGAGCTGATTCAAAGATTCGAATCATTATGGGGGAGCCCGTTTGATGGCATCATTGGTATGGCTACGCTTCAGCAAGTCTTGCTCGAAATTGATTATCCCCAGCAGAAAGTCAGCGTGGCCAAGCTCGACAGTGCGACCCCTTCCCTTGAGAGCGGGCATCCTTATTCTGGGACTGGAGAGTACGCTGCCGTGCGTCCGTATGTGAAATTCGCCACGTCGTCGGTTAAGCAACCGCTGATCACTGTCCAAATCGATACCGGAGAGTACGGTGGATTTTATCTTTCCGATATTACCGCTTTCCCCGTTTTAGTCGGTTTGAGTAGGAGCGATGAATTTCATTATGGCATCGGCGGATCTTGGCGACCGTTTGTCGGGCAATTGAACGGGGATATTCTGCTCGGCCAAGCCACGTGGCGCAATCCAAAGATTCAAAGTGCAAACGAAAACAGAATCGGGAGCGAGGCGTTGCAATATTGGAAACTGGTGATCGATCCGAAGCGAAAATTACTTTGGCTGGTGGGCGATGAAGCTGTTTCTACCACCACATATTCCGGACCGCTTGATCCGGATGGCTGCCCTTCGGTGTATGGTTTCGCTGCCGATAAAGAGGGAGATTCCTTGATCGTCAAAGAAGTCGATCCGGGCAGCCGGGCTGAACGCGCAGGGGTGAAAGTCGGTGATCGTTACACGGAGGAGGCAATTGAAAGCAATAAGCCGGGTGCGGGAACGGGGGGAAATTCCACGCGCAATCGGCTGCATATCGTCCGGGGTGAAGAAAAACTTGAGATCGTCCTATCGCATTTAGATCCGTTGCCGGCAAAGGCCACGTCGGGCGCGGAAGCGTCAATTGCGCCAGCAGACGTTATGAGAAATTGAGTGAAACGGCGGGTGTTTGTCCGCGTGAATCCGCGTCATCCGCAGAGAAAGGATTCGGAAGTCCACTGCTTCGGTTTTTAAACGCCGCGAACCCCGGAGAACCACATTTTTGTTGCCGCCGTCAGCCCCCTCCTCTTTCTGCTTCTCTGCAACAGGGGACAAGACTCCGGTTGCGCGCTCAACCTATGTCACTTCTCCCTTTCTCCAGCCAACTCATCGCCGACGTCGGTATTTCGCTCGGCGACGAGGGCAAAGGCCGCCTTATCCCCGAGGTCGCCCACGAGCTCAGCAACACGCCTTCCAGCGTCTCCGTCGTCCTCAAGGTCAACGGTGGCGCTAACTCCGGCCACACCGCCGCCGGTATCAAACTCAACCTGCTGCCCGCTGGCGTTGTTGAAAAAGAGATCGCCCATCTCGCCATCGGTGCCGGCGTCGTCGCCGATCCACGCAAGGTCTGGTGGGAAGCCCGCCCGCTCGAACACAAAGGCTACGCCGTCCAGTCCCGCCTGCTGATCGACGAGCGAACCCTCGTCTCCGATCTTTGCCACCGCCTGCTCGACCTCTCGTGGGAAGATTACCGTACCAACGTCTTGAAGGAAGAACCGCGCGGCTCCACCGGTCGCGGCATCACCCCGGCCTACGGTGACGAAACCGGTCAGTGGCAGATTTACTACTCCGACTTTCTCGGCACCCGCGAAGCCTTTGCCAAGAAACTCGCCAACCGCGCCAACCGTGCCTGCCGAACTATCCAACATGTTTGCCAGGTCGAAGAAACGACTTGGTCCTCATTCTTCGACAGACTCACGACCGCCGAACTGCGGGCCAACGCCGAAGGTATCGAACTAGGTGTGTTCGCCAAAGACGAATTTGACTTCGTGCGTTTCAAGGGCACCGCGCCCTTCACACTCAACCTCGACGTGCTCACGGACGTTTACTGGCAGGCCGGTTCCTCCCTCGCAAAAAACATTGGCGAGGTCCGAGAACTCATCCTCCGCGAAGTCCGCGCCGGCCACACGATCATCGGCGAATTCGGCCAGGCCTACTGGCTCGACAAACGCCACGGTTTCTCGCCCAACGTCACGGCGTCGCATACGTACACGCCGGAATTTTTCGAAAGCGCCGGCATTCCTGTGCAGGCCATTCACACGTTTGGCGTCGCGAAAGCCTACGACACCAAGGTCGGCACGCACACGTTTATCACGCAGATGGATGACGCGCACCCGCTCGCCGTGAAGTTAAAGAAACTCGAATTCGGAACCAGCACGGGTCGCCAACGCATGGTCGGCTGGTTCGACGCCGTGGAAAAAGGCGATGCCCTCCGCTACGGCGGCTTCCAGGATGTCATGATCAACAAAGCCGACGCACTCACGCATGCCGGCGACTGGCAAGGCGAGTTGCAGATCTGCATCGCCTACCAAGACGCCAGCGGCAAACGCTTCAACCACGTCCCGCGCAACGAAGCCGTGCGCAAAGCCCTTCGCCCCGTCTACACGCAGCATCCCGGCTGGTCCGAAGATATTTCCATCGTTCGCCACTTCGCCGATCTGCCGAAAAACGCGCAGCTATATGTCGCAGCCATGGTGCGTTCGACGCTCGACGTCGCGTACCACGGCGAGAAATTGCCCGCGATACTGCCGAACCTCCGCTACCTCGGCGTCGGCCCCGAACCATCGCAGATCATCAAGGACGTTCCGCCGACTGCGGAATTGGTGAAACTGGTTTAAGTTCGTAACACGCTGCAATCACCTCCGAGGTAGGGCGGAGGGTCCCTCATCCGCCAAGGTCAATGCGGAGCATTTCCCCCTACCTTCAAACAAAGCTTAAGAAACAAGGCGACGGACGTCAGAAATCCTGCAGCCGGCCCTCACCCTCACCTCGTTGCGGTTCGAGCCGCGCCAGTACTTCACCCAACAGATAAATCGAACCGGTTACCAAAACCGTGTCCTGCACTCCGCCGACCGTGCATTGTTCTGGCGCTGGAAAAACTTCCGCCACCGTTGTCCGGCGGATTGTGCCTGTATAACGGCTCGGCACCAGCGCCTCCAATTCCTCAAAGGTACACGCCCTCGCCTGCTGTGGCATGACGAGATGGATTTCACGCACGTGCCGACAAAGCGTCTCCAGCAGCGGTCGCGCCCGCGCTGCACCGAGCACGCCCGTCACCACGACCGGCGGACGGCCACCGGCTTCGGCGCTCAAGCGTTTTAGATTTGTATCCAAAACCTGGGCACCTTCGGGATTGTGCGACGCATCCAGAATCAATGCGCGTCCGCCGACCTGCATCCGCTGCCAGCGCCCCGGCCAGGAAATGGCCTGCAATCCGCGTCCCACCACCGCATCACTCAACCCCCAGCGTACGGGCAAAACCCGCGCCACCAGCGCAGCCGTGGCAGCATTCCAACGCTGATAATCACCTTCGAGATTTGTCGCGGGGCAATCCGCCGGATCGCCGCCGAATTCCTCGCGCACCGAATACACATTCGCGTTTCGGCTCAACGCAATCGCCCGAACCACCCGCTCGGCTTCGGCGGGCAAAAGCCCGATGACCACCGGCACACCTTGCTTGATAATCCCTGCCTTTTCAGCAGCGATCTTCTCGATCGTGTCGCCCAACATTTCGCAATGATCGAGCCCGACCGACGTGATCACGGCCACCTCGGGCATGACCACGTTCGTCGCGTCGAGGCGTCCGCCCAGGCCCACTTCGATCAAAGCGATATCGCATTTCTTTCGGGCAAACTGAAGAAATGCCATCGCCGTCATGAACTCAAAAAAGCTCGGATGATCATCCGGATTCGCCCGCGAAACCGCTTCAGCAATCGGCTTCAACTCACTCGTGTACGCCGTGATTTCGCTCTCCGTCAGCAGTTCCCGATTCACCTGCACGCGTTCGCCGAGGCGCACCAGATGTGGCGAGGTGTACATGGCCGTGCGCCAACCCGCCGCGCGAAAGACCGCCTCCAGCATCGCGGCGGTTGAACCCTTGCCGTTGGTTCCGGTGATGTGAATGACAGGCGTGGCTTGCTCGGGATGCCCGATCGCTTCCACCCACGAATTCATCCGGTCGATGCCGAACTTCACGCCTTTGGCCTTCAGGCTGAACAGGTATTCCTGCACAGCGCCGTAGTCGGTAAACTCAGCTCCTGGCATTGGCTGCGGGTAATTTCCCGACAAACAGCGCCAGCATTAAATCCCGCAGCCGGTCGCGCATTTCGAGTCGGCTTACGATTTGATCGACCAAACCATGCTGGAGCAAAAACTCGGCGCTCTGAAAGCCAGGCGGTAGCGTTTGTTTCGTCGTTTCCTTGATCACACGCGCACCGGCAAAACCGATCAACGCGCCAGGTTCAGCCAAAATCACATCGCCAAGCGTGGCAAAACTAGCCGTCACGCCGCCCATCGTCGGATGCGTGAGCACCGAGATAAAGGGCAGCTTCGCTTCCGCCAGCCGCCCGAGCGCTGCGCTGGTCTTAGCCATCTGCATGAGCGAAAAAATGCCTTCCTGCATACGCGCGCCACCCGAGGCACTGAAGATGATGCAAGGAATCCGTCTCTTGAGGGCGACCTCGATCGCGCGGGTGATTTTCTCGCCCGCCGCCGAACCCATCGCGCCACCACAAAAACGGAAATCCATCACGGCCACCGAAACATCCAAGTCATGAATTTTTCCGGCACCACAAATCACCGCCTCAAGCAGGCCGCTTTCCTTTTCGTACTTTTTCAGGCGCTCGGGATAAGGCTGCGAATCGACGAACTTCAGCGGATCCGACGAGCGGATCTTGGCATCGGCTTCCTCAAACGTATTCGGATCAAACAGCGCCGCGATGCGAGCCCGCGCTTGAATCGGGAAATGGTAACCCGACTTCGGCACCACCATCAGATTGTCCTCGAGCTCCTTGTTGAAGACAATTTCCCCGGAGATCGGACATTTCGTCCAAAGGCCTTTGGGGATGTCTTTTTTCTTAACGACGACGGTGGAATACTTCGGTTTGCTGAAAAGCGACATAGCGTGAGGTTAACCGTGACCGAATGTGACGACGTCCAGCTTCAAGCAACCCGCACGGCGAAGAACGCCTGCGCAGCTGTTAAGAGTTGATCCTGTTGTAAAAACATCATCGACGAGGACGTAGTGTTGATCGGGGTTTATGGCGGCCTTGCGGGTAAGTGCAAAGGCATTTTTCAGGTTCGCCTGACGGGTCTTCCGGTCGAACGCGGTCTGAGAAAGTGTGTCTATTTCACGTTTCAATAATGACTTAATGCATGTCCGCCCACCGGCAACCCGAGCAAAGCACTCCGCCAGTAATAATGACTGGTTATAACCGCGCTCGCGTTGCTTTCGCGAATGTAATGGCACCGGCACCAGCGTCGCGTCGCGCACCAGCTCCAAGACCCGGGGCGAACGCCGGATCGCCGCCTCAATATCCGCCAACACATAAAACCCGCGATGATACTTCAACTCATGCACCAGCGCCCGCGCCGGTCCCTTGAAAAGCACGCACGTCCGCCCTTCGCGAAAAGCCGGCACCAGTCCTTCGCAGTGCGGACACATCCGCTCGCCCACCAGTTCGCCGTAAAACGGATGCCCGCAAACGTGGCAGGCTGCCTCTTCAACAAAATCAAATTTCTCCGCGCAGGCCGCACAAACATGTCTATAACCACCCGCCTCCACCAAGCCCGCACATGAAACACACACCGGAGGGAAAGCCACTTGGCCCAGCCTGCTCGTCAACCGGCCGAGCATCGCCTTCATCGGTAAAGCACTTTGACCAAAAACAGCCCCTGGGGCGGGGCCGTCTGCACGAGCGGCGTGCGTTTTCCCGATTCCAGAATCGCCTTCAACTCCGCCGCTGAAAGATTCCCCTCGCCCACCGAAACCAACGCTCCCACCAAACTGCGCACCATTTTATACATGAAACCATCCGCCTCGGCCGTGATGCGCACCCTCGCTCCCCGACGAACCAGTTCAAAGCGTCTCAGATCGCGCACCGTGTCATCTTTCGGTGGTCCGTTGAGTGCCGAGAACGCTCGAAAATCGTGTTTCCCCCGCAAAACCTTGGCCGCCGCCTGCATCGCCTCAACCTCAAGTGGCTTTCCGATCGCCCACGCAAACGGCCGTGTAAACGGATCGGCATCGCCCAGAAAAATATTGTACACGTAGATCTTTCCCTTCGCCGAAAACCGCGCATGAAACTCCGGCGACACCGCGCGAATGGATTTGATCTGAATCGACGGCGGCAGCTTGGAACGCAACGCCGCGCGCAACTTTTCCGGCCCATGCTTCCAAGCCGCGTCAAAATGGAAAACCTGTCCGTGCGCATGCACGCCGGCGTCAGTCCGCCCGCTCGCGTTGATCCGCACCAAACCACCAAACAGCGTCGCGAGCTGCGCCTCGATCACATCCTGAATCGCGCCGCCGCCCGCCTGACTCTGCCAGCCGGCGAAACTCGTGCCATCGTAAGCGCACACGCATTTCCAACGTTGCACCGCCGAATCGCGCTTCGTCTGTTCCTTGCTCACGGTTCGTCCTCCAACGGCGGTAGATTAACGATTTTCTCGTTTAGAAAATCCTGCAAAATAATCGCAGCCGCCCGCGAATCGATCAGCCCGCTCGCCCGAACCTCGCGGCGTTTGTTTTTTGGAATCGTTTCCTCGGCCTCATACGACGTCAGACGCTCGTCCACCAAATGCACCACCAAACCAAGCTCCGTACGTAAACGCTCAGCAAAACCGTCAACCTCCCTGGCCTTGAAGCCGACGGTTTCGTCCATGTTGACCGGATAACCGAGCACTAGATCGGTGATCCGCCGCGCTTTCACCAACGCTACAAGGGCGATCCAACGCTTCGCCGGATCGACATCGACCAGCGCGGGCAACGGCGTGGCCACGCCGATCTCATCGCCGTAACTAAGACCGATTCGCCGCTCGCCCCAATCAATGCCAAGACAACGCATCGTTAGAAATCCGATTTCCGTGGTAGGGACAATGCTCCGCATTGTCCGCGCGGTTGCGGAGCAACCGCCCCCGCCCTACCCCGTTCGCCAATTTGATAAATATGGCCATGAGAATTAGCGCTACAACCAGCGCTGACCGTCCTTCTCGGCTTCGATGCGTTTCAGCAGCAGTTTGATTTCCTGCGCCCTAGACTTCGGTGCAACCAGCGTCGCATCCGCTGTGTGCACAATAATAAAATCGTCCGCGCCGAGCACCGCCAGCAAATGGTTTCCCTCGGAGAAAACGATATTGTTGCTGCCACCTTCGATGAGCGCACGGCCACGTGTCACGTTTCCAGCGGCGTCTTTTTCATAATGTTTCGGCACGGCCGGCCAAGCGCCTACGTCGTCCCAATCAAACGCCGATGGAAGAACCACCACGTTGTCGGATTTTTCGAGCAACGCATAATCGACCGAAATCTTTGCGAGCTTCGGATAAACCTTCGCCAGCACCGGACCGAGAGCCTTGCCCTTGGCCAACGCCGCACGGATCAGCCCCAGACCGGCGTCGAGCTCCGGTGCGAACTTCGCGAGCGCAGCCGAAACGACCGGAACACTCCAAACAAACATGCCCGCATTCCAAACATAATCGCCACCGGCCAAATAACCTTTGGCCAGCTCCAGCGATGGCTTTTCCACAAAGCGTTTCACGCGATAGACCGGGCGAGTTTCAAATTTCTGCCACGCCTCACCGCGTTGGATATAACCAAACCCGGTCGCCGGCTCCGTCGGCGCGATGCCGATCGTCACCATCACCGGCGCTGCTTCCGCCGCCGCAAAAGCCGCGCGCAGATCGCGTTGATACGACTTGGCATCGTGGATGATATGGTCCGCTGGCAACACCGCGAAGATGCCCTGCGGATCGCGCGCACCGACAATCGCCGCCGCCAGGCCAACCGCAGCTGCGGTGTCGCGCCCGACTGGTTCGGCAATGATGTTGGCTGCGGGAATTTTTGTGCACACTTCACGCACGGCCTTGGCCTGTACCGCGCTGGTGATGACATAAATATTCTTCGCTGGCACGAGCGGACGCACGCGTTCCAGCGTCTGCACCAGCATCGGCTTTTTCCCAACGATGGGCAGAAGGTGTTTAGGCCGGCGCGCCCGGCTTTGCGGCCAGAAACGCTCACCTTTTCCACCGGCGATAATGACGACAAACTTTTGTGGCATACGAAATAGGAATTGGCCGCGCGGCCCGACCGGTGCAAATCCATTCGCGCTCGAATTACACCTTCAACTCAGGGTGTGCGTTGCCGTAGATTTTCGAGAATTCGAGAAACGCACGTTTAAGCCGCAATGTTACGGAATCCGATCCGAGCGAAAACCGATAGCCATCAATCGACGCCACCGGCGTGACGTCCTTGGTCGACGAGAGCAAAAAGCACTCCTGCAGGCCGGGCAAATCCTGCGGCCGTATCGATTCTTCCAATACGGCTATCCCCGCCTTCGGCCCTACCGATTCGATCAATATCTGGCGCGTGATGCCGCCCAGAATTCCGGCGTTCAACGGCGGCGTGATCACCACGCCATCGCGCACAAATGCGATATTACTGACCGCTGCTTCGGCGATTTCTCCAGCCAGATTTGTGATCACCACTTCGTCGGCACCGCGCGCCCGCGCTTCGCGTAAACAAAGAATGTTGTTCAAATAGTTGCCCGTTTTCCACGCTGGGTTGAGCGCCTCGGGCGGATTTCGGCGCAACTCAGCGAACGAAAGCCGTAAACCAGCCGCGAACTTTTCCTCCGGGAAGAGCTTGTTCTCCTGCACGAGAACCACGAAGTCCGCTTCACCGGCCAACCCGATATCGAGCCCGATCTGGCCCGTGCCTCGTGTAATTTGCACCCGAATATAGAGTTCATTGGCCGCCGGCACGCGCGCGCGAAACGCCTCGGCCGTCCGCTTTATCTCGGTCAACAATTCCGAACGTGTACACGGCAGCGGCAGATACAAAGCCTTGGCTGAAGCCTCAAGGCGCGTCCCATGTTCCTCCCACGCGAAGATCACGCCGTCATAGGTCCGCCAAACTTCGTAAATCGCATCCCCATATAAAAACCCCCGATTCAGCGGCGAGATCGACGGCTCATCGGCCGGATGCAGGCGGCCATTGGTATTGCCCTGAATATAGGGAGTCATCACGGGTTCTTTTCCCAGCACGATTGCGTTCATGATTCACAGCGTCACGCAAGGGCCAAAAAAAGCCTCCGGAAAATCCGGAGGCTTCGTATTGAAAACTACGTTAACTCAGCCGCGCTTCTTAACGAGACCGAATTCCTTTTTGATATTCTGCACGCTCGGGACCGAGATGCCGAACTCTTTGGCGATTGCCGAACCGGTCTTACCGGCGTTGACGGCGACTTTCACCTTGTCCTTCAACTCAGGCGTCAGACGCGCACGTTTGCCACGCTTGCTTGGTTTGCCAACCACTTTGGCGGCCTTCGGGCCACGACGGCCACCGGCTGCGGCCTTCACGGCCTTGAAGAAGGCAGGAAGACTGTCGAAACCATATTCAGAGGGCAGCTTCGCCAGTTTCTGATTCAGATCCTTGGCGAGCGATTGTTCGAGAGCGATGACCTTGGCCTTAGCGGCCTGTAATTCTTTAACAGTATCAGTTACCATAGGTGTGATACGAAAATGATTATTAAATGCATTGGCAAGTACTATGTTTGATAATTTACCGCCATTGTTTCCATACAAGCCATGTAGCAAAAACGATATTGCGCGCATACTGAACAGCATATCGGAAGCGACTGCGGCAGACCCTCCAGACAGCAAAAAGGCCGGAAGCTGCAAAGGCTTCTGGCCGCAACTTTTAAAGAGGGGAAAACTCCTTAGATCGTCATCGCATGGTAGCCGCCGTCGACGATGATTTCAGCACCGGCGATAAACGAACCGGCATCGCTCGCCAACAGCAGCGTGGCACCGATTAGTTCCCTAGGTTCGCCGAAATGCTTCATCGGCGTGTGGCCCATTCGCGGACCACTTCGGCACCGGCGCTGGCAGGTCCTTCGGCCATCGCGTCGCAAAGTTCACCGGTGCCGCCGATCACAACAGCGACTTTTCAGGAGACGGAAAAACGCATTCACCTCCGCGCAGGCAAGGCAAGTGGACACGCGTCGTTTGTCCCACCCCAACGGTCGTCGCGGCATTGCGCTTGCACCCACCGCCCCCCTCGCGCTACCTCGCACCCATGGGACGTGTTCCACTTGAAGATAATTACGACGATGTCATTGCCAAGGCTCAGCAAGGCCTCGGGATGGATGATGCCGAACTAGCCCGACGCGCCCAAGTCACGCCCGCCGCCATCGCCTCGCTCAAAGCCGGCCAGTTCGACGAATTTGTTGCCCGCCGCATCGCCCAGCATCTGCGCCTGAATCGCGACGCACTCGTCCGCCTCGCGCAGAAAAAATGGTACCCACAACAACCCGTTTTCCCCTCCGGCTTCATGGCGTTCAATACGCCCCTGGACGATATGACGGTGAACAACTATATCGTGTGGGACGATCGCACGCGCAATGCAGCGGTCTTCGACTCGGGTGCGAGTTGCGAGGACCTGCTGGACTTCGTTCGCAGCGAACGGCTAACCGTCCGCTATATCTTTGTTACCCACACTCACGAAGATCATATTGCGGATCTGCCGCGGCTCGCCGCCGAAACCAAAGCAGAAGTCTGGGCCAGCTCCCGCGAACCGGTCAATTTCCCGGGCGCAAAAACGTTCGAGGAAAACGCGTTTTTTCACCTCGGCCAGCTCGCGATCAAAACGCTTTTCACCTGGGGTCATTCGCCCGGCGGAACCACCTATTATGTGACAGGCCTTTCGTGGCCGATCGCAGTCACCGGCGACTCCATCTTCGCCTCGTCGATGGGCACCGGCAAAGTTTCCTACGCCGACGCCTACGACAACAATCTCAAGAAGATCATGACTCTGCCCAACGACACGGTGCTAGCCTGCGGTCACGGTCCGCTCACCACGGTCGCGCAGGAACGGCGCAATAATCCGTTTTTCGTGCGTTGAGGTCTGCGAGAAACGACAGGGTTGAAATGCGCCTGCCGATTTTTTGTAACACGGCGCAAAAAGTTCATATCTACCTGATGTGAGAACTCTGCGTAACCCGAACTCCGTCCTTACCGCCAACCACCCTGATTTGATGCACGTCGGCCGCGCCCGAACCGGCAAAGCCGCTTTTCCTGGCACCGCCACCACCCAAACTGCAGTCACCGTCCCGCGAGCCCACCCCGATCTGCTCACCCAGAGCGCGGATGCAAATTTTCCGCCAAGTCGCCTATCGACAGCAACGTCCCCGTTTCTCAGTCTGCATTTTGTGGACGACGAAGCTTCATCGAAAAATCCCCCGCCCGCCCGATTTGAGCCCACCCGTTGGAGCGTTGTCCTTGCTTCCGCCCAAACCCAAGCTCCAGGGGCAAAAGAAGCGCTCGCCGAACTTTGCCGAACCTATTGGCAACCGCTTTATGCCTTCGCCCGGCGTCGGGGCCTCGATCATCATCGCGCTCAGGACACGATCCAAAGCTTCTTCCTTAACCTGATCGAAACCAAATGGCTGGTACACGCCGACCCACTCAAAGGAAAATTCCGCAGCTACCTGCTCGCCTCCCTGCAAAACCACATGCTGAGCGCAGTCGCTCACGACAGAGCCCAAAAACGAGGCGGCGGTGCGATGCTCCTCTCGATTGACGAAGCCAACGTCGAGTCAAAGTTCGACGCCTCCCACATCGCCAACCACACCCCGGCCGAAGACGTCTTCGAACGCGAATGGGCCATCGCGGCCGTCGAAGCTGCGATCCTGCGACTCGAAGCCGATTTCACGCGCCGCCGGAAACAAAACGTATTTCTCGCCCTCAAGCCCTTCCTAGTCGGCGAACCACCCGAAGGCGCCTACGAAAAAACCGCCCGCGCCCTCGGCCAAAACCTCGGTGCACTGCGCACCGGCATCCACCGGCTCCGTCAGGATTTCCGCACCCACCTGCGCCGCGAAGTAGCCAAGACCGTCGAATCGCCCGACCAGATCGAAGAAGAAATGCGACACCTGCGAACGGTCCTCGGCGGCGGCAGCGCCTAAACCCACTTCTAGAGGGAAATTCCAGCCTCCCCCAGCATGACAAAAACCGAACGCAAATGCGCCCGCTGCGGACTCGTTTTTGTATCTGATCAACTGGACGGCCTTTGCCCATCGTGCCTGCTCACCAACACCCTCGACGTCGAGGAGCGCACCGACGAACGCGCCTTCTGGGAAGACGAACCAGTCGCCGCCCCTACCGGCCGCGGCTTCTCGCATTTCGAACTCATCGAAGAACTCGGCCGCGGCGGCATGGGCACCGTTTACCGCGCTCGCGACCATGTAACCGGCCGCATTATCGCGCTCAAAGTCCTCCAGGCTCACCACCTCAACGAACCCGATCTCATTCTGCGCTTCCGCTCCGAAGTGCGCGCCGTCACCAGCCTCGACCACCGCCACATCCTGCCGATCCACGAGGTCGGCGAACACGACGGCATTCCGTTTTTCAGCATGAAGCTCGCCACCGGTGGCAGCCTCGCGCAACACCTCGACGATTACCTCGGGCACCCCCGCAAAGCCGCTCTGCTCGTCGCCAAAATCGCTCGCGGCGTGCAACACGCTCACGAACACGGCATCCTCCACCGCGATATAAAACCGGGCAACATCCTCCTCGACGACGCCGGCGAACCCTACGTGTGCGATTTCGGCCTCGCCAAATGGCTCAACGACGACCGCCGCCTCACCATCACCTCTGCCGTCCTCGGCACGCCGCACTACATCGCTCCCGAACAAGCCAACGGCAAAAGCAACCTCACCATCTCGGCCGACATCTACAGCCTCGGTGCCGTGCTCTACGAACTCCTCACCGGCCGCCCTCCCTTCGTCGGCGAGACGGTGATGGACACGCTCCGTCAAGCCTCGCAAAACACACCGGCCAAACCTTCCTCCATCGTCAACCACACGCCGCGCGATCTCGAAACGGTCTGCCTGAAAACCCTCGAACGCGAACCCACCGCCCGCTACAAAACCGCCGCCGCCCTCGCCGACGATCTGGAAAACTGGCTCTCCGGCCGCCCCATCCGCGCCCGCCCGGTCAGCGCCGCCGAACAACTCTGGCGCTGGGCCCGCCGCAATCCCCTGCCCGCCGCCCTCGGCCTCGTCCTCGCCATCGCCATCACGACCCTAGCCGTTGGTTCGACCATCGCCGCCGTCAAAATCGACAAAGCCCGCACCGAGGCCGTCGCCGCCAAAAACGAAACCCGCGAACAACTCTACGCCGCGCTCCTCGCCCAAGCCCGCGCCTCTCGCATGACCCCGCAAGCCGGCCACCGCATCGAGGCGCTCGCCGCCATCCAAAAAGCCGCCGCCATCCACCCGAGCCTCGAACTGCGCAACGAAGCCATCGGCGCCCTCACCCTCGTTGATCTCAAAGTCGCTAAGACGCTCAGAGTTCGAGAAAACAACGCTCAACGTCTCGCCTTTGATGCCAAACTGGAAACAGTCGCGGTCACTACAGAGTCCGGCGACATCAATATCATAAGCTTTAGCGATGGCAGTATTCTAAAGACAATTACCGGCACCGGTAAACCCGTTCTTTCCCTAATTCACAGCGGCTCGCGTTATCTGGCCGCCCGCTGCAACGATAACGCCACAAATATCTTTGAATGCATTTCAGGGCGCCTTCTTAGTTCCTATCCTGGTCGCAAAATTCCATTAAACCAAAACAAGGGCGATTCTTCGGATTGCGTCTTCTCCCCCGACGAAACGCTTTTCACACTGAGTTCACCCGAAGGGATTGAAATCTTCGACGTAGCATCAGGAAAGGAAATCGCGAACCTGAAGACAGCACAACCCAACTACTGCGCGTTCTCTCCCGACATGCAGATGTTAGCATTCGGAAACGCCTGGGAGAAAAAAATTAATCTATGGAATTTCAAGAATCGCGAAGCCGTCATGGTTGTACCGATTCCTTCCGAACCCAGCAGTTTTGCATGGAGTGATGATAATCAAAAACTAGCTGTAAGCTGTACCGATTCATCGATCCAAGTTTTTCACACAGGCGATTGGCAAAATATTGGTTCACTGCAGGGTAACCGTCGGATTGTCATGAAACTCGCGTTTAATCACCGAGGCGACATTTTAGGATCTATCGCCATGGACCGCACGTTGCGCCTTTTCGACCTTCGAACGATGGCTCAACTGGTCGAAGCTACCGGCTATTGGGCCGAATCCGCCATTGGATTCTCAGGGGACAACCAATTCATGGGTGTCACCGACAACAAATTCTCGGTTTCGATCATCGAGGTGGTTGGATTACGCCGGGTATGCACTGCAATTTCAGCACCCACTGCCAAGGAACAATTATCGGCGAACAGTACGATAGATTTTTCCCCCGACTCTCGCCTCTTGGCCAAATCGTCAACGACATCAGTTCAGTTTTTTGATGCTAAAGAAGGCCGTCTCCTGTCCACCCTGCCACTTTCAACGCCGACTCAGACCACGCTCCGCTTTTTCGCCGACGGCAAAACAATTGCCATATTGTCACGGCGAACGGGAGTCTTGTTGTATTCCTTTTCGTATGAGAATCGTGAATTCAAACTCTCCCCGGGCAACAACCAACCCCAATGGGTAAGCTATGCATTTGGCTCACCACCCTGCGACCGATTGCCAGATCTCTGCCTTACCTCCGATAAGGAAGCCAAAGCCGTCGTCTGGAATGTCTCCACCGGACAAACACTGTGTACTCTAACCGAATGCCCCGACATCACGGATTTTTCCATAAGCCCAGATCGAAAATGCCTCATATCGGTTCACCGATATCGAAACGCCCAAATCTGGACATTCCCAGCTGGTCAAAAAATCACTGACTTGGCTGGTGGACGAAACGGAAATGCCATGTTCAGCCCGAGTGGTCGATGGTTGGCTGCCAGTGGAAACGCTGACCACGTTCTTTGGAATACAGCTACATGGACCAGAGGGCCTGTACTTCCCCCCGAGGTTGAGGAAAAAACCGGGTACTTTGCGTTTTCTTACGACGAAAAATATTTAGCAGCCATGATGCGAGATCGGGCTGCTCTGGTCGCCCTGCCGAGCGGCGAAATGATCGCTATCCTTGACCAACGCATCCAACCCAATCTTTACAGCCGCCCGCGTTTCTCGCCCGATGGCTCTCAACTAGCGCTCCAAGGCTTGGATAATTCACTACTTCTCTGGGATCTCAACGAACTCCAAAGCGAATTGCGCAAACTCAACCTCCAGTGGTGATCCGACAAACGACGCTCACCACCCCAACTCCGTTAGTCACCGCAGCTCAAAACCCAATAAAACGCCATGACAGATGATAATCCAGATACGCCCAATGAAACCTTCCTCGTCGGTCCCGGCGTAGGAAAAGCCAAAGCCACGACCACAAAGCCCGTAGCCAAAAAGGCTGCTAAGAAAAAGCCGTCCAAGAAGAAACCTACAAAGTCCAAAAAGCCTTCAAAAAAGAAGGGCGCAAAAAAGAAATCCGCTAAGAAAAAGAAGAAGTAACCCACGCTTAATATCCATTATCAATTGGTTTTGGACTTAAGGTAGGGGCAATGCTCCGTCATTGCCCGAGGACGATGCGCAGCATCGCCCCTACCGGCGCTACCGCGCCATAGTCTCAAATCAAGGTACGACTCCCATTATCCTCGTTCCCCCCAAGCCGACGCCTCACCGCGTCGGCTTTTTTGCGCCCATTTTCAGGCGCCCAAAAGATTTTTGACGATTTTCTGAAACAACGGCGGAAAAATTCCTATTTCATAGGTGCAACTGCAATTCCAGCACCTTCAAACACCCACGCTACCCGCCATGAAACTTCTCCAAGACGTCACTTTCGACAGCCTTTCCGCCGTTCGCCAAGAACTCCGCGAATGGTTCGGCCCCGACGCCAAAGCCCCGCTCACCGGCAGCCGCCCGCACCGCGCCTCCCGCGATATGCTCCTTTCGATCATCATTCACAGCCTCGCCGAAGAACTCAGCGACGTCAGCGTGCGCTCCCAAATCCAGGCCGCCCTCTCCGATCTCAACCGGGACAAAATCCGCTTCAACGTCGAGTAAAGATCCCCGGCGCGCTCTCCGGGGCATTGCAGAAATGGTAGGAGGGGCTTAACGCCGCGATTCACCCAATTCATCGCGGGATAAACCCGCTCCTACAGCCCACACCAAGTCGGCGCGCTCTCCGGGGCATTTGACCCCGTGCGAGCCCGTAAATCGCGGTTACCTCACCCCTGTTTCCCGGGGTGATCGCGCGCTTTTTTTCCGTCACTCCGCTTCGCTCCAAAAGGCCCTGCGCGGCTTCTGCTTTGGCACCTCTTGCCATCGCCACGACGTATCAACGCCACACACCGTCGACGATCTTACGTCTCAACGGATCGCCGCCGTTCCCGGTGGAAATTCCTACGACACCGCCGTCAAACGCACCTGAGGAAAAGAAAGCTTCGCCGCCCCCTCCTTGTCCGACGCGCTCGAAATACTCAACACCGGCAAGCTCGATAACGCCAAGCCGATCGCCTCATCCACGGCACCAAGTACTCCCTGAAAAAAGGCTCGGTTTTTTTGCCCAACCTGCGGTAATCTTTTCCTTTTCGCGATCTCTTCACCTCCCAGCGTCAACTTTACTCTATGCCCATCGCCTACCAAATCGTTGTCTGCGGCAGCCTCGTGCCTGACCCGCTGCAAACGCTTGAGCCCGTCGCCACCCCGACCGGCCCGGCCTTAAAAAACGAAATGATGCTGACCGCCGTGCTCGATCCCTGGGCCGGTCATGCGCTCTATGAAGCCGCTAATCTCGCCAAGCAAAATCCTGGGAGCAAAGTCTGGTTCGTCAGCATGGGCCCCAAGGCCAAGCTCCAGCAGGTCATGATGACCATCGCGCAAAAAGTGCCCTTCGAACTCGTCGCCATCGATGGTTCCGCCAGCGGTTTCACCGAAGCCAGCGAAGTCGCCGCCGCCCTCGCCGAAGCCATCCAGGCCATCCCCGGCCTCGACAAATCAAAACTCTTCGTCTTCGGCGGCTGGGAATCCGCCTCGCGCGGTGCCGGCGCCACGCTACAGATGATCGGCGAACGCCTCGGCATCACCGATCAGTTTCAAGGCGTGGATAAACTCACCGCCCGCCCTGACGGCTCCTTCGAAGTTCTCGAACGCATCGAAGGCGGCAAACACCAGGTCTCCAGCTGCTCTGCGCTCCCCGCGCTCCTCGGTTGGGCCACCGGCAACCTCGCCGAACCACCCAACAATCCCCAAGTCGGCATGCTCAACATGCGCACCGTCATGCCCGCCCTCCAAAAGGCGAAACCCGTCAAACTCGCCGGCGAAGGCCTCACCTTCGCGAGCGTCTCCCTGCCGAAACAACGTCGCGACACCAAAATCGTGAAAGACATGTCTCCTGACGCCATCGCCGCCGAAATCGTCGAGTGGATCGCAAAGGAATGAGATACAGAGTAGCGAGTGGTGAGTAGCGTGTAGCGAGCATTTCAGACAACTGGCCGCGCCACCACCACCTCTCGCTTCTTCTTCCAACTACTCGCTACCCAATACCCGCTACTCGCTACTAAAATGGAATCCATTCTCTTTCTCGCCCACACCGAAACCGACGGCACCCTCGGCAAGGCCGCACTCGAATCGTTAAACGCCGCCAAAACGCTCGCCTCCGTCCTCCCCGGCTCGACGCTCGTCGTCGGCCTCGTCGGCGCCGAAGTCCAAACCGCCGCCAACCAAATCGCCAACAGCAGCGCCACACGTTTTCTAGGCGTCGTCGGCACTGACTTCGCCCAGGCCCGTTACTCCAGCGACGTTGTCGCCGCCGAAGCCATCGGCAAAGCTGCCGCCGCATCAATCATCATCGGGCCCGCCACTTCCCGCTGGAATCGCGTCATGGCCGGCGTCGCCCAACGCCTCGGCGGCCGCATCGATACGCACGTCACCGGCATCTCCGCCGCCGACGGCAAAACCAGCGTCACGCGCTGGTACTACCGACAACGCATGGAAGGCGTCCTCACCCGCACACAACGCCCCTGGATTGTGCTGCTCGAATCCGGTTGCAGCCCCGCTTACTCCGGCACCCCTGGCACCGCCACTGTCGAACCTGTCGCCATCGCCCTGCCAGCCCAACGCACCACCGTCACCGGCGTGCAAGCCCCCGCCGCCGACGCCCAAACCATTCGCCCCGATGCCAAACTTCTCCTTGTCGCTGGCGCCGGTTGGACCAAAAAACAAGCCGACGGCCAAACACACCCAGTCGAAGCCGAAAAACTCATTCTCGGTTTCCTCGCCAAAGCCAAAGCCTCTCTCGGTAGCACCAAATCGCTCGTCGATCTCAGCGGCGAAGGCCAGGCCGTGCTCACCTTCATGACCCACCTGAACCAAATCGGCCAAACCGGCGCGACCCCTCGCCATCCGAAAGGCCTGGCCACCTGCTGTCACGGCGAAGAACCGCACACCGTCGGCTGGCGCTTTATCAACGAACGCCGTGCCATCAACCTGAATCCCGCCTGCAGCTGGGCTCAAGGCAAAGCCGATGTCCTCTACGTCGCCGATAGCTTCGCCGTCATGCGCAAGGTCAACGAACTCCTCACGGCCAGATAAACGACTCCGCCCACACCTTCTGATACCCCCAGGCGTGATCCACAATGATCACGCCATTATTTTTTCGCCACCACCCACCCATCAGCAGTGGATCGCTTGTAACATAATACGTTACAAGACTGATTGGTCCGCCTAAAAAATTCCACCTCACAGGGTGCATCAACCGCCACACCGACCGTGCTTGGACGAATTGTTTGTCAGAGGCAAACTGGCGCGGCCTTTCTCCAGACGCTTCGCCTGCCAGTCACGTTTGGTAACCCTGTCCATCAACTCGGTGGCGATCGTTGTCATCACCGCAGATTACCCGAATTGACCTCCATCGCCTAGGAGGACTCAGGCCAAGTAGCGTTCAAACGCCTAGGAACAACGGACTGAAGGGCGTTCGCTCCGCAAGCGCCGAGGACGATGCGGAGCATCATGCCTACCACGGATCACAAAACAAAAGTCCAAATGATACGGGACGCTGGTATACCCTACACCACCGGCGAGCATGAAAAAACCGCCGAGGCGACTGGTGCCTCGGCGGTCAGGAAAACGCCGGTACGCGGCGCTTCAAAATTACTTTTTCAGCGAAGCGCAGAAGCGCGCGAGGCGTTCGACTCCCTTCGTAATCGTCTCGTCGCTCGTCGCGTAGCTGAGGCGCAGATAGCCCTCAGAGCCAAACGCACTGCCAAATACTGCGGCGACCTTTTCTTGCTCAAGCAGGCGAGCGCAGAATTCCTGATCCTTAAGGCCGA
>JANNHA010000046.1:0-1846 GCA_031404135.1 Verrucomicrobiota bacterium | reverse complement strand
TGCAAGTCGCCCATCTCGGACGCGAGCGTCGGCTGGAATCCTACCGCGCTGGGCATACGGCCCAACAGCGCGGACACTTCCGAACCGGCCTGCGTGAAGCGGAAAATGTTGTCGACGAACACGAGCACGTCGGCGTTCTCTTCGTCGCGGAAATATTCCGCGACGGAGAGCCCCGACAGTCCGACTCTGAGTCGCGCGCCCGGCGGCTCGTTCATCTGGCCAAACACCAGGGCGACCTTGGACTTGGAGAGATCCTTCTGATCGATGACGCCCGCCTCGGACATTTCGTGATAGAGGTCATTGCCCTCGCGGGAACGCTCCCCCACCCCGGCGAACACGGAATAGCCGCCGTGCGCCTTGGCGATATTGTTGATCAGTTCCATGATGACGACGGTCTTGCCGACGCCGGCTCCGCCGAACGCGCCGACCTTGCCGCCCTTCGTGAACGGGGCGATCAGGTCGATGACCTTGATACCGGTTTCGAGAATGTCGGCCTTGGTGTCCTGGTCGACGAGCGCGGGCGCGGCGCGGTGAATCGGATATTTCTTCTCGAATTTCACCGGACCCCGGCCGTCGACGGTGTTGCCCGTGACGTCGAAGATGCGGCCGAGCACGCCGTCGCCGACGGGCACGGAGATGGGCGAGCCGGTGTCGATGACGGACATCCCGCGGACCAGCCCCTCCGAGGAGGACATCGCAATCGTGCGCGCGACGCCGTCGCCGAGATGCTGCTGGATTTCCAGGGTGAGGAATTCCTTCCGGCCGGCGGCCGAGAATTCGATCGTGAGGGCCTGGTAGATCGGCGGAATAGTGTTTTCCGCGAACTGGACGTCAACGACGGGGCCGATGACTTGGACGATTTTGCCGGTGTTCATTGAAAAAGGGCTGAAGGTCTTAAGGACTGAAGGGCTGAGATCGGACGAACGCAGCTAGCGTTTGCGGAGGAGGCTGACGAAAATTGCGATGAGTTCACCCGCCTCCTGCTTGAGCGGCGCGATGACGACAGGCTTGAAGTAGCCCTCGAGTTCGAGCAGTTCCATCCAGTAGAGTGCTTCATCACCTTCGCGAAGGCAGTCGCCAATTTTCGAGCGGTGTTCGGCGACTGAACGGCCACGCTGAGCTTCTCGATAATTGGCGCCGACTGACCCGCCGGCCCGAAGCATTTGCTCGCCCCAGACCTGCGCCACGCGATCTCGGGTGGGCAGCGCACGATAGGCGCGAGCAACCCGACGTGCGAATTCCTGCGTACGCTTTCGGAGATCTCCGTGCTCGTGAAACATTTCAGCCCTTCAGTCATTCAGTTTTTAAGCCTTTTTTTGCGGGCGTCAGGCCGCAAATTGCGCCGCCGCAATTTCGAGGATTTCCTGCGTGATGGCGGCCTGGCGGGCCTTGTTATATTCGAGGGTGAGATCGCCGAGCAACTTGGTGGCGTTGTCCTTCGCGGTCTTCATGGCGACCATGCGCGCACTGTGCTCGGAGGCCTTGGCGTCGAGCACCTGCTGGTGAATCTCGCGGTTGACATAGAGCGGCAGCAACGCGGAGAGCACGCTCTGGGGATCGGGTTCGAACAACATCTGCTGTTCGACCTTGCTGGCGGTATGGGCGCCCGCGCCGGCGTCCGACCGAAGATCCGCGACCACATCCTTCACGCTCGAGAGCGGCAACAGCGGTAACAAGGTCGGAACCTGGATCAGGGTGTTGCGGAATCGCGGCCAAAGAATTTCGACGGTGTCGACACTGCCCTCCAGAAACTGCTTCACCATGAATTCCGCCACCACCTTGACCTCGGCGAAAGCCACGCGATCGCTCACGGTAAAATCCGCGAGCAGGTTACGATGGGTGCGGG
>JANNHA010000045.1:0-179422 GCA_031404135.1 Verrucomicrobiota bacterium | reverse complement strand
CCCGAGCCCGAGTCCGGCCACGCCTTAAACACAAAATTGACCAAATCGCCGGCTGAGTGTGCCGCGGGGCGCCCCGCGGGCGCGCCCAACCCCCGGCACATGATTCCCAGGCCCTTAAAAGCGGGGAGCCGGATGGGGGCGGCCCCGTCAGGGCCGCCGCCACCTTCCTCCCCGTATGCAACGCCCGGGCCATCAACTGACCGTGGTTGGGCGCGCCCGCCGGGCGCGCCGCGGCACACTCAGCCGGCGATTTGGTCAATTTTGTGTTTTGAAACAAAAAAGGCCGGACAACATCCTCCACGTGAAGTTTACATCGTTACGCGCCAACAAACGCAGTTGGGTCATCGGCATCACCCTGGCCGTGGTCGGCGTCATCATCGCCCGCCTCGTCGCACCGCACTATACCGACAAAACCCAAGTCGCACTCTCCAGCGTCGGCCGCCTGATCAGTTTCGCTGGACTCATCGTGATCATCTTCGGCGTCAACCGCCGCATCAAACGCGACTCTGAGGAAAACACCTAATACCAACAGCCCAAGCTTCCAAACTTTGCACAGAAGATAACCAAGAGAACGAAGGCCTACTGGTGCTTCCCGAATCTCTTCGTTGCCTTCGTTTTCTTCAGCAAAAATTCCGAAAATTCAGACCCGCCACGATCAACTTCAGTAAAAAAACATAGGGTCGTTGGTATAAAAAATACCGTCTCATCGCGCCTATAGGCGCAACGCACAAGCCCACCGAAGCCAACCACCCCTTTGCGCCTTTTCGTGGCCAACCCTCCGATTCCGAAGCCCGCCCATGCCACCGGCATTTCCCATCAGCGAACGCTCCAGCCGCCCCATCGACGGCTGGCAACTCCACGAATTCGCGTCGCTCCCCTCCACCAACCCCATCGCCGGTTCCCTGCCACCCTGGCACGCCGTGCGAGCCGACATCCAAACCGGCGGCCGCGGCCGCACCGGCCGCGCCTGGATCTCCGATGCCGGCGGCCTCTGGCTCTCCGCCGTCCTCCCCGCTCCCGGCCCGCGCAAAAAATGGTCCATCTTACCCCTCGGCGCTGGTTGGGCCGTGATTGAAGCCCTCCGCGAAATCGGCGTCACCGGCCTGCGCCTCCGCTGGCCCAACGACATTCTCGTCGGACGCCGCAAACTCGCCGGCCTGCTCGTCGAACAGTATCAACCCGAAACCGCCATCATCGGCGTCGGCATCAACATCGCCAACCGCCCCGACACCCTCGATGCCAGCCTCGCCGGCCACACCATCGGCGTGGCCGAACTCGCCGGCCGCCCCGTTTCACTCGACGAAATTGCCAGCCTCACTCTTGGCGCTTTCCGCCGGTTGCAAGCCCTGATCGAACAAGACCGCTTCAACGAAATCGTGGCCGACATCAACACCCGCTGGGGCGAGCCCCGCCGCGTAGAACTCTCGCTCAACAGCCGCACCGAACTCCTCGCCGGATACTTTCGCGGCGTCGACCCCGAAGGCCGCCTCAGTTTCACCGACGACCTCGGCAATCCCCATGTTCTCGACGCCAGCCAAGTCGCCCTCCTCCGCGAACTCAGCTAACGAGCAAGACATTGGAAAAAACGCCCCTTGGCAGAACAAAACGTAATGGATGCATAAAGACATCCCGCTATGTGACGCACCCGGCGCAGAACGATTGCCCTTCCTGCCCACAACTTCCAACCTACGCCTTTTATGATCACCTTCACTCCCCTCGCCACCGCGCTGGAATCGGCCGCAGACGTCCCCGTCTGGCTCATTCTGCCGTTTGGGCTCTTGTTGCTTCTCATCGCAACAATGCCCCTCACCACCGCAAAGGTGAAACACTGGTGGGAGCACAACTACACCTTTGTCTCTTGCGGTTTGGCCGTGGCCGTCGGCCTCTACTACGCTTTTGTGATTGAAGGCGGACGCTCCACGTTGCTCACCACCGCCGAAGACTACATCGCCTTTATCTGTTTGATTGGTTCCCTCTTCGTCGTCGCCGGCGGTATCCACATCAAGGTCAAGGGCGAGGCCTCGCCCATGCAGAACATCGCGTTTCTGGCCTTTGGTGCGGTCATCGCCAACTTCATCGGCACCACCGGTGCCTCGATGGTCCTGATCCGCCCGTGGATCCGCATGAACAAAATCCGCGTCAGCGCCTACCACATCGTTTTCTTCATCTTTATTGTCTCCAACGTCGGCGGCGCGCTCACCCCGATCGGCGATCCACCCCTCTTCCTCGGCTACCTCAAAGGCGTGCCCTTCTTTTGGCTCATTCAACATGTTATTGTCCAGTGGCTCGTCACTGTCGGCCTTGTTCTCGCCGCCTTCTATTTCTTTGACCGCCATTCCTTCAAGAAAATGCCCGCCAAACTCCAGAAGGAAGTCGCCGAACCCGACACCTGGAGCTTCGAAGGCGTCATCAACGTGGTCTTTCTGTTGGTTATCATCGGTGCGGTATTTCTCCCGGCCACCTACTTCATCCGCGAAATCGTCATGATCGGTGCCGCCGCCGCCTCGTATTTCCTGACGCCCAAAGGCGTCCACGAGCAAAATGCCTTTAGCTTCGGACCGATCAAGGAAGTCGCCTTCCTCTTCGTCGGCATCTTCGCCACCATGATGCCCGCACTCGGCTACATCGACAAACACGGCGACGAATTCCACGTCAAACGCCCGCTCCAATACTACTTCGCCTCCGGCAGCCTCTCGTCGGTGCTCGACAATGCGCCGACCTACGCGACCTTCCTCCGCCTCGCTGAAGCCACCGCTCAGAAAGAACGCCCGGCCGATTTCCCCGCGAATCCCACCACCGAAGCCGAAGTCGTTCGCGTCCTCATCAACCATCCCGCCGACCGCCTGCTCGTCATCGCCGTCAGTCTCGGCGCGGTATTTTTTGGCGCTATGACCTATATCGGCAACGGACCGAACTTCATGGTCAAATCGATCGCCGAATCCGCCGGTGTGAAAGTGCCGACCTTCTTCGGTTATATTTTGAAGTACAGCCTGCCGATCCTGCTCCCAATCCTAATCGCCAGCGGTTTCCTCTTCCTACGCTGACGAGCTCGCCAGCCGACCTTCTTGATAGATTTCAGCCCCGTCCAAACGACGGGGCTTTCCATTTACCTGCCAAAAAAATCGACCGCCTCTCTCACGTCACAAAGGCAGATACCTAATATCGGTAAACTCCTTGGCTGTAGCGACGGCTTTTCTATTTCCCCAAAGCACGATTCCAAAACAAACGAACGCAGGCAAACCAAGCAACGCAGCGAATCCAACGAACCCTTCGATTGCAGCCGCGATTGAGGGCACCGCAGCCAATGCACCAAAAAAAACACAACTATCCGCTTGGTGGAATCGCCAGGTCGGCTGACTTCATTCTCCGGTTCTAGAGGTTGATCAGCCATTGAGATTCTCGGCTCCGCACGAACCTTTATCACTGCAACTTGAACGGTCTCCGCAACAACCGCGCGTAGAGCTCGTCGAACGTCGTGCCGGTGCGCTGCTCGGCGATGTTGTCGCCGGTGCGGATCGTCTTTGTCGGTAGAAAATTGTTTATGACCAAACAGTAATCGCGATTGACCATGATGCCGAGTAACTCGCCGGTCTTACTCAACACGAGATCGCCCGACGAGGTCGCGAAATCGCCAAACAGACGCTTCATGAGCCGGTTGTCCATGCGCACGTAACTCGGCTCATCCGAATCAAGTTTGAATGAGACTTCACCGTAGCCGCTGCCGCCATTGCTGATCAACACCGCCTCTGGAAACTTAAACGGTTCAAGCGCGGTCTGGTAAACCTTGGCACCGATTGCCTTCACCTGAGCCGAATCAACCGGAATCGCCACAATACGCAAATCGCCCGCCAGAAAACGGACGTCCGGCGCCTGCGTCGAATACGCGCCTTTCGAAAATACCACCGTGAGTTTTTCCAAGTCCGACGAGCGTTCGCGCAACTCAAACGGCGTATCGTTAATGTGGATCAGCGCATAAACCTGTTTGCCATCGGCGACGAAAATCGTCTTCGCCTCCTTGTTCTTATTGCCAGAACCAAAAAGCACCGCACGCCCGGCGTTGAACGTGGTCTGTACCCGATTCGCCAGAAATTCGTTGAACAACGTGTTCGCGTTGATCGGCCGGTTCTCGCGAATCTCCGTCGTGAGTTCGCTGGATTGCTGGGCGAGCTGGCCCACGCCTTGCGCGAGCTGCACCGTCGTCGCCTGTACCTTCTGGCGCTCGGTTCGTTCCATTTCAACCTGCGTCTTGAGCGAGTCGGCGCTTTCTTTCAGCATGAGTTTTTCCTGCTCGGCGACTTTGACCGCCACGGCGAGGTTTTCAATGCGCTGACGCGACTCAGTCTGCGCCTGCTCCATTTGGGCGAGCTGTTGTTTCTGGCGATCGGATTCGGCCTGGCGCTGCTCCAGATCCTTTTGGAGCTGGGCGAGGCGTTCCTTCGACATGACGGCTTCTTGCGCTGCGGCCTCGGCGCGTTGCGCGAGTTCCTGCGCGGTGCGCTGCGTCTCAGTCAGCGTAGTCGCGAGCTTCGTTTTCTCGGTCTGGAGCGCAGTGAGGTTTTGTTCACGTTCCAGAAGGTTGGACTGCGTGGTTTGCAACTGTTGCGACATCTGCTCGCGCTGCACGCGTTCGTCTTCGAGCGAAAGCTTCATCACGTCGACCATGTCGGTCTTCGTGGTCGCGGTGTTTCCACCGCTGGCCATCGCCGGGACGGGTGCCTGCTGCGGACGAGCGGGTTCAGATTTTTCCCAATTCGTCAGCGCGAGGATATTCAGCAACAGGAAATCGCAGATAACGAGTAAAAGGGTTTTGTTCATGACGCTTTAGGCGTTCTTAACGGTGGGGGCCGCCGGCGGAGGTGGCGGGGGCGGAGGAGCGACAGGCGTCGCAGGCTTAGCGGTAGCAATAGGCGCGGCAACTTGGGGCCTGACCGGAACGGACGCCACCAAGGCGGCCGGCATCGCGGGCGCGGGAGTCTGGCTGTCGAGAATCAAACTGCGTTTGTACGGCCGCACGTGGCGGATCTTGACGAGGGCGACGCAGGTGATGCCGAAGAGGTTCGACGAATACGCGGCCAGCAAATTCGCGGGCACCAACCCCAGCACCTGTAGCACGAGCGACAACGCCGTGCCGCCGATGCCGATGTAAAGACCGCCGTCGAAGAGGTTCTCCTCATTCTCCATCAGGCGCAACTTAACCAGCGGCGAGATGGAAGTACTGCGGGAGATCTCGCGGATTTTCCGCAAGCAAAAGAGGTACATGCCGACCTGCAGCGCGGCGAAGAAGATAATCGAGGCAATCGTTAATGTGTCCATGGTGGGAGAAGCAGTGGGCGTAGTGGGAGGTTTGACGTCAGCGGTGTTTGAAAGGATCGGGATAGTGAGTTTGAGGCGAAATTCAGAAAGCGGCGCGGCCTTGAGCAAAAAGGGCTCGGTCGCCAGAACCAGCAAACCAGCGGAAAGAATCGCAAGAATGCTGCTCTGCATCCGCAACGGCGAAGCGAGTCCCGGGCGCGCTTCGACGAACTCTCCTTGTAAACCACGGAAAAGACAGAAGGCCCCCAGGAGAAAACCGAGGTATTTCACGACCAAGGTTACACGCGGATGCAACAACGCCACCTCGGTCACCAAGCCGAGCGACGGGCCGGCTTTGTGGTTGATCGGCACTTGAACGAGCATCAGCTGGCGCACCGCGCCCTGGCCTTGCGCGAGGGCAAACTTCAGATCTTCCAACCCGCTTTTGCCGTACCGAATCAAATACGCCGCCACACGATCCGCTGAGTCGGAGAACAACGCCGCTGTGTAGATGAGAGGCAGATTTTCCGGTGCCAGACGCGCCAGATGCGCATACTCGCCCATGGTTTTGGTGCTGTCAGTGGTTCGGAGGAGTTCGCGCAGCTGAACCCAGTCAAGCCGTTTGCCGAGCGAGAGCAGATCGATGTAGAACGTTTCCAACTCGCCCATCTGCTTGGCGTTGACCGCTATTTCGGCCAAACCGCGCAGTTCGCGCTGCAACGGATCGGATAAATGTTCGCCCTGGTAGAGAAGCGCCGTCAGCAAAATCACCGAGTCGAGCGCCTGTCCGCCGGCGCGTTTTGCCGGTACAAACTGGGTCGTGCGGTCGATCTCGCGTGTTTGCAGAACCGCTTGCACGCCCAGCGAACGGGAATTCGAAAGATAAATGAGCAGACTCTGCCGGGCCTTCGTCGCGATGAAAAACGTCAACACCGGCGTGCTCTCCGCGCGACCCGTGTTTTCCTTGAGATTAAACAGCGGATCAAGAAACGGATCCCAACCGCCCCAGGCAGCCCACTCCGGCCGACGTGTCATGACATCGTGGATACTGCGGTCGAGCGCCGGTGCCTTCGGATCGTCCACCAACCGCGCCGCCGCGAGCACCAGTTGCGCCGGGCCGAGTTTTTCAGAGTCGAGAATCTGTTTGCCGAAAGCAGCGACCGACGGCGTTTCCTTGCCCGCTTGTTTTAAGACAGAGGGCGTCAACGACTTCAAATTCACCGGCACCATCCAAGCACCGACCAGCGTCAACAAGCCCACCGCGAGCCAAGCCGCTGCGATTGGCAAATTTCTGCCGTTTCCGGAATGGGTCGTCATCGAAGATCTGGAATATTTATTTGCGGGCGCACAATTGCAAACCCACGATTGAGAATCGAATCGACCCATGTCGTTGCCAATTGTTCACTATAACCTGCCCGTGCTCCGTAAGAAAGGTGCAAAAATCACTGCCTTCAACTCTGCCCTGAGCACGCTCGCGGCCGAGATGATCGAGACCATGCACGACGCCCAAGGCATCGGTCTGGCCGCACAGCAAGTCGGCCACGCCATCCAGCTGTGCGTCGTCGACGTGCGCGTTGCCAAAGTCGATTTCACCTGGGAACTCGACGGCGCACATCTGCCGCTCGATCTCTTCATGCCGCAGATCCTCGTCAACCCAGTCGTCACCCTCCTGCCGTCAGACGAAACCGTCTACGAAGAAGGCTGCCTCTCCTTCCCCGAAATCCGCGGCGACATCGTGCGACCCGACGCGATCTCCGTGAAATACCAAGATGCTTTCGGCACGCCTCACGTGCTCACCTGCACCGGCCTGTATTCACGCTGTATCATGCACGAAGTCGACCACCTCAACGGCGTCCTCTTCATTGATCGCATGGAGAAAAAAGTCCGCGCCCCGCTCGAACGCTCCATTAAAGATCTCGCCAAAGAAACCCGCGAGACCGTCAAGTCATAAGCCAGAACGAGACGAAAGGTTTCCACTCAAAAAACGCAGCGGGTGAATTTAGAACGACACCCGTTGCATGATGAATGGAATTACGTTATCAAGCCCGCGCACAATCTTTGAGTGGTTAGCTTTATTGTTTACCACTGCCTTAAAGCGCCTCTTTGATCCGGGCGAGGATCGTATTGGAGAGCTTTTCGTTGCCCACCAATCCGGCGCGAATGCGAACCGTCGAGAGCGTGTCCGACGCACGCTCCACCTTGACACTGATTTTGGTATCTTCAGCGGTGCGCGCAGTGATGATCGCCACCAGTGCGTCTTTTTTCACTTCGATCTTCGAGAACTGCAGATCGACGATCGCCTTGTTTGCGGCGCGTTCAACGACTTCGAAACGGCGGTCAAAATTGGTCTGCAATTCGCCGCGCACATAGATCACCGCGCCGGGCGTCGAGTTCTCCACGATCGTCACGCAGCCGGTCTGAAAAACCGCCATGACAAGGAAAGTCGCCACAGCAAAACCGCGACAGGAAAGGAGCTGGTAAGTTTTCATAATAGGATGAGAACGCAGGTGGACCACGATCTTGGCCAATGGTTTCATTTCCCCGGTCACTTCATCCATTACAGCCCTCAACGTCGCTTGATCGAGCCGTTGCGCTTCAGATAGATAGCCACGATCAAGCCAGTCAAAAATCCTCCGGCATGCGCCCACCAAGCGACCCCGCCGCGTACCGCTGCATCATCGGCCAGCGAACCCACGCCATTGAACGCCTGAAGCGCAAACCAAACGATCAACAGCACGAACGCCGGCAGCGGAACCACAGGCACCACCCAAGGAACCAGCGTAACAATCCAAACCTTCGGAAACAACACGAGGTACGCCCCCATCACGCCGGAGATCGCTCCACTCGCGCCCAACATCGGCAGCGTCGAATGCAAGCTCAACGCCACCTGCAACGCCACCGCTCCCACACCGGTCAACAGATAGAACAACAGATAGCGAACTGGCCCAAACCGGCTTTCCACGCTCCTTCCGAATACCCACAAGAACCAGCAATTACCTACCACGTGCGCCACGCTTCCGTGCAAAAACATCGAGGTCAAAACGGTCAGCCACTGACGCCCCTCCTCCGCCCCAGCCAACAGCCGCTGAGGCACCAGCGCGTGCTCCAGCAGAAACGCGGACAATCCCCGTCCGCCCTGCATCGCGAGCACGCATTCGTAAATGAATACCGCTAGATTGATCGCGATCAATCCGCGCGTCACCACCGCAGCACCACGGCGAGGAGCATTATCCCAAAGAGGAAGCATGCTCTACGAGGGCAAAAACCATGAGACGGAGTCAAGGCTTAGCGCAAAACGTCCCAGACCTCCCGCTAAGCCCGCGTCAACTCGCCGTCTTTTCGACCGCGACCACGGGCGTCTTGGCAACGAGCACCTTGTCCACGCGATGCCGATCCATATCGACCACTTCAAAACGCCAGCCAGCGTGATCAAAATAATCACCCGCCGCCGGGATGCGGCCAAATTGGGTCATGACAAAACCGCCGAGCGTCTGAAAATCCGCGCTTTCCTCGTGCGGCAACGTATCCAGTTTAAACATACTCTTGACCTCGCCGATCGCGAGCGTCGCATCGATGAGCCACGAGCCATCCTCACGCTGTTTCGCCCCGGGCGCGTCTCGATGGCCCTGCGCAGGCATGTCGCCGACGATCGCCTCGAGCACATCAATCAACGTTGTCAGCCCCTGGATCGCACCAAACTCATCGCTGATAAGCGCGATGTGGCGGCTCGACTTTTTAAATGTCTCTAGCAACTGGATCGCCGTCATCGTCTCCGGCACGATCAGTGCGGGCACCATCAGATTCTTCAAACTCGTCGCCACCCCGATCGCAGAATGCGCCCACAACGATTTGACCGAAACAAAGCCGATGACCTGGTCGCGGTTGCCCTGGAAAACGGGGAAATACGAGTGCCCGCTCGCAACGATCTTGCGCCAGTTGGCCTCCTCGGGGTCGTCGATGTTGAGGAAAACAATCTTCGGTCGCGGCGTCATCAACGCCGTCACGGGTAGTTGATCAAGCTCGAGCACACCCGCGACCATCTCCTTTTCGGTTTTGTTGAAAACGCCCGCGTGTAACCCTTGCTCGATCAAAATATTCACCTCTTCATCGGACACTGGCTTCTCCGTCGATTCGGTTTTTAGCCCAAAAAGCTTCATCGTGCCATCCGTGAGCCAGGTCAGCAGACTCACCATCGGTGACACCACACGCGCGAGATTATTGATGACCGGCGCAAGATTGAGCGCGATGCGCTCAGGATTCGCCAGCCCAAGGCGTTTGGGGATGAGTTCGCCAATCACGACCGAACAGAGCGTGATTCCCGCAACCACGATCCCGAGCGAGAGGGCGTGCGCTCGCGGCGCGAGAAGACTGAACTGTTCCAAAAAAACCTTTAACAACCCGGCGATCGTCGTACCGCCAAAAGCACCCGCCAGCACGCTGATGAGCGTGATGCCCACCTGCACCGCAGAAAGAAACCGCCCCGGATTTCGAGCGATGGCTAACGCCGCAATGGCGCGCGCGTTGCCCTTGTCGGCCAGTTGTTTCAGCCAAGCTTTTCGAGCAGAAACCACCGCGATCTCCGCCATGGCGAACACACCGTTGGCCAGCAGCAGCAAAAAAAGAATGATTAACTCAGTTGTAAGATCCGACATTGAAGGAAGCGTCACGTTAGCCGACAAACGGTTCCAAGCAAACCCTTTGCCGTGCGGTCAGGCAAAGCACCTGGCCAGATCATGGCTTTTAAAGGCCAAAACGCGAACGATCATGAATCGCCAAGCCCTGCGAGCGCAAGGCTTTCAAATTTCCTAAAATATTTAACCCAATAGGTTTATCAGCTATCCTTTGGGGTCGATGGCGCCTCTCCACCCGGAGCTTGAGGCGGCGGCGGTGTTGACGGAGACGCAGCCTTTTTCGCTTCTTCTTCCTTCAAACGTTTCAACTCCAAGGGATGATCTTCCAGCATTTCTCGCTCTGAAATTTTTCCCGTCAGCCAGGCAAAATTCATGGGGTAGATGTCGGGATTGAAGAGCACGAAATAGAAATGCCAGACGATGATCGCCAGCGTCGCGAGGATCGCCTCGTAGAAATGAACCGTGCGAGAAATATCATAACCGAGCTTCGTGAAGAGACCCATCGAGGTGTTCTCGAACCACAAAATCATACCGGTAACACCCATCAAAATCGTGCCCCAAACCAAAGCCCAATACTCGGCCTTCTCGATATAACAGAAACGCGGGAACTCCGGCTTGGTCTTCGCCAATCCGAGATTGTATTTCATCACCTTGAAGGGGTCAGTGAGGTCGCGCTGGCGCGGCACCAGATCCCAGAAAAGCGAACGCCCCGGCTTGGTGAACGCGAGGTACCAGACATGCCAGACGCCCGCAGCGAGAATCGCCACACCGGCCACGCGATGAATCAACCCACGCAGCTCGAAAGCGCGGCCGCTCATGTTGCGAATCGCCACCACCCACCACGCCTCGGGATAGCGCAGCATGAAACCAGTCACCACCAACAATACAAAACTGATCACCAGCGCCGCGTGTTGCAGACGCTCGTGCAACGTCATGCGAAGGTACATGCGATGCTCGACATGCTCTTCCTCAATTATGCCACGTTGCACCTTCAACTTGCGGCGAACCTTCTTGAAAAGATCCAAGAAGTTATGGAACGCCATGCCACCCACAACCAACACAATCATCCAAACATAAAGCTCCGCGACGATGCGCAGAATCTCGTTGTTCTGATCGGCGGTCTTCGGTCCTTCCGGGCTGACATGCACCGACCCCACCGTAAAACGCGAATTCGCACCCGGATGGCACTGGCCACACGTCTCGATGAGGTTCGATTTGTGGACCGTGGACGTGGGATCGAGATGCGACTTGATCGCATGCACACTGTGACAGCTCGCGCAGTTTACCACCTCAACCGAACCGCCACGCGCCGCCAAACCGTGGTAACTGTCCGCAAACGTCTGAAACGAATTCGAAGCCAGGCCGTATTTCTGCGTGAGTCGCAACGAAGCATGGCAGCTCGCGCAAACCTGCTGAGCGACATTGCGTGCAAACACCGGCGACGCCTCGTCAGTATGCGCCTTCATCTCGTGTTCGCCGTGACAATCGGTGCACACGGGCGAGTCCGCGTTCCCCTTTCGCAAGGCCGCCGCATGCACACTGCTGTTAAACTCCGAAACCACCTTCTCGTGGCATTTCGCGCAGGTGCCGGGTTGGTTCTGTTTGTTGATTTTAGCGCCCGCAACAATGGCGCGATTCATATCGTGCGCACCGTGACAATCAACGCAGTTGGCCGAGCCCGCTTTGCCCGCATGAAGCGCGGCGCCGTGCACACTTTGATCGAACGCCGAAACGAAATTCGTGCCCCGCACCATCTGACTCGAAACGGATTCCTTCTTCACGTGACAGGATTCACAAAGTTCTGCCTGCGCGAGTTTGAGTGCAACCGAAGCCTGCGCCAAGGAATCTGGACTTGTGATCGGCTTCTGGTGACAAGACATGCAAATCGGCGCATCGACCGCACCGCTGGCGAGCGCTTTGCCATGCGCTGAATCGGAAAAATGTAGCTTTGCTGCCTCGTGACACTGGCCACAGGCCTCGGTTTGGCGTTTCGCCGCAAACGGGAATTCCGAAGAACGAACCGAAACAACCTCGTGCGCACCGTGGCAAGCCGTGCACGACGGCTCTTTGGCACCCTTCGCCACAGCCGCAGACTGGGCGAGATTGGCATGAAAACCATGCTTTTTCGCCATGCCCTCATGGCACGACGCGCAATCGACCAACCCCATCGGCTTCTTATGTGGCACCGACTCGCCATCAAACCCGTCATGACAATCCACACAATCGAGCGAACGGTGCGCCGATTTGCCGAGCTTCGCCTGATCGACAAAAAGCGAAACCTCCTGCTTCTGCTTACGCATTGAGAGCGTATGATCACCATGACACTCCAAACAGCTGGCCGTGGAATTTGCAGCCGGCGCTGGCGAGACCTTTGCCGCTTCGCCCTTCCCTCGGTCCTCCGCCGCATTCAAGCCAGCAGCAAAAGCACAGATCCACACACACCACACTACAACCGGCGGCAAGCGGAGGCCACGGCATCCCGCCGACAAACACAGCGTAATGTGTGCGCTTAGCATGGTTTAGAAAAAAAGGTGGTTAGAAAATGATACGAACGAGAAATCGCGGAAGCTCTGCTGGCGCTCGAACAACCGCGAAACTTTACTGAGGCGAATAATTAGCGCCAAGATAGAGTAGGGCTGCACGAAAAAGCCAGCGTAATGGCTGGCGTGCGACCCAGCTCCACTTATCTCAACCAGCTACAATCCACATAAACAAAAAGAGCACGGCGATTAAGCCGTGCTCTTGAAAATTAACTTTGGCGAATTCGCTTACTTCTCCGAGCCAAACCAGCCCTTCTTCTTCGCTTCCGGAGGAGGCGGGGTGAAGAAAGGACTCGAACTGTCGCGATAACCAGGGAGATCAGACTTCTCGATTTCCATCTGACGCGTCAGGCGAGGATCAAACACCTCACTGACATCGCCACCATCGGGCTTGATCGTCTTCGCGGTGAGGAAGATCACCAGATTGGTCGCCTGCAGATTCTTGGAATCGCTGCGGAACAACCGGCCGAGACCAGGAATGTCGCCGAGCACCGGAACCTTAGTCTGACCCTTGGAATCCGATTTTTGGATCATGCCACCGATGCCCAAGGTGTAACCATCTTTGAGCGTGACCTGCGTTTTAGTCTTACGAGTCGTGATAACTGGCAAGACGGCCGAGCCAAAAACCTTGTCCTTGGTCGGATCGGTCGAGCTGACTTCAGGCTCAACCGCGAGCTTGATAAAGCCGGCAGAGTTAACCTGAGGCGTGACTTTGAGCAACACACCGACCGGCTTGTAGGTGAAGCCGCTAATTTCGAAAACACCGCGTTCCTGGTTGTAAGTGAAATTCGGAATCGGAATTTCATCACCCATATTGATCGTCGCTTCAGTATTGTTGAGCGTCACGACCGTCGGGTTGGAAACGAGCTTGGTGTTATTCTGAGTCTTAAGAGCACTCAGGATAACGCTGAATTGATCAGCGGAAAACACAGCTGATGTGACACGAGATACATTATTGGCAAATACGTTTTCCAAATTTGAGCCAATCCCAAACTCGTTCCATTTTTCACTCACTATCGCACCTGTCGGCGGAAGCTGACCTGTTATAGCTCCCGTTACGGGATCAGTGATGAAAGCACCAGGAAGCGACTGAGAACCTGGAGTCCCTAAAGGTACAGATGTAACTGTGGTCGTTGTGGTTGGGTTGAAACCTCGCCCGCCCGATATCTCCGAAACCTTGCCGCGAGCAGAATCCCACGTGGCGGGATCCATATTACTTTCCTTGGAACCATTTGATAAAACACGGGAGTTAGTTTGGCTGTAAGCACGATTAATATTACCAACGCCCACCTTATAATTATTCAGCGAAGACCAATTGACACCGATGTTTTTCACGTCGGCATTCGTGACTTCGATAAACTTGGATTCGATCATCACCTGCTCGGTCGGACGGTCGAGATTTTGCACGATGGGCTTCAATTTCTGCATGACCGAACCACGCTCCGTAACCACCAGCGCGTTGCTTCGGGCATCGACCACGATCTTACCGCCGACCTTGGCATCCACCAGCGAGTCCATACTCGGCTTGATCTCTGAAGCCTTCGCATAGTTCAGGATGAATACTTCCGTCGTGAGCGGCTCGAGATTGAGCGATTCTTGCGTCACAACCTTAATAATATTACCTTCTTCGACGAACGTATAACCCACCGGCTGTAATACGACATGGAAAATCTGGCGCCAGGTAACATCACGAAGCTTGATCGAGGTTTTCCCTTGCAGCGTTTCGGGAATAACCAGGTTCAATTCGAAAAGGTCCGCCACGTTCCGTAACACGTTGCGGATTTCCTCGTCGGGGAAATCGACGGAGAGCGTGTCCTTTCCTTTTGCAACCAATGCTTTGTTTTCAGTCGCGGGCGCTTGGGCTGGCGCAGCTTCTGGTTTTGCCGCAGGAGGCGGAACTGCCGTTTCTTGAGCCAACGCGACGAACCCCGCCATTGGGGCTAACGCGGTTACCAATAAGGTAATTTTAAGCAATCGTGTTCTCATGGATTTTTTCCTTGTTTAATAGGGCGGGTAACTTCCGCTTGATTGTAGCGAAGCGAAAAATTGTAATGATCGATACTGATAACCTCGACTTCATAGGGCGTGGCGTCAAAGAAAAGCGTCAGCTTGTCATTGAGTTTCACGCCCTTTTGACCTTTTATCAATAATACCATTGAGTCTTCTCTGCCCATCACGCCCGTTGTCATCAACTGGCCGGCAAGCAACTCCAGCAATTCTTTATCCGATTCAGGGCGGCCAGACTTAACTTCAACCTTCACCTCAGCCGTCGGATCAAAGGGGTTTATCAAACCGGCTGGGACTTGAATCTCTTCTGCCGTGGGCGCTTTAAGTATACGTGCGGAGGCCTTCATCGTCAGGTCACGTTTCTGCGCAACTTCTATATCATAGGTCGCGCCCAGTTGTGCATACGTTGAACCAACGCAAAGAATAATGGCAAAGAAAGATATAATGGATTTCATTTTTATGATTTTCCAAGAAGTTCAACCGTAAGCGACATCACCATTTCGCTACTTTTCTCGCCACCACTTTTCTCCTGATCAGCTTGAGCCTGATTGAGGCTACTACTGATTACCCGACAAAAGTGAGTCCCATGCTCAAGCTTGCGCAAAAAGGCGAGCACGCGGCTATATCCTCCCTGCAATGAGACGACATATTGCACCGGCGTATATGAACTCTTGGCCGCTGCTTTTGCCCCAGCCCGCGCATCCACCGGACGTGTATCCAGCAACTTTACACCCGTCTCCGCTTCCAATTTGTAGAAATACTGCAGGTTGATCGCAAGGTCTGACGGATTTATCAATCTGCTGGCGATCAGGATATTGGCCGCTTCAAGGCCTTGTGTCTGCTCTGTGAGCTGACTTGCATGCGAAATGTTTGAAGAGAGCCGTTGTCCTTCAGCAGCTGTTTTATCATGAGTTTCCTGAAGCGTAGCCACATCCAGATAGCGCACAATGAGTGCAGCCAGCATGATCAAACCCACCACGAGCGCGCCAGAGCCAACCGGAAACTTTTTAATAATAGCTTTTAACGATTCGAGATTCATAATAAAACCTACTTTGTTTTTCCCGGTTTGAAATTCAATATGATCTCAAAATAGAGACGCCCGGCCTGAGCATCTCGCGTTACGTTTGTCATCGAGATGGACGAGAAGATGGTTTTAATTTCAGGATCATCTCTCAATTGCTTTTCATAGACAGAAGCTGCACCCGTTGCCTGCCCGGAGGCCCCTTGGGCATAGCCTTTTATCACAGCGCCGGCTTCTTTACAGTCGATCGTCACGAACACGATTCCCGCAGGCTTGGTCTGACTGAGGCGGATTATAAAATCCGACAATGCCAGCTTCTGCCCCTTCAGGAAGGCATCGAGTTCCGTGATCTTTTTCTCCTCAGCTTGAAACTTTTTGTACATGGCAACCGCCTTAGTGCTAGCACCCCGATTGCGGTCGTTTTGCCCCTGCCAGACAGCAGTCTGCTCACGAAGATTATATAAATGATACTCTTGATAGACAAAGGCCATGATCAAGCCCAGCGCCACAAACACCAAGAGTGCGTTTATGAAAAAAGAGGTGCGCACGACCTTCGTGTCAGGAAGGACAGCGTAATTCCTAAAATTAGTATGCCACGCCGGTAACTGGGCCTTGGCCTTCTCGGAGTTCTTTTTAAGAAGCGGCAACATGATTATGGGTGAGCATGAGGCTCAACAGCCCGATCCATCGGTTATTTAATTCCTGTTTGCTGGCTGCGTCGGAAAGTGTAATGCCGCGAGCAGTCAGCCATGACTTATAATCCACGGTCAGGACCGGGACGCCCAACTGGTTGGAAATCGCGTTTTCAAGCCAACCCAATTTCGGCGGTAGCAAGGTGCATACCACCTGACCGATCGATTGCCCGGTCTGCACTTCATAAAAGCCAACGGAGGATTGCAGTTCTTTCAAAAGCTTCTTGATGAGTGCAGCGCCCATGCCGGTGAAATCAAAGGCATTGGAATAAAATAGTTTTCGAGCCGCCTCTTCATCTTTCAGCCCAATTTCCTTTTGCACCGCTGGAATCATCGCATCGAGTCCTTGAGCAATGGACCTCGAGGCCTCCAAGCCGGCTTCACTCACAATGAACGATTGCGTCGCATCCGCATCGATTTCCAAAACAAGCGTCGGCGTCTTTATCTGGCTAAAAGTCTGGTAATCTACGAGCGCACCCAGCGTCGCCAACGTCCCAATTTCGAGCCGTTCGGGATAGATTCCGCTTTCTAGAAGCGCATTCTGCAACGAAATCACTTCTTCGTTCAACATACCGGCGAACAGCGCATTCTTTTTTGCCGTCGCGCCGAAGTCGAAGTCCGTGCCGTCGTTGGCATTAAGCACAGCAAGCGCATATTGCTCTGGCTCGATGCGGAGCTGACCGGTCAACACCTCGTTCACGTAGGCAGGCTCTTTATAACGCTTAGGGTCGAGACTGGCGTGCCGCACCATCCGTTTCGGAGAATAGGCTCCACACGTGGCCCTAACGTAGCGGTGCTGTCCACTTTTCTTGGGCTGTAGTTTTTTCAGCACTTCGCCGACCGCCTCGGGATTTCCTGGTACGCAGCTGGCGAATTCTTCGATCACCATCGCACCACTCGGTGCCGACGTGCGGGCAAACAACAGGCTATGGCTGTTGTGCTCGATAAAGTAGCCCTTGGACTTGTGGGAGAAAAGCATGCGATCAATCAGAGTGTGCTGGAGTCAGACGACACGTTTGCCGTAAAATTAATGATCAATTCGAGCTAAGGTTGTCTTAGTTACGTTGTTCCTGACAAGCGTAAAGCCAGACGTAACCCGTTATTAAGGGCTATTTACGGATTATTTAGTTACTCACCTGCGTTTGGCTAAATCGTCTAAACCCGCAAAAAAACCCGTCCTGCGAGGCAGAACGGGTCAAAATTCTATGCGTAATCAGCAGCAGATTACTTCTGCCACGTGCGCTTCTTATGCCGGTTGGCCTTAAGGCGCTTTCGGCGCTTATGCTTAGACATCTTCAAACGGCGTTTCTTTTTCAGATTTCCCATGGTGCGTGGTTTTTTTGGAAGGGTTAACGTGCAAAGCTTTTTCTCTCCTGTAAAGCGCTTTTTAACTGCGTTGTTCTACTTCGTGCCATTCACCAGCGAAACTCGAAAAAACCAACAGCTTAATTTCATGCCCCGGCATCGCCCTTTGTAGGCTCAAACCGTACGCCTGCAACTGAGGCGCATACTCCAATCCCAGACGCACAAGCAGGTCGCGCCCGGATTCGCCCTGACGCTGGCGATTAGTTTTCCAATCCAACACCCAGACCTGCCGGGAAACGGCATCGTGAAGCACCAAATCCACCACGCCATCGATCCACTCGCCCGCGCCCAAAGGCGCGAGTACGGATATTTCCGCTGCGAGCGTCCAACGATCCGAACACAACTCCTTCCACGCCGCACTCGTGCGCAAACGCGAAAGTTCGTCACCCGCGCGCTCGCCAAAGCCGTGCGCTCGCGCCTCATCCATGCGACACGCCCAATACCTTTTGATCGCTCCTTCGTCGCCCTGCCACGGCGTGAATTCCATGGTTTCGTGCCACCACAAACCATAATCTATCGCCTCGTCACCCGCCGACAGACGCGAAGGCGCGGCTTGGTCAAGTGTGGTCTCATGCCTCAGCCCGCGGGTGAGATCCGCTTTCTTCGCCAATTGATGCGGAAGCAACCGTTGCGGCAACGGCGCCAATCGTCGTTGCGAATCAAATTCACCGGCCGGCACATCGGAGTGGCTAACGTTCGCAACCGATTCAACCTCTTCGTGCGGCACCAGCGGCAAAGCCTGAACCTTTGGCAACGCATCAAACAGCTCCGGTAAGCCCCAGAGTTCGGCGAAACTGGGCGTGTTCTTCCGACGAACACCAAAGTCGCGATTCCACGGAACCACCAACTGCGAACGGGCACGCGTCAACGTCACGTAGAGGAGCCGAACCAATTCACGCACGCGCTCACGATCACGAGCCTCACCCGCCTCATCCGGCAAGCTCGCCCGGTCGAAAAACAGCCGCGTTTGCCCACCCGAACTAGAGTCAGAGACTAAATACAGCCCGCGCGGCGGCGGCTCACTAATAAAGCGCCAAAGCCCCAACGGAATCACCACCGGCCACTCAAGACCCTTGGCCGAATGCGACGAGAGCAGGTTGATCGCATCCGCCTGCGGTTTGCCGCCCGGCTGGCCCCTTTCGATTCCCGCAAGCATCTCACTCAACCACTGACGCGGTCCGGCACCGTCAAGCCCGAGTTGCGCCGCCCCGGCCAGCAAACGCTCCAGTTCCTGCCGCAACCCGCCCCGCGCATCGAGCGCACCCGCCTTTTCAACAAGCGCACAATTACGAACCAACCCCTTGGCGAAACGCTCCAGGGGCACGCCTTCGTCATCCACGCTCAAAATCCAAGGACGCAGCGTCGCCAGCGCAGCAGCCAGCGGCTCAGAATGCACCTCCGGCGTTTCCCATCGGAACGCCCCTTTTTCACGCAGCTCAACCGCCAGCAAGGCATCGCTCACACCGAAAATCTCGCGCAAAACACCAAACCACTCGAAAGCGTTATCCGGCGAACAAATCACCGTCAGCAGCCCCGTCAGCCACGCATAAACGGGATTGTCGCCATTGCGATTTCGACGGGTTTGCAGCGCCGTTTTTAACCCGGCTCGCTCAAATTCCTTCTGCGCAACTCCGAGCCATTCAACGCGCGGTGCCAGCACACACACGTCATTCCAACACGACGCGCCAACGGACAAATGCCCGTGCTCAACCAGAAAAACCGCGAGCTGCCGAACCTCTTCAACGAACCAGGCCTTCACCCCGGCAGGCCGTTCGGCTGGAATCACCAATTCGATTCGCTCCGCCCTGCCCGCTTCATTGCCGGGCCCAGCCTCAAGCGGTTCGTAAGAAACTTGCGCCAACGGTGCCACTGCGCCCTCGGCCGGCGCAAGTCCAAGATTGTGTTCACGCGCCGAACTAAATGCCTCCGGGAAACCGGCGTTCAACAACTCGATCACATTTCGCGGCGTGCGGAACGTGACCTGAAACACCAGCTTTTCGCCGCCCTCACCGCGTTCGAACGCATCCAGATGCCGACAGAAATTACTGATATCAGCGCGGGCACGATAAATCGCCTGTTGTGCGTCGCCCACCATGCAAAAGTGGCCAACCCGCGGCGGCGCGCCACCCACGGCCGGCCATGTGCCTCGCGCCGCCCCGACCGGACGCGTGATCTCCACCAACACAGCAAACTGCTGCGAATCGGTATCCTGCGCCTCGTCCAAGATTACGCGCCAGCCATCGGCGCGAATCCTATCGAGTGTTTCGGCATTCCGCAGCACCGTCATCGCCGCATCAATTTGATCGGCATAAGTCTGCACGCCGCGCTCAAAACGATATTCCCGATAACGTCCCGCCAACTCCGCCGCGAGCACCGAAGCCGCATCGGCCAGCCAGGTCTTGAGCGGCTTCATCCACGCCGCTGCCAGATCGCAAATTCCCTTGGCTTTACCAATGGGTTCGTAAAGCGGAACGAAACCTTTTCCCACCCGAAAACGATCCAGCCATACCTGCGCGGCGCGTTTGTTGGCCTCTGTGTTTTCACGAGCCGCAGCGCCGCCTTTGACGGGCAATTCGAGAATCTGCTGCAACACCGCTTCACTCGGGCTCGGCAGCGGTCCGGCCGATCGGTGCCGAGCCAACTGACGCGTCGTGGTCACCGTCAAACTGCGAGCGACGGCGAAGACATCATCCAGTGCCACGAAGCGCAAAAACGCATCCATTTCCTCCGCCGTGAGCGAGGAGAACTGCATCGAATCCTGCTCCAAAAACTCCTCCCAAAACGCTTCTTCGTCATCTTCATTTTCAACCAGCAGTCGTGGATTGAGATTCAGCCCGAGTGCCTGACCATAACGCTGCGCCAGCAACAAACAAAAACTGTGAATCGTACCAAAAAAGGCCCGCTCCAACTGATCGAGCGCACTCAAATCTTTTGCGCCCGCCTCACTCAGGCGCTGCAACAACACTTGGCGCGCACGCTGGCCAATCTGTAACGCCGCTTTTTTCGTGTACGTCACCACGGCCATTTTCGGCAGCACCGCCGCGCCTTCCGGCGAAAGCGCCATCGCCGCCAGACGCTTTGAAATTGCCGTAGTCTTGCCCGAACCGGCGTTCGCGCTGACCGCAAAGTTACACTGCCACTCCGTGCAAAATCGTTCGCGCGCCGATCCATCAATCAACGGCTCATTCATTGGCGGTTTCCTCCGTTTCGGTGATGACTTCGCCAAACGTGGCTGCAAACTTGTCGCGCAAAATCGCCGCTGGCACCGGCGCACAAGCGAGCGGCCAAACGAAGCCAGCCGACGAATGCGGCGTTTTATCAGGCGTCAACGCGCCATAACGCCCACTCACGAGATGACGCGCGATGCGTTCCAGGGGAGAAAGTGCGTTGACTAGTTCGGCCATTTCCATCGCCGCCGCCCCGTCAGGTTCGGGTTTCAACATCCACACGCGCCCGTCCTGTGCTCCAAGCGATTGAAGTGCGGCCAGATAAATCCCCAGTTGCAAACCCGAACCTTTTGCCGCCATCCGCTGCGTCGAGAGCGTCGCATCGCTCCCCGTTTTGAAATCCACGACATCAACCACCGCACCGCGCCAATCCGTGCGATCCGCGATGACCACATCCATCCGTCCGCTCACCGATAACCGTCCGCCATCGGCACCCAGCGGCACGGTCGCGCCCGGCGGCAAGCGCAGCTCGGTTGCCATCACTTTTCCACCTGGTAGCTGAAAAAGGTTATCCACCAGCACCGCGCAAATCTGCATCAGCCCCGCGTGAAACGAATCCCAGAACCGGTCCGCCGGCCATAACGCCCGGAGCTTCCGCAACTCCTCCGTCAACCGCGAATCCACCAACGTCCGCTCCGGTTTTTCAAAAAAACTTCCCTCGGCGCATTCGCCGCGTAGCGCCGCAGCTACGGCACGGTGCGCCAGTTGTCCGAGTGAACGCTGTCGCGAACGCATCAGCGGCCCCTGTTTGACTCGCGCAACTCCCAGTACCGCACCAAACCAAAGCTCCACGGGATCAGCCACCGCCGCTTCGATCAATCGTGCCGACAGCCGCTCCGGTCGAATTTTTGCCGGGTCAACCGTCAAAAAATACTCGTCAAACGCCCGCTCCGGATCACGCCGCGCTTGCCAGATCGCGAGCCACGCCTTAACGCTTTCATCTGGTTCGTTCGTGCGCGGCTCGGCCGCTACCAGCGTCTCAAACGCTTCCTGAATATCCACGCCCGGCCCTCCGGTGTGCCAGAAAACACGTTCGAGCCAGCTGTTCGGAGCCAGCTTGGTTTCAGGTTCGGCTTCATCCGTCAGCGCGGCGGAAAACACCACTTGCTCCAGCGTGTCACGCGCCAGTGCGCCATAGCTGCGTTTTTCCAACCAGGCACGATCATCTGCGGTCAAAACACCGAGCGAAAACCGACTCCGAAGATTGATCGCCGCGCGCTGTTCATCGGGCAGCCAACCACTCGCACGCTGGCGCGGCGGCCAGACGCCCGCATTGCTTTCAGTGAGGATGACGTGCGACCACGCCAGGCCTTCTGCGCGCCGCAACGTCGTCAACGCCACACGCGCGAAACCGTTGTTCACCGAACCACTCGCCGGAGTTTTCTCGGGCAAGAACGAAGCGAGCGCTGCAAACACTTCGGTCGCCGGAAGCACACGCTGCTCGCGCTCCGCAAACACCGCGAGTGCCGCCCACGTTTCAGGGAAAATCACCTCCAGCCGCTCGCACGCGTTTTCGAAACGCGCCAGGGCATCGGCCAGCGTCAACTCGTCCGGCCACAGCGGAAGCAGCAATGAAACGACACGATTCACTTCTTTCCATTCGGGCCGCGAACGACCCGCGAGCAGTTCCGTGTAAGCCTCGACCGCGTGCGTCTGCCGCTCATCGAAGAGGCGCTCGCCTACGTCGCGCGCCGAACCAGCCGATACCTCCGTCAAGCCCGACGCTCGCAAGAGTGGCCAGAGCGCCAGCAACTCCTCCAGTCGGCCACCTTGCTCGTAAAAGGCCAGCAACGCCCGTTGCAGCTGCACCTCGAGCGAGGTCGCACCGACACCGGGCAACAGATTCACGAAGGCGATCCCGCGTTGGCTCAACTGGCGCACGAGCGACGCGTGCGCCGCATCGGCTTTCGGAAAAACCACCGCGATGTCCCGCGCGCCGTCATCGAGCAGCCGAACCACTTTATCTGCCACCAGCCGCATTTCGTCGTCGTGCGTGCGGCCGACGAGAATGCACGGCGGCGAAGCTAACTCGCCCGCGCGATTGGCATCGTCCTCAGGTTCGTTTTGCGCCGCGCCACGCCACCAGCCCGCGACGTGATCGCACGATTGCGTCGGCGGCGGGGCGTCGATCGGCAGCGCGTTCGTGCCGAGAAACGTCTGCCAGACCTCAACCCATTTTTCATCTAGCGCCCGGTTCCCCCGGAACTCCGGCTCGGGCAGCACGACGGTGATTTCGTCGAAGCGGCGGACAAACGCGGCGACGTTAAAAAATTCGCCCCACGCTTCCGCACCCAGTCCGTACACCAACAAGCGCCCGCCGATTCGTGGCGCATCGGCCGACACCGGTTCCAGCGCGGCGCGTTCACTTTGTTGCGCGCCGAGGCCGTAGCCGAGTTCGTCGACCCGCGCTGCAAGCTGGCCAAAGATTTCTTGCAACGGTTTCTGCGCAAAATCGGCAGAGGTGAAGCCCGCCTTTAGTAGTTCATCGAAATCATCGAGTGCGCTCTCGGCGTCGCTTTGCAAACTCTTCAACAGTCCTTGGTCAATATCGTCTGGTTCGCGCAACTGGAGCCGTTGCGCGATGGCGACGCGCAGCTCGAAAAGCAGCAGTTCGCGGCCGAGCGCAGGCTTGGCGTTGACCAGCGGTAGCCATTTTTTGCGGGCGAGGCCGGGCGTGAGAAATTCGACGCCGAGCAGCGCGAGTTCTTCGGCGACACAGCGTTGTTTTAGGCCTTGGGCCTGGCCGCGGGTCGCCACGACCACGTAGCTGCGCACGAGGCGGCCGTGCCCGCCCTCGAGCCACGGGCGAATTGCTCCGTGCCACGCCGTTTCGGCATGTCGGGCCAGCAAAAGTTCAACACGAGGAGCGGGCATTCGTTAATCGTTGCGCGGCGGATCGGAGAGATTCGCAAAACCGAGCGCGGGCGACCGTTGATGAATTCCGCCACTCGCGCGGAATGACAAAACAAAAAAGCCCCCGTCGCAGTTCGCGACGGAGGCTGAGGGAAATAATGTTCGCCGACGGGCGCGGTTCGCTTACTTGGCGAGCGCGTATTTGGCGGCGTGCGATTTAGCGCGGGAAGCGGCGTTACGGTGAACGACGCCGGACTTGGTGGCTTTATCCATCGCCGAGGTGTAGGCGATTGCGGCAGTTTTGGATGCAGCGGCATCACCCTTCTTGATAGCCTCGTCCAACTTCTTGTGGAGAGTCTTCAGGCTAGTTTTGACACCTTTGTTGCGGGTGGTGAGACGCACCGTTTTACGGGCAGCTTTGATCGCAGATTTTGTATTGGCCATGACGTAATTGTGCTTTGTAGCGGGACAGAAACCCAAACGCGCGCCCTTGAGTCAAGGGCAATTCTCGCCGAGCACGTCCATACTTCCTCCAGTCCGGGCCTTTCTCCTGCGGCGCGCTCCGTCGTCACCGTGCGACAATTTCCGCGATAGATCTTCCCCCCGATCCCGGAAAACACCACTATTGAAGGACCTTATTGAATATTTCCTGCTGCATGAGCAAATTCAGCTCCCCCCCCCCCCAGCCTATCCGGGTTCTTCTGGTCGATGATTCGACCTTGCTTCGGCAAGGCATCAAAACCGTACTCACCAACAAGGGTGCAAACTCAGGAATCGTCGTCGCGGGCGAAGCACACACCGTCGCAGAAGCCATTTCCCAAAGCGAACGCCTTAAACCCGACGTGGTGCTCCTCGACCTGCGCCTGCCCGACGGCTCTGGCCTCACTGCCTGCGAGGAAATCACCCACCAGAGCCATTCCCCTAAAGTCCTGATTCTCACATCGGACATCAGCGACGAACTCATTTCAAAGTCCATCGCCGCCGGGGCCGAGGGCTACTTGATGAAAGAAATCGAGCCCGCCGCTCTGATCGACTCGATCCAGCGCGCCGCTCAGGGTGCCACGATTTTCCCGCCCGAACTGGCCGCGCGCATCATCCGCATTATGCGCAGCTCCACGACGAGGCCAGCCGTCAGCGACAACATCGCCCTCCTTTCGCAGCAGGAACGTCGCGTACTCTCCCTCGTAGCAGACGGCCGAACCAATAAAGAGATAGCTACCGAACTTTCCCTTAGCGACAACACGGTTAAAAACTATCTCGGCAGCGTCTTCGAAAAACTCCAGATCAAACGCCGCACCCAAGCCGCCGCCATCTGGGTGCACATGAAACCCGACGCTCCCGGCCATGAACAGGGGACGAGGAAAACGGCCTTCCCGCTGTAATAACGCAGGTTCCACAACCTGCGTTAGTTGAGTTAACTGGTTCGTTATCCCGGGTGCGTCGGGTGTTCTGCCCAGAACGAAATAGGCCCGTTGCGGCCTAATGAAGTAGGCCGATTATTTCCACCGTCAGCCTCTGCTCATACGACGGCCAGTCTGATAGAGTCTGGCCATGCAAATCAATGGCTACAAAACCCGCCCTTCACGGTTCGCCAAAGTCGCCGGCTTCACCCTAGCCGAAGTCATGGTGGCTTTCACGGTCATGCTCATGGGCGTCTCCGGATCGATGATGGCGATTACAAAGAGTTATGTGGCCATCGATCAGGCGCGCTGCAGCACGCTCGCGGCCCAGATCATGCAAAGTCAGATCGAAAACCTACGGCTAGCGAACTGGAACTATCTCACAGAGCTAAATCCCGTGGCCCCACGCACCACCCCTTGCCTGCTGCAAAACAACCTGAACATCCCTTTGCTGAGGACGGATTCAACTCATCCCGGATTACTGCCCGACAGCGCCGCCGACATGGCTCAACGCTTCACGCTCAGCCAGTCCATCGCCATCGACCCCGACGCCGGACGCGAAAACATGCTCAAGATCCAACTCACCGTCACCTGGAGGGGCCACGGCGGCGTCCCCCACACACGCACTTTCATCACCCGCTACTGCAAGGAAGGAATCTATAACTATTATGCAACCGCTCGCTAAAAACCATCGCCGTACCGCCAAAATCTCCGCCTTCACCCTGGCCGAGGTACTGATCGCCAGCACCCTCACCGTGATGGTGATGAGCGGCGTCATGAGCTCCGTCGTCATGACTATGCGAACCGGGTATCATGTTGGCCAATACACCGACATGGAAGACCAGTCGCGGCAGAGCCTCGAGATCTTCGGCCGCGATGTTCGTATGGCCAAATCCGTCACCTGGGTCAGCGCCAACTCAATCGATCTCACCCTCCCCACCTCCACCGAAGGCAACGGAACCGTCGTCTACACCTATACCTACAACCCCGTCACAAAAGAATTCTGGCGCACCGCCAACGGCCGAAGCCAACGCCTCATCTCCGGCGTGGATTCGCTTGAAATCCACGGCTATCAGCTCACCGGAGAACCGGTTTTCACCGCCGACCATATGCCCGCGAACGCCTTCGACTGGATTGTCGCCGGCTCGAGCACCAAACAGATCGAACTCAGCGTCAGCTCCTCCCGCCAGCAGGGGCGAAACATCAACACCGCCCAAAAAATAATCTCCGCCCGCTTCATCCTTCGCAACAAACAGACCAGTTGATCCGCCATGAAAACAAATTTTCGCTCCACCCGCGGCTCCGCCCTCTTCGTCACCCTCACGTTTACGGTCGCCCTGGCCATCGTCGTAGGCAGCTACATGTCGTTGGTCAGTTTCAACCTGAAATCTTCCCATAAAAACTACAACTCCAGCAGCGCGATGGACCTCGCCGATGCCGGCATCGAAGAATCGATGTGGGCAATCAACCGCGTGGGAATGGGCGGCATGACCGCCGCCAACGCCTACCCCACCGCACGCGGCTGGACAATCAACGGAACCACCGCAAGTGCCACTTTCATCTTCAGCGAAGGCAACGTCAGCGCCAACCGCGTCAACGTTCAAGTCACCAACTGCGACCTCAGTGACCGAACCACCCGCCCCAAGGTAAAAGTCCAAAGTATTCTCACCACCCCCGGCGTGCCCAACACTGAAAAATGGGTCGAGGTCGCCCTCGACGCCACGCCCGCCGTCGGCCCCTCCCGCGTCGCCGCCCCCTTTAAAGGCCTCGTCGCCAGAGATTCCATCACCTTCAACGGCAATAACCCCTTCGTCGACAGCTACGACACCCGCAAAGGCACCTACAACCAAGCCCTCGCCGGCGGAACCAATAAAAATGACCACGGCTTCGTCGGCAGCACGTCCGTTTCAGTCAACGATGTCTTGATTCGCCAAGCCGATATTCTCGGCTACGTCGCCACCTACAACGACGCCGACATGAGCGACAACATCGGCAATAACGGCTCCATCCTCGGCTTCAACAGCCCCAACGGCCTGAAGGTTGACCCACAACGCGTCTCCACCGACTTTACCTGCTCACTTCCCAACGTCACCGCTCCCACCGGCCCCACCTACGCTCCGCTCGCCGCCATCAATGCCACGCTCTCCCTACCACGCGTCGGCGATGTCGCCCAAGACGGCTACTACTATTATTCCTGCCCGAGCATCACCCTATCGAGCACCGATTCACTCACTATCACCAACGGCAAAGTCGTGATCAACGTCACCGGCTCCAACGGCGTCAGCACCACGGGCCAGGCTTTTATGAAAACCCTTAACAACGCCTCGCTGGATCTTTATGTGGCCGGCACCATCACCCTCACCGGCAACGGCATCTTGAATGGCACGCCTCCGCTCGACAGCCACGGCGACCCCACGAAAGCCCAAACCAATGCCTCGGTCCAGCCACCTTCGAACTTCACCATCTGGGGAACCTCCACCACCAGCCAAACCGTCAGAATCTCCGGCAACGGAGCCATCAGCGCCGTCATCTACGCTCCAAACGGCGATATCACCGTCAACGGCAACGGCGACGTGATGGGGGCCATCATCGGCAACACCGTCACCCTCAGCGGCAACGGCATATTCCACTACGACGAAGCCCTCGGCGCCCTCTCCTTTAAAGATCCCACCACCCCCACCCTCTCGCAAATGGTTATTTACCGCTGGCGCGAACTTATGGACGGTGCCGAACGGCATTTCTGAACATAGCCGGCAGCCAAATATAGAACATGTTTAATTGGTTCGGCTATACTTGGTACCAGGTCTTTCATCTGCGGTGAAGCCGTTCCGTAGAAACCAGGATGGAACGGCAAACAAAAAAAATTCCTTGGTTTTGGAGCCGATAAGCCGGATTTTGTGTGACGCCTTGCGGCGCGTGATCGTCATTTCTCTAGATCGCTTGCGCGACCTTTTCGCCGAAGCGAAATGCAGCATACCCGCGGCTGTCGGACGGGCCGCCCAGCCGCCTATTTTGCCTTGCACCGGATTGGGTTTTTCGTGCCGCCCGTCTCGCGACGAACGCGGTGGGCTCTTACCCCACCTTTTCACCCTGACCCCTTTTGAAATTTCAAATTGTGAAATCTAAAATCTCAAAATGGGCGGTTTATTTTCTGTGACACTATCCGTCACCACGGGATATGGCCCGTGGTGCCCCGGCTTGAGCAGAAGCGTGCTTGTGCGGTGGTCTTGCGACCGGCCGACACGGCGCGACAGCGTTTCTTGCCGGGAATCCTGCCCGGTGGTGTCCGGACTTTCCTCTCAACGTTACAACGGGCGCGGCATTACCCACGCCTTGGGATCAAAGAACGAGGAGCGACGATCTAGCTCCAAAACCAAGGATCGCCGACCTTAGACCGCAAAACCCCGTTGGCAACACCAAGGAACAACGCGGCCTTGCTACTCCACGGTCTTTTTCTCTGAAGAGGGATCCCAATGGAATACAAAGCAGGGATTTTGAAACGATTTAAAAGTGGTTCTTCGCACCTTTCGATAAGCCCTCCGCCCGGTTTGTCATCCTGAGGGCCGCCGATGGATCCAGTGAGTGCACGATCGTACGGGTGAGCTGAGTCCAAGGGGATCCCTCGCGCCGCGCTCGGGATGACCGTTATCCCCGCTGGGCAACCCTTTTCTTTCTCTTGCACACGCGCCACCCATTGAAAACAGCGAGCAACCTATAGGCTTTGGGCTTGGACCTCTTGGATTTTGATTAAAAGAACGAACTCATCGCTACCGACGACAAAGTTCAAAGTTTGGCACCTTTGGCTTGGATCCACCACGCCACCCCAATTATCCCTCGCCGATAGTTTGTAACGTATTACGTTACAAGTCACTCAGCCGCACCGGTTAGATGGCAGGATTTTCAAACCCAGTTTGTAACGTATTATGTTACAAACTGGCTTGGCGGCCGCTTGGGCTTGTCAAAGGTCGAGTCTTGACGTCTTCCGCTTGGCCCCCCCCGCTGCGCCGTTCCAAGGCACTTGCCAAACTTCGCGCCAAGGCCAAAAGCCTCGGCTTCGAACTCGTTAAATTTCAACCCGCCATTTGATGCTTCTTCAGAGACTTGACGTCTTCAGATTAGTTCGAAAACGAACTACTCGCTATCTACACCAAGGCCCATGACCTGGCTCCTTTGGCTTGGCTCTTTGGCTTGGCTCCCTTTGGATTGACCCTTTAGAGTACGTGTACCAGTTGGGCTAGATGAGCTGCGGGCAGGGCAGCGGCGGCGACATACACCTGATCGCCTTGGGTCCAGGCCGTGAAATTCCATTCGCCGCCGGCAGAGAGCACGACGCGCTCGCCGGTTTGGGGCGGGCTCGCAAATTTCCCCTTGGGCGCGACGACGAGGTGTACCAGTGGCACGGTCTTCTTCATCATCTGGCCGTCCGGTCCGACGACGGTCATCATCTTCTTCGCTGGCATCGTCCCGGGTGGGGTCTCCGCGGCGGGAGGATCGAGCAGGAAGCAGATGAGAAAAACTTTCTCGCCGTTTACGTCCAGCACCTGGCAGCCGTAACTCGACAGGCCAGTCAGCGCGGACGGTATTTCGAAATTGGCCGGACCGCCATTTTGCCGCAACCAGTCGATGAGCACTCCGCGGTCGGCGGATACTTGCGGCAGCTGGTAGTTGGGATTTGAGAAATAAGTTTTCACTGCTGCGGCAATGGCGCTGGTCGGCAGGCGTGCCGCTTCGGCCCGGTGGCTGAAATAAGACGTCGCTCCGAAAATCCCTAGGCTGAGCAAAACGCACGCTGCCGCCGCCATCCGCCACCAAGCCCGGCTGGCCCGGGCCGCTGCGGCCTTGCGACCGGCCGCCAGAATCTCCTGCACCCGGTCGGCCGGGAGCTGCTGGCCATCGTAGTGGCGGCGGAGTTGCTGTTTAAGATCGGCCATGTGGGTTACGAATAAGAAACGAAGAGTGGGACGGGTTGATTGCGTGTAGGTTGACGAGGGGAGGCAAGGTCATCCGCTGGCGGAGACGGTGGTTTGAAGTTTTTTCAGGGCGCGATGGATCAGACTGAGGACGGTGCCGCGCGGTTGGCGGGTCAATGTGCCGACCTCGTCCGCCGTGTGACCTTCGATGTAGTGTAAGTACACGGCTTCGCGTTCACCTGGTCGCAATTGGCTGAGCAGCATATCCACATCGCCGGTGGTACCGGGCGGCAGTTCTGCGGGTGCCGGCAGGGGCTCGGGCATGCTATCCATCGAGTCGAACGCGATCACGCGATTGCGCCGACAGCGATCAATAAATAAATTGCGGATCGTCGTGTACAGCGCCGCTCGGGAACTGGCCGATCCGTAGCGTCGGCAAAGATTCAGCCACGCTTCCTGCAACAAATCCTCCGCATCGTGGCTATGATGCGTCAGCGAGAGAGCATAGCGATATCCGCTTTGCATCAGCTCGACTTCGGAGTCGCCTCCAGGGGAAATTAGAACGGGGCTTTGATCCACGTGTAGTTAAGAGTCAGCGGATGCGGGGATATTCCCGAGAATTTTTCTAAAGGTTCGGCAATGGGTCGAAGGCTGCTTGCCGGCGACTCGAAATATTAAAAAAATATACACGTTTCGGATCGCCTGTAAATAGGCTCTTAACTTCGGAAAACTCGGAGCAAGAAAAACGCGCGCTGACGGCCGAAGCCGAGCGCGCGTTGTCCAACCCCTACTCGTACTAATTTTTGCGGGCCTCCACGATCACGCCTGCGCTGGTGCACGTCCAATAAATCGAACCGTCTGCAGCCACGGTGATGTCGGTCGGCTCAGGATCTCCGCTGTGGATGAGGGTTTTCACGCCAGTCTTCAGGTTGTACTGCCAGACTTTGTTCGTGCCGCCGTTGGCACCTGAAACGCCGGGCGTCGGGACTTCCGTCCAATAGAGGAGGCGGCCCGAACGGTTCAGTGCGATGCCGACAGGTTTGATCAAACCGGTGAGCAACGGAGCGGTGACGCCGTCTTCGTCCTGATGCAGAATCACGCCGGCGGATTTGCAAGTCCAGTAGAGATCACCGTTCTTGGAAACGGCGATGTCGGTGGGCTCTGGTTCGCCCATGTGAAGCACGACCGGGGCGTCGTTGCTGTCAGTATCGACCACGGATACTTTGTTTAAACCGCCGGGGACACCGGGCGTGGGCAATTCCGTGAAATATACTTTGCCATCGCGATCCACGGCAACGCCCGAAGGTTTCGCGAGACCGGTGAGGAGGGGTGCCGCGACCGCGCCTGGATAGGCGGCTGATTCCAGAATCACGCCCGCAGATTTGCAGGTCCAATAGAGAACGTCGCAGGGGTCGATCGCGATGTTGACCGGCTCCGGTTCGCCTTGGTGGATGGTGCTAATTACTCCGGAACGTTGCTTGAGTAATTTGACGGCATTCAGCCCGCCGCCGACACCTGGGGTGGGGATTTCCGTGAAGAAAATCCGATTATGACTGGCGGCGACGATGCCTGTTGGGCGGCTCAAGCCTGACGCGACGACTTTGAAGGTGAACGTTTCGGCGGCCGAAGCCATCGCGGTGACGGACAAGGTGAGGGAGGCGCCTAGGAGGACGCGTTGCAGCAGCTTTTTCATAGGATAAACATTGAGGATTTCGATTGATAGTTAACGGACACAAATTCGTGTCCGAGTGTACCAACGAACCAGCTCGCGGTTTGATTGCAGGGGTGGAAAAATATTCCACAAGGGATGGCGGTCTGAGCCGAACCGGCCAAAAGCAGGAGAAGATCAAAAAGGGGGCAGGCTGTACCTTTTACCTTTTGAGTCTGGGCAGGTGTTGGCGGGCGGGATGGTCTGGGTCTTAGCGAAGTCGGCCCGCGTGTTTTGCTGAAGTAAAAACCAGAACCCATCCCCAACTTCTCCGCCAGCCAGGCGCTCGGCACTTCACTGATCTGCTTCCTCCGGATGACCACCGCAACTTTCCACGGTGCCAATAACTAATCGCTACCGACGACAAAGTGAAAAGTTTGATTCCTTTGGCTCGAAACGCCTTCATGTCCGCCTCGTCGCGGGCGATCCACGCGCGGATTTGCGCTTTGGGCAGATCGCGCACCGGCATAGCCACGGCCGGTTGTAAGAACAGCCCGCCGTCGCGTTCTTCCACGAGGAGCATGGGGTTGCGGACTTTATCGAGCGGCCTCAGCTGAAACTCGCCGTGACGTCCTGCTGATAACCGGCTGGTAGCTCCAAAGAGCCAAGCGCCGCACATTCGTGCTCATCGTTCTTGTAGAGCTTGAGCGTCACAGGCGCGGCGGCTTCGGCGGATTCCCAACGCCATTTGCCGATCGAGACAAACTGGAGCGGCACGCCGCGTTCCCAGGAAAGCCCCGGACCTTCACCGCGTACAAAGAGCTTGTTGCCGATGCCAATATACGCCGTCACGAGCAGGCGGGTTTGCCCGTCAGACGATACCACCGGCACAGCTACTTCAGGCGCATACCGGGGCGTATCGTTGGTGGGAAGTTCAAGCCCGAGCGAAAATCCGCTGTCGGTGTCGGAGGATTTGCGCACCGCACGCTTGCGGGCCGGCTTTTCTTCGGCATCCAAAACGGCGACAGCGCCATCGATCATGGGCATGGCAACCGGTTCGTCTTTCATGACCGGATTCGCTTCCACGGGCGGAACGGTTTCTTGCTTTTTTTCGACCACCAAGGGCCTCGGCGAACGACTGACGCTGGCGTGCGGTTCGGCGGTGGCCACCGGCGGAGCGGTCACTGGCTTCACTTCCACGATGGGGGCAGTCGTGGTCACGCGGCTGCCGAATTGCTCGGGCAAACTCGCGATCTTGCGGTCTATGCCCGCGAGCGCCGCCTTCATCGACTTCTCAGCTTCGACCCGAGCCGTTTCGATGGTCTTAGTGGAATCGCTGGCGGCCTTTTCCGCCGCCAGGACGAAGCGGGAAAGCGATTCGTTTAGCTCTGTGAGATGTCTGCGGCTGACCGCCTCGATCATCGCGAGATCGGCAGCGGTCTTGCGCACACCGGAAAGCACGGTTTCAAGACGTTCGATTTCACTCGCACGCAGGGTGTTGACTTCCTGAGCGAGCGCTTCGTTTTCGGTGACTGCGACTTCGTTAAGCTGCGTTTTGAAATCGTTGATTTTGTCCTGCATCTTCTGGGGGAGATGCTCGGCGAGTTTGATCGCGCGTGTAGTGGCTTCGGCGATACTGTGCAAACTGGACGCGGCGATACTGATCTGTTCGGCCGAAGCCGACGTGAGCTGCGCGAGGGCGGCAATCTCGCGCTGCCGTTCAGCGAGCGCCTGATCCTGACGGCGCGTGTGATTTAGAACAAAGGGAATGAGGGCGAGCACAGCACCGAGTCCGACACAACTGGCGACGGCAATAAGCGGAAAGCCCATGAGCGGTGCGTGGGCTTGACTGCTGATCAAAGCGGCCGTGACGAGCAAAACGGCATCACCGATTAGAAAGGGCCAAGGGTTGAGAGGCGGAGCCTCGTCGTGGACGTGCATAGGCGGGGGAACTGCGACAAAGGTTTTGTGCGTGCCCGCGATGATTTTCTCAAGGCGAAACGCGCAGAGTGCGCCCCTAAATTTTTCGCCAGATCAACGCACCGAGATAGAGCAACATGCCGATGCGCAGCGCACCTTCGAACGTGAGCGCCACCAGCACCCATTTCAGACGGCAGTTTCGGCGGATGGAAAAACCAACCAGCGTGATGACCATCATCGCGACGATTGCGGCGCGTCCCAGGGATTGGAAGAGCATCGCCACGAACCAGAGCCAATAGAGTAAAATCCCCACGCTCCAGACAAACGCCTGCGGTTCGCGCGGGCCAAGCTCGCGCGGATCGACATCGGCCTCGATTTGTTTCACGCCAAGAAAACGCTCACTGACGATGAGCTGCACAATCTCCAAAACGAACCAAACGGGAGTGAAAAACACGAGGGGCGACATGCGGCGGAAGAAAGCGAACCTAAGCCGACCGCGAGCTGTGGCGATGAAGAATGCGCCCGACGAACGCGTAACAATTCGGCCAAAACGATCTTGGCAACGCCGAAAAGCGGGGTAAAGGTTGCGGGCTCGTGCTTCTATCGGCGGCAATCGTGTCGTTTTTCATCCCACCTCGTTTGTCACGACACGGTCAGACAAAACGACTTTTTTTGGCTTCGGAGTTCAGGTTAATCTCAACCCTCATCGCTTATGTCTTATCCTCTGCGTGTCATGGTGCTGCTTGGCGTGTTTTTTTCTGCGACGTATTTATCGTTAGGCGCGGATGGGCAGGGAGAAATCGTCGATGGCGCCCAGTTAGAGCGAAAGCCGGAAGTCATAAAATCGGTGCCACCGATTTATCCCAAGGACGCGAGGAGAGGCTTGTTGGGCCATGTGTTGGTGGAGTTGATTGTCGGCGTCGACGGCCGGGTAGAATCCGGCAAAGCTAAAAAGTCCAGTCACCCATGTTTTGAGCAGGCGGCGGTGGCGGCGGTTTTGCAATGGACCTTCGCCCCGGGTCAGAAAGATGGCCGCCCCGTCAGAACCCGGGTCTGGCAGTACATAAAATTTGATCTACCCGATAATCACTGGCGTGGATTTCGGCCAATCGAAATGAAAGCAGCACTTGACCGGGACTTGCCTGAATTTCAATGGGATCAGCCGCCAATGCTGCGGGCCGTAGCCGGCTCAGTCTATCCGTTCGAGCTTCTGCGGGCGAAAACGAAGGGACATGCGAGGGTTGCTCTCACCATCGGAAAAAATGGCCGGTTGACGCAGGCTGTCGTGGTAGAAGCCACTGCGCCGGAGTTTGGACTGGCCATGCTCGCCATGGTTGATTCTTGGCAGTTTCGTGTGGCCAGTAAAAACGGCGAAGCCTGTGCGGCGAAGTTTTTGGTGCGCCATGAGTTTTTGCCCAGTGGCATCATGAATGCCGTGCGCCATGAGTTTTCGCCCAGTGGCATCAAGGATGCCTCAACTCAGAATATCCTAAAGGAAATGGATCGCGCTTCACCCGAAATCTACGAGGGAACAGCGCTCGATCAGCCGCCGCGACCGATTTCACAACCAGCACCCTATTACCCCCTGTCTAAGTATGGATCAGGCCAGATAGGGGAGGCGTTGATTGAATTTGTGATCGATGCGAAGGGTGATGTGCAGTTGCCGCGGATCGTTACATGTTCCGCACCAGAATTTGGCTACGCAGCAGCGCAGGCGGTGTCGTCTTGGAGCTTTTTGCCACCGTTGAAAAACAAGCGTCCCGTCATCGCTCGCATCCAGATGCCGGTGGTTATATCGCCTCCGCCGCCGGATGACACGGCAGCTCAGATTGCCGCAATTGAACCCAAACACTCGGACCGGATCTATGAACCCGAAGAAATCGCAATGAACGGCAAACCTCCCCAGTTGATCCTCTCCCGATCGACAGGTTTTCCCGGTGATAACCGCGCGCCGAGACAACGCATATCCAGCTACTTCTCGTTTATTGTCGATCATCTGGGCAACGTCCGCGATGTCTGTGCCTTGGGCTCAACTGCTCCTGATTTGGTTCAGTATGATATCAATAAGCTCAACTACCGGAAATACCTGCCGGGCGAAATCAATGGGCAACCGGTCAACGTGCGGGTTGAGCAGCTGTTCAGTAAAAATGGAAATGATTCATCTCAAGGCGGGCTGGGGTATGGCGATTTCTCCAAGGCAAAGAAACACGTCCCAGGGTTGCCCGATGTGGCGTGGGATACGTTGCCCACGCCGTTACGAATCGTCTATCCGGTTTATCCCTTTAGTCAGTTTCAGGCCGGGGTGGAAGAACGTGTCAAGGTGACCTATCTCGTCGGACCCGATGGACGGGCGCGAGTGGAAAAACTAGCAACGAGCGGCACTCCGGAATTTGGGCTGGCAGTTCGCGCCATGGTGGATGCCTGGCGATTCGAACCGGCACAAATGCGAAACGGAGACCTGACCAGTATCCGACTGACTGAGGAATTTTCATTTACTCCCAAGGGAAAAAAATCGGTCCCAGTGAGTTCAGAGATGCGTACGCTGCTCGATCTTTTGAACAAAAACCCCGAACAGATCGTGGAGTCCGAGTTGCTCGACGAACCGCTGGCGTTTGTGTCGCAACGACCGCCGGAGTATCCGTCGGCACTTAAGCCCGTCGGCCCGGCTGGGACGGCCGAAGTGGAATTTTATATCAATGCCAAAGGCGTCACGCAGTTGCCCCGGATTGTCTCCAGTTCTGCTCCAGAATTTGGATACGCCGCCGTGCAAGCGGTCGCGGCGTGGCGCTTCAAGCCACCCATGCGCGCGGGCAAACCGGTGATCGCCAGCGTGCGGCTGCCCGTGGATTTCAAGCCGCCGGAGCCCTGAAAAACGCCCTGAAAAAGCAGTCCGGGTTCAAGCCGACGGGCACCACCGACGACCCCATTCTCCCTGAATCATTCCGTATCAGCAAAAACCGTTATTCAACCACATCGCTTTGAAGTTCAAATATCCCCCGCCTCCGTGGGTATCGGCGGCGTGGTCGAGGCCAAACCCGCCGCTTTCTTTGCCGCTGCCGCCACGGCGCGCTTGTGCAGTTGTCGACGTTGCCAGCGCAAGCCCCAGGCATAGATCGCAAAGTACCCGATAATAGCGATCGCCGTCCCTAGCGTGATCGCGCCGAGATAAAGCGGTAACAAATCATGCGCCAGTTTCGTGGGATGATGAAACACCTGCACCCAATCGCGCTTCATCATCTCATCCCACGTTTGCCCCGGACTGCTGCCCAACATCAGCTTACCTACAAAATAGCAGGGCGGCAGATGAACGATCGCCGTGACCGGATTGGACAAATACTGGAGCCCGATGCAGAGCAGCAGATTCGCCCTAAAGGTAAAACCAAGCACACCTGCGATGATCGATTGAAACGGCAGCCACGGGATCGATGTTATCGGAAAACCGATCAACCACGCCCGCGCCAATGAACGCGGCGATGTCCGCCATAACTCCTTGTCGAGCAGTCGATCGCCCAGCCGCGAATGCAGAAAACTGCCGTGCATTTTTTTGCGCGAAAAATTGCGGTGGTGGAGCCAGCGATGAACAGACAACGGGACTTTCATGGTCGGGAATCGGTCAGGTTCATCAATTCATCTGACACCACAAGCTATTATCCGTTAGCGACAAATTTGAGGGCACGTTTTGATCGTTCCACACATCGATCTTTTACCAATTAGAAAAAGAGTTGATTTGATTCCTTTCAAAATTGAACAGAAGAGAACGAAGGAAACGAAGATCTACTGGTAACCTAAATGCCTTCGTTTTCTTCGTTACCTTCTGTTCAAAATGCAGGGGCTTGAGGGTTTGAAAGGACGAGACCTCTTAAACCTTGCTCAACGTTTCTTATTGTTGAGCGCGGCTGAAAACCAATCGCCCGTCAGCGATTGCGACGGCTTCGGCGCAGGTGCCTGATCGAAACCGCGACCGCCGCCCGGCTTGCCAGGACCCGTGCGCGAGCCTAGCGCTGCACCGCCGCCGGGGCTGCCCGACTTCGGACCAATCTCCGGCCGGCTCCGCATCGAAAGCGCAATGCGTTTCCGCGCAAGGTCAACTTCGGTCACCGTCACGTTTACGCGTTGCGAAACTTTCACGACTTCCGACGCGTCCTTCACAAATGTGTCCGACAACTGGCTGACATGCACTAAACCGTCCTGATGCACGCCGATGTCCACAAACGCGCCAAACGCCGTTACGTTCGTCACGATGCCGGGCAATTTCATGCCGGGCTTCAGGTCCTCGGGCTTGCTCACACCTTCGGCAAAAGCGAACGCCTCGAATTTCTGACGCGGATCACGGCCCGGTTTTGCGAGTTCCGCCACGATGTCGTTCAACGTAGGAAGACCGACTTTATCGGTGACGTAATTCTCCAGTTTGATCTTTTTCCGCAACCCACCGTCCCGCACCAAATCGGCCACGGTCACACCGAGATCGGCCGCCATTCTTTCCACCACCGGATAACTCTCCGGATGCACAGCCGAACTATCAAGCGGATGCACGGCGTCGCGGATGCGCAAAAATCCGGCGGCCTGCTCAAACGCCTTCGGCCCGAGACGCGGCACCGTCAACAGCTCGGCGCGCGACTTGAATGCGCCCTTTTCATTGCGCCAGGCGATGATGCTCGCAGCCGTCGCGGTGTTCAGGCCGGATACGTAACTGAGCAGTTGTTTCGACGCGGTGTTCACTTCGACGCCGACGCCATTGACTGACGACACGACGCAGTCATCGAGCGAACGTTTCAACGCGTTCTGATCCACGTCGTGCTGATACTGGCCGACGCCGATGCTTTTCGGGTCGAGTTTCACGAGCTCCGCCAGCGGGTCCATCAGTCTCCGTCCGATGGATACAGCGCCGCGCACGGTCAAGTCGTGATCGGGAAACTCCTCGCGAGCGACTTCGCTCGCGGAGTAGATCGACGCACCGGATTCGTTGACCATCACGACCGGGATCGATGCAGGCAGCCCGAGCGAGCGCACGAACATCTCCGTCTCGCGGCCAGCCGTGCCGTTGCCGATGGCGATTGCTTCGATCTGAAAGAACTTCACGAAACCGCTTAGTTTTTCCTTCGCTTCTTCCGTGCGCGCCGCGCCCTGATCGGGGTAAACGACGTCGTTGTGCAGCAGTTTGCCCTGCCGGTCGAGGATGACGGTTTTACAACCTGTTCTAAAACCAGGATCAATCGCTAACATGACCTTGCTGCCCAGCGGCGAAGCCAGCAGGAGCTCGCGCAGATTGTCGGCGAAGACCTTGATCGCGGTGACGTCGGCGTGCTTTTTCGATTCGAGGCGCATTTCGGTCTCCATCGCCGGAGCGAGCAGGCGCTTGTACGCATCCTGCACCGCAAGCCGAACCTGGGCGGATGCGGCACCCAACTTCGTCTTCACGAAAACCGGTTCGAGTTCCGCGAGCGCCGCGATCTCGTCGACCGTGATGCGCATCATGAGCATGAGCTCTTTTTCGCCGCGCCGCATCGCGAGCAGGCGATGACTCGGCACCTTAACCAAGGGTTCACTCCAATCAAAGTAGTCCTTGAATTTCGCGCCCTCGACTTCCTTGCCCGAAATCATTTTTGAGGAAACGACCGCATCGCGCTGGTAAAGCGAACGGAGTTTGGCGCGCGCCGCCGCATCATCGCTGATGCGTTCGGCCAGGATGTCGCGCGCACCGGCGAGCGCTTCGTCGGTATTGGCGATGGTGCTCTTTTGGTTTTTACCATCGTCGGCGGTGTATTCGCGCCCGATAAATTCTTTGGCGGCAGCGACAGGATCGGTGGCGGCGTCTTGCGCCCACAGAAGCTCGGCGAGCGATTCCAGACCTTTTTCGCGGGCAAGGGTGGCGCGGGTGCGTTTCTTCGGGCGAAACGGCAGGTAAATGTCCTCGAGCAGCGTGAGTGAATCGGCGACTTCGATTTTTTTCGCGAGCTCGTCGGTGAGCAGATTGCGCTCTTTCAACGAGGCGACGATGGCGCTGCGACGTTCGTCGAGTGCACCGAGTTGTTCCAACCGATCGCGGATCGCCAGCACGGCGACTTCGTCGAGTTCGCCGGTGACCTCTTTGCGATAGCGCGCGATGAACGGCACGGTTGCGCCCTCCTTCAGCAGCTGCGCCGTGGAGGCGACTTGATGAACTTTTAGGTTGAGCTCGCTCGCGAGGCGAAGCACGTGATCGGGATTAGGCAGTTCCATCGAGAGCCCGCCATAGCATCGGCCGAAAGGATTCGTGCAAGCGGAAATCTTTCGCGCCGGGCCCGCCAAGTCAGACTCGCCACCGATTCTTGTCGATGCCTGCAGGAAACGCATTGCGGTGCGTCGTTGGGGCAACTTAGTTTTGGACGCCCGCTCTGGCACGACTGCTTCGTTGATGATCCACATCCCTAGCTCCCACTGGCTGAAACAAATCCACCTCAGCCTGGCAACCACGCTGATCGCGTTGGGAGCCTTCGTGCTGGCTGGTTGGGGACTGCACCTCCACGAACTCATACGCTGGAGCGAAGCGTGGCCGCCTACACCGGCGAGTACAGCGGTGGGCTTTATTTTTTTCGGCATCACGCTCCTCGCAATCGAACTGGGCCACCGGCGCGCCGCGTGGCTCGCAACCCTTCCGGGGGCACTCGGCGTGTTTGCCGCAGCGCACCCTTTTCTCCCACGCAGCCTGCAACTTGAAAACTGGTTCACGCCGAACCGCCTGCCGTTTGCCTCCGCGACACCCGAACCCATGGCGGCCGCGCTGGCCGTCTGCTTCATCATTGGCGGTCTCGTTCTGGTACGGCTCGCACAAAAAAAAACCGATCGCCTCAGCACCCTTGGGCTGGTCTTGGGTGGTTCGGTCATGACGGCCGTGGGGAGCTCAACCCTCCTAGGTTACATCCTTGGCCTGCCCACCATTTACCGCTGGGGCACCCACACCAGCCTGCCACCCGGCGCAGCCTTGCTGCTGCTCGTCCTCGGAGCCGCGCTGCTCTGCCTCGCCTGGCGCGAAAACCAAAACACCCAGCCAGCCGCCCCCGCCTGGTTGCCCCTGCCGGTCGTCATCATCTGCACCACCTTATCATTCATCGTCTGGATCGGCCTGCGTGAACGCGAAACCGTCTACCTCGGCACAAACACGCAAATCGCGATGAACGGACTCGCCAGCTCGATCAACTCCGAGATCGAACGCCAGTCCAACGCGCTCGAACGCGTCGCCCGGCGCTGGAGCCAGACCAGCGATCTCTCGCCCGTGGTTTGGGAAACCGACGCCAAAATCCTCCTCGCTGACGCCCCGGGCTGCCTGGCAGTGACCTGGTTGTCGCCCGCCCGCCGCACCTTGATGGTGTATCCGAGAAACGGTTACGAACACCTTGCCTCCTTCGACCACGACTCAGACCCCGTGCGCCGCGCGGCCCTCGACACCGCCATCGAAAAAAACGGCCCCAGCATCTCCGCCTCGCTCAACCTCGCCACCGCCGGACGTGGCTTCGTCATCTACGCCCCCGTCATCCGCGCCGCCCAGCCCGCCGGTTATGCCAGCGGCGAATTCACCTACCGAAGCCTCTTCATCGCCATCGACCAGAAGCAAAAATTTACCGCCAACTACCAGATCACCATCTTTGTCGGTAGCGACTTAATATTCAATTCCGACCCCGCTGGCGAACCATCCGAACGCCACCGACTTGAGACCGTCTTCACCCTCTTCGACCGCCGCCTCCGAATCGAGATGAGCCCCTTGGCCGAATACCTCGACCAAAACCTACGCCCACTCCCGGAGATCGCCCTGATCACAGGTTTGGGAATTTCCTTTCTCCTCGGCCTCAGCGTACACCTCGCGCGCAAGACCCACGCCGGCCTGCGCACCGCCCACCGAACCAACCTCAAACTCATCACCGAAAACGAAGAACGCCGCCGCATCGAAGAACAACTCAAACGCTCCGACGAACGCCTGCGCCTCGCCCTCGATAGCACCCAGATCGGCATCTTCGAATGGAACCTGCCCGCCAACCAGCTCTATTTTAGTTCCGGCGTCTGGACCATGCTCGGCTACCTGCCCGGCGTGATTCCACCCACCCCGGAAGCCTGGACGTCCCTCATCCACCCTGACGATCTCCCCGCTTACCGAACGATCATCGAGCGCCAACTCAAGGGCGAAGCCACTTTCATCGAACCCGAATACCGCGTCCGCGCCGCCGATGGCGCCTGGCGCTGGCTCTACGCCCGCTCGCGATCCGTCAACCGTTCCGCCAGCGGCCCGCCCCTCCGGATTATCGGCACCGTCCAGGATATCGACCCCCGTAAACTCGCCGAACAAGCCCTGCGCGCCAGCCAGGCCGCCGCCCGCAAGCTTTCCCTTGTCGCCAGCAAGACCGACAACCTCGTCATCATCGCCCGGCCCGACGGCACCATCGAATGGGTCAACGAAAGCTTCGAGCGCGTGCTGGAGTACCCGCTCACCGAAATCCTGCACAAAAACCCCGCCACCTTCATGGTCGGGCCCGAGACCAACCCCAGAACCATCCGACGCATCCAAGCCGCGATGCGACACGGCTGCGGCATCAGCACCGAAATCGTAAACTATTCAAAATCGGGAAAAAAGTACCACCTCCAGCTCGAAATCCAGCCCGTCTTAAACGACGCCGGCTACCTCGAAAACTTCATCGCCATCCAGGCCGACATCACCGCCCGCGTCGAAACCGAGCACTACCTCCGCCGCGCCAAAGCCGAAGCCGACGCCGCCTCCCGCGCCAAGAGCGAATTCCTCGCCTCCATGAGCCACGAAATCCGCACGCCCATGAACGGCGTGATCGGCATGACCAGTCTGCTCCTCGACACCAAGCTCAACCACGATCAACGCGACTTCACGTCCACCATCCGCTCCAGCGGCGAGACCCTGCTCACCATCATCAACGACATCCTCGATTTCTCGAAAATCGAGTCCGGCAAGATGGACCTTGAGCACCTCCCGTTCGAACTCTCGCTCTGCATGGAAGAAGCCCTCGACCTCTTTTCGATGGCCGCCAGCGCCAAAAGAATCGAGCTCGCCTACCACATCGACGACGCCGTGCCCTCGTGGATCGTCGGCGACGTTACCCGCCTGCGCCAAGTCCTCGTGAACCTGGTCAACAACGCCGTCAAGTTCACTCCCGCCGGCACCATCTCGATCACCGCCACCCGTATCAGCGATCCTGATACAAACCCCTCCGTCTCCCGCCCCGTGATGATCGAGTTTGCCGTGACCGACACCGGCATCGGCATCCCCTCCGACCGCCTCAACCGGCTCTTCCGCCCCTTCAGCCAGGTCGACTCCTCCACCACCCGCAAATACGGCGGCACCGGCCTCGGCCTCGCCATCTGCCACCGACTTTGCAGCTTGATGGGAGGAGGCATCGGCGTCACCAGCGTCGCCGGCCAGGGCTCCACTTTCAAGTTCACCGTCCAGACCGAGTCCGTGCCCACGCCCCCCGGCTGGGGCCTGCCCGAGATGCCCGTAAGCCTCAACTACGGCCCCGTGCTCTGCCTCGAAGACAACCAAACTATTCAACGTAGACTAGAAACCTTCTTCCGCTCTTGGGGTGCACGCGCCATCTGCGCGACCACCCTCGTCGCCATTGAAGAATACCTCTCCGGCCCCACCAAGCCTTCCGCCATGATTGTCGATCACGACCTGCTGCGCGGTGCCGAAGAAGAAAGCCTAACCGCACGCCTCGCCCAACGTAACATCCCCATCCTTTACCTGTTGTCCTCCGTTCAGTCCGCCGCCAACAGCCCCCTCGAAAACCGCAAAGTCACCGCCATCGCCAAACCCCTGCGCACCCTCTCTCTGGTTCGGGGTATGCAGGCCATTTTCAACGCCACCCCCGATAGCATCCCGCCCTTTTCCCACGCGCCCGACAAACGCCTCCTCGCCCAGGAAATCCCTCTCGATATCCTCCTCGTCGAAGACAACGCCGTTAACCAAAAAGTGGCCCTCCGCTTCCTCGACCGCCTCGGCTATCGCGCCGACGCCGTCGCCAACGGACTCGAAGCGATCAACACCCTCGAAACCCGCCGCTACGATCTCCTGTTCATGGACCTCCAGATGCCCGAGATGGACGGCTTCGAAGCCAGCCGCCAGATCCGCAAACGCTTCCCGCTCGACCAGCAACCGCGCATCGTTGCCCTCACCGCAAACGCCCTGCATGGCGATCGCGAACTCAGCCTCGCCGCCGGCATGAACGACCACATTGCCAAACCAGTTAAACTGCACGAAATCGCCGACGCCATCCGCCGCCAGTTCAGCGGCAGCCGCCCCCCGTTTCGCACCCAGACCTAAAACGATTGGGCAAGCCTCGGCTACCCACACCACTCGTTCGGCTTCAAAGGCCCGCCGCAAGGTGGGCCTTTTTCATGCCCGGTTCTTCAACTCCCCCGGGTCACCCACCAAATCAAAATCCAACCACGCCGATCCATCCGCATTGAAAACCTGTTTCCTGGTTTTAGACCGGGTTCCCAGCCAAAGCCGGTCACACTGATCCGGCAACCGCACCACACTCGGCATCGAAATCGCCGCCGACTCCGCCTCGATCTGCGGCACTACACCGCCCGCCAATAACCCCGTCATCAATCCCGGCAAATCCACCAATGAAACCGCCTCGTCGCTCACCCTCGCCTCGCCGCCCGGCACCCGAACCAACAAAGGCACCCGCACCGCTTCCTCGTACGGCCAGCCCTTCCTGAAAAGTCCATGCGCCCCGTGCATATCACCATGCACCGAGGTAAAAACGACCACCACGTCATCACCCACCGTCGCCAATAAACGCCCGATCGCCCGATCCGTCGCTTCGATGTGCGCATAATACCCCGCCAGCTCACGCCGCGCCTTCACTTCCGCCTCACCTCCCACCGGCACATTTCCCGCCAACCGAACCATCGCAGGCACCACCGCCGCCACACCCGCCGCCGGTGCATCATACGGCGGATGCGGCACCTCCAGACTCACCACACAAAACCACGGCTTCCGATGCACGTGCCCGCTTGCAGTCGATTCCGCCTCGTTCAACCACTCAGCCATGCGCTCACAAAGCACATCAGCCTGATAACCTTGATACTGTTTCGGCTCCGCCAGCCGTGTCCCATGCAACCACGGATCATTGAGCAAAAACCCGCCCTCAAACCCCTCCCAAAATTCAAACCCACCGCGCGCCTCTGGCGGCACCACGATTTTCGCATGAGCCTCGCCCACCAATGCCGCCTCCGGATCGCGCTTCCACAAATGCCACTTTCCAAAAAACGCCGTCCCATAACCCACCTCCCTCAACTCATGCGCAATGGTTCGGCAATCTAATGGCAACGAATCAAAATAATCCCGCACCCCATTCTCCGGCGACAACACCCCCGTCAACATCGCCGCCCGGGCAAAGGGCCCAAACGGATGCGGCGTCACCGCCTGCGCGTAATTAACCGACCGCGCCGCCAACGCATCCAAGTGCGGCGTGCGCGCATTCGGATCGCCCGCATAACCCGTCGCCATCGCCCGCCACTGCGTGGTCACCACCCACAAAATATCCGGCCTGCTCTTCATATTGCCGTCATTCGTGGTTTCATCGCGTCAGCCTGCTCCACCCGTTTTTCGCCGCAACCTGTTTTTCCGTCTCCAGCATCCTCCGCACATCGCCGGCGTTTTGACACACGCTGCCTTTTGCTTTCACCTATCCTCCTCCATGACTGCCGCGCCCATCGTCCAAATCCGTCAGCTCACGAAGATTTTTCGCCAAGGCGAAATCAACGTCACCGCCCTCGACCGCATCGACCTGACCCTCCAAAGCGGTGAATTCCTCACGCTCATGGGCCCGTCCGGATCGGGCAAGTCCACGCTCCTGCACATCATTGCCGGCATCGACCGACCGACCAGCGGCGAATGCATCGTGCAAGACCGCAACATCGCCACGCTTAACGAATCCGACCTCGCCGACTGGCGAAACCAAAACGTCGGCTTCGTCTTCCAAACCTTTAACCTGATCCCCGTCCTAAGCGCCTTCGAAAACGTCGAGCTCCCGCTGCTGCTCACTCAACTCAGCAGCAAAGAACGCCGTCGCCAGGTGACGACCGCCCTCGACATGGTCGGCCTCGGCGACCGCATGAAACACTTGCCGAAACAACTCTCAGGAGGACAAGAGCAACGCGTCGCCATCGCCCGCGCCCTCGTGACCGACCCCAAACTCGTCGTCGCCGACGAACCCACCGGCAACCTCGACTCGCACTCCGCCAACGAGGTCCTGGAAATCCTCCGCACCCTCAGCCGCGATGCCGGCAAAACCGTCATCATGGTCACCCACGACCCCAAAGCCGCCGCCTACGGCACCCGCAGCATCCACCTGGAAAAAGGCGAACTGGTAACGTAACCTAATGAAGAATGATGAATGTAGAATGTAGAATTTTAAAAACCCCAAAATCCTCCCTGCCCGACCGCACACACCACTCCCTCCGCCCCATTCTTCATTCTCCATTCTCCATTCTCCATTAGGCCAACGGCCGCAAAAATGACCATCCCGGGCTTCGTAATTAAAAACGCCTTCCGCAACAAACGCCGCGCCGCGCTCTGCGTGCTCAGCGTGGCGGCGAGCCTTGCCCTGCTCGTGACGCTCCTCGTCATCCTCGATTTTTTCATCAACCCACCCGAGGACACCGGCTCATCCCTGCGCATCGCCGTGCGCAACAAAGTCTCGCTCGCGGCCTCACTCCCCGTTCGCCAACGCACGATTATCGCCAAAATCCCCGGCGTCGAAGCGCTCACCTGCCTCAGCTATTTTGGCGGTAACTACAAGGCGGAGAAAAGTACCTACTTCGCCCAGTTCGGCATGGAGCCCGACCAGCTCGAAGCTGTCTTCGGCGAAGCCAAGATGCCCCGCGACCAGCTCGAAGCGTGGATCGCCAACCGCACCTCCTGTATCGTCGGAGCCGACACCGCCAAGCGCTATAACCTCAAACTCGGCGACAAGTTTCCGCTCGTCGGCGTGATCTACCCGGTCGACCTCGACCTCACCATCGCTGGCATCTACAAAGGTACAACCGACGACCGAAACGTTTTCTTTCACCAAAAATATCTCGACGAACTCCTTGGCGACCCAGGTACCGTCGGCATGTGGTGGATCAAAGCCAGCTCGGCCGAGGTCGTGCCCGGTGTGATTGACCGTATCAATGCCGCCTTCGCCAACACCTCTGCCGAAGTCCTCGCCGAGACCGAACGCGCATTCCAGATGGATTTCATCGCGATGATGGCGAACGTAAAGTCACTGATCGCCTACATCTGCTCCGTCGTGGTCTTCGCCCTCGCCCTTGTCTCCGCGAGCACCATGAGCATGGCGATCCGCGAACGCATCCGCGAACTCTCCGTTCTGAAAGCGCTCGGCTTCCGCCGCCACGAACTCTTCGCGTTCATCCTCGCCGAGAGTTTCAGCCTAGCCGCCATCGGCTTTATTATCGGGGTCGGCGGAATCTGCGCCGCCTTCGCCAGTGTCGATTTCTCCGCCCTCAGCGGAGGATTCCTGCCCTCCTCCCTCTTGGCCACCCCGCGCATCATCGGCATCGCTGCATTAGTCGCCGTCGGCCTGGGCATCGTTTCCAGTCTCGCCCCAGCCTTCTCCATCGCCCGCCTAAGCGTCGTCGAGGGCCTCAAAACCCTGGATTGACGAACCACATGCCATCTCTTTTCAAATACCACTTCCGGTCCGTCTTCGTACGCTGGCGCTCCTCCATCGCCACGATCATCGGCCTCGCCCTCGTGATCGCGGTCTTCGTCATGGTGCAATCGCTCGCCGTCGGCATTGAAAAAACCAGCGCCAACACCGGCGACCCGCGCAACCTCCTCGTCACCCGCCAAGGCGCCCTCGCCGAGGCGACCAGCGTCATCACCCGCGAGCAGTTCAACATCATCCGCTACCTCCCGGGGGTCGAACTAGACGCCACCGGCACACCACTCGCCTCGGGCGACACCCTGATCATCATCAACCTGCCGCGGCGTGACGGCACCGGCAACTCCAACGTCATGCTCCGCGGCATCGCACCGACAGGCAAAGAACTCCGCTCCCAGGCGACCCTTGTCGAAGGACGCTGGTTCGCCCCTGGTCAACGCGAGGCCGTCGCCAGCCGTCGCCTCGCCAACCGCTTCGCCAATCTCCACGTCGGCGGCAAATTTAAGACCGGCGGCGTCGAACTCACCGTCGTTGGCATCTTCGACGGCCAACGCAGCGCCTTCGACTCCGAAATCTGGCTCGATGCCGACGAAGCCCGCGGCGCCTTCGACCGACCCGACTACTCCAGCATGCTCCTCCGTATCCGGAGTAACGAAGCCCTTGCCGAAATCCGCCGAACCATCGAAGCCGACCGCCGACTCAAGGTGAAAGCCGTCCGCGAAGTTGATTACTACAAAGAACAAACCCGCACCGCTGGCCCAATCAAATGGCTCGGCAACGGCCTTGCCATCGTGATGTCAGTCGGCGCGTTGTTCGCCGCGATGAACACCCTCTACGCCAGCGTCGGCGCGCGCACCCGTGAGATCGGGACGTTGCGCGTTCTCGGTTTCCGTCGCCGCAGCATCCTCCTCGGCTTCCTCCTTGAAGGCGCGCTGCTCGCCGCCCTCGGCGGCACCCTCGGCTGCGCTGCCGCCTACGTCGGCTGGAACGGAGCGAGCGCGGGAACGCTCGGCCAGGAAACCTTCACCGAAATCGTTTTCGACTTCCAGATCACCCCGGTCCTTATCGCCAAAGGCATCGCCTTCGCCGTCATCGTGGGACTGATCGGCAGCTTTCTGCCAGCGTTGCGCGCCGCCCGACTTCCCGTCATTGCTTCGCTCAAAGCCAATTGATTTTTCTCCGTGAATCCCTCGAAACTCTCCCAGTTACAGATTGATCCCGCACAGAAACGCCGCCCAGGCGGTTCGGTGAAAGCCATCTTCATCGTCGTGCTCCTCGCCCTCGGCGCTGCGGCCTATTTCGCTTGGCCGAAAGCGGACGCCGAAACCCGCGTCGTTGGTCAAAAGGCCGAAACACAACCAGAATCTACCGCCACACCCAAAGCCGAACCCACCAAGCCCACCACGCAAGCCAACGCCGCTCCTGCAACCAGCTCCCCTTTTTCACTCACCGTTTCCGGCTACATCATCAACCGCGAACGCATCGAAATCAGCCCGCGCTTCCAAGGCGTCGTGAAATGGATCGGCGTAAAAAAAGGCGATGCGGTCAAAAAGGACCAAATCGTCGTGCTCCTTGACGATGCCGAGCAAAAAGCCCGCGTCGCCGAAACCGAAGGCCGCCTCGGCAGCACCCGCGTCGCCCTTGCCCGTGCAACATTGAACTACCAGCGCATTCACGGCCTGGCCGAGAACAACGTAATCTCCAAAGAGGCCGATGACGAAGCACGCCTCGCCGTCGACGCCGCCAAAGCCGTCATCGCCGAGGTCGAAGGCCAGCTCTCGCTCGCCAAGGCGTACCTCGATTGGACCGTGATCCGCTCGCCCATCGACGGCGTCGTACTCGAAAAACTCGCCGAGCCCGGCGAACTTGTCACGCCCCAGAGTTTCGGCGGCACGCGCGGCCCCAGCACTGCGGTGCTGGCGGTGGCAGACCTGCAGGACCTCCAGGTTGAAATCGACGTCAACGAATCCGACCTCGCCAAAATCACGCTCGGCCAGCGCTGTCAGGTCAGCCCCGAAGCGTATCCCGAAAAGCACTACGAAGGCGTCGTCGCTGAAATTTCCCCCGAAGCCAACCGGCAGAAAGGCACGCTGCAGATCAAAGTTCAGATCAAGCAGCCCGACCGCTATCTCACCCCCGAGTTGAGCGCCAAGGTCGAATTCCTGGCCCAATAACACCGCCCTGCGCAGGATTCTTTCCGCGACGACCAACGCGAACACCTCGCCATGCGGTATAGCGAGAAACCGTAAACGACGAAGCGCGGCGTGAAAGCCGCGCTTCAATCGTTCGTGTTATTAGCCCGACCCGCCCAGAGGCGGGTTGCGTTCACACCAGCTCGCAGGCGCCGCCAGCACAGGCCGCGACTTGCTTGAGCTCAGTGATGTCTTCGTCCTCGCACAGTTCGGTGTAGTCAACTGGCTTGTAGTGAAGAGTGTTCCATTTCTCGACGTCTTCTGGCGTGCTGAGCGACTCGCGAGGAGCCTGCGCATACGCCTTGTCGCCGCTGTCCTGGAGGAGCGCGATACCCGTGAAAGTGTCGCGATGGTTCCAGACGTAATCGGCCACATCCTGCCATTCATCGCGGCGAACCGTGACTGTGCAGGAAACGTTGTGATGCAAACCGGGAGAAACTTCCTCGTGCCGACGACCCGCTTGAACCCAGTTCGTCTGCACGGTGCGAATGTAGTCGAGATGCTGAAGAGCCGAGACGTCTTCGCGGTAAATGCCGAACGCCGGGCCTTCGACCGGGAACGTGATCATCTCGGTGCGGCGATGCGGATCGTAAATACTCTCCTCGCACATGTGCGGGTTTGCCTTTTTGAAATGGTTATAGACCGGATCGTAGATGTTGGTCTGTACGCGGCGGAAATAGCGTACCGAGTGGTGCGGGTGGAGACCGCTGCTCGTGCCGAGGAGAAGGCTGGCGGTGCCTTCGGGCTTCACACAGGTCGTGCGGGCGGCCGGGCGGATGCCGATCGCTTTAGCAACGATGGCGTTGATGGTTTTCACGACTTCGGCGGCGTTGCGCAGGATGTCGGGATTGAGCAACACGTCTGGACGATCCAGGATGCCGCAGATTGAAACACCGAGCAGCGCTTCGCGTTCAGTGATCACACGACCGACGGGCGAGAGATATTTGAAATCGGTGTAGCCGGCTTGCAGCGTGCCGATGAGGGCGGCTTTGGCGCAGAGCTGGTAGAACTTTTCCGGGGTTTCCGCAGCGGCAGCCGAAAGCGTTGTCAGGTTGCAGAACTGAACGCCGGAGAGCGTGTCGCCCTCGCGGAGCTCACCTTGGTAACCGAGTTCTTGGAGGCGTGCGATGGTTTCGGGCGTGAGCTTGAGTTTCGGATTGAGACCGATTTCGACACAGGGATTCGACCCGTACTCGGCGTCTTCGACAAAGTAGAAACCGGGTTCGCCAAATTGTTTTTGCGCTTCGAAAAGGCGGTCGAAATCAGCTCGCGTCGATTGACCGCGCACGATGACGGCGGAGTTGTTGCTCGCCGCACGCTGCGGGTTCACGTCGAACCAGCCACCCGTTTTGGCGTGGGTCATTTCCTCGTCGTCGGCGGAGAAAAGGCAGATTGTAGCGGAACGGCGGATACCGCCGGACAGCACGGCCTTCGCCGCCCACATCAAGCAGTCGTAGGCTTCGATCGCGCGGAGCTTTCGGCCCGAAGCCTTGTCAAGAATCGCTTCGACGTGCTTGAGCGCGTGCATCAGGGGCTCAGGGCCAGGGGCTTTGCCACCGGACGTGCGCAGCGGAGCGCCAGCCGGGCGAATCGACGAATAATCGAACTGCATGCGGCGGCCTTCGATCGCCGCGATGAAAAGTTTATCCATCGCATCGCCCCAACCTTCGATGGTGTCTTTCACGAGATGCGTCTCAACCGGCAGATCCTTGTTGAGAACCGCAAAGGCCGGGAGTTTTTCAACATGCTGCTTTTGCACCGAGAAGCCAACTCCACAACCACACAAAAGGAGATAAAAAGATTCGCGAAACGCTTCGATGCGGTCGATGTGCGTGAACGCGCAATTGTAGATGCGGGTGTGCTTCGTGAGGATGGCCTCGCCACCAAATTGAAGACTGCGCATCGAGGGCAAAACTTCCTTGGCCTCGACCCCGGCGAACGCCGAAAAAATGCCGCCGTGCAAGGAGCCGAGAGCGCCCATGCGCGCCACCGTCTCAGCCGAAATCTCGCCACTCGCGATCATCGAGGCCGCGATGTCTTTCAAGGAGGCGTCGCGGTAATGCGTGAGGTGCATGTCGCGCACGCGGCCAACGGCCTCTGACCAGGTTTCACGACGACGCTTGGCGGGGGAATAACGTGCGTAACGGGAGATGGCGATGTAGTCTTGCAGGCCGCTCTGACGATGGGAGACCGGACGTGATGCGGGGGTAGCGAAAACGCTCATTTTAGTGGTGGTTACAGCTCTGTGACGAAAGTGGAACGACACTACCGCTTGTGGTCGGGTACCCTGTCAACCACTACCCGTTGTGTCGTTTTACTTATAATATTTTTTTATAATGTATTCTCGCACCTTCTTACGAAAACCCCGCCCGTTCCCTCGTAAGGGCTGGAGACAAAGTCAATTTTAGGGTTTGGCCACGTTAAAACTTGCTGGATTTTATTAACACGCGTGCAAATTGGCACGCACAACGCTTAGGCGTCCCCATTCGCTGGATAGACCGCGCCAACGAGGCCCGCACGACTCAAACGCGGCTCACCTCAACCCGGCCGCCCCGCCAGAACGGCGCGCAACTTCATCAAAAGCATTTCTGCATTGAATGGTTTCGGTAGAAATCCAGCGAGGCCACGACCGACAAAGCGGTTGACCGTGTCCTGCTCATTGAATCCGCTCATGATCAAGACGGGCACCTCGGGATTGATCTCTTGCAACGAGCGGAAAACCTCCTCGCCGTCCATGCGCGGCATCGTCAGATCAAGCAGCACGGCGGCAAACTGCGCAGGCGTTTTGCGAAAAATCTCAACCGCCTCCCCGCCTCCTCCCGCGACCACCACTTCGAAGCCAGAACCATTCAATATCTTTTTCGCGACCCGGCGGATCGTTTCCTCGTCATCCACCACGAGAATCGTGCCGGACGCCTTTGCTGCCACCGCCGCGCTCACCAGCGGAGTTGGCGGCGTCGCAGGTTGTTCCAGCGCCGGGAAGAGCACCTTGAACGCGGTTCCTTTCCCCGGCTCGCTGCAAACCTGGATCGCGCCCCGGTGCCCGCGCACGATGCCAAGCACGGCCGGCAGTCCCAGCCCGCGACCGGTAAATTTAGTGGTGAAGAATGGATCGAAAATCTTACCCCGGGTCGCCCCATCCATGCCACAACCATTGTCGCTCACTTCAACAAACACATATTGGCCCTCAACCGCCTGATCGTGATAATCAGTCTTTAACAAGTATTCATTCGTAACCTGAACCGAACCAGTTGACACCGTTATCGTGCTGCCCTTGTCCGCCAGCGCCTCCGAGGCATTGAGCACGATATTCATCAAAACCTGCCGGATCTGAGTTGCATCACCTTGAAACGCAGGCAGCCCCTCGGCGAGCTGAAGCTGCAGGCCTGCCTTGCGCCCGATCGATACCTCGAGCAACCCAGCCGTATCTCTAACTAATTGACTGAGGCTAAGTGGCTGGATGACAAAACGCCCCCGGCCCGCGTACGCGAGCATCTGTTTGCATAAATCCGCCGCACGCAGCGTCGCCTGCTCGAGGTTGTCGAGCGAGGCGCGCACCGCCGCATGGCCCGGTGGCAGATCAAGACGGGCCAGACTGGAATTGCCGAGAATGCCGGTCAGCAGGTTGTTGAAATCGTGCGCGATACCACCCGCCAGCACACCCAAGCTTTCGAGCTTTTGCGTTTCCTGCAGACGACGCTCAACAGCGAGGTGTTCCTGGGCGGATAGTTTTTGCGTCGTGATGTCCTGCAGCGTGGTGACCGCGCCGCGGGCATTCCCGTCGGCGTCGCGCAAGGGCACCGCACTGGCGAGCACCTGGACCTCACGCCCCTCATTGTGGATTATACGCAGTTCGGTATCGAGCACCGGACGGTTTTCGACCAGCGCACGCCTTAGAGGCAACTCGTGACGACTGAGTTCACGGTCGCCTTGAAACACCTTGAAGCTAAGCGGCACCTCGAAAGGCGGAGCCGAAAGCGAAATTTTTCGATGCGCAGGAATGCCCGTCAGCCGCGCGTAAGCAGCGTTGGTCCGCATCTCCGTCGTCTTTGCATCCTGCGCGATCGCGATTCCCACCGGCAACAAATCGAGCAATGCCTGCAACTCCGACAGTCGGAACTGGAGCGATTCGTTGAGCCGGCGCACTTCGGCCTCGGCCCCCTCGCGCTGACGCACTTCGTTTTCGAGCCGGGCGTTGCTCGCGCTCAAATCGGCCGTGCGCTCCTGAACGCGGCGCTCCAGTTCACTGTTCAATTTTTTCAACGCATCCGGACTGGGCAACTGCATCACCACCGGCAACGCCCGAACCAACGCTACCGCCGCCAGCAACGAAACAACCGCCGTCAACGCCTTTACCCAACCAGACAACCAGTAGTCCGGCTCCCAGATCGTGTAAACCGCCATGAAATGAGTGGCACCACACGCAACAATAAATAAACCAAACAGCCAAAATAGCGGACGAAACGGCAGGTCCGCCCGCCGCCGGATCAGGTACGCGATTAACAAAAATATTGTCCAATAGGCCAGCATGATCAGCCCATCCGAAACGGCGTGCAACGTGATCAAATCCGACCGCCAAAAATAGCAATGCCCATGCGGCATGAACTCAATGCTACCAAGAAAGCTGAAGCGTCCGACCATCGTACAAACGGATTACCCTCAGTGTATGCCAGCGCCCCAATGCCGCAAGCGGCCGCGGCGATTTGCCCCCTACGCAATACCCTTCGCGCGAGGCAATTAAGCCTGTTAAAGTTTAACCGCCGACTCCGCTCAACGAAACTCCACCAGTTCCACATCAAAAACCAACGTCGCGCGCGGCGGGATCGGCGGCCGACTCTTGGTACCATAACCAAGCCAATGAGGCACGATCAACGTCCGCTTCTCGCCCTTTTTCATACCCAGAACCGCCTCGTCCCAACCCTTGATCACCTTTCCGATGCCAACAGTAAACTTAAACGGCCCCTTCCGATCAGCGCTGCTGTCGAACTTCATCCCATCGATAAAACGCCCCTCATAATTCACCGTCACCAAATCGCCGAGCTTCGGCGTCGGCCCCTCGCCCGGCGTCCGCACAAGGTAGAACAGTCCCGAGTCGGTTTTTTGTGCGCCGGGAAACTTCGCAGCCACCTCCGCCTCCTCCGCCGCACTCCATTGCGGGGCCGACTGGTTCAACGCCACTCGCATCGCACGGTTGATCGGCCGCCCCGGATTTTCCCGCGCCAACAACCCTGCCCGAACCACCATCGCCACCGTGCCCAGCAGACTGCCCAGAAGAAGAAGGATAAAAAAGTTTCTCATGCGTAAGGTTATGCCCCTCAGAAAAGGCGTCTTTTCGGCCCTAGGTCAACTCACCCCTGACAACAGAACCGAACGGAAAGAGAAAAGAACCGCCTCAATTTCAACCTTCCTGATTGCGCACCCCGCACCAGACCGCCAACTTATCGAGGCATGGGACGCCAATGGCTTCACGCAAAACGCGCGATTGTTAACCTCAAAAAAGGTCAAACCGTCGGCAAAATCGTCAAAGAAATCACTGTGGCCGCCAAGCTCGGCGGCCCGGACCAAGCCGCCAACGCGCGCCTCTTCGCCGCCGTCGAAAAGGCCCGCAGACAAAGCGTCACGCGTGACGTCATCGAACGCGCCGTCAGAAAAGGTGCCGGCATTGGCGACGAAAAAATGGTGCTCGAGCACATCGTCTTCGAAGGCTACGCGCCGCACAAAGTCCCCGTCATCGTCGAAGTCATGACCGATAACCACCAGCGCACCGCGCCCGAGATGCGTCTCCTCTTCCGGCGCGGCGTCCTCGGCAGTGGCGGTAGCAACAAGTTTCTCTTCGACCACATCGGCATCGTCGAAGCGCATCAGATCGACACCAAGGCCGACCTCGAATCCGTCGCCATCGAAGCCGGTGCCAACGATTTCGAACCACTCACCCATGACCAAAACGACGACGTGCCCGCCGATCACGTCGGAGTGAAACTCTTGACCGATCTCAAAGCGGTCCACGCCGTCACCGTCTGGTTGCGGGAACACGGCTGGACGGTCATCACGAGCGAACTGGGCTACGTAGCCAAAACCTACCCCGAGCTCACCGACGTCGACCGCGAAGACGTCGGCAACTTCCTGCAAGCCATCGAAGACCACGACGACGTCCAACGCGTCTGGGCCGCGGTGAAGTAAGCGCCAGCGCTCCCCTTTGATTCCCACCTAGGCGCGCCCACCCGGCGCGCCTTTTTGCTTCGGCCAACACGCAAAAACCTTCAGCCATCGGCAATCCCGTGGCTCCCGCCTCAATTCTCCACCGGGTCGTATCCCCCGGCTCGGGGCAAGCCCCAAGGCAAGCCCAAAGGATTTCAGAAAACCACCGATGACCGCCACGCCTCTTTCCCTTGGCCTTGGCAGATAGTTTGTAACGCAATACGTTACAAACTATCCGCTAGAACTTATCCTTGTTGGCCAGAGGACGATGCGGAGCAACATCCCTACCACGGATCACAAAACAAAAGTCCAAGTGATACGGGACGCTGGTATGACAACGGACTCAAATACACTCAGCCCAGGAACGAGCAGATGTACTCGCAGAGGCCGTTGGCGACTTCGATCGTGAAACCGCTCTTACCAGCGACGTCGAAATACTCGCCTGCACTGTAGGTCTTGACCGCCGTCTGGCCGTCAAGCGTGACGTTGCACGAACCAGCTACGATCTCCATGCGCTCGGGCGCGCCGGTGCCGAAGTGATACGAGCCCGGATAAATCAGCCCGAGGGTTTTCTTGCTGCCATCAGCAAAGACCACGGAGTGGCTGACGACTTTGCCGTCAAAATAGACGTTGGCCTTCGTGACAACGGTCACGCCGGCGAATTGAGTGGGGAGCGCGGACATAATTTGGGTGTTCGAGGTTGGTTGTTGGGACAAAATAAAGGCACAGCTGCCTCGCGGTGCTGTGCCTGGTGTCTAAAAAATTCGGCTGGGCTTAGAGTTCGTAGGCGGGGAGCGTCTTGTCGACGCGCACTTTTTCCAGCTTGGCGTAGTTCGGCAAACCGGCGTCGTACGGAACCGGTGTTTCACCTTGGATCAGCGGGAGAGCGTAGCGTTGGAACTGGAAGTTCATGCTGACGCCGTCTTCGTTGATCCATTCGCGCGGGAGCTTTTTCACGCCGTTGGCGATGTCGCTCAACGGAGCAAGGCCGGTCTCGCAAGTGTAGTGGTCGCCATCGCCACGGACGAGCGTGATCATTTTATCGGTCTCGCCAGCAATCGCGGCTTTCACGGCGGCCTGACCAGCGAGGTATGCCTCGTCAGCGTCGGTCTTCGAACCGACATGCGCGGCGGCGCGTTGGGCGATGCCGAGCTTAACGGTGCGGGCCTTGACGCCCGGGAGGTTTTGCTCAACCAAGCCCTGGAGGTATTCGGCGGCGCCACCGAGCTGAGCGTGGCCAAAGGCGTCGGTCGCTTCGGCTGCGGAGACGTAGTTGCCGTCAGCGTCGATCAGGCCTTCGCCCACGACGATCATGCAGTATTTCTCGCGCTTGAGAACGCGTTTAACGTCTTCGACGAACTTCTCGGTGCTGAAAGCGACTTCAGGCAAATAGATCAGATGCGGAGCATCGTGCGGATGGTCGCGGCGCTTCGCGAGCGAGGCACCGGCGGCGATCCAGCCGGCGTTGCGGCCCATGACTTCGAGGATCGAAACGAGGTCGTGCTGACCCATCGCTTCGTGATCGCACGCGAGTTCGCGCACGGTGGTGCAGATGTGTTTGACGACGCTGCCGTAGCCGGGGCAGTGGTCGGTCACCGGCAGATCGTTGTCGATCGTCTTCGGTACGCCGATCACGCGGAGTTCGTAGCCCTGCTGTTGAGCGAGCTTGGAAATCTTGTCAGCGGTGTCCTGCGAGTCGTTGCCGCCCGCGTAGAAAAAATAGCGGATGTTGTGCGCCTTGAAAACTTCGAGGACGCGCTCGTAATCCTGCTGCTTTTTGAGCTTGTAACGGCAGGTGCCGAGGGCAGCGCCGGGAGTGTGGCGCAGGCCGCGAACGGTCTGCTGGGACTCGGAGGCGAGATCGATCAGATCTTCCTGAAGAATGCCGAGGACGCCGTTGAGGCAGCCGTAAATTTCCTCGATGCAGCCGTGGTTAAGGGCTTCAGCGATGACGCCCGCCACACTGGCGTTGATGACAGCGGTGGGGCCGCCGGATTGGCCCACCAAAACATTTCCTACGAGTTCATCCATGGCAGTGTTGTGATATTGGTTTTAAAGTAACGTGAGGGACAAAGGAAGCGGCCCACGTCGGCCCGTGGCAAACCCAAATTTCCCGATTCTCAGGCAATCTGCGCGAGTATCTACGTTAGAGCAGCTTTCCCGGCTGATAAGTCGCGGCACCTTTGAAGCGTTTCGCGAGCGGGGCAACCGCAGCCACGAATTCGTCCACCTGCTCCGGCGCGGCGCCGACAAAGCGCGAGCCATCGGAAAGAATGCCTTCGAGCTTTACGCGTTTGAGGCCGAGGCGTTTATCGGCCGCGAGTCTCCCAACGAGGTCAACGTCGCCGCCGGTGCGCATCGCCTTCGAAGCCGCCAACGCGTGTTCCTTGATCGCTTCGTGCGCGGTTTCGCGACCGGCACCGGTTTTCACCGCTTCCATCAGGATCGTGGTCGTCGCGAGAAACGGCAGATTGCGTACGTTTTCCGCCGCGATCGCCGCCGGGAAAACATCCATCTGACGCAGCACGGTGATGAACGTCTCCAGCAATCCATCGATCGCGAAAAACGCATCAGGCAACGCCACGCGGCGCACGACCGAGCAGGAAACATCGCCTTCGTTCCATTGATGGCCGGCGAGCGCGCTCGTCATCGTAACGTAACCACTCAAAATCGCCAGGAAGCCGCAGATGCGCTCGCAGTTTCGGGCGTTGACCTTGTGAGGCATCGCGGAAGAACCGACCTGGCCGTCTTGAAAACCTTCGGTGAGCAAGCCTTGGCCGGCCATGAGGCGCAGGGTCGTGGCGAAGCTCGCGCCGGCCGAACCAATCTGGTGCAGCGCGGTCACCGTTTCGAAATCAAGCGACCGTGGATAGACCTGCCCGACGGCAAAAAATGCGCCGTTGAAACCGAGGTGCTTCAGCACGCGCGCTTCAAGCTTGGCGACCTTGTCGGCCTTGCCGCCCATGAGCGTAAACTGGTCGAGCTGCGTGCCGACGGCGCCTTTGAGGCCGCGCACCGGATAACGTTCAACGAACTCGTCGAGCCGCGTGAAAGCCAAGAGCATTTCCTGCCCGAACATCGCGATACGTTTGCCCAGCGTGGTCGGTTGCGCCGGTACATTGTGCGTGCGGCCGGTCAGCATCAAATCGCGGAACTCGGCCGAACGTTTCGAAAGCGCCAAAAGCGCCGCGGCAGCTTTCTCGCGAACAACGGCGAGCGAGCGATGCACCTGAAGTTGTTCAACGTTTTCTGTCAGATCGCGACTGGTTAGGCCGAGATGGATGAACTGACGACCGGCGAGATCGGAAAATTCTTCGAGGCGCGCCTTCACGTCGTGAAGCGTTTTGCGTTCGCGCGCGGCGATGGAGACGAGGTTAATTTTATCTTTCGCCCGCTCGTAATCGGCGATTGCCTCGGCCGGAATGGCGACGCCGAGATCGCGTTGCGCCTTCATGACCGCGATCCAGAAATCGCGTTCAATGGCGATGCGGCCGGCGGGCGACCAGATATCCTTCATCGCGGACGAGGCGTAGCGTTCGGCAAGGACGTTGGGAATGGCAGACGGAGCGAGCTGGGAAGTCATGGCTGGAAATAGAAAAGTGGTGGTCGAAGGGGCGCTGGGTCGCAACCTGCGACCGGACTGACAGGGTCCAGACACATCGGTTCGCCCTTCAAATCAAATCCAAATTATCTGTCAGTTGGCCGTCCTACTTCATGAAATAAAAGCCCGAACGTAAGTTCAAAAACTCCGCCTCAGGTCAAACACCGCACCGCCATCTCGCGCAAAACCTCCTCCGGCTCATCCGGCCGGCGGATGATTTCCTCAAACGCCACGATCAACTCCTGCTGGTTATCGATCAAACGCTTCAACGTCGGGAGTTTCGCCGTGCTTGCCAGTTTGCCGAGATACCACGGATTCTGCGTGAAAAGGTTAAACGAACTCTTCTCTGTCGCGCCGACAAAATGCGTGCCGTGCGTCGCCGCCGCGCGATCAAAACCACTTTTGTCGATACCGCGTGGTCCGAGCCTGATCTCGCCGGAATCGAGCAGCGCACGGATTTGCAGCAGAATGCGGTTTCGGTTTTGCAGCGCCGAAATAATCGGACGCGCATCGCCGCCCGTGAAAAAGTGATGCTCCAGCGCGCGGAGCGTCCACTTAAGATCACCACTGAAAAACGCCTCAGCCGCTTCGAAGAAATCGCCCTCGGCGACATTCGGCGTCAGGTCGGCGACCGCCGCTTCATCGATCACTTTGCCATCGCCAATATAGGCCGCGAGCTTGTGCGTCTCCTCGATCAGCAAGCGCGTGTTGGCGCCCACCTTGGCGAGCAACAACTCCAACGCACCCTCACCAAACGCCATGCCTAAACTGTCCGCCTCGCCGACCACGATGCCCGCCAGCGCCTGCGCCGCGCCCTCGCCTTCGCCACCGATCACCGTGAAGTCCGCGTTCTTCTCGCACCACTTCGGAAACGCCCGCCGACGGTCCACCGGCGCAGCCGTCACCACCACCGCGACCTCGGCCGCACTGATCGACGCCAGAATCGCCTGCAAATCCTCAACGAGTTTCAGCGTGCTCTCAGCGCGCCCCGTGACCGAATCCGCGAGAAAACTGACATCCTTCAACCACACGACCCGCCGACCACCAAACATCGACACGGTTTGCACACTCTCGCGGAAACGATTGATCGCGGCCTCGACCTCGCCGACATTGTTGGCGAAACCACTCAATATCTCCCGGGAAAATTCATCCGTTACGTCACGCGCTAGTTCCTCAAAACGTTCCTTGCCCAGCCGGTTGACGAGAAAGTCATCCGGTCCACAGACAAAAATAAACGGTTTTGCTTCGGCCACGTCGCCCACGATGCGATCCGCAATCCTTTGAACAAGATTTAATCTTCATCCCACGTTTCCGCGCTGCACTTTCGATCAAGAAAATTTTCGCGATCTCCCTCGCCGCACTCCTATTTGCCACCGCCGCCTTCGGCACCCACACCTCCCTCGCCGCGACCCCCTTCGGCCTGCAGCCGTTCCGCCGCTACCTCCTGCTCAAGGTCAATCCCGCCCTCCAGGTAAAATTCCACCTGGAAGGCCGAGTATCAGCGCGATAACTTAACCCGTTAAAACGCCCAACTCTACTTCACGTACTCCGCGCCCGGACCCGTCTTCAGGTGCAAAGTATCCGGCAACGCGCCAAACTTGGCGTTGTAAAGCGCCGCCACCCGATCGGCATCAGCCTGCGAAAACGAACTGTTCGTCATCGCCATCACCGCGCCGCCGAAACCACCACCCGTCAACCGCGCGCCAAAAACGCCCGTCGCGCTCTCCAGCGAATCCACGAGGAAATCGAGCTCAGCCGTGCTGTTTTCAAATTGAGTCTGCGAACTGCGATGCGACTCCGTGAGCAACTTTCCCGTCGTCACCAAATCGCCCTTCTTAAGCGCCGCACCCACGGCCGCCACGCGATCGATTTCCTCTATCACATGTTTAGCGCGCTTGAACGCCGTCGCATCCAGCGCACCCTTGCCCGCTTCAAGTTTCGCCAGCGTCGCATCCGCCAGCAAGGCCACGCCCAACGCCTTCGCCGCGTTCATGCACTCGCGATGCCGCGCCGCATAAAGTCCATCGACCAATGCGTGTTTCGTGTGCGTGTTGAACACCCAGAAATGCGCATCCGACGGCAAGGGCACCACCTCAAACTTCGGCCCGCGACAATCGATAAAAACGAGATGATCCTTCTGGCCAAAACCAGAAACACCCTGGTCCAAAATCCCGCACGGCACGCCGACAAAATCGTTTTCCGCCTTCTTCGCCACCTTCACGATTGTCTCGCGCGACGGCGTTTCCCCCGTCAATCCGGTGAAGGCCAACGCCGACGCCAGCTCGATCGCTGCGCTGCTACTCATGCCCGCGCCCGACGGCAAATCCGACATGTCCAAAAATTGAAAAGCGCCCGGCTGCTTCAGCCCAAAAGCCGACATATTCACCCACACGCCGAGCGGATAATTGACCCAGTTCAGCGAACTTTCCTGCTTCGTTGCCCGAGACAGATCAACCTTCACGATCTTCTTCGCGTGCACACTATAAAATGAAGCTTCGGTTCCCGGCACCGCACGCGCCGCAACCCAGATTCCCCGATCAATCGCCGCACCTAAAACGGTACCGCCATTATAATCGGTGTGATTACCGATAAATTCAATACGGCCAGGCGCACGCGTGACAACGTCCGGCGCGAAACCGTAAACTTCTTTGAACAGGGCGATGATCTTAGCTTTCATTTTTGATGACGATATTGGGCAAACTTTCAGGGGAGAAGCTCAACAAAGATCTTCCTGTCATCGCGAGCAAGGAAAACATCGCCAAACCAACAAATCCGTCGCCCACGCGCACCGCCGAACGCACCGCGCCCACCCGCTTCCCGTCGACAAAAACTTCCGCCGGCAACACCTCCGGCACCGCTCCACGCCCCTCCACAACCATCAAACGCCGACGAACCTGCCCCATCGTTTTCAGCCGCGCCATCACCTCCTGCCCCAGGTAACAACCTTTCGAATACGAAATCGCCTCGCGCTCCAGCCCTCCCTCATTCGGCAAATCCTCCGCCCCGATATCCCGCGGCACCGCCGGAATCCCCGCCTCAATGCGAAACCGCTCCATATCGTCAAGATTCACTTCCTTTAATCCCCCCGCCGTCACCACGCCCTCGTCACTGGACACGGGATACAACCACTCCCAACTCGGCCCGTGGGCGCGCCGTCCGCTAAAAACGAACCCAACACCCGCTTTCGCCGCCACAGCCCCCGCCGCACCTGCACCTAAAAATGCCACACCCGCCCACTGAGCCGTAACATCCTCAACGGTCACATCATCCGCAATGACATAGGCCTCCAAACGCTCGCGAATCGCCGAGGCCTCCGAAAAGAGACTCACGCACCACCATTCCGCCCCGCGACACGTCACAAAACTATCGGCCAAAACCTTGCCTTTCTGGTTGAGCCACAAGCCATATGCAAAAAACTCGCTCTTCAGACACGGCTTCAAATCTTGCGTGAATTGCCCTTGAAGAAATGAAAACGCATCTTCGCCCGTAATTTTCAATACGGTCGCAGGCTGATATCGATGCCAGACGCCAAAAATTTCGTGTTTCTCCATTTACCTAACCTATTTCTGTATTCTAGTTTGCAAATTGCACTCTCAAATCGGCAAAAGATTTTATTGACGGAACCCGCATCGCACGTATTTTCAGACGTATTAGATCTTCCACACCTCTCCCGCCTAGCGGGAGTTTTGGGGTAACTAAGAAAGCAAATGGCCGGTCGCTTAGGGGTAGGCGACCGGCCAACTTCTTTTCCGGAATCGGTGATCAAGTCACGCCCAGACTTGCAACGAAAGACAGGACTCGCACGGTCTTCCACCCGCCATGCTGAAAACGTCCGATATCCACGTCGCAGAAACCAAGGTCCTTCCCTCGCCCGCGCAACTCGTGGCCGAACTCCCCAAGACCGAAACTCAGGCCACCTTCGTCGCCCACGCTCGCGAGAAAATCCACCGCCTGATCTTCACGGACGATAAACGTTTCCTGCTCGTCGTTGGCCCCTGCTCAATCCACGACACCACCGCTGGCGCCGAATACGCTCAAAAACTCGCCAAACTCGCCGCCGAAGTCTCCGACCGCATCATGATCGTCATGCGCGTTTACTTCGAGAAACCGCGTACCACCGTCGGTTGGAAAGGCCTGATCATGGACCCGCACCTCGACGGCTCGCACGACATCGCCACCGGCCTGCGCACCGCCCGCGCTTTCCTGCGTGAAATGCTCGACCTCGGCCTGCCCACCGCCACCGAACTACTCGACCCAATCACGCCGCAATATATCGCCGACCTCATCTGCTGGTCCGCCATCGGCGCCCGCACCACCGAATCACAAACACACCGCCAAATGGCGTCAGGCTTGTCGATGCCCCTTGGTTTCAAAAACAGCACCGACGGCACCATCCAAGCCGCCGTCAACGCCATCAAAGCCGCCTCCCAACCCCAGACTTTCCTTGGCATCAACATGGACGGCGTGGCCTCCTCCGTCACCACCAACGGCAATCCCGATTGCCACATCGTCCTGCGTGGCGGCGCGGCCGGCCCCAATTTCAGCCCGACTCATATCGCCGAAGTCGAAAAACTTCTCACCAAAGCCAATCTGCACAAAGCCATCCTCGTCGATTGCAGCCACGACAACTCCGCCAAACAACCGGAGCGCCAGCCCGAAGTCGTGCAAGCCCTCATCGCGCAAATCGCCGCCGGCAACACCTCGATCATGGGTGCCATGGTCGAAAGCAATCTTCAAGCGGGCAACCAACCATTCCCTCAGCCCAAAGAGAAACTCCTCCACGGCGTTTCCATCACCGACGGCTGCATCGATTGGACCGCGACCGAACGCGTCGTCCACGCTCTCCACACCGCTCTGGCACCCCGCTTCAGTTGAGCACTCGCCGCGGAAAAATCTGCGCGAAGAAAAGCATTTCCTGCGTTTCAACCCGCCCCTTTTCATGGTTTAATCTGCACTCTTCACATCTATGAAATCACCAATTCGTGTCGCAGTGACCGGCGCCGCCGGCCAGATCGGTTACGCTCTCCTCTTCCGCATCGCTTCAGGCGCGATGTTTGGCCCTGACCAGCCCGTGATCCTTCAGCTCATCGAAGCCCCGGTCGAGAAAGCCCTCAAGGCGCTCGAAGGCGTTGCGATGGAGCTCGATGATTGCGCTTTCCCACTCCTCAAGGGCATCATCCAAACCTCCGACCCCACCGTCGGCTTTAAAGATGCCAACTGGTGTCTGCTCGTGGGCGCCAAACCACGCGGTCCCGGCATGGAACGCGCCGACCTCCTCAAGGACAATGGCAAGATCTTCATCGGCCAGGGCCAGATCATCGACGCCGTCGCCGCTGCTGACGCCCGTATCGCGGTCGTCGGCAATCCTGCCAACACCAACTGCATGATCGCCGCCAGCCAGGCCAAGCGCCTGACGCCCGACCGCTTCACCGCCATGGTTCGCCTCGACCAAAACCGCGCTCAGAGCCAGCTCGCCATCAAAGCCGGCGTGGATCTGACGAAAGTTTCGGATATCTTCATCTACGGCAACCACAGCCCGAGCATGTTCCCGGCCTTCGCCCACGCTAAGATCGATGGCAAGCCCGCGACCTCAGTCATTACCGACAGCGCCTGGTTGCAGGGACCGTTCTGCGAGACCGTCGGCAAGCGTGGCGCTGCGATCATCGCCGCCCGCGGTGCTTCCTCGGCCGCCTCGGCTGCCAACGCCCTCGTTGACCACGTCCGCAGCCTCGTGACACCCGGCGCGATCCACTCGATCGCCGTCAAGTCCAACGGTGCTTACGGCTTCGACGCCAACGTCTGGGCCGGCCTGCCCGTCCGCACGACGACCCCTGGCTCGTACGAAGTCATTCACGGTTTCGCCATGGACGAGTTCGCCCAGTCGAAGATTGCCGCCACGAACAAAGAGCTCGTCGAAGAGCGCTCATTCGTCGCCAGTATGTTGACCAGCTAAGCAACTCAACGACGTAGCTAAAACGTCGTCTTCACTCTCAGCGGCGCCCTCATCGGCGCCGCTTTTTTGTGTCCCCAAATCACCCTCAAACCCAAAACCTACCCCCACCGCCCCAACTCCGGCACACCCCTGAAAACCCCGCCGAAAAAAAACTCCGCTGCACCCAAGCGACTTGTCATTTAATAGATGACATAACAACTTACTATGCCTAACTCGCTTTACCGCCTTGATCGATCAATTTTAATGCACCGCAATCGGTTCTGGTGATTCTTAAGAGGTAATATCGTGGTTTACGTCCATCCTCCCAGCCAACCTGCCACGGCGATCCCGGCCAAAATCGGCTCATTTTCCCATAAGTACCGGACCTACCGTTTGTCATTTAATAGATGACAAGTCCATCCGCCAGAGCCAAAAGTTGCACTTGGGGGCCACAGCGGGTAACGATGCCAGCGGGCACAGTTGAACAAGGGCGGGGCGGGGCAAGACGGCGAGGGCGTCCGGTTGGGCGCGGGGGCCCTCAAAGCCCGCCGAAAGTATTCCGTTCGCGAGCGGCCGGCCCGCCGTTCGCGCGCTGGTGAGCCTGCGTGACCGCCCCGAATCCTTATTTCAACAACGCCGCCAGCACAGGCTTTTTCGAGAGCGCGAAGACATCGCGCACAGCGAAGAAGGATACGAGCAATTCCTGCGGCGAACCGCTGCGTGGAAACACCATCGCCAGCTCAGAGCCATCGAAGCGCACAGCTGCCGAAACGCCCGCCACCACCAACGTGCAATCACGACAATCCGACGGATACTCGACCTTCAGCGCGGCATCAGCCGTATCGGCAGAATCAGCCAGACCTTCGACGGCGTCGATCACGGCCTCAACCGGCGCACCTTTTGTAAGGACGAACGCGAGTTCGGTGAACTGTTGCGCGAAGACCGTTTCGCATTCGGCCGTCGCCGCAAAGTCCGTGCTGCGCAGACCGTGCAGCGAACGCAGCACGGTATAGCTCGCGGTGTCGTTTTCATCGAGCGCGTAGGTCAGTTCGAAGGTGAAATCTTTTGCCGCTAGCACGGCGTTCGGGCTGGTGACTTCGAGGGTGATTTCCTTGCGCTTGTAGCCGAAGGTCGAGCGGGCGTGTTGGAAGAATTTTTCCGCTTCGTCGGCGAGTTCATCGGCGCAGAGTTTGGCCAGAAAGGCCGAAGTCGCGGGATTCACGGCGTCGGGCACGGTGTGGTGGCTCTTTTTGAAACCGCGCAAGGTTTTCACGAATCCGCCTGAACGCCCGACGAAGCGCACATGGTGTACAAACGCAGATGGATCAGAGGCACGCTTCGCCATGGGCCTCCACGGATGGCGGCGAACGTGTTGCGTGGAAAGCTTAAACAGAGTTTTAATCGCCGTTCTTGTGTTCGGCGCGCAATGCTGCATGTTGCGCCCCTACGTTCTTTGATTAGCACGCGCAACCGTTCGGAAGCATTCATCATTCACCATTCTGAATTTTTGGGGGTGTTCTGGATTCGACCCTTGGTTAGAGCGCGCCGCTGCCGTTCGAGGATGAAGGTTGGCCTCGTAAATCGTCCTTCAAAACAATAATAGTCACACACGAAGAAATGGCTCTGGCCGCCTAAGTGCGGTCTCGTTCGCTCAGTGACACCTGCTAGCTGAAACGAACGTCGACAGCAGGAATAGTGTGCGGAGCGACCCGCGGTTTGCACACAGTACTTCGTCCGGGGGTTGGTTGGTGCTTAAGCGCGTGAAGCCGCGTATCACCAGCGAGATTAATACTTCACTATAACGGTAGACGCGGTGTGCAAAGCCCAGGGGCACGCGGGTTCAACTCCCGCCACCTCCACCATTTGTAGCTTTGTAAGCTGCTGGATTTGTCGTTGGAAGCAATTCGCTAACCAAAAGTCAGGAATTGCTTCCAATAATTATGTCCAGCGTATTGCTTCCGAGGATACGTCAGCATCAGTGAGTTCGCGCTCGCATGCTCCGCTGAATCGAGTCCGTGATCTCCGCGGGCAGGCCGGCGGCCTCCGCGAAGCGGGGCCACTGGGCCACCGCCGTACGGACTTCCTCGACCACTGAGGCCACATCTTTTCTTTTTAAATTTTCGGTCTGGGCTAGGGCTTGGGCTCGCGCCTGCCGCCGACCAAGGCCCCCAGGAATCGGTGCGTTGACTTTTTCGTTGCCGCCCACACGCACACCGGCAAACATCGTTTCCGCCATCGCGGTGGAGTTGAGCAACCGCGCCACATTCAACATCAACTCCGCACCGGCAAACAACCGTGCCACTTCGACACCGTGTTCAGGGAGTTTCATCGGTGCAATGATTCGTATGCATTAAACCGTCTCTGATCAACACACCTAAAACAAAACGCTCTCGTGGTCGGCTGAAAGCTCTTATAGCGCCGCCGTGGCGGCTTATACCAACGTCCCGAACTATTTGGACTTTTACTTTGTGATCGGGGGTAGAGATGATGCTCCGCATCGTCCTCGGCGCTTGCGGAGCAAACGCCCTGCCTTTCAATCCTTGGCGGATGAAGGGCCATCCGCCCTACCAAAGTCCAAAAATTAATCGGCGTCGGTATTAGATCTTTGGACCGCCTTGCGCGAGCTTGCGGGCGCGGAGGCGCAGGCCGTTGAGGCGGATGAAACCGGTCGCGTCGCTCTGGTTGTACCAGCTCTTCACGCCTTCCATCGACGCGATCTTGTCGTCGTAAAGTGAATACTTCGACTTGCGGCCGCAGGTGATGATGTTGCCCTTGTAGAGCTTTAGGCGAACGGTGCCGGTGACGAATTTCTGGCTCTCGTCGACCAACGCCTGCAGCGCCTCGCGTTCGGGGGCGAACCAGAAGCCATTGTACACGAGTTGAGCGTACTTCGGGATGAGGCTGTCGCGCATCAGCAAGACTTCGCGGTCCAGCGTGAGCGATTCCACCTGACGATGCGCCTGCATCAAAATCGTGCCACCCGGAGTCTCGTACACGCCGCGCGACTTCATGCCGACAAAACGATTTTCAACCAGGTCCACGCGGCCGATACCGTGCTTACCGCCAAGTTTGTTGAGCGCCTTCAGCACACCGCCCGGCGTGAGCTTCTTGCCATTCACCGAGACGCAATCGCCCTTCGCGAAATCGAGCTCGACGTACTCGGCCTTGTCCGGCGCGTCTTCGGGCGAAACGGAGAGCTTGAACATGCCCTTGTTTTCGTCGGTCGTCGGGTCGAACCACGGGTCTTCGAGAATGCCGGCTTCGTAGGAAATATGGAGGAGATTGCGGTCCATCGAATACGGTTTCTTGAGCGAGGCCTCGACGGGGATTTTGTGTTTCTCGCAGTACGCGATCATCTCAGCGCGGCCAGGGAATTCGGCGCGGTAGTTCTCCATTTTCCACGGAGCGATGATCTGCAGATCCGGGGCGAGCGCCATGTAGGTGAGCTCGAAACGGCACTGGTCATTGCCTTTGCCGGTGGCACCGTGGGCGACGGTATCCGCTTTTTCCTTACGCGCGATCTCGACTTGGGCCTTGGCGATGAGCGGGCGGGCGATCGAGGTGCCGAGATAATATTGACCTTCGTAAATCGCGTTGGCGCGGATCATCGGGTAGATGAAGTCGCTGGCGAATTCCTCGACGAGATCGAGCGTGTAGTGCTTCGAAGCGCCGGTGCGTTTAGCTTTTTTGTCGAGGCCTTTGAGTTCCTCTTCCTGGCCAACGTCGGCCGCGAAAGTGACGATCTCAGCGTCGTAAGTTTCCTTGAGCCACTTGACGATGACGGACGTGTCGAGTCCACCGGAGTAAGCGAGTACGATTTTCATGATTGGTATTGGTTAATAAAAAATTTGAACCGCGAATAGACGCGAATTAACGCGAATGATCGGAAAGCACGATGCGCTCCCACTCAAGCTTTGCGCGCTGGAAATTCAAGAGGAGCCCCTCCTTCATTCCGCTAATTCGAAGGTAATTCAGCATTTTACCACGTTCATGATCCGAAATCCGGTCAATGACTTTGGTATCAACGATGACCGAACCAAAGGCGATTAAATCGGGCACATATTCGGAAACCTGCACGCCTTTGTAGAGAACAGGAAAACGCTTTTGTTGCTCAACCGGAATTTGCACCAAACTAAACTCCACCACTAAAGCGTTCTCGTAAGGTTTCTCGTGTAACCCGTGCCCGAGCGTGTTGAGCACCTCCATGGCCGCACCTGCAGTGCGAAACACCTCGTCTCTGAGCAGGAGGTCGTTCGCAGCCATGTTTTATTCGCGTTAATTCGCGTCCATTCGCAGTTAAAAAACTCAGCGCTTCTTCGACTTCGCGGCTTTCGCCAGGAAGGCCATGATCGCCTTCTGCATGTGCAGACGGTTTTCGGCCTGGTCGAAGATGATCGAGCGCGGGCCATCAAGGACCTCCCGCGAGACTTCCTTGCCCGGATAAGCAGGCAGACAGTGCATGAAGTACGCCGTGGGTTTGGCGGCGGCGAAGAGTGTGGCATTCACTGAATACGGCGCGAGCAATTGCATGCGTTTAACCGATTCGGCTTCCTTGCCCATACTCACCCAGACATCGGTGTAAACGACATCGGCATCGCGCACGGCCTCGTAAGGATCGGTCGTGAACTCGTAGCCATTTTCAAAACCTTCATACGCGAGAAAGGCATCAAATGCTGGCGAGGGCCTAAAACCTTTCGGGCCGGCGACGACGATCTTCATGCCGAAATAATTGGCGCCGAGGATCCACGAACTGGCCATGTTGCAGCCGGTGTCGCCGACGAACGCGATTTTTTTGCCCTTCAACGAACCAAGCAGATTCTTGCTGCGACCTGCCCAACGTTCGGCAAGCGTAAACGCGTCCGAGTACATCTGGCACGGGTGCAGCAGATCAGTCAGCGCGTTGATGACCGGCACGGACGAATACTGCGCGAGTTTCACCACGTCGTGATGGTCAAAGGTCCGCACGACGAGGCCGTGTACATAACGCGAAAGCACCCGAGCGGTGTCTTCAACGGTTTCACCACGGCCGAGCTGGATGTCGTTCTTGTTGAGGAAGAGCGGATTGCCGCCCAGCTCGTGAATGCCGACCTCGAACGAAACCCGGGTGCGCGTGCTCGATTTCGCGAAAATCATCGCCCATGTCTGCTGGTTAAGCACGGGTGCGGTTTTCCGGCCGCGGGACTTCTTGAAGCTCGCGGCCTGCGCGAAAACCGTCGCTGCTTCGCGCAACGTCAGGTCCGTTTCTTTGAGGAAGTGCTTCATGCGAAACGGTCGATCATAGGCAAGACCCTACCTTCGACCAGAAAAAAAAGCCGTTCGTCTTCAGGCTTTGGCGACTAGCACTTTACGCAAAATCTCAGTCGCCTGCGCGAGCTCTTCCGGCGTCGCGGTGAGAGGGGGAAGCAAGCGGATAACATTTCCGCCCGCCGCTGGCACGAGCAACCCGGCTTCACGCAACGCCGCCTGATAAGGCACGATGTCCGACGCGAACTGCACGCCGACCAGAAAACCTTGGCCGCGCACACCGAGCACTTGGGCCGAAAAATCTTTCACCAGTTGATTGAGCGCCGCATGCCAAACGACGCTGTTGGCCACCACTTTGGCCACCAACTGATCGCGCTCGATCACATCGAGCACCGCGAGCGCCGCCGCACACGCCAAGGGCGTGCCGCCAAACGTCGTGCCGTGCGAACCCGGTTGAAAAAGCTCAGCCACATTTTCGCGGACCCACATCGAGCCGATCGGAAAACCGCCGCCCAGGCCCTTGGCCATGCCGATCGCGTCGGGTTGGATGCCCGCGTATTCGAACGCGTAGAACTTTCCTGTCCGGCCAATGCCGCACTGCACTTCGTCGATTAGGAGCAGCAGGTTGTTTTTGGTGCAGAGTTCCCGCAAGCCGCGCAGAAAGTCCGGCGTGCAGGCATTGATGCCGCTCTCGCCCTGAATCGTCTCGACGAAAATCGCCGCTGTCTGCGCGTCGACAAGATCAACGAAGCTCTGGAGGTTGTTGATTTCGCCAAAAGCGAAACCAGGCACCATCGGCCGGAAGCCTTTCTGGATTTTTTCCTGCGGCGTCGCGCTCATGCCGCCAAAGGTGCGGCCGTGAAACGCGTTCTTCGCGCAAATGATTTTGTAACACTCGCCTTCCTTGCCACCGGCTTTGGCGACGCCGTGCAGACGTGCGAGTTTGATCAGCGCCTCGTTGGCCTCGGCGCCGCTGTTGCAGAAAAATACCCGCCCAGGACCGGCGTAGCCGACGATCCGGCGGGCCAGCTCAGCCTGGTTCGGATTACGAAATAAATTACTTACGTGGATCAGTTCCCCTGCCTGGCGTTGAATCGCCGAGACCCAATGCGGATGACAATGCCCGAGTGCGCTCACCGCGATACCCGAAGTAAAATCGAGATACTGTTTCCCCTGGTCATCCCAGACGAACGTGCCCTTTCCACGCACGAGTGTAAGCGGAGCGCGCGCGTAGTTTTTCAAAACGTGCGCGTCATACAAATCGGCCGTGCTAGTGCGTAAGAGGGTGGGCGAGTTCATGGTCAAAAATCTCCTGATCGTTCGTCTTTCTCTTTCTCGTTCTCGTTATCTTTATTCTTTCTCTTTCTCCCCGCCTGAAACTCGATCGCCAGATAAAGAGAACGAGAAAGACGAAAGAGAAAGATTTGGCGCCGCTCAGTTCTGAACGATTTCCGTGCCGATACCTTTGTCGGTGAAAATTTCCAGGAGCAAACTGTGCGGCAGGCGACCATCGATGAAATGCACGCGTTGCACGCCTTCCTGCAAGGCGCGGACGGCACTAGAAACCTTCGGGCGCATGCCCTTGTCGATAATGCCTCGTTTCTTTAGATCATCGACCTGGTTCACCTTGAGCGTCGAAATCAGCGAATCCACGTCAGGCGGCGCGGAGAGCAAGCCCGGGACATCGCTCATGTACACGAGCCGCCGCGCACGTAGCGCACTCGCCACGCGACCTGCGGCGACATCGGCGTTCACGTTGTAAGGTTTGCCATCGAGTCCTTCGGCCACGGGCGAGATGATCGGGATAAAACCATCCGCAATCTCCTTTTTAATCACCTTCACTTTAACTTCAGTGACGTCGCCCACATAGCCGAGATCGACGGTGTTGCCATCGTCATCGACCGTGAGTTTTTCGCAGGTGAGCACTGAATCGCCGGCGATGCCCCGCGGCCGACCCTTGGCGATCACGATCGCATCGCAAACGTCTTTGTTGACGATCTCGTTCAACGTCTTCTTCACGACCTGCATCGTCGCCTCGTCGGTGACGCGCATGCCGTTCACGAAATTTGCTATCAGGCCGGAGTTCTCCATCGCCCGCGTGATGGCTTTGCCGCCGCCGTGAACAACCACGACGTTGATACCAACCGCCGCGAGAAACGCGATGTCGTAGGCGACACGCGTGCGCGCCACCGGATCAGGATCATCCATGAAACTGCCGCCATACTTCACGACAAACGTGGAGCCACGGAAATCCTGGATGTAAGGAAGCGCCTCTAGGAGGACTTTCGCTTTGGCGGTGACATCGGAAACGTCTATTTTCATCAGGAAATGGCAGCTCAGAACGCGCGGCTCAGCGCCGCGAAAAACTTTTGTTGGGGAAATTGTGCAATCATAAAAATGTCCGAAGTGATGAACTGCTTTAGGCACGCGCGCCTCGCATTTCCATAATAATTTTCGGCACGCGCGAAAAATTCCGCAACTGTACTGCTCGTCCACCCTCACCCGTAACCGCGCTGTCACACAAATTCGGCTTCACTCCCGCGCTGAGCCAATCAAATTCCAACTCGTGCCAAGCACCCACCTCTCCTTCCCGTCCTGCACCGAACACCGTGCCTGGCTCGCCAGCCAAGCCGCGCTGCCCGCAGGTTTTCGCGTGGGCACCACCCGCTTTGAGTTCACGCCCTTCGAAGTGCCGAAGCCCGCGAAAATGACGCTCACCCTCATCGTGCTCGATGAGCCCACGCCGGACTTCGCCGCCATGTTCACGAAAAACGCCTTCCCCGGCGCACCCGTGATCGTCGGCCGGAAACGCCTCTTAGAACCAAAACTCGGCGCGATCCTCGTTAACAACAAAATCTCCAACGTCTGTGCGCCGGGCGGAGTCGAGACCTCCGAACGCCTCTGTGCCGCCACCGCCAAAGCCCTCGGCCTAAATGCCAGCGAAATCCTGCCCAGTTCCACCGGCGTGATCGGCTGGCGCCTACCCGCCGATGCGATCGCCGCCGCTTTGCCGCAAGCAATCAGTTCGCTCGCCGCCGCCTCGATTCTCCCCGCCGCCGAAGGCATCGTCACCACGGATCTTTATCCAAAAATCCGCCGAGCCGATCTGCTCGGTGGCAGTATTGTCGGTATCGCCAAAGGTGCCGGCATGATCGAGCCCAACATGGCGACCATGCTCGTGTACATCCTCACCGACCTCGCCGTGCCGCGCGCCGAATTGCGCCAGATTCTCGCCCGCACCGTCGACCGCTCGTTCAACTGCATGAGCATCGACAGTGACACGAGCACCTCCGACACCGTCGCGATTCTCTCCTCGGGCAAAGTTCCCTGCGCAGACCTCGCCGCCTTCGAAGCCGCGCTCGCCGTCGTGTGCGCCGATCTCGCCGAAGACGTCGCCCGCAACGGCGAAGGCGTCCGCCACGTGATGCGCGTACGAGTTTCCGGCGCGCCCACCGAATCAACCGCCAGAGCCATCGCCAAAACCATCGTCAACGCTCCGCTCTTCAAATGCGCCGTCGCCGGCAACGATCCGAACGTCGGCCGCCTCGTGCAAGCCGTCGGCAAATATGTCGGTGCCCACGAACCCAGCATCGCGCTCGGTAAAACGCGGATGACACTCGGCGGCATTCCGATCGTGCAGGACGGCGTCTTCGCGCTCGATCCGACCAAGGAAAAGGCGCTCGTTGCTCATCTGAAAAGTGCCGAACTCTACGAAAGCGCTCCGCCGCAAGACGGTGTGTTTTCACCGCCGATCGATTTTCCGCCGCACGAACGCTGCGTCGAAATCGAAGTCGATCTCGGCGTCGGCAGCGCGAGCGCGACCGTGATCGGCGCAGACCTCACGCACGAATACGTCAGCGAAAACGCCGACTACCGCAGCTGAAACGGTAGGGCGAGACCGCCGGGCGCGCCGCGTATTCGGAACATTCCGAAATGGAGGGCGACGCGCCGTCGGAGCCGGGATTGAGGATAGTGTGCGGTGTGAAGTCGCCACTTGATACGCGTCGCATCATCCCTACAGCCCGATCCCGTCCGACGTTTTAACTTGTGCAAAGTGCAAAGTTTGACCCCTTCGGATCGGCCCTTCTGGGCGGTTCAGATGGTTTTTCGTGCTCGAGCTGCCTTCTTGTAGAGAGGATGGCTAATGATTGCGGCCATGAGATACGTGATGAGCATGGGCTCGGATGCGATGCCGTAAACGGTGAGCTCTTTTCCAATTTCTTTTTTCCAGATGGACGTGAACGATGCGTATTTTGTGCAGTCGGATTCGAGTTGAAAGGCGTTCGGTTGATCAGCCAAGACGCGGGTTATCAGCGCTGCCATGCGTTCCTTGGAAAAGGTTATGGGAACAAACAAACCAGCCGAAAAGCGAACCGAGGTTGCATTCTTTTTCTTTTCCTGGGCGAGGAATTTTTCCGGATTGAAAGCTGGTGGTTCAAAACGATGAGGTCGCTTCATAGGAAGGTCTCTTAAACATAGGAGAGGCCGAAAAAGGGGGCAAACCCGAATGTTTGTGGTTTATGCATAGGCGATGAGCTGTCGGCGAGGCGTCCCTGCCGAGCCGAATCAGACTCGGCCCACCGGAGCATGCCGCCCGTGGATAAAACCATATGCCGATTGGTTTGGGGCGAAAAGGTAGGGGCAATGCTCCGTCATTGCCCGCGGACAATGCGGAGCATTGTCCCTACCGGCGCTGCCGCGCCTAAGCTATCAGCCAGAACCAAGGCTCAAAATTGTTTCAAACTCTTCGGGCTTGAGCGGCATCACCGACAACCGGCCTTGGCGCACGAGCATGATGGTTGCGAGTGATTTTTCGGCTTTGACCTGCGCCAGCGTCACTGGGTGCGGCAGGCTGCGCGCAGCCTTGAGTTCGACCGCTGACCAATCGCCTTCTTTGGCGGTAGCGTCTGGAAAGGCTTCTTTCGTCACCTCGGCCACACCCAACACGGCCTTGGTCGTGACACTCGCGTAGAACAGCACTTGATCGCCCTTGCGCATCGCGCGCAGGTGATTGCGTGCGGCAAAATTCCGCACGCCCGTCCAGGCAGTTTTCTTTTCGCGCAGGAGAGTTTTCCACGCGTACGCTTCGGGTTCCGATTTTACGAGCCAGTGATTCACTCGTTCACGTGCACGACTTTTGCCGGTGGGAAACCGTTAAAGTACGTCGACGAAGCATGACTGTACGCACCGATGTTCGTGCTGTAGACGAAATCGCCGCGTTCGAGCGCAGGAAGATTTTCCGCCATCGAAACCACGTCGAGCGCATCACAGGTCGGACCAAATACGGCGCTGATCTTTGTCGCGCCTTTCTTGAAGGCTTTGATCGGATAATGGCAGTGGTCAAAAATCACGCCGGAGTAGGTGTGGTAAACGCCGTCGTTAATATAGTAGCAGGGTTTGCCGTCGCGCACAGCTTTGCCCACGACCGACGACACCGAGTAGCCCGCCGTGGCCACGAGGAAACGGCCCGGCTCGGCGAGGATCTGAATGTCCTTCGGGAAGAGGCGCGTGATCTCGGAGTTGATGACCTTCGCGAGTTCCTTGAAGGGCTTCACGGTGGAATCGTACGGCGCTGGAAAACCGCCGCCAATGTCGACGAGGTTCATCTTGGTATAGCCGCGCTTGATTGCCTCTTGGAAGATGTTCGCCGTCAGGCTGAGCGCCTGCACGTAGTTGTCGAAATTCGTCGTCTGGCTGCCAACGTGGAAACTGATGCCTTCAACGGTCAGCCCGAGCTTGTCGGCTTCGAGAATCAGATCAACGGCTTCGCCCGGCGAGGCGCCGAACTTCGAGGACAGCTCAACCATGGCGCCGGTGTTCGGAACCTTAAGGCGGAGCGCGAGCCCGGCCTGCGGCGCGTGCTGCTTGATCTTGTGGATCTCCTCGAGGTTGTCGAAGGTGACGAGCGGCTTGTACTGATTTAGTTCTTCGAGTGTTTCGGTCGGCTTCGTGGGATTCGCGTAGATAATCTTGTCCCAGATCCAATCCTGACGCTGCTTCGCCGGCATGCTCTTGATATTCTCGTACACGATGTTGAACTCAGGCATCGAGGCGACGTCGAAGCTGGAGCCTTCCTTGTACAAGGTGCGCACGATGGCCGGGTCGGAGTTCGCCTTGACGGCGAAGTACACCTGCACACGTGGCATGTATTTCCTGAACTGGCGGTAATTGGCGCGCAGTTCGTCGTGATCGATGACGAAGAGTGGCGTGCCGTGTTCTTTTGCGAGCGATTTAAGCTTGGTCAACGAGATCATATTTTTACCTCTTAGAAATGTTTATTAAACGCGCTCAACGACCGTCTTGAATCAGGAAGTTCTTGAACTGCCACGGATCCTTCGCGTCGAGGTCGGGCTTGTTGAAGCCCTTGAACTCGTTGTGATAATCGCGCAGCGGGGTCCAATCGGAGGACTGGGAAATGTATTTGCCGAGATAAGGCTTGGCGATTCCTAGAACGAAGTCGTGCGGAAGATCGTCGGGGACAACCACACCCTCCTCCGGGTTTTCAATCATCCACATCGTCGCCGCAGTGACCGAAATCGCGACCTGCATCGTGGTCGCATTCTGATGCGGGACGAGCTTGCGCGATTGTTCGATGCTGAGATCGCTACCGATCCACCACGACTTATAATCGTGACCCATGAGCAACGCACCGAGAATATCGGAGCCGCTCGTGATCTCGTCGTTCATGATGCGGAGCTTCGGCTGAAGCTTGTAATCGTAGCCACGCAACTCGTTGAGGGAGGCGATGGCACTGTCACAAGGGCAATAGGCGTAGTGAACAGTTGGGCGATAGACAGCTTTACCCTTCTCCCGAACGGTGAGTTTGTCGGAGATCGTAAAGGCCTCGCCGTGGCGAACGACCATACCGTGGATCGAGTAGTTCGGCACCCAGGTGCGCACCCAGGTGTTCATACCCATGCGTGCGATGCAGATCTGATTCCTCGGGCCTTCCTTGTGCTCGAAGGCGAATGCCGGAAGCGTTTTCTCGTGCGTGCCCCAGCCGAGTTCAGACGTGGTGATTCCTTCTTCGCGGAAACCTTCGATCGACCACGTGTTAACGAATTCGTTGATCTGCTTGGGTTGATCGGTGACCTGCGTATCGCGCTCGGAGACGTGGATAACCTTCACGCCGATCTTTTGGGCGAGAACATTGAAAGTGTTATCCTTGATGAGCTGCGCAACCTCCTCGGCTTTTTTGCCGGTAAGCTTCTTATCGGCAATCAGGCTCTGACCGATGTCGATCAAACCTTGCTTTGTGAAATGCGAGATCAGGCCGGGGTTTGCACCATGTTCGATCACGGCGGTCGGGCCCTTGGTCTTCCATTTCGCGGTCATCCGGCGCAAATTCATATGGCGCCAGTACAGGGTCTTTTCCGTCGGATGCTTGCCGGACTTGTAGGGATCCCACAGTTCGGTCGACGTGTTGATGTAGCGCACGCCATTGTCGTGGCACCACTGGAGGATTTCCAGCGCGTCAATGTTCCATGCGAGATCGATGATGATATCACCCTGGCCGACGTGCTTGCTGAGGAGCTGTCCGAGATTTTCCTCGGTCACGCGGTCTTGCACAAAGTTCACACCCTTGCTGGTCCACTTCTTTAGCTTCTCGGCGCGGTCCTCGAAATCCATGACCGTGACGTTCTTCGCCGGCACTTTGATGTGCTTGAAAAGGATCGGGAGTGTGCATTCAGCCACGGCGCCGTAACCAACAAATAGGATTCTTTTATTAAACGTGATCATGATTCTCTGGCTTTGATTTTAATGGAGCGCTTCAGGGATGAAGATTTCTGACTGCGCGTGCGTAAGTGGAGCACGAGCAGTGTGCAAACGTGCGTGACTGACAAGCTGTTTTCAGAGGCGACTGTGCAATAAGGAATCGCGGCCACAACAGGCCGCGATTGTTACGTTTTCGTGTCGCTCGGAGCGGCGCGAAATCAGGCGAGTCCGGCGGTCTCTTCGAAGCCGCACCACAGATTCATAATCTGCACAGCCTGGCCGCTGGCACCCTTCATGAGGTTGTCCTCGGCGGACGTGATCACGAAATTCTTCGTACGCGGATCAAACACGGCGGAGATATCGACGCGATTCGTGCCGACGACATAGGCGGTATCAGGTGTTTCGCCACTCGCGAGAACCTGCACGAATGGCCGGCCCGCGTACGTGGTTTTCCACGACGCGTAAAGCGCCTCGATCGAGGGATTCACGGCCGGCACCGTGATCGTGGTCGCGATGCCGCGGCGCATGGGCGCAAGATGCGGATTAAACTGAATGATCGTCGGCGCGCCCGTGTGCAGCGAAAGTTGTTCCTCCACTTCGGCGAGGTGCCGATGCTTCACGAGCCCGTAGGCCTTGGTGCTTTCGGCACGTTCACAATAGAGATAAGCTTCTTCGGCTTTTTTGCCGGCACCGCTGACGCCGCTGGAAGAATTCGCGACGATGTGCTCGCGCGAAACAATCCCGTCGCGCAACAGCGGAAGCAGCGGCACCAAAATACTCGTCGGATAACAACCGGGCGCAGCGATGAGCTTGGCTTCGGTTTTCCAGGTGATCGGCGTGAGCTCGGGCAACACGAAACGCGCCTGAGACAATAGTTCTGGCGCATGGTGTTTGCCGTAGTAGCTTTCGTACGTTGCTAGGTCGGCGATACGAAAATCAGCGCTTAAATCGATCACGCGTTTGCCAGCGGGCACGAGCACCTTGGCGTAGTCGGCGGCAGCGCCATGGGGCAGGGCGAGGAAGAACAAGTCGATATCGCTAGAAGCGAGTGCAGCGGCGTCGGAGTCGACGAATTTCAGCCCCTGATCAACGCCCCGCAGCGCAGGAATGACCTGTGAGAGAGGTTTGCCCGCGTGCGTGCGGGAAGTGACCGCCGCAAGCGTGACGCGCGGATGCGCCAGGAGGAGTTTGACGAGTGTTTCGCCGGAGTAGCCCGACGCGCCGATGATGCCGATTTTCATAGGAAGAAGAGGTGGAAAATTGTTTTTTTGTGAACCGCTAATGAACGCTAATGAACGTAAATAAATCCAGACCGGAAATTAATCCGTCGAAACCAGCATTCCAAAATTCGCGTTTATTGGCGTGAATTCGCGGTTCAATTTTCAGAAAAACAAAAAGGCCACCTCGAAAAAGGCGGCCTTTGAAAACTTGCGGAGCGTCCAGATGGATCAGCGCTTCGAGAACTGGAAGCGCTTGCGGGCGCCGGGCTGGCCGGGCTTTTTGCGTTCTTTTTCGCGGGGATCGCGCTTGATGTGACCGGCCTTCTTAAGGGCGGGGCGCAGCTCGGCGTTCAGCTTCTGCAGCGCGCGGGCGATGCCGTGAGCAACCGCACCCGCCTGACCGGCGACACCGCCACCCGCTACGTTGGCAACGACGTCGATCTTGTCGCGCATTTCAACGGTGAGCAGCGGGGCGTAAGCCTGCTTGGCGAAATTCTCGTGAGAGAAATAATCTTCGAACTCGCGGTCATTGACCATGAGTTTGCCGGTGCCTTCGACGATGCGAATGCGGGCAGTGGAAGTTTTGCGTCGGCCTGTGCCGGTGAAAATGGCTTTATCTGCGCTCATGGTTGGCTATTTCAGGCGGAAATCTTGACGGGGTTCTGCGCTTCGTGCGTGTGCGCCGGGCCTTTGAAGACGCGGAGCTTGGTCAGCATTTTGGCAGCAATGCGGTTTTTCGGGAGCATGCCTTTGACGGCGTGCATGACGATAAATTCTGGGTTGCGCTCGCGCTGAAGTTTCAGCGAACGGTAGCTCTCGCCGCCGACGAAGCCGGAGAAGAACATGTATTCGTTCTGCTCCTCTTTCTTGCCGGTGAGGACGACCTTCTCCGCGTTGATGATGACGAGGAAGTCACCGGTGTCGACGTGCGGGGTGTAGGAAGCTTTGTTACGGCCGCGAATGATGTTGGCGGCTTTGACAGCGAGACGGCCGAGCACCATGCCCTCGGCATCGATGAGATACCACTTGGGTTGGACTGTCTCTTTTTTGGCTAGGAACGTTTTCATGAAAGGAAAAGGGGTCAACAGCTAGGGTTTAAAAAAGGGCTGTCAACACGCATTTATTGAGAATCTAACTTCGATGGAAAAGAAAACCCGCCCCGAAGCTCGGGGCGGGTTGAAAAGAACGACCTTTACGGGACTGTTTTCGCTTAGAAGCCGAGCGTGATGCCGGCGTTGACCGCGATCGTCTGCTTCGGCTGCCAGTTGGTGCGATACTTGTCGGTGGTGGCGCAGCTCGCACCGATGTGCACCTGAGCGTTTTCGGCGAGCTTGTAAGGAATGTTCAAGCCGATGCCGGCGTAGTTGTAGGATTCGCTTTTCTCACCCAGGATATTGTCGTCCGGCGCGGTGTTTCTTGCAGAAACCTGACCGCCATAAACGCTGAAGTCCAACGAGGTGCCGAGGTCCGTCAGTGCGAGACTGTAACCCACCGACAGCTGAACGGTACGAGACTTGAGGCGGAAGTCATAATAGCCGTAGAGGCTCGTGGTGACGCCTTTCAAGCCAGGGCTCATGCCAGCGAGATCGTAAGTGCCACCGACGCCGATTTCAAACGTGTCGTGGGTCTCGCCAGTGAACGAGTTGGATTCCGGGTAGTAGTAGTACGTGCCGACGAAGTCAGCCGTGAGATCGCGAGCGAGCTTCAGTTTGTAGCCGGCGTAGAGATCGATTTCGTTCGTGAAAGCCCGCGAATTGATCGGCTGGTTAGTCCAGAGACCGACACGAAAGTCGTCCTGACCCACTTCAACAGATCCTTGGAAGGCTGCATTGGAATTCTTAAGACCACGGAAAACGTATTCCGAGGTGTACGAAAAGTCGCTCGTCACGGAGTACGAGGGCCTGGTCGTAACATTTACGTTATCAGCGGCGTACGAGACGCCAGCAACCGCTAGAGCGGCAAAGATAAGTGCAGTTTTTTTCATAGCTTAGTGTGTAGTTTGGTTGGTGCCGTTAACAACGGCTGTTCGACGAAAAGGATAAGTTTGTAAAAAAGACAAGAATTAACTCGCATAACCTTTTCGAAGACTACCGAGACACAGCGAAGTAAACTGTGTTCCAAATAATCAAAACACCGCTCATGCCCCCACGAATTCTGAAGCTTATTTCGGGCCTTTTAGGCCTGAGTGGTGTGGCATTGGGTGCGTTCGGTGCGCATGCCTTGGGAGCCCAACTAACAGCCAGCGGACAGTTAGAGAACTGGCGGACCGCTGTATCGTATCAATTGATACACACGATCGCAATCTTGGCCGTGGCGCTGTGGCTCGATAATGGTTCGGCTGCGGGAAAACCGCGTCTTCTAAAAACCGCGGTTATTTGCTGGGTGGTCGGCATTATTCTATTTTCCGGCTCGCTCTACGCGTTCGCCCTTGGCGGTCCGCGCTGGCTCTGGCCGCTCACACCGCTCGGAGGGCTCGCGTTTCTGGCCGGTTGGACCTGTGTACTGGTAAGCGGTTCGAAAAAATAACCCTGATGCCCCCGCCCATGCAATTGCCCGAACCCCTGGCCAGCGTGCTCCAGGCCTTGCGACGCGTCGGCCGGCCGCGCGTGGTCGGCGGCTGCGTGCGCGACTGGCTGCTCGGGTTGGAGCCAAAAGATTTCGACGTCGAGGTGCCGGGCGTAAATTTCGAAACCCTGCACGGCGTGCTCGCACCTTTTGGAGCTACCGATGTGGTCGGACGCAGCTTCGGCGTGGTCAAACTGCGTCTCGACGGCACCGAATACGATTTCAGCCTGCCGCGCCGCGAATCAAAAACCGGCGCCGGCCATCGCGGCTTTGCGGTGGAACCAGAACCAGACTTAAGCGACAGCGAAGCCGCTGCACGCCGCGACTTCACCGTCAACGCCATCGCCTACGATCCCTTTTCCCACGCGCTCATCGATCCGCATGGCGGCGAACGCGACTTGCGCGCTCGTGTGCTGCGCCACACCAGCACGGCTTTCACGGAAGATCCATTGCGGGTATTGCGGGGTTTTCAGCTCGCCGCACGGTTTAATTTTTCGCTCGCACCGGAAACGGCGGCACTTTGCCGAACCATCAAAGCCAGTTTTACCGAGCTGCCCGTCGAACGCATCTGGGGCGAATGGGCCAAGTGGGCGGAACAGGCGCAAAAGCCCTCACGCGGCCTGGCCGTACTTCAGGAAACGGAATGGCTCGCCCACTTTCCTGAAGTCGCCGCGCTCAGCGGCACGCCCCAAGATCCCGATTGGCATCCCGAGGGCGACGCGTTCATTCACACCGGCCATTGCTGCGATGCATTAGTTCGGCTCGAAGCCTGGAAGAACGCCCCGGCTGAACAACGTCGTGTGCTGCTGCTGGCCGTGCTGGCTCATGATTTCGGCAAGCCCTCAACCACCGTGTACGCCGAAAAACGCGGTAAACTTCGCTGGCTCAGCCCTGGACACGAGGCGGCGGGCGGCCCCGTGGCGGAGGCATTTTTGCGCAGGATCGGCGCGCCCAACGACACCGTAGAGCACGTCCGCCCGCTCGTCATGAACCATATGGTCCAGCACAGCGGCAGTATTGAGCAATCGGATACCAACATCCGCCGCCTCGCCCGCCGCCTCGCGCCCGCGTCGATCGACATGCTTTGCGCCGTGATGCGCGCCGACCACGACGGACGCCCGCCGATACACTCGCCCGAAACGCTCATTCGCATCAACGCGCTCCAAGGGAAAGCCCGCAGCCTCACCCTCGCCTCGTCAGCACCAAAACCATTGATTCTCGGACGTCATCTGTTGGCGCTCGGTTTAAAACCGGGACGCGACTTCAAACCGCTGCTCGATACCGCGTTCGAGGCGCAGCTCGACGGGATCTTTACCGGAGAATCAGACGGCATCGAATGGTTGAGGAATCATTTGCGCAAACAGACCCGCGCGCCATTCTGACCGCGTTGCGACCACGATGAAAACATTCAACCCCATCCGAGCCTTCCAATGGGATCTTGCCCGGCAAGTTGAGCGACTCGACGTATTGCTCAAGCTCCTGCCTCGCTACGCCAACTGGGGTTATCAGGAGCTCTATCTGCACCTCGAAGACGCCGTTGAGTACCCCAGCCTGCCCTCGGTCGCACGCCACGACGCGTACACGTATAAACAATTAACAAAACTAGTAAAAACCGCCAATAGCGTCGGTATCTCCGTCGTCCCGATCGTCAACCTCCTCGGCCACACACAATATCTCATCAAAACTCCGGAGCTGCGCGATCTCAACGAACTCCGCGCACCCGACGGTTCACCGCTCGAACGCGGCCAGCTCTGCCCGCTGCATCCGCGTGCCCTCGAAGTCGCTGAGAAACTCCTGCGCGACATGGCACCGTTTTGCACGGCGGGCAAAGTTCACGTCGGCCTCGACGAATCATTTCACATCGGCAAGTGCCCGCGTTGCCGCGAGGAGATCGCCCGCGTCGGCCTGGCGCAGCATTTTGCCGGACACGTTGGTCGCCTCCACGGCCTCAGCCGCTACCTCGGCCTGCGCATGGGAATCTGGGCCGACATGCTGAACTTCATCCCAGAAGCAATTCCGCTCCTGCCCGCCAGCGTCATCGCCTACGACTGGTATTATTATCCATTCAAGCGACATCCGCGCGTCGAGTTGTTCAACTTCGCCGAAAGTGATCTCGCCACGCCGCTCCGCGCCCGCGGCATCGAATATTGGGGCTGCCCGATGAACGGCGCCTTTCGTTACGAACCGCTTCCGATCTACAAAGACCGCCTCGCCAACCACCGCTCCTGGTGGCAACGCTGCCAGAAAACCAACGCCGGCGGCTTCCTCGTGACATCATGGGAGGCCTACCGGCTCGCGCTGGAAACGACCACCGTGATCGATGCCGCCGCCGCCTCACTCTGGCTCGAGGGCGCGCCCGACAACGATCTCAACTGGCTCACCAAAGGCTTCGAACGCGTCCACGGCAAGGCCGGTGCGCGCACCGCCGCAAAAGCCGCGCTCGCCTGCGATGAGCATCCGTTTTCTGGATACGCCAGATGGGAGGTCAATTCACGCTGGGACGTTGGCGTGTCGGTGGCCCCGGGCGAAGCGCGCCATTTCCAAAATCTGGCGCGCCAAAAATTGCCAGCCGCACTCGCCGCGAGCATCGCATTTCGCCGCTACCTCGCGGAGCGGGATGAATTTGTGCGTGTCGGCAAAGAAAGCGTTTTCGCGCTGCGGAAAATGTTTTCGAAAGCGGCGCGCCCGGGGGGCGCGCCCTACATCGGACGGCTTGAAACCAAAGCGCAGGCTTTTGCCAAAACCATCGCAGCCGGTCGAAAAGCCGCGCGGGCGATGTGGCAACGCACCCGCGATCCCAAAGTCCGCAGTCAAAACGAAACGATCATTGACGCCGATGCAGCGCGCCTTCTTGTCTGGCGGGACTGGTTGGGCGCGGCCCGGAGCGAGCCAGAAAATGTTTTTGCCGCTTCGCCTTTCTGCGGCGCTTGGCAGCTTCAGTTCGTTGTCCACAACTTCGCCCCGGCGCTCCAACGCGTCGTCGTGGAACAACAAACGCCCGACGGCGTGTGGCATGAATTACACGGCCGTCATACGATCGAATTTCGCGCCGAGGCAGCCCGACCGCGCGCCAACCTCCGCCATCCGTTTTCGGTGCCGGTCAGCGCGCCTGATGCCGTATTGAGAATTTCGTTACACGGGCTCGGTCAGGTCGGCATCGAGAAAGTCTCTCTGACCAACGGCGTCAAAACGCTCGCGGCGAAGTCGCCACGAAAACGTATCATTCTTGGCCGTCCAGCGCCGCAGCGCGGTTTCCCGGATATCGCTGCCGCGCCGGGCTCAACGTCGGTCCTATCGCTGGATTTTAAGCACCGCAACAGCTGACCGGACGGTCCATAACCATCCGGTTGCGGTCAAAACTTCGCGACTACGCTTATGTAATAAAGTCGGCCAACGGGATTGTAGGTCGCGGCATCAACGCTCGGATTAGGCGTACCAAAGGATTGGAGGGCGAGGGGCGGCAACTTGTCGGCCAAGTTATTCACACCGACATGCAAGGTCAGGGCGTGTCGCACGGGTTGGGCGCCAGTCTGTTTACTAAAGCGGAAAGTCCAGGCCGCATCGAGATCCCATGTAGTATAAGAGCTAACAGGGATACGTTGGTAAAACTTACTATTCGCATAGGTGGCTCCTCCCGGCCCGAGATCATCCACGCCGGGGATGTAGGTATTGCCCAGGGAAACCTCAAAATCGTTCTTGGTCCAGACGGCCGTGGAATAGAAACGGTAGCCCGGCATGGTCCCTTCCGTTGACGTGACAAGGCCGGCGTATTCGTGAAAGCCTTCGGCCGGGTTGGCCTGGATTTTGTCATCAAGAAAAAAGGTGCCCGTGGTGCCGAGTTTGAAACGACCGAGAGGTGAAGTTGGCAAAACATATTCAACCGCCAAATCAACCGCACGAACCCTCGCGGCGGAAAAATTCCTGCGCATGTCGGTGACGACGATCCTGCTCAGCGTGCCGCCACCGGTCACATAATTCGAAATTTGGTTTGGCGCCGGGGTGGTGATCGCAGCCGAGTTGACGATCACGCTGCTGGCATACGGCGAAGCTGAACCCAGCGTATTTACGCTCTGAAGGATCGGCGCCCAGCCGGAGCCCACGATGTCAACCAGTTCAACATCGGTGTAGTCCACCGTCACGGACAAACCCTTGATCACCTTCGGTACAAGCATGAAGCCGGCCGACCAGGTTGTCGATTTCGTCGGTTTCAGGTCGGGATTGGGATCAGTGACCAGCGTCGCCTGCCTGAGCGTGGGCGGCGTGGTGGGCGCAAGATCGAGCGCGCCTGAAATATCGGTGGTCGAGCCCGACGTCCGCGGCCCAACCAGGGAATAGAGTGCAGGAGCGATGAAGCCCTTCGAATAGGTGGATCGGATGGTTAATTGTTTGTCGATCGGCTGCCAGAAAAGCCCGTATTTCGGCGCTTTCGAACGGCCGACATCACTGTAGTCTTCGGTTCGATACGCGAGAGAAAGGTCAAGCGCATGGACTGCCGGGATGTTTTCCTTTGGGCTCGTGATGGGCACGGTAAGCTCGCCAAAGACACTGCGGATACGACGTTCCTTGGAAAAAGAATCAAAGAGCGAACCGCCTGACCAGCGGCCGGCGGTCGGACCGGTGTTGCGAGAGTTTTCATCGGGAGTGCCCACCAATCTTTCGGTGCGATAATCGCCCCCCACAGCCACTTTGACCGATCCTGCCGGTAAATCTAAAACTGAGCCACGGAGAACAAGGTCCGTCGAACCCAGCGTGCTTCGGAAATCGGCCCGTGACATGCCAAGCACATTAACCAGCGACGCGGGATCAACACTGGCGGAGCGGGCAAACGGATCGAATGCGGGCTGAAACGCAAAAGCCGTGCTCGCTTCGCTGTAACCCGTGATAACACGACTGTAAGCGCCACCGGAAACAGCGTTGCCATTTTTATCATAACCACCCGCCACGACCCGGGTGAGGTTGGGACCGTAGAGCACGTTGGTGATGTTAGAAACGAGATTATTGCGACTGAAGGTGGACGCGGCCTCCCAGCTCCAACGATCGGACAATTCGCCTCTAAAACCTCCGGTGTAGCGCAGCAGCTCGGCGTCGTTCAGATAACGGCGCGGGGCTGGCAGATAGCGAAGACTAACTGATGACAAACCGACAAGTGTCGGATTGTAAGGCGATCCTGCGGGCGCGGTTACGGTGGTGGCCTGAGCGCCAAGCTGGCTTTGGCTCCGCTCCTCAGAGAAAAGCAAATCCCCGAAAGCTTCGAGTCGGCGATCAATCAACTTCAGCGTAAAAGCGGCCGAGGCCGAGCGCTGTTGCTGCCCGATTAAGAGCGTGACGTCCGGCGCGAGATTGATGCTGCTCTGTCCGCTCAGGTAGGTGCCATTCGCAATGAGTGCATTCATGTTTGCGGCAACGGCGGAAGAACCGACCGGATTAGTTTCACGAGGGGAACCAACCAATGGATTCAAAAACGTCGCCGGTGCCGCGTTAGCCCCTGACTGCGCACCCACCACACCGGAAAATGATGTTGAAATTGCCGTACTGCTGAAGGGCCGGTCGCCCTGATAGAGCGGCGTGGTTTTCGAATAATTACCCGTTACCACCAAACTGAACCGCCCCGCGCTGACACCGGCCGTAAAATGGGCGGATTTCTCCGAATAATCGCCATCGCGCGTCGAAAATGCATAGCGGCCGCCCACCTCCGAACCGCTGTAGTTTGATTTAAGGATAATATTAACCACACCGCCAATCGCATCTGAACCGTAAACGGCAGAAGCCCCGTCCGTGAGCACCTCAATACGTTCAATCGCGGCCAGGGGGAATTGGTTGACATCGACAAAACTGGAGCCGCCCCGGGCATTCGCTCCGTTCGTGGTCACACGACGGCCGTTGAGCAACACCAACGTTGGTAAATTGTGCAGCGAAAGCCGCGCGCCTCCGTAAGTACTGGTCACACCCGTGCTGGCATTGGACGCCCCCAAATTGCCCGAGCCTGAAAAGGCCGGCATCTGCTTGCGCAACACTTCCAAAAGATTGGCCGAAACACCGCCACGCTCAATGTCATCAGATCGGATGACAGTGATCGGCACAGCGCCCGTCGGCAGCGCGATGTTGGAGCCCGTAACGTGAAAACGTTCCAGCGTGACGATCTCGTCCGGTTTGGAATCGGGCGCCGGTTGGGCGAAAGTGGACAGCGCACCGATAAATGCGATGGCCACAGATAATGAACACCTGATCGAAGGAGATTGGGAAATCTGCATGGCGTGGAGTTAAAAAGTCGCAGCGGATCAGCCGACATACACGCGGTAGCATGACTTCAGCAATCCACCGTAGTCGTGCCTGACAGAAACTTAGCGAAAATCCAAACGATTTTCCCCTTACCGTAAACTCAGGGAAGCGTGGCCGCCACGACCTTGGCCGTTTGCGCCGTGCGGTAGGCGTCGAGCGCTTTTTTTATCGTCCCATCGCTCAGAGCCAAAATCGCTACGGCAAAAAGCGCCGCGTTGATCGCACCGGGTTTGCCGATCGCCAACGTCGCCACCGGCACGCCGGCCGGCATCTGCACCATCGAGAGCAGTGAATCGAGTCCCTTGAGCGACGCCGACTCCATCGGTACGCCAAGCACCGGCAATGCCGTGAGCGCTGCCGCCACGCCCGCCAGATGCGCCGCGCCGCCAGCAGCCGCGATCACGATTTTGAGCCCGCGCGCGTCTGCTCCCGTTGTCCATTCGTGCATGAGCTGAGGCGAACGATGTGCGCTGATCACGCGTTTCTCGTAAGAAACGCCGAGTGCATCAAGCGTCTGCGCGCAATGCTGCATCGTTTCCCAATCCGAAGTGCTGCCCATAATAATGCCGACGAGTGGTTGTGCCATGCCTCCTGACTAAGCGAACCCCCGCGCTCGCATCAATCGCGAAAGTCGACAAAATTTCCCGCAGCAGAGTTGAATATTGAAGCCACGAATCGTCCACCGGCTCCGTCATCAACTCCCCAACAATCATAAAAATCCCGCGATTTAGCACCTGACAGTCTGAACTTTCCCCTTACTGTGCGGTCGCTTAAGCCTTTTCCTATGATCAAGTCACTCACCCTTCCCTCCCTTCTGCTGATCGCGCTCGCTGTCCTCGGTGGCTGCAGCACCGTGCAATACGATAAAGATACCTTTGCCGTTTTCCGGCTGGGCGAATTCCAGATGCTCCTCAACACGACCGCACCCGTCGCTTACGAAGCGGCACAAAAGGCCGTCCAGCAAGCCGGTCTCTTCAAGACCCACGGGGTCTGCAACAAATTCGAAGCCCAAATCTTTGCCCGCGCCTCCAACGACCAAAAAGTCCGCATCAACATCGAAGAGGCAAACAGCCGCCAAACCCTCGTCCGCATCCGCTGGGGTGAGGGCGGCGACAGCGCCCGGTCGCGCAAGCTCTTCGACTCCATCGAAGCCAACCTGAAGTAAGCTCTGCTTTCGCAACACTCCTTTTCTCCATCGGCCCGGCCTCAACGCCGGGCCTTTTTTACGCCCAAACCACCCGCCACTCCACTCAGCCAAACCGCTCCAACCGCGTCGCCACGTCGGCCTTCAACCGGTCAATAGCGCCAAGCACGAAATCGCGCAACGACAACGACGGATCCTTGACCAACGGCGTCAAATCCATTGCCCACGTTATCCCCGCCAGCCGGTCCGTCGCATGCGACGTGTGAAACGTGGCATGCGCCAACCGACGCCCCTGCGTGGCCAGGTCATAACGTTTCCCGCCGGCAATCTGCGAATCAAACACCTGCAACAACGCCGCCGCCAGCTCCGGCCGGCGCCCCGCGTCGAGCGCGACCTTGTCCGCCTCCACTAACCAATCGAGATCCCTCCACACCTCGCAACCCAGCACCTGGCGCGGACGTTTCTCCGCTGGCAACCCACGCAAAACCTCCAAGCAGCGCGCCAAAACGCCGATATGCGTGTCGTGCTTGTCCGCCGGATTATGCAGATAAACCACCTCCGGGGTACAACCCGAGAAAATCGCTTCCAAGTCAGCGCGCACCTCGGCAGCAGCCACCGAGGATTTCGCCACGGGACTCGGATGCGCCAGCTGGATCTGAATGCCGTAACGCCCCAACCGCGCCGCCTCACGCTGCTCGTCGCGACGCACCGCCAGCATTTTCTCGTCGGAGTATTTTGAATACACACCCGTCCGTGGACTCCCCGCGCCATCCGTCACCACTACGCCGCCGAACCACTTGCCAGGCGTTTCCAGACAATCGACGATCCCTGCGTGCGCCATGATTTCAATGTCATCCTGATGCGCCGCGACGCACAAATGCGTCACCTGCGCGAGCGCCACCGCCGGCGGAAGCCCGTCGGGCACAAAAACATCAGCTTCAGTACGGGAGAATTTCACGACCAGAGTTTCTGCGGATATTGACCCGATTGTACAAGCCCGGCCAGCGCCGCCACCACCCGTGGCTTGTCCTCGCGATACGTCACGCCGAACCAACTGCTCGTCGTCGGCAGCACGCGCACCGCCGTTTCTTTTCTCGCAATTAAATCAGAAATCGAGCCCGGCAGATAAAACTCCGCCTTCAGCGGCGCATCCACAAACGCGACGGCAAGAAACGCCCTGAAGCGTTCATCCAGCCGTGGAAAAATCTCTGCCGTAAAACCCCAGCAGTTCATCGAAACAATCGTCTCTCCAGCAAACTTGCGGCCAGAACCAACCTCCGTCGGCAAGATCCCTGTGTGCTCCGTCACGCCCCGCAGCGCACCGTCTGCCGCCACCTCGCACACGCCCCGCGACACCGCGCCATTTTCCGAAAGCGTGTTCGCCAAATGAAAACCGACCATCGCCGCGTTGGCACCCGTGGCGTTGTTCAAAAAACCCGCCAGCTGCCGAAACGAATCAGCTCCGTAAAAATCATCGGCGTTAATGACCGCAAAAGGTTCGTTCAACGCCTCCCGGGCGCACCACGTCGCGTGCCCGGTGCCCCACGGTTTTTCGCGCCCCGTCGGCACCGAAAACCCGGGCGGCAATGCATCAACCGCTTGAAAGACGTAATCAACCGCGATGCGCCCGACGTATTTCGAGCCAATCGTTTCCTTAAACATCGCCTCGAAATCGCGCCGGATCACGAACACCACACGGCCGAATCCCGCGCGCAGGGCATCGAAAACCGAATAATCCAAAATCGTCTCCCCCGAAGGACCGACCGGGTCGATCTGCTTAAGCCCGCCGTAACGGGAGCCCATGCCAGCGGCCAAAACGAGGAGCGTAGGTTTCATTCAAGCGAAAGAAACAAACCTTTCCGCGTCGCGCAATACCGCGAACGTGCGCCGTGCAACTAAGACGCCAAACCGGAACACCGTGGCCAGACAACGAACCCGTCACACGGTGGGTTGCACCTTTCCAACGAGTACGCAGGCTGTGGAACTGATCATGCAGCCTCCAGTACCCACGAGCGTTGGCGCTCAAGCGTCCGCCAATCAACCAGTCTATATGGGCCTGCCCCACGAACGCGTGCTGCGGCCGCGTTTCTGGGCGGCACTGGCGCTCAGCCTCCCCGTGCTCGTCCTTGCCATGGGTGAAATGGTTCCGGGTCTGCGTGACCTTCTGCCGCCGACCCGCGTTTCCGGCTGGCTGCAATTCGCGCTGACCACACCCGTCTTCTTCTGGTGCGGCTGGTTCTTCATCCAGCGCTGGTGGAAATCCATCCGCGACCGTGATACCAACATGTTCACGCTCACCGTCACCGGCACCGGCGCGGCGTATTTCTACAGCACCGCCGCGCTCCTTTTTCCCGAGACACTCGCCAGCGCCACAACCCACGGCGCCCATGGCCTTCCGCTCTATTTTGAAGCCGCTGCCGTCATCACCACCATCGTCCTGATCGGCCAGATCCTCGAGCAACGTGCCCACACTCGCACCGACGCCGCCATCCGAGCCCTGATGGACCTGGCCCCGCCCATCGCCCACCGCGTGGTCGATGACCGCGAGGAGGACGTGCCGCTTGATCAGGTTCACGTGGGCGACATGCTGCGCGTTCGACCGGGCGAACGCATCCCCGTCGATGGACGCGTGACCGATGGCGCCAGCAACGTCGACGAATCCATGCTCACTGGCGAATCGATGCCTATCGCCAAAACTTCCGGCGACGCCGTCAGCGGCGGCACACTCAACGCCAACGGCACGCTCCTCTTCCGCGCCGAACGTGTCGGCCGCGACACGTTGCTCGCGCAGATCATCCGCCTCGTCGAAGAAGCCCAGGAGAGTGAAGCGCCCGTGCAACGGCTCGCCGACCGCGTTTCCAATTGGTTCGTCCCCGCCGTCGCCACCATCGCCGCGCTCACTTTTGGCCTCTGGCTCTGGTTCGGCCCCGCGCCGTCGCTCATCCCCGCACTCGTCAGCGCCGTGGCCGTGTTGATCATCGCCTGCCCATGCGCGCTCGGGCTCGCCACGCCCGTTTCACTCGTCACCGCCATCGGACGCGGCGCGCAAGCGGGCGTCCTCGTTCGCAACGCCGAAGCCCTCGAACGCCTCGCCCACGCCAATACACTGCTTATCGACAAAACCGGCACGCTCACCGAGGGCAAACCCCGTGTTGTCGCCGTACAACCCGCCAGCGATGGCCTCACGCCCGATGCCCTGCTGGCGCTCGCCGCTTCCGCCGAAAATGCCAGCGAACACCCGCTCGCCCGTTCCATCGTGGCCGAGGCGCGCGCCCGCCAACTCACGCTCGCGCCCGCCACCGAATTTATTGCCCAACCCGGTATTGGCGTCTGTGCCTTGGTTAATGGCCAACGCGTCGAGATCGGCCGCGCGCGCAACACCAACGTCCCTTTTGAAAGCGCCACGCTCGTCGGCGTGCAGATCGATGGCCGTTACGCCGGCATGATCTCGCTGGCTGATCCGCTCAAGCCCACGACGGCCGCAGCCATCGCGGAACTGCACCACCTCGGTTTCAAGATCATCATGGTCACCGGCGACAGCCAGGCAATCGCCTCCCAAATGGCCGCCGAACTCCGGCTCGACAGTTACCACGCCAATGTCACTCCTGCGCTTAAACAAGAGATCGTGCGTGCGCAGCGCGCCAAGGGCCGCCGCGTCGTTTTCGCCGGCGACGGAATCAATGACGCCCCGGCCCTCGCCGCCGCTGACGTCGGCATAGCGATGGGCACCGGAACCGACGTCGCCATGGCCAGCGCCGGCCTCGTGCTCGTGAAAGGCGATCTACGCGGTATCGTCAAAGCGGTGCGTCTGAGCCGCGCCACGCTGGCCAACATCAAGCAGAACCTTTTCCTCGCCTTCGTGTACAACTCGCTCGGCATCCCAATCGCCGCCGGCGCGCTGTATCCATTTTTTGGATGGTCGCTCAATCCTATGCTCGCCGGCGTCGCCATGAGCCTGAGTTCCATCAGCGTCGTTTCGAACGCCCTGCGATTGCGAAATCTCAAAATCTAACCCGAAGAATTTTGCCAACACAGGCCAAAGGCTTACAACACTCAGTATGCGGAACCGCCCGACGGTTTACCGCGTCTAATCACCCATGAAACCGCTCCTGCTTCTCCTCCTTTGCCTCACCGTTTTGATGACCGGCTGCAGCACCGTGGCCAACCGCATCCAGGAAAAATCCGCGACCTTCAACGCCCTCGACGCTCCGACGCAGGCGCGTCTTAGCCAAGGCACCATCGCTATCGGCGACACGACGGACATGGTCTACATCGCGATAGGTCGGCCAGATCGTGTGCGTGAAACCGCCACCGCCGAGGGCCATAACCAGACGTGGGTCTATACTTTTCATTGGCAGGAGTACGAAGGCTCACGCCACCTCGGTCACAGGCGGCAGACTTATTTCAATCCCCGCACCAAAACCGTGCAGGTTTATTATGAACCCATTCACGCCGACGTCTACCGCGAGCGCGAAGAGGAATATATGCGCGTGATATTCCAAGACGGACGTGTCACGGCGATCGAGCGGACGAAAACGGGCTGAACGGTTTGTTTTTATCCGCTGAGGATTGAAAGGTAGGGCGTTTGCTCCGCAAGCGCCGAGGACGATGCGGAGCATCATCCCTACCCCCGATCACAAAACCAAAGTCCAAATGATACCGGACGTTGGTATAAAAACCTGTCAGCAAAACAACCAACACCGAACCGCTCTAGCAGCTTTTAAAAACCAGCTACCACCGGCTTACTCAACCGAGAATTTATGGATGATCGTGTTGGAGTAATTCTCGCCCGGCTTCAAAACGGTCGAGGGGAAACTGGCCTGATTTGGCGAATCAGGATAGTGCTGGGATTCTAGACAGAAGCCCGAACGTCGCTGGTAAACTTGGCCCTTCTTGCCAGGGATCGTGCCACCAATGAAGTTGCCAGCGTAGAACTGCACTGCCGGTTCGGTCGAGAAAACTTCCAGCACGATACCCGTCTTGGGCGATACGACGCGGGCCTGCAAGCCAAGCTTACCGGGCTCCTTCTGGTTGACGACCCAGTTGTGGTCGTAACCGGGGCCGTATTGCAGGCAGGTATCAGGATCGTCGATACGAGCGCCAATCGCGGTGGGTTTTCTAAAATCGAACGGCGTGCCTTCGACCGACTTGATCTCGCCCGTTGGGACCAAACCGCTATCGACCGGCGTGGTGTTGTCGGCATCGATCATGAGGATGTGATCTAGGATTGTGCCTTCACCGCTGAGGTTGAAATACGAATGCTGCGTGAGATTGACGATGGTAGTCTGATCGGTCTTCGCCTTAAAATCGATGCGAAGGGCATTGTCGTTGGTTAGCGTGTAAGTCACAATGACGGCCAGATTGCCCGGATAACCTTCTTCGCCGTCCTTGCTAACATAGCTGAGTTCGAGCGCGGCACCGATTTCACTTTCAATGGCGCGGCCTTCCCAGATGACCTTGTCGAAGCCCTTTAACCCACCGTGCAATGCGTTGCCACCGTTGTTGATAGGAAGGGCATAGGTTTTGCCATCGAGCGTGAACGTGCCCTTGGCGATGCGGTTGCCATAGCGACCGATCAGAGCTCCGAAATACATGGTGGCCTGGGTGTAGGCCTCGAGGCTTTCATAGCCCAGCACGACATCAACCCTCTTACCGGCACGGTCCGGCACGAGGAGCGTCACAACGGTTCCACCGTAGTTGGTGATCGTGGCTTCGGCACCCTTATCGTTACGCAACGTGAAGAGCTGCACTTCCTGACCATCGATGGTGCCGAAAGGTTTCTGACTTACACGGGGAGCTGCTGATTGGGTGGACATAAAGTGGTTAAAAACAGCCGACGGCGAAAAGGCCACGGCAAATTTTAGCGGGCTGGTTTGGGTTTGGTAGGAATTTGGTTAAACCGCAGAAAGATATTTCAATGCGCTGTGCCTGGCTAACTGTAACAGACGCCTGTGCCGTGTTTGCGTTTGAAATGTTTTTTAAGCAACTCCGCTTTGATCATCGGAGGCGGAGTGGATCAGGTGTTTTCCTGCTCGTACTCGATTTCCATGCCTCCCATCCAACCAGCGACAAGGTTATAGATGAAGGCACCTATCACGCCACCGATGAAACCCATGACGATATAAACCACCGGAATAACAAGAACGATGACCATCGACAGGCCACCACTTCCCTTGGGCGAAACCAGCGCAGCAATTAACAAAAAGGGAACGAAGATAATACTGAACAGGGCGTAGATTGCGGCCAGCATCTTGCCAGCCTGCAGGGGAGCGATTTTCTTGATACGGATTTTCATGGGATGGATTTTTCCTAACGGAGGTTAACAGCCAAAAAAGTGCGGCAGTTTCGGCGGATTGCAGTTGGGATAGCATTCGCCATCAAGACCCGCCGAACCTACACGCCAGAACCAGCGCGGCAAGGCTAAAACGGTTCGGCTCGTCTTTGCGGCTTGGCGCCTTTGCGTGAAACTCCTCTCCACCGATACTCCCAACGTTATTTGGCTCACGCAAAGGCGCGAAGGCGCAAAGCAAGCATCCAATCCGCCGATCTAATACCCCATCGCTAAAAAGCGGGAAAACGGAAGCTGCGGAAGAAATTCATTTTCGTATTTCCGCTCATCAACGTTCCTGCGATGCCTCTGCCTCCGACAATCAATCGGTGCCCGGCGGCCCCGCAGGCACTACTTCAAAAACTCAATCGCAGTCACCGCCAAGAACCGCGTCTTGGATTTAGTCTTGCTGTCTTCTCGCTCACAAATGGTGGCCGTGATCTTTGCGGCGCGTCCGGTCATCCCCGGCTGAATAAACTGCGCGGGAATCTCGGCCGGGATGTTTTCCGGGCCCGTGCAAGTTCGGCAGCGCACGAAATAGTCCGTGCCTCCGTCCTTGCGTTCAACGGCGACGATCTGGCCTGCAGAGGTCACCGTCACACCGACTTTGGAATCGGCAAAGGGCGATAAAAAGTCGGCACGCAACGAACCGACAGCTACTGCAAAAAACAGCATAAAGAAGGTGACCAATTTCATAGGGTTTGGAGCGTCATGGAAATAATCGTGCCCAGTCAGGTCTGGACGTGACTTTGTCGGGATTTCGCCATCAAGACTCACCGAACCTACGCACGAGAACCAACGCGACAAGGCTGAAACGACTCGGCTCGTTCCAGCTTTCCAGAGTTCCAGATTAGAACCGACTCCTCAAACCGCCACAAAGCCCAACGCTTCCAACTCGCTCAGGTGAAACGGCGCGCTCGAGACTACTTCCTGAAGTTTCGCCAGTGCCTCGTTCAAATTCGCCGCATCAAACTTCGCCGAGTCGTCATCGGAATCGTGCAAATGCAACGTCCACACACCAGCGCTCATCTCGTGAACAAATCCATAGAGGTAATTCCCCGGCAAGCCCGGATGTTTGCCCGCGCCAGGCACAAGGAAGAGCGAATGCAGCGGATCATGAATCACCACGCCATCGTGCTTCGAACGGTGATGCGCCGGCTTGCCGGCCACCATGAGGCGCTTGCTCTCGGCGCGGACGCGGTGATCCAGCGAAATCGACTGAACGTAACGGTCAAAAATGAGCGCGTTGCTTTCCAACGCATCAGCCGTGATCTCGCCCGCGATCAACGCGTCGAGGTTTTCGGCACAAAACGAGGGCTCCTTCGCGAGCGAGCGAGCGGTGACGAACCCATCCTTAAAGTCAGCCGAGGCGTAAACTTGTTGCGTGGCGAGCAGGCGCTTGAGCGCGTCCTGATGCGTCAACGTGCGCGGCACGGCACCGATCGGACTATGGTCGATCATATCGAGAACCGTTTGATCAAATTCCGAATGAACGTCGTGGGGCATGCGACATGGTTATGATAAGCGATGACCTCTGACGAGGACTATCTGCAAGACGACACGTTTCTTCTCATCAACCTCGGTCGCTGCGCTCCTGCCCTAGGAAAGCTAACCGTGCGGCCGACGCCAAAGCAGATTCTCGCCACCGCTATTGCTCAACCTAACGCCCATCGCCTTGCCTCCGCGTGCGGTGGTCAATTCCAAGAGCCGCCTAGCCGCCGCCCCGCTCGGACCTCCCTGCTCGGACCCGACAAAACAGGCCGAAACCACTCCTTTGACATTTCCCGGCGACCTCTTTTAACCTCGCCGCCTTTATTATGCAGCAATTGCACGCCTACTGGCGCATGGATTATATCGAAGCGCCGCGTTTCCCCGCCAGCCAGCGGCCATTCACCGATATGCCCGCGCTCGGCGACGACCGTGCAGCGCTCATCGTTCACCGCTCCCGGCTCTCGTACCTGATGCTCAACCGCTTTCCGTACAACGCCGGCCACCTGCTCGCCATACCGTTTCGCGAAATCGTCGACATCGAAGAATTGACCGCCGAGGAAAGCGTCGACCTTTTCGCCACCATCACCTTCGGCAAACGCCTCCTGCGCACCGCGCTGAACGCCGACGGCTTCAACCTCGGGTTCAACTTGGGCACCGCCGCGGGTGGCAGCATCGCCCACCTCCACGGCCACATCGTGCCCCGCTGGAACGGTGACACGAATTTCATGCCCGTCCTCGGCCAGACCCGCGTCCTCCCCCAATGCCTCGACGCCACCTGGGAAAGACTCGCCGCCGTAGCCAGGGAACTTTCGCAAATCTGACCGCCCCTCCGATTCCGAAATCGAAAATCGCGAATCGAAAATCCACCTCCGTGCCTTCGAAGACCCTTCGTTTCCCCAGCCCGCGTCACCTCCACCAGCTTTACGCCGGACGAGAGGAGAACCTGGCGTACGCCGAACTTCACCTCGGCTCCAAAATCGTCTCGCGCGATGACTGGCTCAAGATCGAAGGCGACGACGCAGCCCTCGCCCGCACCGACGCGCTTTTTAGTTTTCTCAACGATGCCCGGAGCCAGGGCGTCGCCATCCGCACACCGGATTTTCACCGCTTCGTTGACAGCATCGCCCGCGGCGAAGGCGACCAGCTCAAAGCCCTCTTTGGCGAACCACTCGTCATCACCACGCAGCGCAAAACCATCGTCCCGAAAACGCTCGGCCAAAAACTCTACCTCCAGTCCATCCTGAAAAACCCGGTCGTCTTCGGCATCGGACCAGCCGGCACCGGCAAAACCTACCTCGCCATGGCCGCCGCCATCTCGGCGCTCCTGAAAAACGAGGTCCAACGCGTCATCCTCACCCGTCCCGCCGTCGAAGCCGGCGAAGCCCTCGGCTTCCTGCCCGGCGATCTCCGCGAGAAAATCCTCCCCTACCTCCGCCCGCTCTACGACGCGATGGGTGACATGCTCTCCCCCGAAGACGCCACCCGCCTCACCGAAAACGGCGTGATTGAGATCGCCCCGCTCGCCTACATGCGCGGCCGCACCTTGAGCAACGCCTTCATCGTCCTCGACGAAGCGCAAAACACCACGCCCGAGCAAATGATGATGTTTCTCACCCGCCTCGGCGAAGATTCGCGCATGGTCGTGACGGGCGACGTCACCCAGATCGATCTTCCCCGCGCCAAACAATCCGGCCTGCTCGAAGTCCAACACATCCTCAACGACATTCCCGGCATAGAGTTCCATCATTTTAGCGGTGCCGATGTCGTACGCCATCCGCTCGTCCTCAAGATCATCGAAGCGTACGACCGCTACAAAAACCCCATGGCCAACGGCGACAAAAGTTGATCGCGCCCCACCCGGTTCGCCCGGTATGCTAGAATAGCCACCCACACAACGCCCGCCGCCCGAACCGCCCCGTACCGCCTTCATGTCTCTCATCTCAAAGTTCCAGCGCATCACCGGTTTCAAACCCGCGCCACCCCGGCGGAAAACCGCGCAAGTCTCCGGCACGATGGAGTTCTTCGAAACCAGCCGCCTCATCGCCGGCTTGATCTTCGTCGCCACCGTCGCGGCCATCGCGCTCATCAGCTTTGTCGGCGTCAACACCGCCAGCCTCCCCGTTCTCCTCAACCAGTACGCATCGGTCCGCATCGTTGCCAGCGGCCCCTTCACCTACGTCAGCGCCGAGAAAACCGGCATCGCCCTCGAACAAATCAAGAACCGCGTTCCCCCTGTCTACCGGATCGGCCTCGAACCCCTGCGCCAGTTCGAAACCCACGTCCGCGAACTGCTCGTTCAACTCGAAAAATTTGATCGCGAATACCCCCCCGGCACCATCTCCGTCAGCCGCCAGAACGCGATCGCCGAACTCACCGAAGCGTTCAACAACAAAGGTGCCTACCGCACCAGCTCCGACGACATCGCCGCCGTGCTCGCCGCCGGTGACGCCAAGATCCGTTTCGCCCTCGTTGAGAACGGCCTCGTTGCCCTCCGCGAAATTTACGTCCAAGGCGTGCAAGACGAACACCTGCTCGCCAACAACGCCGCCACCGCCACCGGCTCCGTCACTGTTTTTCAAGTTAAGAAACCCGGTGGCGACGTCACCCAACGCCCCGTTCAATCACTCGATGACGCGCTCACCTTTCTGCGCATCAACCTCGCCGCCGAGGGCATCGGCCGTGAAACCTCGCTCGCCCTCTTCCGCATCTTCCGCAACGGCGTAAAATCCAACCTCAGCTACGACGAAGCGGCCACCCGATCCGCGCAAAGTGACGCCGTCAAAAACTTCAAACCCGTCACCGTATCCGTCGAACAGGGCCAAACGATCATCGAGCCCGGCACCCGCGTATCCAAAGAGCAATACGAGATGCTCGAAGCCCACCGCCAGCATGTGCTCGAGCGCCCCGACACCGCCTTCAACGAAGGCCTGCAACTCTTCAGCCGCATCCTCCTCGTGCTCGCCATGGTCATGGCCAGCATGCTCTTCATCCGCCTCGAAGATCGCGAAACCGTTCAAAGCAACGGTCGCCTCGGCCTCCTCGCCCTCGTCGTCATCAGCAATCTCGCCCTCGTACGCCTCACCTACTGGCTCGGCGGCCTGCCGTACTTCATGAACGACGCCACCGCCGCTTCGCTCCTGCCCTACTGCGCTCCCACCGCCATCGCCCCGATCATTCTCGCCATCCTGATCGACGCTGGTTCGGCCACGTTCATGGCGCTGCTCATTTCGATCTTTGCCAGCGTCATCTACGGCCAGCGCCTCGACCTGCTCGTCCTCACCTTCCTCGCCTCGATGGTCGGCATTTTTAGCTGCCGCCAGATCCGCAAACGCGGCACCGTCGTCAGCGCCGCCGGCCTCGGTGGTCTCACCGTCGCCGCCTTCGCGCTCCTCATTGGCCTTATCGATCAGTTCCCCTTCCTCACCATCGTCAAACAGATGTCCGCCGGCCTCGCCACCGGCCTGCTGACCGGTGTCGTCGTGGTCGGCATCCTTCCCGTGCTCGAAGGCCTCTTTAAACGCACCACCGACATCACCCTGCTCGAACTCACCGATTTCAACCACCCCATGCTGCGCCTCATGCAGATGGAGGCCCCCGGCACCTACCACCACTCCCTCGTCGTCGCGCAACTCGCCGAAAACGCCGCCAATGCCATCGGTGCCAACCCGCTCGTCGCCCGCGTCTGCGCTCTCTTCCACGACATCGGCAAAACCAAAAAGCCCGAATACTTCACCGAGAACCAACGCGACCGCCTCAACCCCCACGACGAAAACAACCCGTCGCTCTCCGCGCTCATCATCAAGGCCCACGTCAAGGACGGCGTTGACCTCGCCCTCAAACACAAACTCCCGCGCATGGTCGTCGACGTCATCCAGCAACACCACGGCACCACGCTCATCCGCTACTTTTTCCAACGCGCCCTCGCCGACAAACGCCCCGCCGGCACTGGCCAGACCAACCCGGCTTTTCTACGCGGCGGCGAAATGCGCGACACGCTTGGCGGCACCGCCCCCGGCCTCGAACCGGTTCGCCCCTGCGAAAGCACCTATCGCTACGACGGCCCCCGCCCGCAGTTCAAGGAAAGCGCCATCATTCACCTCGCCGACGCCGTCGAAGCCGCTTCGCGCTCCATGCGCAAAGTCACGCCCCAGCATCTCGGCGAATTGATTGACCAAGTATTCCACGAACGCATGGAAGACGGCCAGCTCGACGAAGCGCCGGTCACGCTCGAAGACCTGAGTAAGATCAAGAGCAGCTTCACTTTCACGTTGCTCAACATGCTCCATTCCCGCGTGGCCTATGCCCCCGCCGAGGGCTTGCCGGCCAAAGACCCCAAAGCCCAACAGCCCGCCAGTTAAGCCGTAACGATTCAGTTAAGGTGGCGCGCAGATCCGCTCACCGGTGCGGGGCCACTCCGCCAGCACCCGTTTTGTGCCGATATAGAGCTGTATCCAGAATTCAACTCTGGACAGAAACTCCATGCCCCTCGGCGACTACAACCACTATCGACACGGTCACCACCCCTTCACCTGGGGCTACGCCTCGAAGTCGTCGGATTCCAAGACGCTAGCAGCCTTGCCCGAGGCGATCGCCGAGGTGGAAGATGCGATTCATGGCGGCAAATTGCTCACGCCTCAAGAAGCCATGGCGCTGGCCTGCGGGGATGCGCGGGACAAAGAAACCCTGTATTCGATCACGTTCAAAATTTCCCAAAAACAAGACCTCGACCTAGACGTTCTCCTGACCGCCCTCAGCCAACGATTTTCAGGCTACGCGTGACCCCCACAGCTACGCATAACGCTCGGTTAGTGTTATCGACGATGATTTCCCTTCAGCCGTTCGTGCCCCCCCTTTTCCGCACGCCAAATCCTGCCAGCCCCCCCCAGTCCCCCTCGCGCCCCCCTCGCGCTCCACCGCGCTCCACCGCGCTCCACCGACAAAGCGCCCAACTTTTTGCACCACGTACACCCGTCCCACTTGTCATCTATTAAATGACATACTATTTCGCCAGAGCCAATATTGTTGCCCTGGCGAAAGTGCTTTTACCCTCAAAACATACCTCAATCCTGAGAGGTGATTTTCCATCCCAAGCAAAGACTTTGCCACCCAAATTCAGACCTCCTGGAGCAACCCCGAAAGCCGGTTTTGCACCCCATCGTTTGTCATTTAATAGATGACATAACAGCTTTAAACCGCCAAAATATTTTCAAAGCCGTCAGGTGACTCCCGTGATTTTTTTGCGATAAAACGTCGGCGTCAGAATACCTAGATACAAAGAAGGCCAACGTTCATGGGATGCGTGCCGCGTTTCCCTAACCGGCCCGCACCTGCCTATTTGAGCGTAGCGCGAAGTGCCTTGATCAACACGTCGGAATCAAACGGTTTGGGTAATTTTTCAACGTCGCCCCAAGGCGTCGCGGTTTTCCCCTGATGCGTGAGCCGCCCCGAAATCAGAATAATCGGCAGGTCGGGTATCATGCGTCGAAGGCAGGCCACCGCGCCCTGCTCGGAATCAACTTCGCAGGAATCGATAATTGCCGCCGCCAGCACTTCTTTCATCTGCGAAGCCAGCGCGAGCAAATCAGCCGTGTCGCACGCATTCATGACGGTCAATCCAACCCGGCTCGCATCGCGAGTAATCACGCGCCGCACCTCGTCCTCGTCCTCGGAAAGTAAAACGACCTGCTCGGGCCCGACGGGCACAACCGCCCCCGCGCCCTCCGGCCTGCCGCTCTTCGTAGCATGCACGGGCAACGTCAGCTGGAAACAGGCTCCCCCGCCGCCCCCACCCGCGCGCTCCAACTGCAAATCCCCTCGATGCGCCAGTGCGATACTTTTCGATACCGACAACCCGATCCCGCGTCCCTCGCCTTTAGTCGAAGTAAAAGGCTCGAAAATGCTCGCGGCCACCGATGCCGGAACGCCCGCCCCGTTGTCTTCAACCCGCACAACCAGATTCACCCCAACCAACTCCGATCGTAAAACAATCTGCGGCTGCGGCGAACCGGACGAAGCCTCCAACGCATTTACAATCAGATTCAACACAACCTCAAAAATCTGTCCTTCGTTTCCGACGACCTCAACCTCGTGCGTCGCATCGATCTGCTCAACCACAAGCAGGTTCTTCGGAACCCCTTTGCGATGTCGAACCAGTGAACAAGCACAACGCAGCAGCGGATTCAGTAAAAATGGCTCCGGCAGGGCGGGCCGACCCGTCGAGTAGTCACGCAGCGTCCGGGTGAGCTGCGCCATGCGCCCGATCGCGTCGTGCAACAACCCATCGCGCTCAACCGAACCGGTCTCCGTGGCCAAGCCGATCACTCCGGTCAAAATATTATTCAGATCATGCAGAAACCCGTTCGCCATGCGCCCCAGCGCCGCCATGCGGCGATCTTCCTCCTCGCGCCTTCGTTGATCAATCAACGCCGCCTCGATCTCCTTGCGCGCCGTGATGTCCGTGCGCAGCGCGATGAAATGCGTGATCAACCCCTCGCTCCTCAGCGGCGAGATTACGGTTTCCACAAAATACAGGTGCCCGCCTTTGGCCCGGTTACAGATCTCGCCCCGCCAGACACTCCCGCCCAGAATTGTCTTCCAAAGCGCCTTGTAGAACTCCGACGCATGGTGACCGGATTTGAGCAACCGATGATTCTGCCCAACCAACTCGGAGCGACTATAACCCGAAATTTCGCAAAAGCGGTCATTCGCATAAACGATGGTTCCTTTCTTGTCCGTGATCGCAACGATACTCTCCTGATCGACCACGCGGTGAACCATCTCCTCAACACCCGCAGGCAACAAATGGGTGGGCTGAGCCGGGGCCGCGAGTGCCGGCAGCACCCCCGCCTCCGCACTCGTTGCCATGACGTTCTTCGCCGCCTGCAACAACTCAGCCAACTGAAACGGCTTCGGCACGATGAGGGCAACCTCGCGACACCCAACCAACCATTCGGGCACCTTCTCCACATCGCCCGTGACCACGATCACTTTCAACGCCGGTTGCAAGCGTCTCACCGCCAGCACCACATCCGCTCCCGTTTGCTCACCGATGAAAAAATCAGACACCACCAGTTGAAAATTTTCCCGCTCCAAACGCTCGATCGCTTCCTGCGCCGTCTGCACCGCCACCACGTCGAAATCCGCACGCTTAAAAACCGCTGTCATCAGAAAAAGAACCGGCCGGTCATCATCGATCAAAAGGATCTTAGATTTCATTAAATCAAGTTGTTGGGCAAAAAACCCAACAGCAACAGATCGGGAACGGTTTCCCCACAGCTATAAGGAGCACTCCTCAAACGCGGCCGACCGGTATTCGCTTTTTCAACACACGCCGCTCAAAACGCCGCCCTTAACGCACCATCGAGCTCAGTCGTTGTAAGCAAAACCGGGTTCGCCTTCATACTGCTGGCCTGCTGTGCCTGCGCGACGATGTCTAGGGAATTTCCCTCACTCATCCCAAAAGCCGACAACTTCGGAATCTGCAATCGGACAACGAGTGATTCGACCTGACGCACGCCGTCCTCGGGCTCGGCCCGATCACGCCCCGTCAACCAACCGGCAATCTGGCCATAACGCCTTAAGGCCAAACTCCCCGGCGCACGCTCCCGCAACGCCGCGATATTCGCCGCCATCACCGGTGCCAACAACGCCGCGCACACCGCACCATGTGGTACCGGGAACATCCCGCCAATCGGCCCGGCGAAACCATGAACAGCACCTAATCCGGCGTTGGCCAGCGCCATCCCGCTCCACAACGCCGCCAGCGCCAGATCCGTGCGCGCAACGACGTTGCGAGGATTATCCCTAACCAGATCAAGCGCCCGTGCCGCCAGAGGAATTCCACTCGCACAAAGCACCTCCACCAAAGGATGCGGGCGATTGCACACAAAAGCTTCAATCAACTGCGTGAGCGCATCCATGCCGGTCGCCGCCGTGACCGATGGCGGCAAATCCAGCGTCAACTCAGGATCAACCAACGCCACACGCGCCATCAACAACGGACTGCGCAAACTCACCTTCACCCGCCGCTCCGGCACGGCGAGCACCGCATTTCGCGTAACCTCCGCGCCCGTCCCCGCCGTGGTCGGAATCGCCATCCACGGCAGCGCCAACTCGGTCAACGGCTTCCCCGCACCCACCACCTCCAAATAATCGAGCAGCACCCCAGGATTCGTCGCCAACCCCGCGATGGCCTTGGCCGCATCGACCACGCTGCCACCGCCAAAACCAATCACAAATTCACCCCCCGCCGCACGCAACGCCGCCAGACCCTGCGCCACGGTTTCAAGCGACGGCTCATGCGCGACGGTGAACAAAGTCACCTCCACCCCCGCGCCCACAAGCACCTTGACCAGGTTATCCGCACGCGCCGGATTGCGCCCGGTAACAACCAGCGCACGCACCCCCCAAGGCCGAACCAACCGGCCCGCCTCACGCAACACCCCCGGTCCAAAAACAATCTGCGACGCCGTGGCGAATTCGAAACGCGTGGTCATAATCTGAAACCCGACGCCCCACCCTCACCAAGCCGTATCGTCCGGGAACAAGTTGCCATACTTCACACTCGTACGTGTGGACGCCATCATCGGATTCACCGCATCGCGCCACAGCGGATAATGCTCGCTCTCACGATGCGCCGCATGCCCCGCAGCATCGTGATACGCTTCGATCAAAACAAACCGAGACGGATCATCGCCTTGCTGGCACACATCGAAACGCGCACAACCCGGCTCCTGCATGCTCGCCCGAGCATTGGCCAGCGTCGCCACTCTGAACGCCTCGATGCACTCCGACTTCACGTGAACATGAACGATTAGAATCAACATAGATGTAATGTTAACACCATGACAGCCTCGCGCCTCAAGCACAAGCCGCCGGACGAGCACGGAACCAACCTTGCCTTCAACCCTAATTACAGCCATTTGATCGGCACCCCGCCAACACATCACCCATGGAAGCACTCATTGTCCTGCTACTGGTTTATCTCGGCATCGCGCTCATCGTCTTCCCGCTCTGGGCTTTTATAAAACTCCGCCACACCTCAGGCGAAATCAGCCACCTCTACCACCGGCTCGACACCCTCGAGGAAAAACTCCGCAAACAACCCTTGCCATCCGTCCCGCCTCCACCGGTGCCCGTCGCCGCAAACCCTGCGCTGCGCAACACCGAACCAGTCGTAACCGTTGTAGCACCGCCCCCCGTCCCCGCATCCACGCCGCCACCACTGCCTCTGCCTCTGCCGACCGCAGCAAAAACCTACGCCCCAACTCCGCTGCCCGTCGTCACCGCCAAAGCCGAACCAGTCGACGAACTCACCAGCTCGAAACGTCCCGCCTTCAACTGGGAACAGTTCATGGGCGTCAAACTCGCCGCCTGGCTCGGCGGACTGGCCCTCTTCCTCGGCTCCGTTTTCTTCGTTAAACTCTCGATCGAAAATAACTGGATCTCGCCCGAACTGCGTGTCGCCCTCGGTTTTCTCCTCGGTATCGGACTCGTCGTTGGCGGCGTCATGCTCTCGCGCAAACGCTACGCCGTCACCGCCCAGACCCTCTGCGCCAGCGGCATCGTCACGCTTTACGCCATCACTTTTGCCTGCCGCTCACTCTACAACTTCGAGTTTTTTGGCCCTGGCCCCACGTTCGGCCTGATGGTGCTCATCACCACAACAGCCTTTTTGCTCGCCGTGCGAATGGACGCCATAGTCGTCGCCATCCTCGGAATACTCGGCGGTTTCCTCACACCTATCCTGCTCTCAACCGGTCACGATAATCCGCTCGGACTCTTCGCCTATATCGCCTTGCTCAACCTCGGCCTCATCTCAGTCGCTCTGCACCGCCGCTGGCATTTCCTCGTGCCGCTCGGTGTCGCCGGCACGATCGCGATGGAACTGGGTTGGGCATCAAAATTCCTCACCAACGAGAAAACCCTCACCGCCATGATGGTGTGCCTCGTGTTCGACGCACTCTTCCTCGCCGCATTCGCCGCGGCCCGCCGATTGAAACAAGCCAACGCATGGTTCAGCCTGCCCGTCGCCGCACTCGTGCTGGTCTCATTCTGCTTCGCCGGATACTTCATCGAAGAAACCACGCTCGGCCAACAGCCCGCTCAACTCTTCACTTTCGTCTTTCTCGCCGATGCCTGCGTCCTCGCTCTCGCGCTGCTCGACCCGCGCAGCGCCAAACTGCACCTCGCTGCGGGTGTCGCGGTTTTTGCGTTACTCGCCCTTTGGACGAACCAACGTCTCCACCCCGAAACCCTGATCTGGGGCCTCGGGTTCACCTTCATCTTCGCCGTTATCCACTCCGCCTTCCCGATCGTATTGAGCCGCAGCGCGCCCGACGCCGCACCCGCCTGGTGGTCACAACTTTTCCCTCCTCTCGCATTACTGCTCGTACTCGGTCCGGTGATGAACTCCGCCGTTGTCTCCAACGCAATCTGGCCGGCGATTCTGCTCATCGACTTCCTCGCGATTGTGCTCGCCTGGTTCAGCGTCTCGCTCGTCGCACTCACCGCCGTGCTCGTCCTCACCCTCGTTGCCGCTGGCGCCTGGATCTTCAAAATCCCTGCTGACCTCAACGGCCTGCCCTCGCTGCTCGTGGTGATAGGCGCGTTCGCTGTTTTGTTCTTTGGCGCAGGTCTCTGGTTCGCGCGCAAGTTCGGCGACCGCCTCGCCGAGTCCGGCCGCACGTTCCATTTCGGTGGCGATTTCCGCGCCCAGCTTCCCGCCATGTCCGCCCTGCTGCCGTTCATCCTTCTCGTGATGGCCACCGCGCGACTCCCGCTCACCAACCCCACGCCCGTCTATGGTCTCGCCCTGCTGCTCGTTGTCCTGACACTCGGGCTCACCAAGATACTCGTGCTCGAATGGCTGCCCGCCTGCGCCCTGGCCGGCGTGCTTGCTCTCGGCTACACCTGGCAAGGGAACCATTACTCACCGGCCAACGTCGGCCTGACGCTCAGCTGGATCGTGGCGTTCAATACGATTTTCGCCGTTTTCCCCTTCGCCTTCCGAAAAGATCTGGCCGACACCCGCGGCCCCTGGATCGCCGCCGCCGCCAGCAGCGTGCTGTTTTTCCCGCTCGTGTTCGGACTCGTGGAACGCACCTGGCCCAACGACATCATGGGCTTTCTCCCACTCGCCTATGCGCTCCCGGCCTTCGGCTGCCTCGTGGCCGTACTTCGCCTCGACCCGCCTGATCATCCACGACGTCTTGGGCGGCTCGCCTTGTTCGGTGGCGTCGCGCTGTTCTTTATCACGCTTATTTTTCCGATTCAGTTCGACCGTCAATGGATCACCATCGGCTGGGCGCTCGAAGGCGCGGCTCTGCTTTGGCTGTTTCATCGTGTTCCCCATCGCGGACTGCTGATCGCCGGTGTTCTCCTGCTGATCGCCGTCTTCGCCCGGCTCGCCCTCAACCCCGCCGTGCTTTCGTATCACGCGCACAGCGGCACACCGATTCTCAACTGGTACCTTTACACCTACGGCATCGCCATCGCCTGCCTGCTCACCGGCGCTCGCCTGCTCGCAGTTCCCCATAACCGTGTGCTAGGCCTATCTTTTCCCCCGGTGCTCAACGCCCTTAGCATCGTCCTGCTGTTCCTTCTCGTAAACATCGAGATCGCCGACTTCTTCAGCCAAACCAACAGCTATGCTCTCACCTTCGACTTCACCGGCAACCTCGCCCGCGACATGACCTACACCATCGCCTGGGCGCTCTTTGCCCTGGGGCTGTTGTTAATCGGCATCTGGAAGAAAAGCCCTGGTGCCCGCTATACCGCCCTCGCCCTGCTCGGCGTGACGTTGTTGAAACTCTTCTTCCACGATCTCGACAAACTCTCTCAGCTCTATCGCATCGGCGCGCTCTTCGCCGTCGCCATCATCGCCATCCTCGCCTCGTTCGTTTATCAACGTTTCGTCCCAGCCGATGAAAATAAAAAATAAACTCCTCTCCCTAGTCATTCTCCTGGCCGCCGCTGCCTCGCTCCACGCCCTCACGCCCGATGAGTGGCAAAACCGCCAGTCGTTCAAAATCGAGCGCGCCGGCCCGATAAAGTTTTCCCTGCCACCCGCCACACAAGACGCCGCTCAGCCCGACCTCCGCGATCTCCGCATCATCGACGCCTCCGGCAAGGAGATCCCCTACCTACTGCTGACACCCGTCGCTCCAGTCGGAAATAAAATCGCTCCAAAAGTATTTCGCACCGAACTAACCGACAAAGCCACAATTCTTTTCATCGAAACCGGAACGGCTCAGCCGCTCGATTTCATCGAACTCGAAACGGGGGCCACAAGTTTTATAAAACCCGTACGAATCGACCTCTCCACCGACGGAGAAAACTGGAACTATTTCGACAGCAACCTGCCGGTTTTTCGACAAGACGGCGCCACCAAAACCACGATCCCGCTCGGCCAAAAGATCGCCCCCCACGTCCGACTGACCATCAACGACGAACAATCCCGCCCCATCGCCATAACCGGTGCCTACCTGCAAGTATCCAACACCACCCCCTCGCCCACCGAACCATTTACTCCACGCATCGTGCGAACGGAGGAGTTTACCGGTGAGACCGTGATCACCCTCGATCTGGGTGCCGCCAACCTCTCGCTCGCTTCACTTGAAATCTCCACCGAAGACACACTCTTCGCTCGCAATGTCACGGTAGCCGTCCAGGAAATACACAACGACCAGATCAGCGAACGCCCGCTCGCCCGAGGCACAATTTTCCAGATCGCGCTCGACCTCAATTCCGATGTATCCGGCCTACAAATACCGGTCGATGCCAGTATTCCTTCCCGTGAAGTCCTCGTGCATATTCGCAATGACGACAGCCCATCGCTTCGCATCCGCGAGATCCAAGCCCGCCGAACTCCTCTCCACGTCGTCATCGCACCCAACGCCCCCGGCCGTTTTGAGCTTCTCACCGGCAATACCCAAACCACCCCGCCCCACTACGACCTCGCCGCGCTCGCGACCGAGCTGGGACAACTTCAAACCAGCCCCGTTCTCATCAGCGAACCCACCAAAAACGCCTCCTATCGCCAAACTGATCCACTGGCCGACCTCACGCTGGAAGGCGCCGTCCTCGACATTTCCCCCTGGAAACACCAACGCGTCGTCCACCCGACCCGGCCCGGCGTGCAACAAATCGAACTCGACCTCCACGCGCTCGCCAACACCCGGTCCGATTTCGCCGACATCCGCCTGATGCAGTCCGGCAAACAAGTACCATTCATCATCGAAAGGACCGGGCACTCGCGCGATCTGATCTTCTCCCCCGTGGAAGCCCCCGATCCCAAGCGCCCCTCCGTTTCCCGCTGGAAATTCCCGCTCTCCCAAGCCGGCCTGCCGCTTTCCCAACTGGTCATTCACAGCCCGACAAAACTCTTCGACCGCAGCCTCTCCCTTTTTGAAGTGCTCAAGAACCATCTCGGCGATACCTACCAGCGCAACGTTTCCACCCAAGTCTGGATGCGCAAGCCCGCCGAAAATTCACAACCACTCATCATCGCCCTGTCCGAGCGAATGCAATCCGACTCCCTCTGGATCGAAACCGACAACGGCAACAACCCACCCCTGAAACTCCAGCGCCTTCAGGCCTTTTTCCCTGTCGTCCGACTGCTTTTCAAAGCCACCCACACCGAACCATTCGACCTTGTTTACGGAAACCCCGCCGCGACCGCCCCGCGCTACGATGTCAGCCTGATCGCCAACCAGCTCCTCAACGCCAAGCGTGTCCCTGCCCTACTCGGCTCTGTCCAAACCATCGTTCCCACCACCAGCCCCCTCAAAGGCGCCAGCGGCGGCGTCCTCTTATGGGCGGTCCTCGCCATTGTCCTCGCCATTGTCGTCGTTCTCCTGCTCGTCCTTGTAGCCAAACTCCTGCCCAAACCCACCGGAAAGCCCTGACCAAAGTAACCTATTGGGTTACTCTCCCCGCCCAACGCGAGCCATTCGCCTTTGCCCTCGCCGCCACCCGCTATAAACGCGATGATCGTCGTTTATGGCCGCCATTTCATCCGATCAAACCGAGTCACCCTGGTCCGCAGGGCTGCGCGGCGCGCGAGCCAACCTCGTGCCCGGGATCATCCTTCAACTCTTCGCGCTGGCGCTTGTCCTCGGCTACTACTTTCACGCACCCACACGCGAGCTTTGCGAAAAACTCGCAGCGTTTCGCACCGAACAAGGTTTTCTCTACAGCCTCGTCGCAACCTCATTCTTCGGCGGCCTGTTACCCTGTCTCTATCTGAAGCTCATCCCCGCGACAAAAAACCGCTACAACCTCAGTCAAAATCTATTTCTCATCGCCTTCTGGGCCTACAAGGGCATTGAGGTGGATCTTTGGTACCGTTTACTCGTTCGGTTAGTCGGCGCTGGTCACGACATCCAAACGATCGTCATAAAAATGATTCTCGACCAGTTCGTCGCCAGCCCGCTCTATTTTGTGCCTGTCACGTTGATCGCCTACACTTGGTGCGAATCCCACTTTGACACCGCCGCTGTGATCGCCGACATCCGCGCTCCGGGTTGGTACCTCCGCCGAGTTCCGACGGTGTTGATCGCCAACGTTGGCGTATGGACCCCGACGGTATGCATCATCTACTCGCTGCCCGGCGCGCTCCAGATTCCGCTTTTCAACCTCGTGCTCTGTTTTTTCACCCTGCTGCTCGCCCACCTGACGAACAAAGAAAAACCACCAACCTCGTCGACCCCAGCCTGAACGACCCCGCCACCGAGCGGCCACCGCCCCCACCAAGCGAGCCCCTCCCACCGAACGAGCCCGCCCACCATACGAGCCCGCCCACCTCCCCCACCGAGCAAGTCCCCGCCCCCGAGCGAGCCACCGGCCCCACAAGCGAGCCCGCCCCACCGAGCGACCCCGGCCCCGCATTACCGCCCGTTAAACCGAGGCCCCGCCCTGATCACGTTTGTAACGTATTACGTTACAAACTATCTCTGATCGACAACGACACAAAAGTCTCGATGATGGGACTTGTAACATAATACGTTACAAGCCCCATCCGCATTATGAGCCAAAAACTACCCCCTCAACTCAGACTGCACGGCGCGTTGGCGCTGGCGCTCTTCGACGCAGCCACTGCGACCGCCCAAGCAGCCTCCCGAACTATTAGTGCCGCTCTACGTCCTCATGGCCACGGTTGTACCGTGCGCCCAGGCCCACAAACACCGCTGTGGAATGAACTCGTTCGGTTCGCCATGCCCCATCTAAGAAAACGCGGTACCAAAACCAATCTCGCCCGGCTGCTGGGCGTCCCACGACAACGGCTCCAGGATTTTCTCAATACGCGCACCGCTGCACCCGATGCGGAACGAACACTGTTGCTGCTATGCTGGGTCGCCGCCCGCGCCGAAGGCCGGGATCTTCTCTCCTGAGTCAAGCTCTCAAAACCCGCGATTCACTTGAGCCGAATCCCATTTGTAACGTATTACGTTACAAACGCGATCAGTCAGAAACTAATCTACATCTACCAATTTCCTGTCACCTCGAGGAATGTCCCGCCGACTCTTATACGGGCCGCGTAGAGGCGCAGAAATTTGCTAAATTTCATTCCTGAAAGCGGGCCGTTGCGTAAACTCTCTGTACAGGCCAACGCCCATAGGCAACGCCCCGCCCAAAATGGACTCCACTCTTAACCACACGAAACCGGGCACCGTCGTGTTGATCCATGGACTCGGCCGCGGGCCATGGTCGTTGAAACGCATCGAGTGGGCACTCCGGCGCGACGGCCACCCCGTAATCAATCTCAGCTACCCCTCGCAGCGACACGATATCGCCACGCTCGCCGAACAAACCCTCGGACCTATTTTTGCCGCCCACACCGACGGTCGCCCGCTGCATTTCGTGACCCACTCTCTCGGCGGCATTCTGCTGCGGCAGTTCCTGCACGATCACCCAAACGCACCCAAACCGATCCGTGTCGTCATGCTTGGCCCACCCAACCAGGGCAGCGAGGTCGTCGACCATCTGCGCGACTGGAAACCGTTCGCCAAAATCAACGGCCCGGCCGGCCTCCAGCTCGGCACCGAACCCGGAAGCACACCGAACCAGCTCGAAGGCCTATCGGGATGCGAGGTCGGAGTGATCGCCGGCACCGTCTCCTTAAATCCGCTTTTTTCCTGGTGGATTCGCCAGCCCAACGACGGCAAAGTCAGCATCCAAAGCACGCGCCTCGCCGGCATGAGCGATCATATTATCCTCCGTACCTCGCACACCTGGATGATGTGGCGTGGGTGCGCGGTCGATCAGATCCGCGCCTTCCTGCGCACCGGCCGATTCACCTCGACCAAATAGTCGCCCGCTGCCGACCGATCTGAAAAATCGTTTCCCATTCGACACATTACTGCAAAAACCCGGCTCGACTCATTCCCGCTGAACCGACACACAATGTCGCTCGACGCATGATAAAAACGACGATCTCCACTCGTCTCTCCAGAAAAGCCTACGAAGCCCGTGTGCCCAAGCTGCGCGAGGATTTGGTTCAACTTCAGGTTCAGCTGAAACAATCACCGTTTAAAATCCTGCTCATTATCGCCGGCTATGAAGGTGCCGGCCGCGGGGAAGTCATCAACACCTTAAGCGGCTGGCTGGACCCACGAGGCGTCGAAACCTTCGCCTTTCAAGAACCCACCGACGAAGAACGTGAACGCCCGTTCATGTGGCGGTTCTGGCGCAGCCTTCCCGCTAGCGGTCGGATCGGCATCTATGCCGGCTCCTGGTACACCGAGGCATTGCGTGAAGAGACTTTCAGCCGCAAACCCACCGACGAGGTCAATCGCGAGCTCGAACGCATCCAGCACCTCGAGAAACTGCTTTCTGACAACGGCACACTCATCATCAAAGTCTGGCTTCACCTCAGCAAAGCGGCCCAGCGTGATCGCCTACAAACGCTCGAATCCGACCCCAGCACCGCCTGGCGAGTCACACCCGAGCATTGGTATCACTTCCGCAACTACGACCGGATCGCCCGCGTTGCCCGCCGCATCCTGAAAACGACTGACCGGCCGGGTGCCACCTGGACCGTCATCGACGCAGAGCACGAACGCACACGCAACGCAGCGGTCGCAAAACTGATCCTCACCAGCTTCGGCTCCCACGTCCGACGTCAAAAAGCCGTATCTCACGCCACCGACAAACGCGCTGCCGCCCGGCCGCTCAAACCAGCTGGCCTGCAACAACTGCACGCCCTGCCGCTGGATCAAATTCTCTCGCCAGGCGAATACGAATTGAGGCGCGAGAAATGGCTCGGTCGCCTCAACCAAGCCGTACGCGCCGCCCACGCTGCCCATCGCTCGATCATCTTTGTTTTTGAAGGCTGGGACGCCGCCGGTAAAGGCGGTGCCATCCGCCGGTTGACCAGCGCGATCGACGCCCGCCACTACCGCGTCATCCCCGTCGCCAAACCCACCGACGAGGAAAAGGCCCACCATTACCTCTGGCGTTTCTGGCGCCACGTGCCACGCGCCGGAATGGTTTCCATTTACGACCGCTCCTGGTACGGACGCGTCCTCGTGGAACGCCTGGAAGGGTTTGCTTCGACGAACGAATGGAAACGCGCCTACACCGAAATCAACGACTTCGAGCGCCAGCTCACCGACCACGGCATTATTGTAGTTAAATTCTGGTTACACATTAGCAAGGACGCCCAGCTGCGCCGGTTCAACGAACGCGAAAACACACCCTACAAACGTCACAAGATCAATGACGAAGACTGGCGCAACCGCCGCAAATGGTCGGGCTACGAAGCCTCCGTCGGCGACATGCTCGCGCTGACGAACCAGCCCTTTGCACCCTGGCACCTCATCCCCGCCAACGACAAACGCCATGCCCGCCTGACCGTTCTCAAAACAGCCTCAAAACAGATCGAAGCCGCCCTCGGCGGCAACCCGGTGTAATCGGCCCACCGCTCACACCCGAACCGTCTGCTGTGCTTTCCGAAACCGCCGGAACGCCGCCTCGATATCCGCCAGACTGAGCGGCTTGGTGAGAAAATCATTCACCCCCGCCGCCAGCGCCATCTCCTTCATTTCAGGCCGATGATCAGCCGTGATCACCGCCATCCAGAGGTCGCGATTGTGCGCGCCAGCTTCGCCCGCACGGATTTGTTTTACCGCAGTTAACCCATCCATCTCCGGCATGTGCGCGTCCATGAGAATCACGTCAAATTTTTCAGCATTCACCGCTTCGATGACCGCCCGGCCATTCTGCGCTAACTGACATTGATAGCCAAGGGCCGATAACGAACTACTGATCACCCGCTGTAACACCTCGTCATCCTCAGCCACGAGTATACGCAGTTTCCGTTCGAAAAATCCCGGCGGAATTGTCACCGAATTCGCGAACTGCTCGGCCGCCTTGGCCAAAAGATCCAACAACGTTCGGTGATGCGCTGGCCGACCCAACAACATGCGGAAATGCCGGCGCAACGCCTGTCGCTCCTGGCTGCCAAGATTGATCGCCACCAGCCCAAACATACGCTCCGGCCGCCAATCCGAATCCGGCGTGGAAGCTTGAAATCTTTCCACCGCAGCCGCGTCGCAATCGATCACTGACAGATCCCAGCCACCCTCCGTCAACGTTTCGAGCGTGCGCTCCACCACCTTCGCGCCCGCTTCCCGCAACAACTGGCCCATCTCGGTCCGCAGTCCCGCATGCGCCACCACCAGCCCCACTTTGCGACCCGCAAGCCGTCCCGCCGACGCCTCGCTGGTAACATTTTCCGCCGGCCGTGCCCTGACCGTAAAAATAAATGCCGAACCACGCCCCAGCTCACTCTCCACCCGAATATCACCCCCCATCATGCGCACCAGGTGCCGCGAAATCGCCAAACCCAGTCCCGCACCGCCAAAGCGACGCACGTTTGATGCATCGAGCTGCGTGAACGGTTGAAAAAGTCTCGCGCAATCACCCGCCGCGATGCCGATTCCGGTGTCGCGCACGGCAAATTCCAAAGTCAACCCGCCATCGTCAAACTCCGCGACCAGCTGGCCCTGGCTCGGATCCTCAAACGGCGCCACCGAGACAGACTTGCCCGTCAGTTTGCGCACCGTCACCTCGATCTCGCCCGTCGCCGTGAACTTGACCGCGTTTCCCACGAGATTGATCATCACCTGGCGTAACCGGCCGCCATCCACCATCAACTGCGCGGGCACATCGTAGTCCACCCAGTGCAACAGCTGCAGGCCGTTCTCGGCCGCGCGATTGGCAAAAATATCGAGCGCATCCTCTATGTTCGCGCGCAAATCGCACGGCGTCGCGTCGAGCTGCAACTTTCCCGATTCAATGCGTGAAAAATCCAAAATATCACCCGTCAACTGAATCAACGCCTCTCCACTTGTCCGAATCGTCTGCACGTATTCCCGCTGTTCAGGCGTGAGCGGCGTGTCGAGCAGCAGACTCGTGAAACCGACGATTCCGTTGAGCGGCGTGCGCACCTCATGACTCATCGTCGCAAGAAAGCGGCCCTTGGCGCTATCTGATGTTTCGGCCTGCTCCTTGGCCTCGCGCAACTCCTTCTCCTTGCGTTGCGACGCAGAAACATCCGTGAACACCGCGATAAAACCCACCACCCGCCCATGCTCGCCACGCACCGGCGAAACCACGGCGCGCGCCGGATATTGTTCACCGCTCTTGCGCGTATTCGACACCTGCCCCTCCCAGGAAAGCCCCGCCTTCACCCTCGCCACAATCTCAGCGACCTCCACGGGCAGCTTTTTTTCGCTGCGAAAATCCCACCACGGCCTGCCCGTCAATTCCTCCCGCGTGTAACCCGTCTGACGGCACAATCCATCGTTCACGTATTCGATGCGACTGTGCAGGTTGACAATCATGGTCGCCGACTCGCTCTGCTCCACCGCGCCATAAAGCTTGCGGATGAGCGACTCGCGCAACGACCGCTGACGGTACCATGCCACCATCGCCAAACCGCCACCGAAAATAAACCAAGTCAGCACCGCCGCCCGCAGCGCCGCGAACCACAGCTGCCGCGACCAAGTCGCCGCTTCGCTATCGAGGCCCAATACCTCCAGCCCCGCCCCCGGCCCGAACGTCACATACACTGAAACAAAAACACCGGACGAATCCTTAACTGGCCCTTCGATCACCGGCTTGCCATCACGCAAAATCGACTGCAATCCCTGCATTTGAGATGCCTGCGGATAGACATCCCCCGGAAGTGAAATCTTTTTCGACGCCTCCGGTTCGGAATCAGCCAGAAACAACAGCTTACCCGAAGCCGGATCATAACGAAGAAGGGAGATGAAACGGACCGCAGACTGCGAAGCGCGCAAACGAATCAGACACGCCTTGATGCGCCGGTAAACCGGGCTTTGCAGATCCTCCCGAGTTCCCGCCAACCCACGCACCTCAGTGGGATCAAATGCCAACGCGCACCGACTCGTCTCAGCGATCAGATCGCGCCGACGTTCAGCCAAATCCTGACGATACGCCCAAACGCCCACGACAAGGCCGAGACAAAAAACCGACAGGCAGACCAGAAAAGTTTTGTAACGATTCAAGGCGATTCAGGGGGGACGGAGGCGAATGCGATCAACAGAATCAACCAACAGGCCGCAGCGGCTCAGGCAATCCACGACCCCAGCAATCGCGAATTTATACCACTCGCTTACAAGCCAATAACAACTGACCTGCAATTTGGCCCCTCGGCCGCCGCCCCGAACCAGACCCTTGCCGCTTTTTTCACTGGCCAAAAGTGAAAGGCTGGAAACTCTAGGCGCATGAAATGGCTTACCCCCCTTTTCTTCGTCGCTGCTGCTGTGCTTCAGGCAGGCGACGCGCAACCCTTCATCTTTTCCGGCGTGCTCAAAGAAGGCTCCGTCGTCCGCGTGGCGCTGACCGCCTCCCCCGGCGGCGACTCAAAATGGATTGACGTCGGCGATAAATTTCAGGGCTGCCAAATCGTCTCCTACGACGAGAAAACGACCACGCTGCTCGTCCAAAAAAACGACACCGAATTCCAGATCATCCTCCAAGAGGCAAAGATCAAATCCACCTCCGCGCTCACCCCTGAAACCCGCGCCCAAATCCACAACAATCTCAGCCTGCTCTGGTCGTCGGCGCAGCAATTCTTCCTCGAAAAAGGAAAATCCACCGCCACGTTCACCGACCTCGTCGGCAGGGGAAAAGCCATCGAAGCCATCGAACCCGTCTGCGGCGAAAGCTACGCCTCGCTGGTCTTTGTCGCCGGTTCAAAAGCCATCTCAGTCGTCACACTCGGCGGAGAAACCGTTTCCTACGCCGACATTTTCTACGCCGTAAAAGCTGGCGACTCTCTCGCAAAAATCGCCCGCGCCAACCGGCTCGCCCTCACCGATCTGCTGGCGCTGAACCCCGACGTCAGTTGGACAAAACTCCGCGTCGGCCAGGTCGTCATCGTAGGCGCCGAACCAAGGTAAACCGGGTTCGGGTGTCGGGCTCGACCTCGCTCTTAGGCCTTCGACGCCACGCGCCAGACCAGTCCCGTTCAACCAAAAGTGTTGCTCAAAAGATTTTCCCTGACGACCACCCCTCCGCCGTGCAGCATCCCGCCATGCTTTCAACCCTTGTCATGACCGTGATCGGCCCGGATCGCCCGGGACTTGTTGAACTGGTGACCGCCAACGTCGTCGACCACGGCGGCAACTGGCTCGAAAGCCGCATGTGCCGCCTCGGCGGACAATTCGCCGGCATCGTGCGCGTTGAAGTGCCCTCGGAAAAAAGCGACGCCTTGCTCGCCACGTTGGCCAAACTCGAAAAAGACGGCCTGCAAATCTCAGCCCGCAAGGAACCCGCCCTCGCCTCCTCGGCGCGCGGCACCGTCGCCGTGCTCGAACTCGTCGGCCAGGACCGCCCCGGCATCCTCCACCAAATCTCACACGTCCTCGCCCAGTCCAACGTCAACGTCGAAGAGCTCTCCTCCGACCGCATCAACGCACCGATGGACGGCTCGATGCTGTTCCAGGCACGCATCTCGGTTCTGCTGCCCGTTGGCGTATCCATCCCACAACTACGTTTGGAACTGGAAAAAATCGCATCCGACCTGATGATTGACGTGCAGCTAAATCCCGCTGCCCTTTAAAAACAAAAAGCCCGGCTAAAAAAGCCGGGCTTCGAAATTAATTCTGCGAATCGCTCACGTGGCCGAAATCGCTCGGGCATGTATCCAGAAGCGCGATACAACCAGACAGTCGCGCTTCAGATCGTAGCCGAATTCGGTGTCGATCACCTGCCAGTTGACGGAGGAAGCGTTGCCACCGGCCGCCGCGAGTGAACGCAGCCGTTGCCAGTCGCGAACCGCCAATAAACGAGCCGAAATAAAAGCCTCCTCAATCGAACGGTACACGCCGCAAGCTTGCGTCTTTTGCATCGGCTTACCGTCCTCGGTCGGAACCAAGGAAAAGTGAAGAACCGCGTATTCTTCGGGATCAAAGGGCGTGTCGTTCATAACAGGGGTAGGTTTAGCCGGAACTGTGCCAATTGACCTCCACCATGCAAGGAGGTTCAGCGCAATTTTCCAAAAAATTCCCAACACAACACCGCCGCCGCCACAGAAACGTTGAGCGACTCGACCCGGCCACTACCCGGAATCGTCACGAGCACCGTACAGGCCGCCGCCACTTCTGACGCAAGCCCGTGCTCCTCATTGCCCAACACAAGCGCCACCGGTTTCGCCGCCCCCTGCGCCTCCCCCTGCGAAACTTTTTGCAACGGCTTCGCCCCGACGACCGCCGTGCCGACCACGCGGTAAAACGGTGCGATCTCCCGGCAAAATACTGCCAGATCCTTCACGCACAAAATCTCCACGCTCTCCAGCCCGCCCTCCGCCACGCGATGCGCCGCCTCACCCGGTAACGCCTGCTGCGGATGGTTCGGCACCACGATGTGCTTCACACCAAAAAAAGCCGCCGTGCGCGCGATCGCCCCGAGATTGTGCGCGTTGCCGATCCGATCGAGCAGCAACAAAGGAGCTCGCTCCCGCGCCCACGTCCGCACCTGATCGATCGTCGGCGAACGCAACGCCTGCTGTTCCACAATCGCCACGATGCCACCGTGATGCAACGTGCCCGCAACCTTCTCCAGATCCGCCGGCTCCAGGCAGCGATAAACTTTTCGCGCCGCCGCGAGCGCCTTGCACATCGCACCGATCTTCCGACCCGTCGTGTGATCAAAAAAGAGCCGCTTGATCGACCCTGGGTTCGCTTTGAATCGCGCCTGCACCGCACCCAAACCGCAAACGGGAATTTCCTTGGTTTTCATAGGCTCACGTGGCCGACCAGCGTAAATTCTTCGCGGTCGTGATAAAGATGCCGGATGCGCAAGCCCGTCGTTCGCCCAGCCATCACGCCACCCGACGCCGAAACTTCGCGCAACAACGCCACCGGATCGACCCGGCCGAATTTCAGATTCACCACAAAGTGCCGACACCAACCATTCACTATCCACGGCTCAATTAAATTTCGCATCACATGATGCGGCTCTTCAACCAGATCGCAAAACAGCCAGTCAATCACCTCGCCCGGTGCCGGCTGAAAACGAAACGCATCCTCGCGCCGATGTTCGATCAACGGATGATCCAACGCACCGCCCTTGAGCGGACCGTTGTCCACCGCGATCACCCGCGCCCCACGCTTCGCGGCGCTGTAACTCCAGCCACCCGGCGCTGCACCAAGATCCACCACCGTCTCGCCCTCAACCGGTTCACGACCCAAAACGATGTACGCCTCTTCCACTTTCAAATACGAACGCGACGGCGCCAGCGAATCATCGGCCATGCGACGCTGTCCGCCGAAAACACACTCGCGCGCCACGAACAACCGGCCGAAATCGGCAAAGAAAACAAATAACCCGCGCATCGTCGCCGGCCCGCGCGGCTTGTCCGCCACCGCCAGTTTAGCCACGCGCGACAACCGCTTTCGCAAAAGTTCGACCAGCGCTTTTTCAACCCCGTCCACCCGACGGCCGAGTCCATCCAGCCCCGCCGCCATGTCGAAAATCAACGGCCACGCCGCCTCAAAACGCTCCGCCTTTGCCGAACCGAGAAAATAGTCTAATAGCTTTCCCGCCAGCCCGTTCACCGTGTCAGCCGCGATCTCGACCGGCTCCACCAGCACCGCCTGCGCAAAACACAGGTCCGGCAACTTCGCACCGACTGACGCCACCCGCATCCAGCCCGCACCCAACTCCGACGCGACCAACCCATGCAGGCGCAACTCCTTTTCAAGGTTCGGTTCAAATCCAGGCTGGCAACGAAGAATCATGACGCCATTAACGTGGCGAGGCCCGCCCGGGCCGCGAGTATAAACAAACACCTTCGCTGAACCCACTCAGCGCCCCCCTGTCGAACCCTCCACAACCTCATGAAAAAAGCCCTCTTCCTCTTTCTCATTGGTGCAACCGTCGGCGTGATCGGCCACCGTTACTGGCAACAAAAAAACCTCGAAGCCGGCAAGTCCTCCGAGTCCACCGCCGCCGAAAAATCCGCCAAGCCCGCCCCGTCGCTCACCGACCGGGTCCGCGACGAAGCCAAAGCCGTTTCCAACACCGTCGCCAACAAACTCACCGAGTGGCACCTCACGCCCGATGCGATCGGCGAGGAACTCGAGCGCACCGGTCAAGTCGTTAGAAACAAAGCCCAGTCCACCGGCGACAGCATTGCCAACGCCTCCTCCAGCGCCCGCATCGTCACGGTGATCAAAACGAAACTCACCCTCGACAAAGAACTCTCCGCCCGCGCCATCGCCATCGATTGCGACAAGGGCGAGGTCACCCTTAACGGCACCGTCGCCAGCCACGCCCTCATCGCCAAAGCCGTGGGTATCGCCCTCGAAACCGAAGGCGTCACCCGCGTGAAATCGCTGCTCAAGGTCACACGACCCGAAAAGAAATAGCTTCGGTTTTTCGCTTCGCACTCGACCGAGAGGACGCGTTACGCAAATTCGAACAGCGAATGCCCAGCCCCTTTCGCCTCCTCTGCTCGTCGCTCGCTTTTGTTCTGCTGATCAGCCTGACCGCTTGCAGCTCCAAACCCGACAACGCGAAAACGATCGCTAAGAAAAAACTAGCCGCCACCGGCACGGTCGCCAAAGACGCCGCCGACAAACCTTCCACGCTCCCCGTCATAAAGACACCGGTGCCTGTCGCGCCGAAGTTCGAACTGATCTTCCCCGTGATGCTCGGCATCGACGTGCTCGCCGCCGACAACTTCGCCCCCATTGCCGGCAAACGCGTCGGCCTCCTCACCCATCCGGCAGGGGTAAACCGTTACGGCGTGCCTACCGTCGATATCCTCAAACGCGCCCCCAACATCAAACTCGTCGCCCTCTTCGGCCCCGAGCACGGCATCTACGGCGACACACCCGCCGGCGAAAACATCTCCGACACCATCGACCGGCGCACCGGCCTGCCCGCGTATTCCCTCTACGGAAAAAACCGCAAGCCCACCAAGGAACAACTCAAAGGCCTCGATGTGCTTGTCATCGACCTGCAGGACATCGGCGTGCGCTCCTACACCTACAACGTCTGCATGCGCTACGCGATCGAAGCCTGCTTCGAGCACAACTTGCCCGTCATCGTGCTCGACCGACCGAACCCACTCGGAGGCCTAAAAGTCGACGGCCCCATCCTCGATCGCGAATGGATGAATACCGGTGTAGGGGGTTACCCGATACCGTACGTTCACGGACTCACCATCGGCGAACTCGCCCGCATGGCCGTGATCATGCCGGGCATCCTCGCGGTCAACGATACGATTCGCCGAAACGGCCGCCTCACCATCATCCCGATGCGCGGCTGGCGCCGGTCCATGCGCTGGCCGGAAACCGGCATCAAATTCACGCCCACTTCGCCGCGAATTCAAGATTTCCCGGCTTGTGTTGGTTACGCCATGACCGGCCTTGGCTGCCAGCTCGGCGGCTTCTCGCACGGCGTCGGCGAACAATTCCCCTTCCGCGGCATCGCCTTCAACGGCCTGCCCACCGACACCTTGATCAAAGAACTCGACGCCCTGCGCATTCCCGGCCTCGCTTTTAGGAAGATTACCGTGATCGGTAAAAACGGCCGTCCCGCCAACGGCGTTTACGTCGAAGTCACCGACTGGACCGCCTGGCGCCCGACCGAGCTCAGCTTCCAGCTCATGCGCCTCACCTGCAAACTCACTGCCGGCAACCCCTTCGCCAAAGCCAACGCCACCCAAGCCCGCAGCTTCAACATCCACACCGGCTCGACCGAGTGGTGGAACGCCCTCCGCCGCGACGGCGCCCGCGTCGACGTTGAAGGTTTTCAACGCCTCTGGCAGCAACGCGCCGAAGCCTACCAGAATCAAACCCGGTCCTTCTGGCTCTACAACTGATTGCCACCGCCATGAAGCCAGTGTTTTTGGTGCTCATCTGCCTTGTCGCCATCATTCTCTCATTGGCGACGTTGCCGATCCACCGGCCACCGTTTTGTCAAGAGTCAGAGACCTGACGTCTTCGGCTTGGTTGTCTTCCGCTTGGTTCGCTCAAATCCCAATACTTCTTGGGCAGATAACTTGTCATCTATTAAATGACAAACGTTCATAAGTTGGGTTTTGTAGGAGCGAATAGCGGTTACTTGTGTGTTCGGTGTTTGTCATTTAATAGATGACATAACTGTTTTAAAGGTACAAATTAGCCGAGGCCGGGTCTTGGGGTGCGGGGTTGAAGCTCATAAAAAGGGCCGCGCTTGCGACACGGCCTTCATTGAAACTTTGAAGAGGTTGTTTACTGGCTCGCACTGGGTCAAATGCCCCGGAGCGTGCTCCGGCTTGGTTGTCTTCCGCTTGGTTCTGACGTCTTCCGCTTGGTTCATATTTGCGACAAATATCTGCTGGGAAGAATACTCATCACTACTCCCGCAAGTCATTGTCATAAAACACTGATTCTTAAAAAAATCCCATTTGCTGTGTACAAAACTGAGGCTATTCATTGGTTAAGGTTGTCAGTCTAAACTACGGCCATCAACCCAACCTGCGAACGATCACCATGACACTAAAACTCGCCCGCTACTCACGCGCCACCCATTTCTTGGGACTGGCTCTGTCCGCCTGCCTCGTCACCGTCAGCCTCAACGCCCAGACCGACCCGACCACCCCAACCACTCCGACTGCCACCGAATCGATACCGCGCTTCGCCATTGGCGCTGAAGTCGGCACGATCGGTTTCGGTCCCGTTGTCGTGTTCACCGCGTCCAAAAACTTCACGGCCAATCTTGGTTACTCGTGGTTAAACTACGACTACGATTTCAGCGACGACGACGGTGATTATCAGGCCAAGCTCAAATTCTCGAATATTCAGGCCATTGCCAACTGGCACCCCTTTGCCGGCTCTTTCCATCTTTCGGCTGGTGTGTTCTTGACCGACAATAAAGTCGATGCCACCGCTCTTCCCAAAGCTGGTTCTCTCTACGAGATTGGCGACACGACCTACACCGCAGCGCAAGTCGGCACGGTCTCGGGAACGACCGAGCTGAGCAATGGCGCTGCCCCATTCGTCGGCCTCGGTTGGTCCAAGGCTCCGGGTAAAAGCGGCTTCGGTTTCTTTTTCGATGTGGGTTTAATCTTCGCCAAAGCACCCCAAACGAAACTCACCGCAACCGGCCCGATCGGCAGCAACGCGACCTTCCAAGCTGAACTGCGCAAAGAGGAGCAAAGCGTCAACGACGAGCTCGATCCGTTGAAACATTACCCGATCGTCAAATTCGGCGTGTTATACCGTTTCTAATCAGAGCGGAACCGATTTACCGTTCTGGCTCTCAACGAGCTTCCCGGGCCGCGATTCACCTCGCGGCCTTTTTTGTTGGCGCAATTTCTTGGAGATGGGGAAATGGTCGTCACGAAGGAAAGGGCGTTGGTCACTTCACCCGGACGCGGAAGCGGAGGGTGCAGCTCGGGTTGTTGCCGCAGGCGGCTTTGGCGAAGGTGCCTTTGGGGTTGATGCGGAGGTTCGTCACGGCGGAGTCGCAACCGTTGCCGTCGGGTGTGGGCACGTACGTCCAGGTCGAGCCGGAGTTGTTGGAGAAGGAAACGTCGTCTGCCATGTTGGCCAAGCTGGTGTAGGTGTAGGTGAGAGCTGACGTCGTGGCACCATCGACGAACTGCACCGGGCCGGAGCCGCCGCCAGCGATGTCGCCTACGTATAACTCGGTGTTGGTCGGTATCGGATCGGTCACCACGAACGAGTCGGCGTCGGCGTAGGCGGGATTCGAATTGGTGACAGTGACCGAGTATTGGGCGACGCCGCCGGGGATGGACTTGGGGTTGGTCGTCGCGTTGACGGGATCGGAGATGGTCTCCGAGGACTTCACGGCGGTGTAACTCGGAAAATTGCTCACGACGGCGGTGTTGCCGGAGAACTCGGAGGTGTTGTTGGAGGCATTGGTGGCTGTGGCGGTGAGCACGGTGCCGACAGAGACCGAGCCGGGCTTGGCGAAGGTGTAGCTGAAACGGGCGACATTCGTGTCCGCGCCTTGGGCGAAGCAGTTCACATTGCCGGAGTAGCTGCTGGTGGTGGCGTCGGTATCGCTGCCGCTGCCTTCGACGACGGAGCCGATGTAGGTCTGGCCTTCGCCAAAACCAGAGGCGGCTCCATCGCTGATGAAGAACTCCACCGTCGAGCCGGCGGATACCCAGCCGGTAAGGACGAGGTTGGAGCCGACGATCGTGGCCGTGTCGATCACGGGCGTGTTGAGTAGCGTGTTACCGCCGCTGTCACCGTCGCCGGAGTCGTTGAGAGTATAAAAAGGGGCGGTGCCTGCCGCGACGTTGTCGCTGGCGGAAAGCAGGTCGATGCCGATCTGCCCGGTGGCTGCAGCGCTGGCGTCGTTGGTAATCGTGCCGTTGGAGTAAATGGAGTTGCGCGTGAAACGGCCCCCGGTGTAGGCGTTGGTCACGGACACCCCCGGACCGTAATTGGCGGTGATTATATTTCGATCAAACGACGTACCCGTAACGCTCGTCGTGATCCGGACACCCGCAGTCCGCGTGCCGCCGCCCGTGCCGACGCCATTGCCCGAGACCGTGTTGTTGATCACCGAAAGCGAAGTTATTGTGTTCGTGATTTCGAGGCCCGTGCTCTTGTTGGCCACGATGAGATTGCCGGAGATGGTGTGGCCCGAGTCGCGCACGGAGAAGGCTTCAGACGTGGGAGTGTTGACGCACGTGCCGCGGACCTCGATGCCGCTGACCGTCCATCCCGTGCAGGGTGACGCGCCGAACCGCACTCCGGCGATACCCGTGAAGCCCACGAGCGAGTTGGTAAGCGAGCCATTGGTGGCATTGGTGTGCGCGATGATGCCGGAGGCGCTGGTGGCGTTGGCTCCGGGCAGGGAGAAACTCGTCGCAGTCGAGCCCACTACACAAGCGGTGATGGCTACGCTGGTGGCGCGGACATAGATGTCGCCCTGATTGGAGCTGGCACCGGAGCCATGTCCGTGGATGGCGATGCCCTGCACCGTCGTGCTGGCGGCGTTGATGTCGAGGCCGGTTGCCATGGCCGATGTGCCGACGATCTCCACCTCGGGCCGGTTGACCGTGGAGAGGGCCAGCGCGTCCACGCCGACCGTGCCGCCGGTGCCGAGAGTACCGGAATTGGTGTTGCCCACGTTGGTCGTCTGGCTGGTGCCGTCGAGGGTGAGGGTACCGGTGATCGGCGGTAGTAGGGTGGCGAGCGTGATCACGGCCACGCCGCTGGTGAGCTGGTTGGTGAGGCCGGTGCGCAGACCGGAATGGGCGGAACCGTCGGAGATCATGAACACGCTCGTCTGCGTGCCGCTCATGCCGTTGGCGTTGGTGATGAACTGGCGGAGCGAGCCTTGGCCGGTATCGGTCGTGTTGACAATGGTGTTGAAGTTGAAGCCGAAATTCAGGCCGGTGATGTTGCTGGTGCTGGCGGTGACGGAGGTGATCGACTGGGGCGTGACCGAACCACTGGAGAGCGCGGCGAGTGTGGTGGAGCCGTTGCCGGCGTCGGCGTAGGCGGGGTTTTCACCGCCGACACGGTCCGTCACATTGACGGCGCTGCCGGTGGTGGCGGTGGTGCGGTAGGTCTGCACGGGGATCAGGCTGGTGCCGCCGAGCGAGGAGGTGACCGTGCTGTTGACGACGCGGATCGTGTAGTTGACGCTCGGAGGCACGGAGAAGGAGTAGTTGCCGCTGGCGTCGGTCGTGGTCGCGGAAACGTAGGTGCCCGAGGCATTGAACAACTCGACACGCGCGCTGGCGCAGTTGACGCCCGAGGAGGTAGCCTTGGTGCGACCGACTCCGCCCGTGTAGGTCACGTCCTCGAAGACGTTTCCGGACAGTGTGATGTTGGCGGGGGCGACGGCGACCACCGCCTGGACGAGGCGGTTGGCCGAGCTAGGGATGGTCCACGACACTGCGGTTGTTCCTGCGGTGGTCGTGGCCGTGGTTGACAACGCACTACTCGTGACGGTGTCGATGGCATGCTCGTATCGTTCGGTGGCGGAACCGCCTGCCGTGAACGAACGGTCATCGCCGAGGTTAATGCTCGATATGAGCCACGCATTGGCGGAAGTCGTCGTGATGTTCGTGGAGAGCGAACTGGCCGATGAAGCGCTACCTATCGCCACCGCCTCGGGGGCGGCCTGATTCACGCCGGTCAAGGAGATAGACCCGAGCAGGAGATTACCCACGGTTCCGGCGAACGTGACGTTGATCGAGACGGCACCGCTGGTGGCTCGCAGGCTGGCATCGAGCATATAATAACATTCGACCCGGTTGTTGCCGTTCGTGATGCCGCTATCGCTGACGGCTGTCATGGCGACCCCTCCGGCGGTTATGGACGATACGACCTGGTCGACGCTCGTAACGTCTTCCGTCGTAAGCGTGACGATTAGGATACGATTCGTGCCGCTGGCCGTGCCGAGCGGATGACTCCAAGTATGGTCGTTGGTATTAGTCGTCTCTTCAGAGGTCGTCGCATCGTAGGCGATGGCGGCGCGCAGCCCGCCGGCCGAAACGCCGAGAAGAAGCAGAAATGCGAGGAAGCGTCTCATCGTTGGTTCATTCCTCTTTGATCGCGCGGAGCAGGCCGCCGAGCGAATCTTGGTTAAATTTCAGGCGAAAACGAAGAAAAAATCCGGGCGCGGAGTAACGGGCGGCAGTGAAATCGGTATCGCGGTACCCGTCAAAGTTATATCCCACGCTCACCCAGGCCGCATCGCCAATTGTGCGGCCAAGCGAGATTCCGTAGTTGTAGAGATGCGAAGTGGCGTCCCAGCCCGTGAGTGCACCGCCTTGCGCGCCGATATCCCAGGGGCCACGCAGGCGGCGGCGCCATTCGAAGGCGAGCAGCGTGGTGTAGGTCGAGCGGTTCAGCCTGTCGAAATGGCCGGCGGTAAATTTCGCGCCGAGGTGGGCAGAGAATTGATTAGCCTTACCGGGTCGCCAGTTGAGGTGGAAGTTCTCGATCGCCTTCCAGGTGTTGCCATCGGACTGGTCGGAAAGGGGACTGCGCACGAGGTCGAGGCGGTTGAGCATCGTCCACACACCCGCAGTCGGACGCCACGCCGTGCCGAAACGGGCATCGAGAAAGAGTTGGTCGGCGAGCGTGTCCGACTCGCTGTGCTGGGCGATCACGCTCGTAACGACGCCGAAATCCTTGCCGGGCTCGGCCTGTGCTGAGGCGAGCAGCAGCATGCGGCGCGTGGTTTCGTCCACTCGGTATTCAACGCGGCCGTTGTAGAGGATGCTGTTCGGTTTCCAGTGTGCACCGGTGAAAACGGAGGTGGCGTCGCCTTGGGGCAGGACGGTGAAACCGCCCGCCGAGTGGAACGGCGAGGGTGTCGTGGAGCCGCCGTTGCCGGTGGCGATTTGTCCGGCAACGACGCGTGAGTGTTCAAAACCGCCTTCGAGTTCGAGTTTGGGCGATACATGTAGCACTTGCCGAAGGCCGTTGCCCACGATGGTGTTTTCAGAAGCGCGACGGTTTTGCGCGACGGTGCTGGAGAGCGTGCCGCCGCTCCAGGGAGTGCTCTGAAGGCCGATGCGGGTCTGGTCGGTTGAGCGGCCGCGAGCCTGCGTCCACTGTTGCTCGGCGAGCAGGCGAGTTTTTGCAGTCAACTGATAGGCTGCGCCCAGCGTGGTGCTGGTCGGGAAGTCGAGGTTCTCGGCCTCGCCGGAGAGGCTCTGCTCGCGGTCGAGGCGCAGCTCGAGCCGGTTGTCGAACAGGCGGCGAGAAACTCCCGCCGTGGCGAGGACGGATTCGTCGATGCGGCCGCTCGTGAGCTGGTCGCGGGCCGCGCGGGCACCACTGCGCACGGTCCACTGGTCGTGCGTCCATTCCAGCTGCGCCTCGGCGGCGCGACGATTGTCCCCCGTGCCCAGGATCGTCTCATCGTAAACGAGTTCGCGAGTGGAGACGTTGGCGGAGAGGCGCTGGGTGCCCTCGAGCCCGAACTGGCGGTTGCCGGTGGCGCTTTTATTTAACTGTCCGATACCGAAACCATCCCCTACCTCCTTGTAATAGGCGCGCGTCTCGCCGCCGCCGACTCCGTGGTGTTTGACCTCGGCGCGGTAAGCGGAGGCCGAACCCTTCGGTCCGTCGGAGCGCCCTACTTCGCCGAGCAGGGTGACGTTGTGGGCGAGTTGGGCTTTGGCGTCGAGGCCCGCCACCTGCGTGGTCGAGCCATCGTGACTCTGGGTCACCAGCGCGGCGCCCACGGTCACGGCCTTGGAGGGACGGTATTCGACGCGACCGCCGATGACCTCACCCGCCTTGGCATCCTCGAGTTCGTAGTTGACGACGATGAATTGTGGATTGCGGGTGGTTGAGTGCGAGAAGAGGGGCTCGCGCAGGCGCAGAACGTTGGCGAGGAAATCGAACGTGTAATCGATGTTGCGAGCAAGCGGGCGGGTCGAGATGACGATGTCCGGCCGCAGCGCGTCGCGCTCTTCTATAACCACGCGCTCGGAGTAAGGCACGAGCCCGCGGCGGGAGAGCGTGTAGGGCCCGGAGAGGCCGGTGCCGGGCAGTTCGTCGCGCACGGCGCTCAAGCCGGCATCGCTCTGGAACACGCTCACGCGCATGCCGCCGGCGCGCACCTCGACCATCGCGCCGTGCAAGCTGCGCGTGTAGGTGGTGAACGAGCTTGAGGACCAATCAAGGGAGAAGTCGCCGAGGAGCAGCGTGGCGATGTCGCGCTCAAGTTTCACAAAAAGTTTCCCGCGCGAGGCGGCGTTTTCGTGGCGATCGCTCTGGTCGCCATAAACGGTGTAGTAGGCATCCGGTTCGATGCCGCCGTGTAGGGCGCGGTTCGGCACGGCGGTCTTGGCGGAATCGTAGGCGGCCGTGAGCAACCAGTTGCCACGCACGCGCCCCTTCACGTAGAGGGCCACCCGGCCATCCTCGGACCAGCCGCTATCGACACCGGCGTCGGCGGCGCTCTCGATATTGCCCGAGACGGTGCGGTGCGCGACCGTGCCGTCGGCTAGTCCGACGACGATCCACTCGCGGCGGTCCGCGCGAAGATCGGCCATCACTTCGGTGGGGCCGGAGGCGAGATCGAGGATCACGCGCACGCGACCCGAGGTGGTCGTGGGCTCGAGGCTGAGGAGCGCGACACCGTCGGAGCCCACGAGGTACTCAGTGGCCTGGGGTAACGCACCGGGGAGCAGGCGCAGGTTGAGCCGCTCGTCGCGCAATGCCTGATAGGGTTCGGCCACGCTGAAACGGCCGCGCACGCCGTTGCGCGCGGGGCGGCCGTCGCGGTCGAAGAGGCGCACCGCGACCACCGGCTGCGTGACGCCGTTGGCGACGAGGGTGGACTGCGCGGGCGCGAGTTCGGCGCGCACCGGCGGCGAGGCGAAATGGATCGTGCGAAGCTCGCGGCCGCGTTCGTTGCCGAACGAGTCGGTACGCACAACCACGATTTCGTTGTCGCCCTCGCGCAGGTTGACACTCGACCAGATGCTGGCGGCAAACGCGTGATCGGCGCGGGTGAGCACACCGTCGAAATTGACCACTGGCACCGGCTGGCCGTTGATCGTGGCGGAAATGCGGTGGGCGACCGGATGTTTGACCACGATGTTCGTCACGGGCATGAGCGGGGTGTCGTCGGCGCGGGGAAGCACCCAGGCCGCATCGACTGGTTCGGCCTGGATCCATGCGCGGTCGTAGGCCACGACGGGGAGCACTTCGTTGGCGGTTGCGGGCGGTGTCGGCTGGGCGGCGACCGGGCTGGACTCGGGCAGGCGCACGGCGAACTCGACTTGCCAGAGCGAGCCGGCGGCCACGTCAACCATACGCGACCACGGGCGCCGCTGGGCCTGCGGCGCGTCGTCCGTGGCGATAACCTGTGCGCCGGCGGGCAGAGTCATCTTGTCCAGTTGCACGATATGCGTGCCGGGCTGGACGCCCTCGAACCGGAAGAAACCGCGCTCGTCGGTGACGCTCATCGAACCAGTCTCAAGCACCACAGCCACGCCCTGCAAACCAAGCGTGGAGGGTCGGCCGCTGATCGCGCACACGACGCGCCCGAGAATGTGGGCGCGCGTGGCCATGAGCTCGTCGCGCACGACGACCGTGCTGGACGCGTCGTTCGAGGTAAACGTGCCGAAGCGGGCGATCGCGTGATTGGTTGCCGGGCCGATAGGCGCGGCTGTGACCCGTGCGAGGTAGCGGAGGTTCGCTGTCTCGCCGGGCGCGATCGGAGATAGCGTGATTTTGAAGGTGCGGCCGTCGGCGCTAAGCACGGGCTCGACGCGCTGGCCGTCGAGGCGTACCGATTTGAGGTCGAGGCGAAATCCCACGGGCAAGCGGTCCTCGAGCACGACGTCCTCGAATGCCGCGAGTGAGCGTTGGTTAGCGATCGTAAGTTCGTAAGCGACGTGGTCGCCGTTGGCTGCGGTCGGGTTAAGCGCGCGCTTATCGAGGACGAGCGAGGTGGCGTCGGGATCGAGCGGCAGATCGGCGACGAACGGGTCTTGCGCGATTGTGGCGGGGGAACCGCGCGACGCAAAAGCAAGGCGGTAGGGCGCGCCGGGTAACGTCTGAAGCGTGGCGTTTGCCACCGTCGAAGGGAAGGCGTAGCCCGCGCGTGCGGGAAGCGAAACCTCGTAGCGATAGGAGCCCGGCGCGACGAACGGGAAGGTGAATCCGCCGGGGGGCAACGAATAAACCGTGCCACTGGCATCGCGCACGGTGGTGCCGGATACGACGGTGGACGGGAAAGCGCTGACGCCGTCGTTGCCACAAACCGAAGCGGGCCTGCCAGTAATCGCATCCACGATCGTGATGCGCACGCCGTTGAGCGCACGGCCGGTAGCGCTGTCGAAGACGCGGCCGAGCGGGTCGATCACCGCCTGCACGGAGACGACGTCAGCGGCATCGGCCGGGTCAGAGTAGGAAACGAAAAAGACCATGTCGGGGCCAACTCCGAGTGCGCCGTCGCCGGAAACGGCGAGCACGCTGGTGGGCACGTAGGCGGTGAAACGGCCGGTGTTCGGCCCGGTTTCGGTGAGAACGTAGCGTTCGCGGTCGGCAGGTTTGTCACTAAAAATCGCGATTTCGACGGTTTCGGAGCGGTTGGAATCCTTGTTTTGGTCCCAATCGGCGAGCTCGATAAAAATGGCTTCGCCCGATCGGAAGGATCGGGCGGCGCGGATGCCGATGAGTGCTGATCCGTCGGGTTCGACGGGGAGGGCGGGTGGCAACGGGATCAGGCGCCCGTTGCTCGTGGCGGGATGGATCCAGGACCGCTCCCCGGAGGCCTCGTCCTGGCGCCAGATCGTGAGTTTCGCGGGCGTGCGTCCGGGCGGCGGTTCGGCCACTTCGATGCGGTCAACATTCGAAAGGATCAGCGCCGCGGAGTTCGCCGTACGGACCGTGGCTTGGTTGAGGATGATCGTGCCCGGGGCCGTGGCGGCGGCGGCGGTTGTGGCGATGAGGGCGGCAAACAAGCCAGCGAGCAACCAGCACGCCGCGCAAACGGCGATGCGCGCATGCGCGTGTATATACGCGCGCGCGCGCGAGAGCGGGTTGTTGGAGCTGGTGGCGCTTAAATACATCCGTTTTTGTGTGGGCGCAGTCAGGGGTAGAGGCACCGGTTGGGGCCTATTCCCTATCTTGCGGCCGTGCGACAACCCGTTACTGGATCGTGACCTCGAACGTGATCGTAGCGGATTGGCCTGCGGTGAGGGTGATACCGGAGACCGTCACCGCGTTGGTGCCAGTGACATTCCAATTACCGGTGTCGCCGTCGCTGGCGTTGGTGAGGTCCATGGCAGCGCCGCCGTTGAGGTTGGGCGCGGTCACTTGGATGCCTTCGCCGGCGCCGTAGGTAGCGGTATTAAACGCGAGCGTACCGGCAACGATCTCGGTGTTAAGGCTGTCGGTTACGGTGATGTTCGTCGCTGTGGCGGTCGAGGCAGCGTTGGCGACTTGGATCGTATAGCGTACTACGGCACCCGGGATGGCCTTGGGGTTGGTCGTGCTGTTGGTGGGGTCGCTGATCACCGCCGATGTCTTTGTGACCGTGAGCGTCGCCGTCGCGATGATGTAGTCGGAGTCGGCAGAGAACTTCGCGTCGCGCGCGATGTCGTTGACCGTGTCGGTGCCCTGCGCATCGGCGAAGACGATGTCCACGGACCCAGCGGTGTCCGCTGCGGACGTCTCGGTGAGGGTGCTTCCCTCGGAACTGCCAGTGCCGCCGATTCGCGCCTCCACCAGCATGTGGTAGGAGGCGATGTTGGTGTTAGCGTAGGAGCCGGTGAAGTTGCCGACGATGTAAACCGTCTTCGTGCCGAGGGCGGCGAGTTCGTCGACGTAGGTTGCGGTGTCCTCGCCGACCTGATACCCTACCGTGCCACCGCTCTCGACAAAGACTGCGACGGACGCGGCGTTGACGTTGTCAGTGCCGCCGAAGTGACCCGTGCCGCCGCTGCGTGCGGTCGCGCTGAGGTGGAAGTCCTGCACCGCGTTACCCGTGTTTTGTAAGGTGAACGTGAGGACATTGCCGGTCGTGCCGGGCGTCACGGAAACCGCCGCGCCGTCGGTGGTCGTGATCGTGAGGTTGACCTTTTGATCGACCAAGAAAGCGAGCGTGTTACTCGTGACCGCTGTTTGATCAACCGTCGCGACCTTGTAGGCGACGGAGGCTTGATTGGAGACGGACGTTCCGGCGGCGGTGTTGGCGGCCGACACAAGCGTCGGGCCCAGCAGAAGCAGGGCTGCGGCGAGTGCCGCGCATCTAGGGATGATTAGACGTGGGATTTTCATGGGATGTCCTCAACGGGGTTAGTTGGTTTTCATTTCAAAGTGGCGCGGCAGCTCACGGAGCCGCTGGTGCCTGGAGCGAGTGCGGGGGCAATGGTCCACTGCACATGGGTGACGTCGGCCAAGCCGGCGGGCCGGGTGCGGCCTTCGCTGTCGGTTACACTGAGGGTGGCGAGGGCGGCGAATTGCTTACCACCGTCGATCGAGTAGGTCGCAGTGGTTTCGGGGGTTGATTTGAACGGTTCGGCGAGCGTCATCTCGCGCGGCAAGGGAAGTGATACGACGATGCCGGTAACCGGCTCGGCGGCCTGGTTGGCAAAGGTGACCGTGTAGCGGATGGCGTCGCCGGGCACGACATTGGCAAGGGGCTCCAGCTTTTCGACGCGCGAGCCGTCGGCGGCTTTCACCATGACGATTTTCTGCGCCGAAAGCTCGGTCGTGATCGCGGCCGGACCGGCTTGCGCCAGCGCGGAACCTGCGATGGCCAGCTGTGCGAGCACGGCTAGCAAGCGCAAGGTTGATGAGAGGGTTTGGGTACTTGAGAGAGGTAACATGGAGACAAAGTTCGCAATTTGATATTACGTCACATGCGTCAGAATCTTTAGTTTTTTGGCTCAGCAGCATGCCTTATGAACCCCCAAGTGGGCCTGAGTGAAATCTGTATCCCCAAGCCAATTACGTCAGGAGGGGGAACATTTTGGGAAGCACTAAAAAAGAGACATGGGTGGACGCGTACACGCGCGGTCCCAGTTTACCGCAAGCGCGACCTCGGTGCGCAGCTGCAAAGACGAGGAAGGTGGTTTAGCCTGCGGGCATGGATATCTCTGGCCCTGTGTTGTTGTTCGATGGCGAATGCGGATTGTGCGAGCGCTGCGTGCGCTGGTTGCTCGCGAGCGACCGCCGCAGCCGGTTGCGGTTTGCGCCGTTGCAGGGCGAAGCAGCACAACTTTTTTTGCGTGAGCGCGGGCTGCCCACGGAGGATTTTGACAGCGCGATTTTTGTGCCGGATTGGGCGCAACGACTGGCTGCGGAGCCGCTTTACCGGACGGATGCGTTACTCGCCGCGATGCAGGTGGCGGGCGGAGTTTGGCGCGCGGTGACGGGGTTGCGAGTGTTGCCCGGGGCATGGCGCGACGTGGCTTATCGGTGGGTGGCGCGCTGGCGAAAACGCTTCTTTGGCGCCGGAAATGTCGCCGGTTTGTACGCGGAGTTTGAGGCGAGCCGTTTTTTGCGATGAGCCGTTAGGGCGTCGAACGGGTTGGCGTTAAGTGGCCCAGCTACTGGACAAGCCCACGGCTCGCGTTACCATGCGGCCCATGAGTGGACCGTTGCATCATCTTTTTGAACAGAACCAGAAATGGGCGAACAGCATCCGCGCCAACGATCCTGATTTTTTTAAAAAGCTGTCGCGTCAACAAACGCCCAAGTATCTGTGGATTGGTTGTTCAGACAGCCGCGTGCCGGCGAACGAAATCGTTGATCTGTTGCCTGGCGAGTTGTTCGTGCATCGCAATATCGCGAACATCGTCAATCACACCGACCTGAACTGTCTTTCCGTGATGCAGTTCGCGGTGGATGTGTTGAAGGTGGAGCATATCATTGTGTGCGGGCATTACGATTGCAGTGGCGTGCGCTCGGCGTTGCGTTGCGAGCGGATCGGCCTGGCCGACAACTGGCTGCGGCATGTGCAGGACGTCTGCGAGAAACACGAAGGCTGCCTCAAGGTTGTGCCGAACGAAGCGGGGCGTTGCGACCGGTTGTGTGAGTTGAACGTCATCGAGCAGGTGCGCAATGTCACTCAAACCACCATCGTGCGCGATGCGTGGGAGCGAGGTCAGGCGCTCGCGATTCACGGTTGGATTTACGGGTTGAAGGACGGTTTGTTGCGCGATTTGAACGCCACGGCCACCCGCCTGACGGAGGCAGACGTGAGTTATCGTTCTGCGGTGGCCACGATCGGCGCGGGCACGGTTTGACGTCGGGTTAACGCGGCCGCGTTGACTTAGGGGTTCAGGTTCTGGTGCGTGCGCCGATAAAGCCTTAGCGCAATGATAACGGCCCAAGCACCTCTCAAGGAGCACATCCTTCGGCTGGCTCAAAAACTCCCGGCTTCGCCGCAGATTTTTGGCAAGATCTGTGTGTTGCTCGAAGACATCAATGCCGACGCTGGCAAGGTCGTGGACTTGATTAGCATCGATACCGGGCTCTCGGCCCGCGTGTTGCGATTGAGCAACAGCGTGTTTTTTCGCGGCAGCCTGTCGGTGCAATCGCTCGATGAGGCGATCGCGCGCGTGGGCTTTCGTGAGGTGCATAAAATTGTCGGTATCGCCATGACCGAGGATGCGTTTAAGGACGGCCTGCCTGCCTACCATATTTCATCGAAGGAAATTTTTGAAAACTCCGTGGCGACCGCACTGGCGATGGAAATTATCGCCCGAACCATCGGCGAGGACGAACACGAGGCCTACACCGTGGGGCTGTTGCGCCAGATCGGCAAACTCGTCCTCGGTCGCATTCTCGCCAAGGAGCATCCCGGCACGATGAGCCCCTACGAGGGCGATCTATCGGCGTGGGAACGGGCCGAGTTCAATACCACCAGCCACGAAGTCACGGCGCTCGTGCTCGAGGCCTGGAAGCTGCCGCCCGAGGTTCACCTTGGCATCCGGCATCATCACGTGCCCGAAGCGCATCGCGAAGAGGGCAAGCTCGGCGTTATTTTGCATCTGGCGTGTTGGGTGGTACAGACGATGGGCAAGGGCCTGGCGGCCGAGGCGAGCCTTTGGGCGCTCACTCCGGAGCGCCTGGAATTCGCCGGAGTATCCGAAGAATCGATACGCGAATGCGTGGAGCAGACCGAGGTCGCATTCGATTCGCTTCGTCAGCAGCTCGGGTTTGCCTGAGTCGGCCTGTGGGTTGGTTCGGCGAGCACCAAAACCAGTTGATCTGCGCGTAGCAGAAAGGCGCTTTCCCCCACTCGTATCAGAAGTGCTACTCGCTGCTGAGCCGCCCGCTAATGCGAATCTTCTCAGCGTACCGTCAAATTTCTCACGTCGGGCTTGCACCCGCGCGTTGTGGCCGATTTTTTTAAGCGCCCGCGATCTTCGCCAAATACTGCGCGAAGATTGTCAGTTAATACGCAGCAAGGTTGGGCGCGCTGCGGTTTAATGATCGTTCCTCCTTATTCATTTATCCTATGACAACACGGAATCCTGCTACGCCTCTAAGCACCAACCCTAAACTGCTGAAGTGGGTCGAAGAAATCGCCCAGCTTACCAAACCGGCTGCCATTCACTGGGTCGACGGATCCAAGGAAGAAGATGAATCGCTTTGCGGCCAGCTCGTCGCTGGCGGCACTTTCATCAAGCTCAACGAAAAACTCTGGCCTGGCTGCTACTACGCCAAGTCAGACCCAGGCGACGTCGCTCGTGTTGAAGAGCGCACCTACATCTGCTCGAAGAACAAAGACGACGCTGGTCCGACCAACAACTGGGCCGACCCCGTCGAAATGAAAGCCACCATCACGAAGCTTTGCGCTGGTTCGATGGCTGGCCGCACGATGTTCGTCCTCCCGTACTCGATGGGCCCGATCGGCAGCCCGATCAGCCAGATCGGTGTCGAAATCACCGACTCCGCTTACGTCGTTGTCAGCATGCGCATCATGGCTCGCATCGGCAAAGCGGTATTCGAGCAGATCGACAAAGGCCTTTCTTTCGTTCCCTGCGTGCACACCGTCGGCGCACCTCTGGCCGCTGGCCAGAAGGACGTCACCTGGCCCTGCAACAAAGAGAAATACATCACGCACTTCCCGGACACCCGCGAAATCTGGTCCTTTGGTTCGGGTTACGGTGGCAACGCCCTCCTCGGCAAAAAGTGCTACGCGCTGCGCATCGCTTCGACCATGGCCCGCGACGAAGGTTGGATGGCTGAGCACATGCTCATCCTTGGCGTCGAAAGCCCAACCGGTGAAAAGACCTACGTCACCGCCGCTTTCCCGAGCGCTTGCGGCAAGACTAATTTCGCCATGCTCATCCCGCCTGCGAGCTTCAAGGGCTGGAAAATCTGGACCGTCGGCGACGACATTGCCTGGATCAAACCCGGCAAAGACGGCCGTCTCTACGCGATCAACCCCGAGGCTGGTTTCTTCGGCGTCGCCCCGGGCACCTCCGACAAGACTAACCCGAACGCGATGATCTCCCTCGCTAAAAACACCATCTTCACCAACGTCGGCCTCACTCCCGAAGGTGGCGTTTGGTGGGAAGGCATGACCGACACCCCGCCCGCTGAGCTCACCGACTGGAGGGGCAACAAGTGGACGCCCGAGATCGCGAAGGAAGCCAAGGCAGCGGGCAAGGATGGCCTCGCCGCTCACCCGAACTCCCGTTTCGCAGCGCCGGCTTCGCAATGCCCGACGATCGACCCAGCCTGGGAAAATCCCGAAGGCGTGCCGATCAGCGCCATGATCTTCGGTGGCCGCCGCGCCACCACGATGCCGCTCGTCTTCCAGAGCTTCAATTGGGCGCACGGTGTTTACCTCGGCGCCACCATGGGCTCCGAAATGACCGCCGCCGCCGCCGGAACCGTTGGACAGGTTCGCCGCGATCCGATGGCGATGCTGCCCTTCTGCGGTTACAACATGGCCGACTACTTTGGCCACTGGTTGAAAATGCAGAAGAAGGTCAAAACCCTGCCTGCGATTTTCCATGTGAACTGGTTCCGTAAAGGCGCCAATGGCAAATTCCTCTGGCCTGGCTTCGGCGAAAACACCCGCGTGCTCAAGTGGATCGTCGAGCGCGTCAACGGCCGTGCTTGCGCCGTTGAGACCCCGATCGGCTTTGAGCCGCAGTACAAGGATCTCGACTGGACCGGCACCACGTTCTCCAAGGAAGAATTCGAGCAGGTCATGTCCTTCGATCGCGAGGCGTGGACCACCGAAGTCGTCAGCCAAGAAGAACTGTTCTTTAAGCTCCGCGACCGTCTGCCCAAGCAGCTGATCAACGAGCGCCAGCAGCTCGTCAACCGCCTCTAATCGGGCCTGCACCGCCTTGTTTTTTCGACCGCCCCCGGCTTCAGGCCGGGGGCGGTTTTTCGTTGATGACCTAAAAGCCGCCTCTACGTCAGCTTAAGTCGGGGCCGGTCGTGCCGATGGTAAACGGTGATGACTGTTGCCAAACCTACTCCTCAAAAGCTTCAGCAAATCGCCCAACAATTGCCGGCTTCGCCCCAAGTGCTCGCGCAGCTCAATGACCTGCTAGTGGATGTTAACTCGGGCCTCGAAGAAATCGCCGACCTGCTCCGCCGCGACACCGCGCTGGCCGCCCGCATTATTCGGATCAGCAATAGCATAGCCTATGGTTCGTCAGGCGGCATTGCCTCGATCGAAGAAGCGGTTAATCGCGTCGGCTTCTCAGAGGTATATCGCCTGACCGGACTCGCCGCTGTGGCCCAGATGGTGGACCGCAATCTCCCTTTTTACGGGCTCTCCGCCGCCCAATTGCGCAACAACACGCTCGTGGTTGCCTTCGCCATGGATTCTTTGGCGAAGTCTGCTGGTGTCGATGCGCGCGTCGCTTACACGGCGGGCCTGATGCGCCTCGTCGGCAAACTGGTGCTCGATCATTACGCAAAGTCGGTCGCGATGCCGCAAGAGCACTTTACGCGTTCAGGTCTGGGCGGTCTGCTCGAATGGGAGCTCGCGCTGTTTGGCTGCACCAATGCCGATGTCGATGCGATCGTCATGAATGCCTGGCATTTCCCCGTGACGATTACCGAACCGTTGCGGCAGCACTATTTCACCCATCCGCCCACCGAAGCCCACGCCCGGATGACCTGTTTGCTCAACGTCGCGTGCGGCGTGGCTACGGAGCTGGGCTACGGACTGCCCGGCGAAGAAAAATATTGGGAACTGCTTCCCGAAAAAGTTGAAAAGGCCGGCCTGCTCGATCACCACATCCGCCAGAGCGCCATCGATGCGAGCGTGGGTTTTGAGGCCGTCAAATCATCCTTGGATTAGTTCTGGAAAACGAAGCGCACGAGCCGCAAGGTTCTTGCCGTCGGCGGCAGTAGTAAAGGAATCCTTTACCACTGAATCCTGCACCAGTTCCCCCTCGGCAAAAATGCTCTTCAGATGCTGCCCGATGTTCTGCTTCGTCGTCAGGAATAGCTCGGCGATGTGCTGCTGCGTCAGCCAGACCGTCTCGCCCTCAAACCGCACGTCGATCTTCAGGTTCCCATCTTGCGTCTGGTAAACGAGGTACTAGCCACCCAGTGGCGGTGGCATCTCGGAATCATTGCTCATGGTTTCTGCCTCCTTTCAAATCGAACTTTTAAGTAATACCAACGACCCTATGCATTTATACTGAAGTTGATCGTGGCGGGTGTGAATTTTCGGAATTTTACAGAAGAAAACGAAGGTAACGAAGAGATTCAGGAAGCACCAGCAGGCCTTTGTTCTCTTGGTGATCTTCTGTTCAAAGTCTGGAAGCTTGGGGCTGTTGGTATAACGCTTAATAGTTGCCCGCGCCTCCTCGGGAGTGGCCGGGTTCAGCCGCCGGATGGCTTCGTGCAAGCGCCAAACCAGCACCACATCGCCAAACGAATCCCGCTCCGCCGCCGGTTCACCGGGCGAGAAAGCCGGCTCGTGCCCGACCGCATAGCCCAGCTCCCCGAACCAGCCGAGTGCGGCATCTCCGACGATGGATTCGTTGAGGCTCATGGTTTGTCGCTTTGCGGTGGCAGCTTCTTGATCAGTTGGTCAAAGTCCGACTCGAACAGCCGGTCCTGCACGATGCGGTATTTTTCGAATTCGCTCTCGGCGTGGGCCTGGGCGATTTCGGCGGTGACCTTGCCCGCATCCTTCAAAATTTCCCGGTCCGTTGCGGCAATGAAGCGGTTGAGGCGGGTTTCCCAGTCCTGCATGGTCATGGGAATCTGTCGCAGCGCCATATCCTCGGCCACATCGAGGTAGGCGGAGACGAGGCGTTGCAGTTGCGCCATTTCGTTTTCCGTAAGGTAGTTTTTCGCCACGACCACATCGAACTTCTGGATTTTCCCCTTGGGCGCGTCCTTCCAAGTGGTCAACCCCATGCAGTCTTTGCTGGCATCGGCGCGGGAGACGATCACCTCCGCCGCCGTCTGGCCGTGGATGGCCCAGTGGAGCTTGTTCTGCACGGTGGCGAAGAAACGCTGGGTGGACTTGGCCGTGACATCGTAGTCGATGGAGGTCGCGTAAATGTCCGTGATCTTCTGGTAGAACTTGCGCTCGCTCAGACGAATTTCTCGGATGCGCTGGAGCTGTTCCTCGAAGTATTTTTTACCGAGGAGGGAGCCGTCATTCTTCAGGCGCTCGTCATCCATGGTAAAGCCCTTGATCGTGAAAGACTCGATTATGCCGGTGGCCCATTTGCGGAATTGCACGGCGCGCTCGGAGTTCACCTTGTAGCCGACCGCGATGATGGCGGAGAGGTTGTAGTGCTGAGTGTCGTAGGTTTTGCCGTCGGCGGCAGTTATCCGAAAAAATTGGATAACTGAGTTCTCCTCCAGCTCGTGGTCGGCGAAGACATTCTTGAGGTGGTAGCTGATTGTCCTGACGTCTACATCGTAGAGCAGCCCCATCATCTTCTGCGTCAGCCAGACATTTTCATCCGCGTAAACGGCCTCGACGCCGCCTTGCCCGCTGGCCGCCACAAAGGTGAGGTATTCCGCCGCCGAAGAGCGAACGAGGGAGGCTTCAGCTTTCTTTTTGGCGCGACCGCCGGGTGTGGATTTCTTTTTGCTCATGGGTTTGTCCTCCTCTCAATTTGAACTTTTGGGTATTGCCGAATAGTTGCCCTCGCCTCCGCCGGGAATGGCCGGGGTCAGCCGCCGGATGGCTTCGTGCAAGCGCCCCACCAGCACCACCTCGCCAAACGAATCCCGCTCCGCCGCCGGTTCACCGGGCGCGAGCTGCGGCCCGTGCCCAACCGCATAGCCCAGCTCCCCGAACCAGCCGAGGGCGGCATCTCCGACAATGGATTCGTTGAGGCTCATCGAGTTTAGCCGGTTGCTAAGATCGCTGTTAAGATCCATAAAGCATTGGAAAAAAGCGATCTCTAGACATCGAACAGGTGAAAAAATGAACCTGCTAAACTCATCGCTAAGATGCCTCCTTGAGCCGGTAGCTTCGTTTTGCCCCGTTTCCTTCCGCGGTTAGAAATCCCCCCGGAGCCGACCACCGCTTCAAATAGCGCGACGCCTCGACCTGCGCCGTCGGCGATTCGCCCAGCCCCAGCAATTCCCGGACTTCCCGGTTCGAAATGCCCGGATGATCGTGCAGATATTCCCGCACCATTTCGGCGTAGCGGATCGGATTCAGTCCGCGCGTTTTCGTGTAGGCCGCTTTGCCCAGCAGTTCCCGAGCGATGCCTTTCGTGAGATGGAAAGTGGCAGAACGGGTGTGCGACTTCCGCTCCAATAGTCCCAAGCCGGATGGCCCCAATTCGTCCAACAACCGCCGCGCTTCATCCGCATCCACCCTCAACAACCGCGCCGCCTCATCGGCATCCATGTAGGGGTGTTCGCGCAGATGCGACAACACGAGCAGCGTGTCCAGTCCGATGTCCCGGCCTTCCTGATTCAGTCGAGAAACCAACCCGGCCATCGCCGTGTCGCAGCCGGTGTTGAACAACCGCAGCGTCACCCGATGCCCGTCCGCTTCAGGGCGCGGCGCGGGTTTGCCGAGACTCAGAGCCTGCACCCACATGCGCCGCCGGCCCATGCCTGCCGCCTCGACCAGTCGCAGTCGCACCAACGCATCCGCCAGCGTACGGTTGCGTGCGACCGGCTCGTGCCGGAGGAAATTTTCCACCGTGATGCCGCCCACGAATCCGCCGGGACTGGTCACCACCACCTCTCGCGGCGTGTGCCGGATCAACACCTCACCGGGATCGGCGTAGTCGCGGTGCGTGAGCGCGTTCAGCACGGCCTCGCGCACCGAATCCAACGGGAAAGCCGGCACGCGTAGCTTGAAAAGACCGACCGATAATTCCTCCTCGGGATTCGCCGGGCCGCTGAACGTCTGCTCGATCCGCTCCAGCGCCAACAGCAGGCCGACCCGCCACTGGTCGTTGCGCGCCGCCGCCGTGTCACTCGGCTGATGCACATAGTGCACCTGCGCCTGCGGACAATGCGCCGCGATCACCTCTGTCTGGCCAAAGAGCAACGATCCGGTGTGCGTCACCTGCCCAGCGCGCATCGCGCCCAAGCCTTTCAGAAAATCCGCATCGTTCGCTCGCAACAAATCCGACTCCGGACTCTTGCCCCGCAAGATGGCCCGAGCCCGTCCCATCTCCACGGGATCGAGATCGGCCAACCGCACGCCATGCGCCGGTTGCCCGCTCCAATCCAGAGCGCCGGATGCGATGCGGCCCCGCTGAAACGACGCCGGATCGAGCGGCATGCAATTCTTCCCGATGCGCTGCTTGAAAACGCCCTGTGCCGTGCCGTAAGGCGGATTCTGACCGGCGGGCACGCGCACGAGCAGCAGCCGTCCTGCGCCTTCGGGCACTGCGAGTTCGCTGACCTCCACCGGCAGATGCGGACGCGTCGCGTCGAAAATACCACGACGCCATACATCGAGATCGTAGCCTTTCGATCCATGAATGGCCGCCGCGCGCCTGCGGGTTTTGTCAGCGACACCAAAGACGATCACGCCGCCCTCCGCATTGGCGAAACACACCGCATACTCCACCGCCACGCGCATGTCGTCCTTGGCGTTCGTCCACGGCTTGAACTCCAGGTGCGGTGATTCCAAGTCATCCGCCACCGCGCCCGACAAACGGTCGAGCGTGGCGAGGATTTCATCGTCGCTGGGCAATTTCATACGGACGCCTCCATCGTGGCCGATGCCGCCGCCACGCTCAACTCACCGCTCAGCAGCTTCGGCAGCAGCGTGGCGAGGGTGCGGGATCGGCGGAGGTTGGCGATGAGTGGCGACATGACGGGTGTTAGGGCCGCGTCCATGTTGTTGCGCAGTTCGTCGGCGGTCGACTGAGCAGAGCCGGTGGAGGTGGATTTAGCGCGGGCCATCAGAAAAAAGAAATGGTTGAAGAAGCACGGGGCGAGACGACAAAGCTACGACGTGCTGCAAACAACAGCGCGGCAATAAACCCTCGCACAATAACCTCCGGGGTGGGCATGAATTGGAAACCCAATCTGCGTAAATTCTCCTCCCGACGGCAACACCGGATTCGTTGTTACAGCATGATTTATGCATCACGCCGGTCTTATGACGTGCATAAGCCTGAAGAAAGATCAGGACTTAAAGAGCCGCTCCATCGAGACCCGAAATGACTGGTCGATAGCCAGCGCCTCACCGTGGAGCACGTAGCGGTCCCCGATCTCCCTTTGTGTGCTTGTTGGCCTGATTGAAATCCACCCACACTCGTTTATTGGTCCAAAGCGTCGGTTATGATTTCGACGACACGCAGTCGGAGTTCTGGAAAATGGTGGGCCCACTGGGATTTGAACCCAGAACCAAAGGATTATGCTTACCACTTCGACTTTCGCCGCCGGATTTTCGAGATAAAAATCCGTCCGTGGTCTGGACCATGCCTTCATCATGCCGTTGCCGGTTTAGATGGGTGATTATGGTCTCTACACCTTCATGTATCTGAAAACCCGATACACGCTTGGCTCGGCGTTGGGTCGCCTTGGCGGGCAGGCCGTTCACCGAATTTACACCTGACAACTGGCGGATTTCTCCGCCAGCGACCCGATACTTCAAGTCCTCTGCTCTAACCGTTGAGCTATAGGCCCACAAAAAATCCAAAGAACTTCGGCACCATGCATACCCGTCCGCCTCACCTCAACAGCAATTCCAAAAAAATCCGGCGACCGATAAAAAATTGCTCGTCAATGGCACCCTCGCATGCGCATGAGACATCGTCCCGCCCCGCCGATTTAGCCCTGCACAAAGGCAAAATATGAGCGACCTGTGGACTTGCTCTCAATTCCTTCCGCTCAACACTCACCCAGTCCACATTATGCAATGAGAATCCATTACTTCCCCAGCCCGAAAGAATCCAACGTTCTCAGCACCGAGCAACTGCGCGAGAATTTCCTCATCGGCGGCCTCTTCCAAGGTGGCCAGATCAACGCCCACTACACCGACCTTGATCGTATGATCATCGGCGGCGTGCTGCCCTTGAGCACGCCCCTCGTCCTGCCCAGCTACAAAGTCACCGGCACGAACTTCTTCCTCGAACGCCGCGAAATGGGCATCCTCAACCTCGCCGCTCCCGGCGTCGTCACCGTGGCCGGCACACGCTACGAACTCGGCACCCTCGACTGCCTTTACATCGGCCTCGGCGAAAAAGACATCAGCTTTGAAAATGGCCCTGCCGGTCAGGCCGCGTTCTATTTCGTCAGCACACCTGCGCACGCGAAATACCCCAACGCAATCATGCGCCGCGCTGACGTTAAGAGCGATCCGATCGGCGACGTCACCAAAGCGAACCGTCGCTGCATCAACAAATACATCCACATCGACGGCATCAAGAGTTGCCAGCTCGTGCTCGGCTTCACTGAATTCGAACCCGGCAGCGTCTGGAACACGATGCCCCCGCACACCCACAGCCGCCGATCTGAAGTCTATCTCTATTTCGACGTGGCCGATCAGATGGTGGTTCACCTCATGGGCGAACCGCAGGCCACGCGCCACCTCATCGTGCGCGACCGCGAGGCTGTTCTCTCGCCCTCGTGGTCGATTCACGCCGGCGTCGGCACCGCCAGCTATCGTTTTATCTGGGCCATGGGCGGCGACAACCAGGTCTTCTCCGACATGGATCCCGCCCCGATCGCCACCCTCCGCTAAGTCCCGCACCGTATCCAAAATTCCCCTACCCATCCGCACACCACCACGCGGGGGGTTCCGTTCTGGACCCATTCAAACTCAACGGCCAAGTCGCCAGCGTCATCCTCCCCGCTGGCGACACAGTTAAACAGGTCCAAGCACTCGGCCGCAAAGCCGTTTCCATCGTCGGCAACCTCCGGCGACCACGCTGCAAGGTATAATACCAACGTCCCGTATCATTTGGACTTTTGTTTTGCGATCTGTGGCAGGGATGATGCTCCGCATCGTCCTCGGCGCTTGCGCCGCAAACGCCCTGCAATCCGTTGTTCCTAGGCGTTTGAACGCTACTTGGTATAAGTTCTACCAGATAGTTTGTAACGTATTACGTTACAAACTATCTGGTCGTGCCAAGGAAGAGCCGTTGCGTAGGGTTCACTGTGCGAACTTCTGCCAGGCTCGAAAGTATGCGCACCGGATCTCTCCTGGTGTAGTTTCCCTCTTGAATTAGGTGTTTCAATCGGTACGGTAATGTGTCGCGGCCGAGCCATCCGGAGTATTCAATTCCGTCTCCGAAAATGAAGGGCCCCGCTCCGTCGGAGCCGGGATCGAAAAGCGGGAAAACGCTCCGCCCTCTCCCCGTGTCCGCAGAAAAATCAGGCCGCAAACAGAACCGAACCACTCGCGGCCGGTATCAACCGATCAAATTGCGCAACGCCGCAAGATACTTTTCCTGCGTGACGCGGATGACCTCGGCGGGGAGCGTAGGTGCCGGAGGCTGCTGGTCCCACTTGATCGCGAGCAGGTGATCGCGCACGAACTGCTTGTCGTAACTCGGCGGCGATTGGTCGACGGCGTAGCGATCCTTCGGCCAGTAACGTGACGAGTCGGGCGTAAGAATTTCGTCGATCAAGACGAGTTTGCCATCCGCGTCGGTGCCGAATTCGAACTTGGTGTCGGCGAGAATCATGCCGGCCTTGGCGGTGCGCTCGTGACCGAGTTTGTAGAGACTTAGGCTGGCGGCGCGGACGTGGCGGTAGAGCTCTTCGCCTACGAGCTGTTCACCCTGAGCGTCGTTGATCGGTGCATCGTGCTGACCCTTCGGGGCCTTGGTGGTAGGAGTGAAGATCGGTTCGGCAATGCGCTCGGCCTGACGCATTCCGGAGGGAAGCGGGATGCCGCAGACTTCGCCCGTTTTCTGATAGGAGGACCAGCCGCTGCCGACGAGGTAACCGCGCACGACGCATTCGATAGGGAGTGGTTTTAGTTTGCGCACGACCATGCTGCGCAGGCGCAGTTCGCGCGGGAGCTGGTATTTGCGCGACAGCAAGCTGGCCTGGTCAGGTAGCAAATGGTTAGAGATGATCTTGGTGGTTTGGGCGAACCACCAGTTGCTCAGCTGGGTGAGGATGATGCCCTTGCCGGGGATGCCGTCGGGGAGGATGACATCGAAAGCCGAAAGCCGGTCGGTGGCGACGATGAGGAGGGCATCGCCCAGATCGTAGATTTCGCGGACCTTGCCAGAGGCGATTTTTGGGAACGGCAGGTTCTCGATCGCAGTGATGGCTTTGGTCGGGATTTCGGCGGCGATGTCGGCGTAAGTCATGGGAAGTATTTTCTTTCGCTGCAAAGTGATGGGGGAGCGAGGCATTTCTGCAAATTAAGCTAGGGGAAAACGTCTGAAAAAAAACCTTGCGCGGATTGAGTCCGAACCTAGCGTCGCCCCTCTTCTGCGGCTAGTCCCCATCGTCTAGCCTGGTTAGGACACCACCCTTTCACGGTGAGAACCGGGGTTCGAATCCCCGTGGGGACGCCAGCGACAGAAGCTACACAAGTAGCTAATAACAAAGGAGATGAGCCAGTAAAAAGGCCATCTCCTGTTTCGTTTTCGGGCGCGGAGCATAGTTCAACTATGCTCCGCCGCTCAAGTGACCCTTGGCGGGCCTTTCCCAATATCCCAGGGACGGATGTGGCCCTTCGCTCCAAACCGTTTGATATCACCCCCGTCACTAATCGGACGGGAACGGTGAGCTATCGGGTTACGGGAACGCTACGCCCCGGAGCCAAACAGAAGAAAAAAACCTTCCTATGCCGGGAGGACGCCGAAGCCCAGTGTGATGCTTGGGAAGTCGAGCGACTCCACGGCGCCGCAGCACTTCGCCCGAAGATCACCCACCTCACCCAGCAGCAGCTCCGCGAGGCCGAAGGGGCCTTCCAGATGCTCAAGGGCGAATCCTTTTCACTCACTGACGCAGTGAAATACCGGCTGGAGAACAAACCCAAAATCGCACTCGATATGACATACCATGATGCCCTGCAAAAATTCCTAAACCGAACCGATCTTGGCGCGAGCCAAGCCCAGATCACCAATTATCGGCAGCGTGGAAAACGTTTTGGTGAGTTCATCGGCTCATCGACACTGATCGGCAAGGTGGACGAGGCCATGATGACCAATTGGCTCGACTCCTGTCGTTCAATTGACGGTGGCCCGATCAAAAAGAAGACTTGGAACAATCTTTTCGGTGATGTTTCAGCCATCTTCGCTTTCTGTGTTCGGAAGAGTTACCTCAAAGAAAACCCATTTAAAGGTCTAAAGCGCTTCAAAAAGCGCGCTCTAGGCGCCGGCCCTCGCAAACGCCTGACGGCTGAACAGGCTCAGGCCTTCATGGCCCATGTCGAAAAGGAGGCTCCTAAATGGGCCTGCTATTTCGCAATTACGCTTTTTGCTGGAATTCGGCCGGACCTCCGGAATGGCGAGATGTGGGAGCTGGCCCGTTGCGTTGAACGTGACGGCATCGACACCTATTATTCAAATAAGACGTTCCATTTGACCGCTGAGATTACGAAAGAGGGCGTCGAACGCACAACCAAGGTGAAGCCAAACCTCGCGGCTTGGTTAAAAAAATACCCGCCTACGCCAAAGGATATTTGCCCCGGGGACCCCAAAGAGATTTCGCCGCTTCGTAAACTCTTCAGCGTCCCCCACGATGGGCTTCGGCACACTTGTATCAGCGCCTTCATGGCTCTAGGAAATAGTTACAAGGATGCGGCGGACGAATTCGGCAACAGCGAGCCAATCATCCGGCACCACTACCTCAAGAAGATGGCTAAAAAGGAAGCCAAGGCGTTCTACTCCATTATGCCGTCTCGCCCGGAGTGCTGAATGTTTGGCAGACAGACTGAGGGACCGAGGAATGTTTCGGCACGTGGAAGCACCATGACTACTTCCGTCGCTGATGCCGGCCAGAGACGCTCAGCCTAAAGGACTTCTTCAATATCGAAGACTAAGTCGTCGATATTGCGGGGGGTAAATGATCGAAGCAGCCGGTTCACTGAACCGGCTGCTTTTTCCAGCTTTTTGGAGTTATGCGAAAACCCTCGGATTTGGGTTTTCGGGAGACCGCCTGTTTATTAAATAACATCTAACTAGCTTATTTTAAAGGTCTTGAGAATCACCGATGTTTTTTGAGAAAAATGTTTCTTAAAACGCCATAAGTGAGGACTCATGAATCCAAATATACCAGAATCACACCCCGATAACACAAACAGCCGTCGCCCGAAAATGTCTCTCAACGATGCACGAGAATTCTTTCGTCTTCAGGTGAGCCAATACCGAACCGTACGGCGCAATAAATTCATCGGGCTCACACGAGTCTGCCGCGCTGTTTATATCCTGAAACAGGCGTTTATGGAGACTCCAAAAGAAAAACGTCCCGTCAAAAACTGGACTGAGTTTGGGCCTCAGGAAATACTCGACAGCGGCCTTGAAGTGGACTGCGAAACAGTCCGTATGGCAGATAATTACGCCAAGTTAGGGGAAGACATTAAGAAGGTCGATTTTTCCGAAATTCAGAAACGCGTTTCCGAAGGTTCATATCGTGAAGTCCGTGACGTGGTCGACACGTTGTTGAACAAAAGTACCAAGCGAACCCCCAAGTCTCGGTCTCCTGAAATGCTCTTGGCCAAAGCGGATCGCGCTGTCTGCGCGGCCATGGTTGCTTGCAAAGGTCGATTCCCCTCCCTTGACATTGGTTTTAAGTATAAAAGTGCAGCTCAGGCTTACGCGGCTTGCGACGAGGATGTCGTGCCGGAACTGACCGAACTCAAGAACCTTGGCCTGCCAGATGACGTCCGCCAGTGCATCAACGTTGAGGTCCGTGCGGCTGATTTTTCCCGCGCCGAGGCCGGCTTACGGGCTTTTGAGCGCGGATCCTACCAAGCGCTTGGGAATGGAGGCGTCGCCTTCGAACATTGGACGACGGGTGGCGCCGTTGACGAAGCCCGGCTCTCCCGAGACCGTCAGACATTGTTAGCCAACTGGATGCGGATGCGACAGGTTCTTTACTCCGCTCTCGTCCGCGAATTCGCCAGCGCCGCAAAAAGACCTGACGAGAATAAGCCCGATCAGAACGCAGCTTAATCTATCTCAGGCTGGCGACCATCCTTGTCGCGACTGCGTTCGGACAAAGCTACGTTCGCAGCCGCCAACGCTGCGATGAATTCGTTTAGCTCTGCCGTATTGGCGTTGAGGATGCCCTTTAGGTCGGCTGTTTGCGCGATACCGTCAGGACCAAATTCGAGCCAGGTTTTCGCCCACGAAGCCACGGTGCCATGCTGAACAAAGTGATGAATCTGTTTCGTGAGTTTCTCCAACATCGCCAACCTTTCTTTCTCCTCGCGGCGCTCTTTTCTAAGTCGCCGCTCTCGCCGCGCTCCACGTAGAAACAGATCGAGTTCGAAGTGTTTTGGCAACCGAGCGGGCGAAAACGAGATTGAAACCTTCTGGCCCTTAACCACTCCATACCAGCCACAGTCCCTAATTGCGCGGAGGATTTCTACGACCTCAGGTTCTCGATCAAGTGGCAAGTGCTTCGCTAATAGCTCATGCATGGGGGGGCGGCCAAGTGCTTTCCGTTTTGCGGACTGAACCTCTACCATGGGCCTCAACAAAGCTTTTTTCTTCGCCGCTCGCTCCCTGTTGATTTCCCGCTCCACCCGATCCACCACGGCGACAAGAACCCTTTTCGGTCGTGAACGGTTCGGGAGGTAGGATTTTAAGGCCAAACCGGTAGGTCCCCAATTGATGGCCAGGATGTGGATGTCACGCAGTCCGTGGAGCCCAATCAGCGCGTAACGAATGTGAAATTCTTTCACCACCTCCAAGGTGACTCGTTTCATCTCCTTTCTGCTTCTAAACGAATTTTTCCTCTTGGCGGTATCCGATGGGTGAGCCGTCATCTCTAGCCCGACAAACTTACGGGGACGTCCGGGACCGACTGGCGCCGCCATCAGCCGCAAAACCACCCCGACGAGATCGCCGGGGTGGTTGAAGCCTATGCACATAATCTCTACCCCGAGCTTTTTCGCACGGTGATTCCCGTCGAGATCGAGGATATAATCGCCGCGCCCGGGAAGCGCTTGGAGCGTTACGTTTGTTGGCTCAGTTCGCAAGCTGAGGGCCCTCCGGTGAAAAGCCTAAACGGGCCAGCATTTGAATCAAAGCCTGCTGCTTCGAAATATTACGGCGGATGCGCTCAATAGCCTTGGCGTCCCCCTTGTCCTTCTTCGCCAGCTCTTCGGCTTCATGTTTCTTGGATTCCACCAGATCTTCACTTTCCGACAGAAAAGCGGCGCGCCCGATTTCGATCACCTCGTGCGTGAAAAAGGTTTTCGAGGCCAGGCTTTGCACGTGTGCCCACAACTCCAGGACTTTGCCCTCGATATCGGCGACCGTCTTGCGCTGCTCTTCAAAGCTGCCGTGAGAGACAGCACCCTTGGCATCGCGTAAGAAGAAGTACGATTTTTCTACAGCCTCATTCACTTTTTCGAGCGCTACACCAGCGCCGACATCGCATTGCGGCTTAACGGTAATCACAACGATCTTTCCGCCTGCCGCCTGAACAAGCAGATCATCCAGCACGTCCTTCACGGGACGTCCTGTCTCGTAAGAAATCTTCAATAGAAGCATCCGTAGAGCCTTGGACGGCGTGAGCGGTATGCTTTTAAATGGCAGGCGGCGGTTCCCGGGGAAAGATGCGCTGTTGTTGTTAGGGTTTTTCTGATTCGGATTCATAATGGTTCCTTGATTATTTAACTACCAATTGAGCTACCCTAATCGCCTCAGGCGGCAACGTGCTGCCTGAGTGGGTAGATCAACGAACCAACTTTCAGAGGTAGCACGGACGTGCTCCGCTGGAGTTAATGCGCTGACATTTGGCTCATGGGAAATCGGGGAACGCCCGCCAAGGGTCATTCGCGTGTTTTTTTGCAGGCCGTTGGTTTTTTCCTACGTCACTCAAGCTTGAACGCCGGCCGTCCCGCGTGCCATGTGTCCGTTTAGGTTCGCCCCTTTAGTTTAGGTCCACATTATCTACCCCGTAGATCTCTCCACAAACCAGCAGCCACCCATCAAACCCTGCACGTTCGCAAAAAGATCAGCACATGAGAGAAATTCTTGGGAAAGCAAAAACCGTCCGCGAACTTCTTAAAGGAGTTAAGTACTCCATCGATTACTACCAGCGGGAATACAAGTGGCAGACCGCGCAGATCCAGGAACTGCTGAACGACCTCGGCGGGAAATTTCTCGAAGAATACCGACCCGGCCACGAACGGAAGCGCATCAAAGACTATCCCCATTATTTTCTCGGCTCGATCATCATCAGCAAAAAAGGAAGTGCCAATTTCGTTGTGGATGGCCAACAGCGGCTCACGAGCCTGACTCTTTTGCTGATGCTGTTGCGGAATCTCCAACGCGACAATCCCGTGAAGGTGAATATTGATGAATGCATATTCTCGGAGCAATTCGGCGAAATCTCTTTCAACATCGATGTGCCGGATCGCTTACCGTGCATGCAGGCTATCTACGACAATAAGGTCGAGTCATTCGATCCAACCGAGCATCCAGAATCGATTCAAAACCTTCACCATCGGTACCGGGACTTGGAGGAAGAGTTCCCCGATGAACTTGGCGGAACAGCATTACCCCATTTCATTGATTGGCTCATAGAGAACGTCCACCTCGTTGAAATCACCGCGTATTCCGATGATGACGCGTACACGATTTTTGAAACGATGAATGACCGCGGGCTTTCCTTGAGCCCCACCGATATGCTCAAGGGTTACCTGCTCGCCAACATGGACGAGAACCAACGCGTACCGGTCAACACACTTTGGCGCGACCGCATCCGCGAGCTGAATGAAGCGGGTAAAGAGATCGAGCCCGATTGCTTCAAGGCGTGGCTGCGCAGCCAGTATGCGACGAAAATCCGTGAACGTAAGAAAAACGCGATGCCCGAGGATTTTGACCGCATCGGCACCGAATTCCATCGCTGGGTCCGAGATGCATCATCGGAGATCAGTCTCGTCAACGACGACGCCTTCCTGCGCTTCGTGCAGCGAGATTTCAATTTCTATAGCCGTATTTACCTTCGGTGTATCGCTGCTTCCAATACATTAGTTCCTGGTCTGGAGCCGATTTTCTACAATGCCTTCAATGGCTTCACGCTCCAGCACATGCTGCTCCTAGCTCCTCTCCGTCCGGATGATTCAGAATCAGTAATAGTGCGTAAACTTTGGCTGGTGGCGCGGTATCTCGATATTTTGATCGCTTGGCGGCTTTGGAATTTTCGACGGATTGCGTATTCAACGATGCAATACGCCATGTTTGTCGTCATGCGCGACATTCGAGGCATGGCCCCGGAACAGCTGGCAACATTCCTGCACGCAAAACTCCAGGAAGAGACGGAGAATTTTACACGAACCAGTGATTATCATCGGCAGGGAGTCGGGTTTACGGTTCACCAACAAAACCGCTTTTTTGTTCACGGGATGCTGGCGCGGATTACTGATTACGTAGAGCGCGAATCCGGTTTCGATTCCCGCTTCCTCGAATACGTTCGTATGGATGGACGCAACCGCTACGAAGTGGAGCATGTCTGGGCTGACAAACCCGAGCGTCACGCTGATGAGTTCGCGCACGCAGCCGACTTTGGCGAGCATCGCAACCGCTTCGGCGGACTGTTGCTCCTGCCAAAGAGTTTCAACGCCAGCTATGGTGCGCTACCATACGATGAAAAGTTGTCGCACTACAATGCGCAGAACTTACTTGCTCGAAGTCTCAATCCTCAAGCGTACGAGCGCAACCCGGGGTTCAGGCGATTCCTCGACGCCAGCGGGCTACCCATTAAAGCGCACACGCAGTTTAAGAAACAGGATCTCGACGCTCGCTGCGCGCTATACAGCCAGCTCGCCCAGCGCGTCTGGAATCCCGATGATTTACTGCCCAGGGTTTAGGTGACCCACAAAGCGTTGTCGATAAACCCAACGGCATCGCGACACATCGCGAAGGCCGTTTCCGAAGCTCGCAGGAGCGCTGTATTTTAAATTGGATACAGCTTCGGATTCAGTCGAGCTGCCCTAATTGTTTGTCAGGCGCGCTGCGTGAAGGGTGACAGGCCGCTGCCGCAGCGGTTCAAGGCACGTGCATATTCACGAACCAACACTGCGGTTACCTGCTTTCTGGAATTTTGCGTATGATAGTTCTCGCACACCACCATTGAATTAGCTAATAATTCTAGTGCATCATGTTGTCCCCTCCGGCGGCCTCTACTCTAGCTTCTGGTCAGCTCGTGCGCGTACGCACGCGGCATTGGCTCGTGACCGATGATCCCTCTGTCTCCCCGTCGGGGACTTGGGTTCGACTCGCTTGCGTGGATGACGATGCTCAAGGCGATTTATTGGAAGTGATTTGGGAGGCTGAACTGGATCGTGAGGTTTTAAACGACGAGGCCTGGGGAAAGATTGGCCAAAAGGGTTTCGATGCTCCCCGACAGTTTGCTGCGTATTTTAATTCTCTTCGTTGGCACTGCGTCACCTCCACCGATCCCAAGCTATTTCAATCTCCCTTTCGCGCTGGTATTCACATCGACGCTTACCAGTTAGAGCCCCTTCGGAAGGCGCTCCAGATGCCGCGGGTAAACCTTTTCATCGCCGATGATGTTGGCTTGGGAAAAACCATCGAGGCCGGTTTGATCGCCAGCGAACTTCTACTTCGTCGCCGCGTGAAGGATGTTGTTGTTGCCTGTCCTCCGGGCATGCAGCGCCAGTGGCAGGAGGAGCTTGATTCCCGCTTTGGGCTGAAGTTTGAAATCTTCGACCGGGCTTACGTGGAAAATGTCCGGCGCCAGCGAGGCTACGCGATTAATCCTTGGGAAACCTTCCCTCGTTTCATCGTCTCGCATCGCCTCCTGATTGATGAGACCTACGTCTCACCGTTGCGAGTCTGGTTAGATAATCTTCGGCCAGGCAGCCTTCTCATCCTCGACGAAGCACATCATGCCGCACCCTCAACCGGCGCGAAGTACGCGATCGACTCCAAGATCACCAGCGCAGTTCGCGACCTTGCTCCTCGTTTCGAACACAGGTTGTTCCTCTCTGCGACCCCCCACAATGGCCACTCCAACAGCTTCAGCGCGTTGCTGGAGATCCTCGACGATAAGCGTTTTATGCGCGGTTTCGAGGTTAAGAAAGCCAATCTTAACGAGGTTATGGTTCGCCGCCTGAAGGAAGATGTCCGCGCCATCGCGGGAGGTTTTCCTGAGCGCAAAGTTCTCCAGGAGGATATCACCAACCTTCCGCCAGACGCTCCCGAGCTTCGTCTCGCCGAACTCCTCGACGAATACGACACCGTACGCCGCGATCGCTTTTCTACCGCGTCCAAGCGTGAGCAGGCTCAGGGCGCACTCATCCTTTCCACGCTTCAGCAGCGCCTCTTTTCTTCGGTCGAGGCGTTCCATCGAACCCTCGGCGCTCACCGTCGCGCCATGGAAAAGGTCTGGGCTGGTGAAACCCTCGCCCTGCGACCATCCCTCGGCGAGGCTGATCGTGCTCGGTTAACCGCAGGTTTTGATTCCGACGACGAGCGTGCCGAACTCGACGCAGATGATCAGGAATCTGAGGCCGCCACCGCCTTCGCCCAGATCAGCCAGGCCGCTGTTGGATCGCTCGTTGCCGCCCATTCCGAGAAGGAGCGCAAACTCATCACCGACATGTCCCGGCTCGCCGACCTTCACAGGACGCGGCCCGATGGTCGTGTCCGTTGGCTCCTCGATTGGCTCCGCCGCAATTGCTGTCCCGGCATTCGCGGCGCCGATGGACAACAACCATCTTCGGCATCCAATGCTTGGACCGAACTGCGCCTTATCGTTTTCACCGAATACGAAGACACCGCCCGTTATCTGCGCAATCAGCTTGAGGTCGCCATCAACGGTACTGACCGCTGGGAAGAGCGGATCGAGGTTTACCACGGGCCGACGCCGCCCGATCAACGCGAGGCGCTCAAGCGTGCCTTCAACGCACCACCGTCTCGTCATCCGATACGCATTCTTATCGCCACCGACGCCGCCCGCGAGGGCCTCAATCTTCAGGCTCATTGCTGGCACCTCTTTCACTTCGACCTTCCGTGGAACCCTTCTCGTCTCGAACAGCGCAACGGCCGAATTGATCGTAAGCTCCAACCCAACGGCGAGGTTTTTTGTCACTACTTTTTTTATACCCAACGTCCCGAAGATCGTGTTCTCGCCGCACTCGTGCGCAAGACCGAGACCATCCGGCTCGAACTCGGCAGCCTTTCCGAGGTTGTCTCCAAACGTCTCCGTTCCGGTATTCGTCGGGCTGACATCGCCGCTGCCGCAACCGATATCGAGTCCGTGCAGGATGACCCCGAAAAGCGCGCGGCCCGCGAGGCCGAGTTGGAGGATGCCACTGCCGAGCGCCAAGCGCGTCTTCGCCGTGAGGTCGAAACCCTCCGCAACCGGATAAACGACTCCAAGGCCTGGATCGGCCTCGACGAGGTGCAGCTTCGTGACGCACTCGGATGCTCTCTCGATCTTCTTGGAGCGGAGCCCCTGCGTGAAGCGCCCACTCCTGCCGGCGAACCCACCCGCTACGTTTTTCCCAATCTCCAACTTCGCCAAGGCAGCGATCCAAAGTGGGGCGACACTCTGGATACTCTCCGCCCACCTGCCGAACCAGGCCAGCCACTTTTCGAATGGCGACGGCAGACTCAGCTTCGCCCTGTCATCTTCAAGCCAGCCTCCGGCCTCGATGCTGATTCGGTACAGCTCCACCTGTCACACCGCGTTGTCCAGCGTTTGCTGGGTCGCTTTCTCGCACAGGGTTTCATTTACAACGACCTTTCTCGTGCGTGCCTCGCTCAGTCCGACGACGCCATTCCACGTGTAGTGCTGCTCGGCCGTCTCGCTCTCTATGGCACGGGAGCCGTTCGTCTCCACGAGGAAATAATCACTATCACCGCCCGTTGGATCGATCCAGCCGATCGTAAGAATCCACTCACGCCTTACGGCCGCGATGCCGAGGCCCGCACCGTCACCATTCTTCAGGAGTCGCTAAAGCCCGCCGGCACCGCTCGCGTTGTTCCGCCCACTGCCTCTGCCCGCCTACAAAACAGCCTGGCGCAGGACATCCGTGAGCTACTTCCTCACCTCACTGCCCGCGGCGACGCCGCCCGTGTTGATGCCGAGAAACTTCTCGTCGAGCGCGCCCGCATCGAGTCCGAGGCGCTCCGTACGGTACTCAAAGACCAGCGCACCCGCGTTCTTAAAAAATACGCGGAGACCGAGAGCGATCAAATGTTTCTCTCAATTCCGGGTGACGATGACGACGCCAAGGCCCGCCGTCAGCGCTCTGCGGATCGCCGCCATTGGCAAAGTTGGCTCGCCAATGTCGATGGCGACCTCGTCCGTGAGCCCCAACGCATCGCTGATTTCTACCGAATCAAATCCTACCGCCTAGAGCCCGTTGGGCTCGCCTACCTTTGGCCCGTTACCGGTTGATCCCATGTCTGCCGCCTCCAAAAAATCCCCCGAACTACTAGACCATCTCGCATGGTTGGGTTACACGCAGATCGATTCCGAGGGTTTGGTCGTTTCTGCACCGGCCCTGGTGGGTTCTCAGGTGGTGATCGATCGCGCCAGCCTTGCCGAACTACAAGATAGGTTTTCAGCCTACGTCACCACGCTCCGCCTCGACGACCGTGATACCGGCGAATCGGCTGCCGGCATTGGCGAGCTGCCGCGTTTCTTCACCGACTTTCTTGATTGGCCCATGGATTGTCTCGTGGGCTGGGATGCCGCTCATCCGCTTCCTCTCGATTTGTCGGTCTCGCTGCCCGAGTTCGGCGAAACCCTCACGCCCACGTACGCCTTGGCCCACGCTCAACCCAAGGTTGGGGAGTCGCCTTGGCTGCTATTGGTACAGGCTCATCCGCCCAGCACCGACCTGACAAAGCCCACCGCTGCGGGCGAACGTGGCTGGGGTGCTTCGCCGGCCAAGAAATTCGAACGCCTGCTCCGCGAAACCGGGATCCCCATCGGCCTCCTCTCCAACGGCGTTTCGTTCCAGCTCGTCTACGCTCCGCCCAAGGAAAACTCCGGCACGCTCACGTTCAAGGTGGCGTCCATGACCGAGATTCCCGGCCGTCTCATCCTCGGTGCGTTTCACTTACTCCTGTGTTCGCATTCGTTTTTCACTGCGCCCACGCCGCAGCGCCTGCCCGCCTTGCTCCAGACGAGCCGTAGCTATCAGGCCTCCGTTTCGGAAAAACTCGCAGAGCAAGTGCTCCACGCTCTCTACGAGTTATTGCGCGGCTTTGTCGCTGCCGAACAGCACGCTAAGACCAAGCGTCTCCACGATCTCGCCACCCGGCACCCTGAGGATATTTACGGTGGCCTTGTCACCGTGCTTCTGCGGCTCGTTTTTGTACTCTTCGCCGAAGATCGCGCTCTGCTCCCTACTAAGGGCCTTTTTGTTAAGTACTATTCTGTGCGCGGCCTTTATGAGCGCCTGCGCGCTGACGCCGAGCGTCATCCTGACACCATGGATCACCGCTACGGTGCGTGGGCTCAGCTGCTGGCTCTCTTTCGACTCATCCACGGAGGCTGCCAGCACGAGGAGATGCCGATGCCCGCCCGCGAGGGCCATCTATTCGACTTCAATCGCTACCCATTTCTTGAAGGCCGTGCCCACAGAAACGATCTAGTTGGGGAATTACCATTAGTTAGCGACGGCGTAATCTACGGTATTCTTGATAAGCTCTGCGTCCTCGAAGGTGAACGCGTCAGTTACCGCACGCTTGATGTTGAAGAAATTGGTTCGGTTTACCAAACCATCATGGGTTTCGGCGTCGAGACTACCGCTGGTACGGCCGTCGCGATCAAGGGCAAACGCAAGAATGGAGGAGTGCCCGCCTCGCCTGTCATCAGCTTGGAATCACTTCTCGCTATCCCATCCAAGGACCGTACCAAGTGGCTGAAGGAAAACGCCGACACCGAACTCACGGGCGAAGCTGACAAGCATCTGAAAGCGGCCGTTGCCGTGGATGACCTCCTCGCTGCCCTGGAAAAACGCATCGATCGCAACGCAACGCCATCACCAGTGGCGAAGGGTGGACTTGTGCTCCAACCCACTGATGAACGTCGCCGCAGCGGTTCGCACTACACGCCGCGCTCATTCACCGAACCGATCGTTCGCAAGACTCTCGAACCAATTCTTAAGCGCTTCGGCGAACAACCAACATCTGCGCAGATTCTTGAACTCAAAATCTGCGACATCGCCGTCGGCTCGGCGGCATTCCTTGTGGAAACAAGCCGCCAGCTTGCCGATGTGCTCGTCCGCGCCTGGCGGGTGCATGGCGGACGCCCGGTGTTGCCGCAAGATGAGACCGAGGAACTCCTCGCTATGCGCACTATCGCGCAGCGCTGCCTCTACGGAGTGGATCGGAACCCCATGGCGGTTGATCTCGCCAAGCTCTCTCTCTGGCTCGCGACCTTGGCCAAGGATCATCCGTTTACGTTTCTCGACCATTCGATTCGGAATGGCGATTCCCTTGTGGGGCTCACCCAAAAGCAGATCGCCGCCTTTACTTGGGGACCTACCGCAGGGTTGCAACGACTGCTTGGGCAGGACCGGATGGAGAAACGCATCGCTGCTGCCACAGCCTATCGCCGCGACATCCTTGAGGCCGGCGACTTACTGCTCCCGGCACTCAAGACCCAGAAACTAATACTGGCTGATGAAGCGTTGGATGAAATTCGTTTCGTCGGTGATCTCGCCATTTCGGCTTTCTTCGGCGCTGAGAAGGACAAGGCGCGCCGAGACCTACGTGAGGACCTGTTGCATCGTTACACTGCCACGGCAGCTGATATCCCCGGAAGGATAGAACTCAAGAAAGCGGTCGCCACTCTACGCTCCGGACGATTCTCGATCATACCGTTCCACTGGGAAATCGAATTTCCTGAAGTGTTTAATCGCGAGAATCCCGGTTTCGATGGTATTATAGGTAATCCGCCATTCCTGCGAGGAAGGGCCATCTCCGGAGATCATTCTTCTTCATATCTTGCCTACCTATTGCTGGCGTTTCCACAAGCTGGAGGCCAGTCAGATTTGGTCGCGTATTTCTTCAGAATAGCTTTTTTAGTTCTTCGCCAATCTGGGGCACTCGGACTCATCGGCACGAAGACGATTTCTCAAGGAGATACTCGCACAGCAGCTCTTGGGTTCATCTGTTTAAATGGTGGACGCATTTACAGCGCAATCAGGCAACTAAAGTGGTCAGGGCAAGCGGCTGTAACAGTCTCGGTTGTCCACATTGCAAAGTCGCCCGCTGCGCCTACCCAATCATCACTTGATGGGAAATATGTGGAACGTATTAGCTCCTTCCTCTTGAAGGAAGGGCCGGACGATGGTTTGAAGACATTAAAATTAAGCTCGGGCATTGCGTTTAAGGGGGTCGAAACAGGCGGTATGGCATTCGTCTTTTCGGACAATAATCACGACGCTATAAGCCTCGAAACGATGAGGGACTTACTGCACAGGAATGATTCGTCGAGTGAAATCATCCGGCCGTTTATAGGAGGGGACGAAATTCTCAGTGATCCGCTCCATAGGCATCACCGTTTTGTTGTGGATTTCGGGGAACGTACTTTTGACGAAGCGAGAAGCTTTGCCGCGATATTTGCAATTGTAGGTGAAAAACTCAGGAAACCGACCGACCGAGCCGATGAAAATAAATGGTGGTGGTTTCGCAGACGGCGACCGGAGTTACATCATGCTATTTCACATCTCGAAATGGTTTTGGTTCGCCCATACGTGGCTCAATTTCCGTCCTTCGTGTTTCTGGATACCAAGTTAGTCGTATCCGCACCACATACGGTCTTCGCTTCGAACTCCTACGCTCTGTTTTGCATGGTTCAGTCTCAGGCTCACGAGATGTTCTCGTCTTCCTTCGGACTTAGCTTGGAAGACCGCCCAGTCTATACTCCGAGTGACTGCTTCGAAACGTTCTCGTTGCCCGCCGGGTTCGAGGCGAACTTGGCGTTGGAGGCGGCGGGGCGGGAGTATTATGAGTTTCGCGCGGCGCTTATGCAGGACCTCTGGCTCGGCCTCACGGAGATCTACAACCACTTTCACTCGCCCGATAACGAAGCTTTGGCGCGGTTGGAAGCCCTCTATCAGAAGCGCGCCGCCACCAGCGATTGGCGTTCCGTCGAGGCGGTCCCCGTCGACCGATCGCCGCTGACATTTTACGCCACTCCCGCAGTTGCTCTCGCGGGCGTGCAGCGCTTGCGCGCCTTGCATGCCGGGATGGACGCCGCCGTCCTCACCGCTTACGGCTGGACCGACCTGCTCCCCAAATGCACGTGCGAGTTCCTGCTCGATTACGAGGACGAAGAGTCCGAATCCGGCGCCGAAGAATCCACCGGCCGCAAAAAGAAAAAACCTTGGCGCTACCGCTGGCCCGACGAAGTCCGCGACGAAGTCCTCGCCCGTCTCCTCAAACTCAACGCCGAACGCGCCGAGCAAGAACGCCTCGCCGGCGAGGCCGCCACGCCGAAAAAGCCTGCAAAGAAAGCACAGGGCCAAAAGAAGAAATCAAAGGCAGATGACTCCTCCGATTTTGTTTTCACACCAGCGTCAATCCCGCAGGTTGAAGTGGCTGTCTCAAGAGATGGATGGCGCGACCGAGCGTTCGGATTGCCGACCGGGGCTCGCCATGGTGAACTGGCTGCCGATCTCTATACCCGCCACTGGATATACGCAGCGCTTCAGCTCGCCCCCGACGGTTTGCCCGCCGAAAAGCTCATCAACGCTTTGCGTCTACTTTTAAGTAAAGATGGTCGTGAGGCAGCCGCACTAGCTGGAGATACAGCTGGGAAAAAATGGGTGCGATCATATCGTCAAAATTTGGCTTTATCTCATTTACTTGGTTCGCTGTTAAACCGGGTTCGCGACGGAGAAGTCGCGGTACAAAGCATCGATGGCGAAGCCTATTTGCGTCTAACCCCTCAATGGCGACAAACACCATCTGATTGGCTCTACGCCGACGCAGAAGTAGTCCTGCGTGCCCAGGAGGATGCAGGACTTAAACTGGCACTACTTCCATTTGAAACTCCCCAACCTGAAATCACCACGTGCTTGAACGAATTACTACGTTCGGCCGTTTAATCCATGCAGACCACCGATCCGCTGTTCCCCTCCACTGTACGGACTTTTCGGATACCATCGCAACGGCCACACCCCGGAATCTTTGTTAGTCATTTCTATATCCTCAAGTCACTAGAACGACCCATCACACAGATACAAAGTAAGGTGCTTTTGCGACGTGGACTAAATATTCTCTGGGCGAACCCGAACCCGCCCGAGAAAAAGTCCCGTGGCGGAAAATCTAAGGTGGCTGGCCACACCGCGGGCAAATCCACATTCTGCCGACTGATCCGATATGTCCTCGGGGAATCAGCATTCGGGAGCGAATCTCAAGAGAAGAAAATCGCTGCAAAGTTTCCCGCCGGCTGGGTTGTCCTCCGGGTCGAATTGGAGGGAAAGCCATGGGTCGTCGGACGCAGTTTTTCAGATCAGAACAGTCGCTTTGCCCTTGAAGGAGCGACCATTGAATCTTTCCTCGCCGATGGTGTATCAGAAACGTCCGGATATTCTAGGTTCGAAGGAGCGGTTGAGTTGCTGTTCGTGAATCCTCTCGGCAGGAGAAATTTCCCCGGCAATCACGGCCTGATCCACTGGCAACACTTACTGCCTTGGTTTACACGCGACCAAGAAGCTCGACTCCTTTCGCTAACCACCTGGCGTGGCCTAATCGGAAAATCTCAGTCACCCGCCACGGACACCGATGAACGTCAGTTTCTCATGCGTCTTGTACTTGGGCTGCTCCCACCTGGCGAGGCAGCAGAGTTTGATCGCCACGAGGAACTCAACGAAACAAAACGCTCGCTCGACGCAGAGCTGCCACAGTTGTCAGCCAAAGTTGAGCAATCGTTCGTCCAGCTCTCGGAATGGATCGATGTCGAGACAAAGAACCTCGAAAGCCCGCTGCTGCTGGACGCCATCAAGGTCGCAGCCGCAGAAAAACTGGCCACACTAACAAAACTTCGTAGCGAGATGCCGTCTTCGGAAGACGTACAAAAAGCGCTGGAGGCTTGGAATAAAGCGTCGGGTGAATCTGCCCGGACAAACGAAGCAATCAAATCCGCTGAACGCCATCTTCAAGAACTCAAGAAGCAGCTCGCCGAATGCGATAGCAGTCGAATCACGATGAAAGCCCAGATCGATGATCTAAATCGCACTCCTCCGGCGAATGTATGTGGAGTGCTGATTGAGCATGCCTGCGAAGCAGGTAAACTTCTCAACAACCAGCGCCCGACTCAAGACGGTCTCGGAAGGTTGCTCGACGGCTTCAATAAATCATTCAACGCCATCGGCCAAGAAATCACAGCAGCAGAAGTTGAGGTTACAGAGGCAAAACGTGTAGCTTCAGATGCTCGCCTCGCCGCTCAGCGCCTTCAAACAGAACACCTGACGTTATCCAATCAACGTCGCGCCGGAGTTGACAAATATTTAGAGGCAAAGGCTGAAGAAAAAGTTCGCGGCAAACTGCTCGAAACCACAACCAAGGTACTAACGACCTATCAGACAAAACATGGCGAACATAAAGACACCGCCAAAGCAATTCGCGAGTCCGGGAAAGAACAAGAGAGTCTCCGCAAAATCAGCACTCCAGATCGCGAAGACTTTTCCGAGCTCTACCAGCTTGTTTTACGGTACATGCTGGGCGAAGAAGTCTTAGGCGCTGTCCTTCCAGACGGTAGGGCGCTTCAAGTGACAGCCGAAGGACGAAATGATTTAGATAGCGGGGCGATGACCGCTGCAAAGATCATCAGTTATGATATCGCTGCTATGGCTTGGGGCATCGAAGGCCAAGGGCACCACCCAAGGTTTATGATCCACGATAGCCCTCGTGAAGCGGATATGGCAGGAGACATTTACGACGGTCTTTTCGAGGCTGCGCTGGCACTGGAAAAACCCTTTGCAGAAGGCACAGCGCCTTTTCAGTACATAGTCACCACCACGGCCACACCGCCTGAAACCGTAAACCAAAAACCTTGGCTCCTTGAGCCTGTGCTCAATGCTCTGATTCCAGAAAAGCGGATTCTAGGAGTTGATTTATAACATCAGAATGACCGAGCAGGTGTGAATATAAAAAAACGATCATGGAGCCTCTAATTAAATCAAATGAACTTCCTAGTTCACTATGGGTTCCTGATTATTTATCGATCGAGCATCCTACACGAAAAGGGATTATTAAATTACCTGAACGGCTTAGGTTGGCATATCAGAATGCATTAACTAAATGGGGTCTCGTCTCAAAGGCATCTGCCTTCGATGACGATGGCGTAGACGAAGGGGCAATTGGCGGTATTGAAGAGGGGGCCGCTGAAGAACATTTCGCGACGCGTTTTTCTGGATCAGTAGCGCGTATGCAGCTTTATGCACTCGATCCAGTGGAGAAATTCGCGACAACGCTCGATACTTTAATAGAGACGTTTTCAGGCGGTAGTGTTAGAATACTTGACATACCATTTGGCGTGGGTGCGTCGTCGATTTCTATACTCAGCTTGATTTCTGAACTGCGTAATGAAGGTCGGCTTGAGGCAAGGCCTGTCTCTGTAAATGTGGTAGGCGGCGAGCTGGATTCTAAAGCGATTGATATATCAAAAGGTCTTTTTGCCGACCTAGCTCCTTGGTGGAAAGAGCAAAATATAGATGTGAGATTCGAGGCGCAGGAGTGGGACGTTCTCAGCGGTGATTCTACGATGGATTTATTGGATAGGTGGAATGACGATGAAGAGGAATTCGATCGTTTTGCACTAATAGGCGGGAATTTCTCCGGGTTTCTAGCCGCTGAGCCTCCAAGGGGCTCATCGGAACGCAAGATGCACGCAGCTAGCAGTCAATTGAGGCAATTGTTCGTCCGAGCTGGAAAAAAGAAAGCTCAAGTCTACTGGGTCGAGCCGCAAACTAAACGAGCTAAAAACCACTTATTACCCTACTTGCACAAAGAAGCTGCAATTGCCACCAAGAGGTTGGCTCCATATTTTACTCCCCATCGATTCAGCGAAAGTTTGGCGCAATCATGTACGCCTACAGCAGGTGGTAAATTTGTGGTGAGGGCAGCAGGTATTCATTTGGGACCATCAGCAACGCCATGAAAATTGAGCGATTAGGAATTCGAGCGCTATATGATTATACAAGGCGTAGTCAGTTTACATATCTCGCCCTAAGATATGCAATGGAAGCATCAGCCGTGCGTAAGGATCGATGGGCAACAGAGATTGCGCCTGATATTGTCCGCCGTGAACTGCCCTTTGGATATCATACCGAGTTTCTCTTCAAAGAGCACAGAAATGGCAGATATAAGTTCCGAACTTTAGGCAGCCCCGGTTCCAATGAAGCCTTAGCAGAAGCTGCATTGTTGGATGCGTGCAGCAAGGCTGGCGGTCCGTTTTCGAAACGGTCGTATGTCTATAGTTATAGACTGGCAAAAGGAAATACTCTGACTGGTTCCTTCCAACCGTACTTCGACCATTTCAAAAATCGGCAAAGAGCAATTGGCCGTTGTTGTAGGAAGAATATGGGGAGCATGGTGTTTTATGCCGACATTCGTAACTTCTATCCAAGCCTAAGTCGCACACGGGTAAAAAATCTTTGGAAGGCTGCATGTGCAGAAGCTCGGCTTTCGGACAATTGGATGAAAATTGGCGAGTCGCTTATCGAGCGGCAAAGAACCATGGCATCAAAAGGCCTTATGGTTGGGCCAATGTTTAGCCACCTTTTGGCAGATCTGGCGCTTCGGGACTTTGATACAGCGATTATAAAAGGCTTTCCAAAACGATACTTCCGGTATGTTGATGATATCGCTATCGTGCTCCCGGCTTCTCGAATAAAATTTGCCAAGAAAAGGATGGTTTCTTTGTTGAAATCAACAGCTCTGAAACTGCACCCGAAAAAATTTGCAGAAATGTCCGCTCGTGATTGGGCAGTCAAAGCTCCGTGGCAGGGGAAGCCATCTTCAATTGAAGAGCGTGACAAAAAATGGATAGCATTAATCGATCGAGTGAAATGCTATTTGCTCAAAAAGCCTGATGAGTTTGAATTGTTAAGTTACGAATTCAGGAACGCCAACCTGCGGATCCCCCTGCCGCGTTATCGAGCGGCTGTTGAGGATTTAGAATACAGGAAGCGGCTTCGAAAGCGAATGCAGTCACAATGGTTCCTTAAATACGTTCACAGACTGACTATCAAAAAAGTGCTCAATCAGGCGTTGAAGGCTTCGCAAGGTTATTTGGACGAGTTTTCCGAGCATTGGACTGCTTATGGAGAAATTACTGGAGCTATGGAGCAGAAGTGGCATGTCACTAAATTGAAGGGCATTCTTGGGAAACTCACAATGCTGGCGCCGGAAGAGTTGATTCCTAGTGTTATACAATTACTTGATGGTCGCGATGAGTTTGCCAGTAATAGAGCAATATTGACGGCAATTAAAAACAATGATGTTTCCGAACTTGTCTCGTTTGGAGGGGGTGTTTGCGGAGCAGCGGGCCAAGTTTTGGCGACACGTAATCAAGAGTATATTTGCCGGCGTGATAGATGGTCAACCCAGGCCCGACAAGGATATGCAACACTCTGCTTGATGGGAGTAAAAGTTAACGCCACTCTGCCGCTCCACGTTAAAAGATCCTTTGAGGTCAAATTCGTGATGGGTGATTATAAGCCAGGAGCTTGGAGGAAGATCGAGGCGCCGTTCCCCCGCGATATAGTTGCAATCAGCAAAAACGTTAATCTGGAGAGAAACCAACATTTAATACAATCGCCACTGAATCCGGATAACGAATGGGTATTACTTTCCGATGAGCTAAATATGCCCGCATTCAGTCCGTAACTGATCCATCGAAAATGAGCTATACTCCTCGGCAGGATTCGATCAAAAATTTTCTATTGAACACTGTTCCTAAGTGTTATCTACCCGCAATTCAGCGCGAGCTGGTCTGGGATACTGAGCGGATCGAAAACCTGTTTGACTCCATTCTGCGCGGGTACCCGTTCGGAACATTGCTTTTGTGGAAAGTGAAGGAAGATGCACTCCGCTCCTATAGTTTTTATAAGTTGATCGACGATTTCGATGCAGCACACCCGCATAATAAAAAGGCACGCATGGATGGACTGACTGAATGCGTCGGCATTCTCGACGGACAACAACGAACCACGGCCCTGCTAATTGGATTTAAGGGCAGCCATAAGGACAAGCTCCCCTATAAACGACGTAATAATCCCGATGCATGGGTCGCACGACGTCTATATATAAATCTGCTACACGCTCCGGAGAGCGAGGAAGAAAGGCGTTTTGACTTTCGTTTTCTTGACGATCTGTCCGCAGCAGAACGCGGCGAACGCCAATTTTGGTACCGGGCTGGCGAGATTCTTAACTTTAAATCTAAGGATGAAGTGCGGCAGTGGCGTCGATCCACCGAACACAAAGATAATGCCATTTTTGAAAATAATCTCGACGCTTTCTGGACTGCTGTCTCTGGCACGACAGGCATCAACTATTTTGAAGAAGATAACCAGGACCTGAATGAGGTACTCACGATTTTTGTGCGTCTCAATATGGGGGGCGTATCGCTTAGTTATTCCGATTTGCTCCTCTCGCTTGCCACTGCAACTTGGCAGGCACACGATGCCCGTGAGGAAGTTTATCGCTTGGCGGAGAAACTGAATCACGATTGTGGCAAACCATACGCTTTTGATAAGAATTTTGTATTGAAAACGTTGCTTGTGTTAAACGGAGGAGACGTCCGTTTCCGCACAGAAAATATCCGTAGGGACCGGAATTTGGAATCGACTTGGGATCGGGTCACTCAGGCGCTTCCCCGAGCTGTTCGATTGGCAGCGCAGTTTGGCCTCACGCGGGAGGCAATCACGGCAAACAACGCGCTCATACCCGTTGCCTACTATTTGGACAAAGCCCGGCGGCCTGAGAATTTCATGACCAGCAAGATTTGGCTTGAGGACCGCGACCGGATCAGGCGTTGGCTCTTAATTGTCCTTATCGGTCGGGTCTTTGGCCGCCAGAGCGACCAGATCCTTACGTCGCTTCGCAAGGTTTTGGACAACGAATCGCTTGAAACAGGATTTCCAGATCAGAAGCTCTTGTTGAGTCTCCGCCAATCTCAGGCACTCGCGGTTTCACGCGAGGCTGTTGAGAGTCTGGTGGACGAGGCGACCTACGGCTCAACCCTGGCTTATCAACTTCTCGCCTTATTGCGTTCTGGTACTTTGGAGGCAGTCTCCACCTACCATGTTGACCATCTCCACCCGCACGCCCAGTTTACGGACGAAAATATGTGTGCCGCAGGTTGGACTCTAGACCAGAAGAGAGCCGCTGAGGATCAATGTAACCGCCTTCCAAATTTGCAGTTGCTGGAAGGGGGCGCCAATCAGAGCAAGTTGCACACAAGTTTGTCCGAGTGGGTAAGAAGCGCCGAAAAGATGGATGATTCGGCAAAAACGCGCGCAAGTCTTCCGCTGCGCGTTGATTTGGGATTCGCTAGCTTCCATTTGTTTTATGACAACCGGCGAAGCCTGCTCATCAATAGACTATGTGATGCGCTAGGTATTCCGGGTGGAGGCGAAAGCCATACAGAACGAAATAGTGCCACTCCCTAATCATCAGCCAAAAACCTCGTTCAATGACCTCTCCTGAAGCACGTGCCAAACTAGTCGAAGCCCTCCATCTCGATGTTGTCGGTCCATGGCCCGGTCATGCTTTTGCGCACGAGCTACTGCCGGAAAATCCGAACCGCTGGTATCTTACCGGCTACCTTGTTCCTGAAGATGCACCGCTTGAGCATAAAGAGGTCGCGGGGGAAAATGATGAACTAGATTCCAGCGCCAAAAGCGGAGGGACTGATGACGGGGGTGAACCGGATAAAGCCGCAGCCCCTCCCAGCTTACTCCCAAGTTCGATTGGCCTGAGTGTGCTGATAGCGCCCAATACAAGGAAGCTGGAAATCGAGGTGTCTTGGGGCACCTACCTCTGGGAGGACCCCACCAAAGAGGAAGCCGAGCCTATTGACGATGGTTTAGGAATTAAAATAGAGTTAGAGACGAACTATCCGCAACCGACCGGAACGAGCGAGGCGACAGCCGAACCATTCCCTCTTCCAGCGGCGCCGAAGCACCCCAAGGGGTTTCGCCGTTCGCCTCACCTCGAAATACTGTCGGTCGTGCTTCCTCCCTCCGATGGGAAGCTCGTCACGCATCCTGTCCCGAATAGCGAGGGCCTGGTTGTCGCACTTACCCTGCGTCCTGTATCTTGCGATCCACGTAATCGTATTCCGGCAGGCACACACGCCCTGTGCGTATTCCTCGTCAATCAGCACAAGAAGGCCGAGCGCGCCTACCAGGGTAATGTCTTTCAGGCTCGTCTCCGCCTCACCAGTGGCGAGGCTTTCATCCCGCGACCGGATATGCGCGGCTGCACCGATGAAAATGCATCGCAGGATTGGGATAGCGACATCGCCGATCTGCAATATCGCCGGGTATTCGACTACGTCTCAGGTATTGGTTGTTCGGCGGAGCCGGTGAACGTCACCGAGGGTGGTCCCTGTTTCTGTGTACAAACCTGTTGGATTCCAACCGCCGAGGTGGAGTTCACCGGTCACCTTGAAAACGCTGCGCTGCCCGGCGTGGAGCTGGGCATGGAGGCGCTCGCCGCCATCGCGAATGTCGATCAAGCCCGCGACAAGCTCACCAAGCTGGTTGAGCATTATCGCACATGGATCGTTGCGCAGACATCGACCATCGCGGCTGAGATAGGGCTTGAAAAGGGCCGGCGCGAAACGGCTGACGAACTAATCCACCGCGCCAGCAAGGCCGCCGACCGTATGGTCGCCGGCATCGAATCGCTCGCCCTCGACGATGTGCGTGAGGCGTTCTGCACGGCCAACCGCGTCATGGCACGTCAGGCCCGCCAACGCGAAGCCCAACGGCTCGGCACAACTCCCGACAAGGTGCCGGCTCCCGCATGGCGTGCGTTCCAATTGGGTTTCATTCTGCTTAACCTTCGCGGCCTCCATGAGCCCACGAACCCCGACCGCGAGTTGGTGGATCTGTTATTCTTTCCCACGGGTGGCGGCAAAACCGAGGCATACCTGGGCCTTGCCGCATTCTCGTTGGTGCTTCGCCGGCTTCGCAACCCCGGCCCTCGCGGCGGTGGCGTCAACGTGCTCATGCGCTACACGCTGCGCCTGCTTACGCTCGATCAGCTCGGCCGCGCCGCCGCACTCATTTGTGCAATGGAGTTGGAGCGCCACGAGCGTGCCGCCGTAGGAGACAAACGCCTCGGTGATTGGCCTTTTGAGATCGGCCTCTGGGTCGGATCAACCGCAACACCTAATCGCATGGGTGGCCCGGGCGACAGCGGGCCGGGGAAGGAGATGACGGCCTATTCCCGAACCAATAAGTTCAAACGCGATTCAAGCCGTAATCCGTCGCCAATCCCGTTGGAAAATTGTCCGTGGTGTGGCGAAAAATTCGATTCCAAATCTTTCAATCTCGTTCCTTTCAAGGGCCCGCCCAAGGACCTGCGTATCACCTGCATGAACGCCAAGTGTGCGTTCACAGGCGACCGGCATTTGCCCATTGTTGCAGTGGACGAATCCATTTACCGTCGGCTGCCGTGCTTCCTCATCGCGACAATTGATAAATTCGCCGCCCTTCCGTGGATGGGGCATTCGGGCAAGCTTTTTGGCCATGTGGATCGTCATCACGCGGCAACCACAGATGTCGGCGACAATGGTTTCTACAGCGTCTCCGAGCCGGGTATCGGCAAACCACTCGGCGGCCCGTTGCTCCCACCCGAGTTGATCATTCAAGACGAACTACATCTTATCTCCGGCCCGCTCGGGACCATCGCCGGTATTTTTGAAACCGCGATCGGTCATCTCGCGGAGCGCGACCTCGGCAACGGCCAAAAACTTCGTCCTAAGATCATCGCCAGTACAGCAACGGTGCGGCAGGCCGAAGCGCAAATCCGCAGCCTTTTCGGCCGCGAACATTCGCGTGTATTTCCGCCTCCCGGGCCAGATCGACGTGATACATTTTTCTCAAAAACACATCCCTCCACCCAAACGCCCGCGCGACTTTACCTCGGCGTAGCCGCGCAAGGCCGCAGCTTGAAGGTTGTGCTGTTGCGCACCGCGCTCGCTTTGCTTTCGGGCGGACAACAACTTTACAAAGAGGCAGGAGGTAAATCGGCGACTAACCCGCTTGATCCCTACATGACTCTGCTCGGCTACTTCAACAGCCTGCGCGAACTCGGTGGTTCCCGGCGTATCGTGGAGGACGAGGTGACGAGTCAGCTAGAGCGCTATGGTAACCGTAAACGTCGCGAACCAGCCGATACACTTTTCACAAAGCGTAGAGTCGGGGAGCCACGGGAGCTTACGTCTCGTGTATCCACCGATACCGTCGCGGACGTGAAACGACGTCTCTCGCAAAACCACAGTGAGGACGACCATGTCGATATCGCCCTCGCCACAAACATGATTTCAGTGGGCTTGGACATCACCCGACTCGGGCTGATGGTTGTTCTCGGCCAGCCGAAAATGTCGGCCGAATACATCCAGGCGACCAGTCGCGTCGGCCGTATCTCCAGCAAACCAGGATTGGTGGTTACGTTGCTCAACGTTCATAAACCCCGCGATCGTTCCCATTATGAACACTTCGGGTACTACCACTCGACCTTCTATCGCACGGTTGAGGCTACGAGTGTGACGCCGTTTTCCCCGCGAGCACTTGATCGTGCGCTCGCTCCGGCACTGGTCGCCTTCGTACGACATTACCTCAGCGCGATGGTTGCTCCCACCGGGGCGGCCAACATCATCTCGCAACGCCACCTGCTCGATCCGGTGGCGGACGCTTTTGCCGACCGTGCTGCACACCATCGCGAAGGCCTCACTGCCACAGAACAGGCGGAGATCCGCGCCAAGGTGCGCAACCGCTGCATCGATCTACTCGATTCATGGTTTAAGGTAGCCGACGCCGAGAAGACCAAGAGTGCCATGCTTCAATACGGAACTGAAGTGCCAAACCAACCGGCGCTCCTCCATGACTTCCTTGACGAGAAACTCGTATCCCTCAGCGACGATCACCGGAAATTTCGCGCCAACCGTTCCATGCGCGATGTTGAGCCGAGCGTCGATCTGTTCCCCAAAGATTTGAAAGGCTGATTACCACCATGCAAAAAGGCGAAGTTCGTTCCAGTCAGCTTCTCACCACCTTTGGCCCCGGTGCCATGATCGATCTGCCCGATGGCTCTGTCATCGTGGGTGGTCTTGAAAATTGGCACTATAAAAACGGCGAACCGTTGCCTTACGTCGATGAACCGCGCCTTATCGCTAAGCTCCGGGCCAGGCTCAATAAACCGACTCTTAAACTACAACTCCCTCCTGCTTCTAACGATGACTTTCAGGGCAACAAACCAGGCATCACTGTTTGGCGCTTCCCTCGTTGGTTCTTAGTTCAAAAGGCTGAGCCAATCGTTGGCCCCGATGGCCAACCGATTCCAGGGTACAAGGGCACCCGGCGGCGATTGGTTAATCACACTCGGCTGATTAAAAATAAATACAAAGACGGTAACGATAATTACGAGGTTGTGCCGGTGCGCTTTGTGCGTGCATGCGCACATGGGCACGTGGACGACATTGACTGGCCAGGCTTTGTTCACGGCCACGGCAATCATTGTGGCGGAGAACTTTTCTTGGACGAAAAAAGCACCACGGGTGCCCTCGTGGATATCGAGGCCGCTTGTTCATGTGGCCTTCGTCGATCGCTCGCCAACGCCGCCGTCAAAAATAGTCGGGCACTTGGCTTATGCAGTGCGGCCCGTCCGTGGATCGGGTCTTACAGCCGCGACCCCAATGGCTGCAAAGAGTATAGCCGCCTGCTGATTCGCAGCGCCAGCAACGCCTACTTTTCACAAACCCTTTCTGTAATCTCTATCCCTGATAAAAAGTCACCGGTAGATGAACTGATTCGCCAGCTCTGGGATCAAGGCATGTCTACCGTGGCTGCACAGCCGGCAACGTTGGCGGTCATCAAAGGTATCCCGAACGTCGCCTCCCGGTTGGCCGGTATTCCGGACGCCGAAATCCTCGCCAGCGTGAAGCGCATCGCGGCCGGTGTGGAAGCGTTCGTTGATCGGCCGGTTAAGGATGTTGAGTTCGAGGCCTTCGCCGACTCGGCCGACGAGGTCGGTAGCGATAAACCAGACGGCGATTTCTACGCCCGCAAACTTCCCGCTTCCGAGTGGCAGGCTCCTTGGATGAGTAGCGTGAAGAGTGTCATCATGGTGCATCGCCTCCGCGAGGTAATTTCCCAGTTAGGCTTCACGCGCTTCGAATCCACGGCGACCCAGATCAACGGCGAACTTCCCGATGAACTGTCTCTCGACATCCAGGTCGCACCACTCGGCGACAACGTCGAATGGCTGCCAGCCGTGGAGAATCGAGGCGAGGGCGTCTTCCTCGTCTTCGACAAGACTCAGATTTCTGATTGGATAAAAACCGATGCTGTGAGCAAACGACTTTTGGTCCTCGAAAGAGGTTACGCTGAATGGTTGCGCACGCATGCATCAAGTAAGCGAGTATTCCCGGGAGGAGCGTACTACCTGCTTCACACCTTCGCCCATTTATTGATGACCTCGATCTCACTCGATTGCGGTTATCCTGCCTCATCCCTTCGTGAACGTATTTATTGTCTCCCGGCCGATGGTTCTGCTCCGAGCCGTTATGGCGTGTTGATTTACACGGGATCATCCGATGCTGAAGGTACGCTCGGTGGGTTGGTTGAGGCAGCCCGTCGGATTAAGCACTTCGTTCGCAAAGCGCTCGAACTCGGCGCGCTCTGTTCCAACGATCCAATCTGTGCTCACCACAACCCAGGTGAACACGACCACGCTCCGTTGAACGGCGCCGCCTGTCATGGCTGTCTCTTGGTTCCAGAGACGTCGTGCGAGCAACGCAACGAATTCCTTGATCGCGCACTCGTCGTTTCGACGGTCGAAAACATCGGTGCGGAGTTCTTCAACCTATCTTGAGCGCCAACGATCAAGTGCTCGCAGAGCTATCGGCGGCTAACCTCGCCGCCTTCGCCACTGCGTTGGATGCAGATTGGATTTCAATTGGTTCCCCCGAAAAATTATTTCGCAGTTATGCGGGTGATCAGGCGGGCGCGCTCAAACAATGGCTTGGAGAGATAACCACAACCGGTTTCAACCAACAGCAAGCGGCACGTTTGATTCAAGCTGTTGTAGCCGGCAGGGCGCGCGATCAAATCCTGGCGCCGGATCTTGTTGTTTCCGGCCCGGACGTTCCAGGCGTTCCAACAGCAGATACGTATGCGGTGGTGCAGTCGCTATTTCAGGAAGCAACCAGCGAGGTAGTCTTGGCCGGGTATGCTTTCTACAACGGCAAAGCTCTCTTCGAGCGACTTGCAGAAAAACAAGCGCAAAACCCAAACCTCAAGATACTCTTTCATGTAGACGTTCCCAGAAGGTTCGGTGATCACACCCCGTCGGAGGTTCTAATTGAAAAGTACGCCGACGAGTTCCGAACAAAGCATTGGCCCTGGGCGCCATCACCGGAACTGTACTTCGATCCTCGTGCCCTCGAAACAGATTCGAAGTCGCGGGCGAGCCTGCACGCCAAGGTTGTCGTTATCGATCGACGAAAGCTTTTGATCACCTCAGCGAACTTCACCGAGGCCGCTCAACAACGAAACGTGGAGATGGGCGTCCTCTGCTCATTGCCATTTCTCGCCGAGCGCGTCTGCTCCTATCTCGAAGGCCTTCGGAAAAGCGGCCAACTTCGTCGTATACCACTGCTGGGAACGTCCGACTAAACGCGCAATGAAACTCAAGATTCAATCGAGCTGCCCTAATTCGTTGCAAACTCCTTGACCGACCCTTGCGGATGACTCCTCCAATACGAATATCCGCCATCGCGGCAGCCAGCCCTAAACTGGAGCTGGTGAAACAACTCGGTCGCAAATATAGCGCTACCCTCGGCTGGTTTCCAAACGGTGCCTATGAAGAGCATGCCGATAAAGGACACCTCTTTATAGCGGAAGAGGGCGATGTTGTTGTCGGTTATGTTGCGTTTCGGATTTCGAAGGGCCGCGCAATGATCGCGCATTTATGTGTGGCGAAGGCATTCAACAAACGCGGCGTTGCACGATTGTTGGCCGATGAAGTAAAGGCACTGGCTAGATCGCAGGATTTGCGCGGTGTGGGGTTGCACTGTCGGCGCGATTATCCCTCTACCACTTTATGGCCAAGACTTGGTTTCGTTCCTCGCGGAACAAAACAAGGGAGAGGCGTTGACGCCGTTGAACTCACTTTTTGGTGGTTCGACCTTCATCCACGAGATCTCTTCTCGGAATTGGAGCAGGATGATGGCCGCCTCCAAGCTGTCATCGACAACAACGTCTTCCGCGACCTGCACGATGCCGGTGAAATCCGGAACGAAGAGGCCCAATACCTTCTTGCTGATTGGCTCACGGGGCAACTCGAACTTTGCATCGTCGATGAACTGTTTGTTGAGTTAAACAGACTTCCACTGGAGATGCCCCGTGAGGACTGGATTCGCGAAGCCCGGCAATATCGTGAGCTTGTGTTTGACCAGACCAAAGCGGACGCGGTCTACCGGGAGCTGAAGGTTCTTTTCAAGCACCCTGAACCTGATGCCACGCAGGAATCCGATATGCGGTTCGTCGCAAAAGCGGCCACAGCACAAGCGGACATTTTGCTCACACGAGACAAAGAGATTCTGGACCATGCCGAAGACATCGAAGCAAAGTACGGCCTGCAAGTAGTCCGTCCGGTCGACCTCATCGCGCGCCTCGACGAGGCCGAGCGTGCTGCCATGTATCAGCCTGCTCGATTTGCCAGCACCGACATTCAGCAATTCCGACCTCGACCTGATTATGCCGATGAACTCGCGGCGGCATTTCACAATCCTAGTGCTCGCGAAAAGCGCGACCAATTCTGCGCAAAGCTCCGAACGGTCATTGCGGACGCCCACGGACAAAATGTAATCGTGGCTCAAGCCGACAACGTGGCGCTGTTCTTGGTGGCCCGACGCACCGGTTCAGCGAACATTGAGATCACGTTGCTTCGGGTAGCTCGTGATGCATTGGCAGAAACCGCACTTCGACACGGACTTCTCTCCCTTCTCTCGGAGGCTGCGCAGCAGGGCGGTGGCATGGTGCAGATCACGGATTCTCTGCTTTCAGAACCCTGCGAAGTCATCCTACACGAACTTGGATTTCGTCAGACAGGGGAAAACTGGGAGAAATTGGCTTTGCGTGCCATGGGTTCGACAGAAGAAGTAATCGCAGCCGCCCGTCAATCGCTGATGGAAGGGTTTATAACGCCAACGGACAGAATCACCGCGTTTGCCTTCGAGGGAGCGCACTGGCCGGCAAAAATCCTCGGTCATGACATTCCTACATGGGTTGTACCGATTCGACCAGGTTGGGCAGCGCAACTGTTCGAGACGAAGTTTGCCGGAGAGCTGCTCCTGCCGCCTGAGCGAACACTAATTCTGAATCGCGAAAACGTCTATTACAGTGGGGCAACTCAGTCAGGGATGAGTGGCGATGGTCGCCTGTTGTGGTATACTTCTGATGATCCTGATCAGCCAGGCAGCAAAAGTATTCGCGCTTGCTCACGTCTGTTGGAGGTGCGCAAAGGAGCGGCTAAACGCCTCTACCATGATTTTCAACGTCTCGGCGTATTTGCGTGGCGTGACATCGCCGAAATGACCTCGGGCAAGCCGGAAAAAGTAATCCTGGGTATTCGATTCTCCGATACCGAGCTTTTCGATCAGCCCGTTAGTTACGAGGTCACGCGAACGCTGGGCATCAAGCATAACTTCGCCTCGCCCGTCCGCATTGCGGAGAGTCAGTTTGCAGAGATTTATCGACGCGGCATCCACTGGCGCGATAAGGCTTGAGGCAGTCATGACCCGCTTGCCGACTTCATCTCCACTCAGGTGGTCCCCTTCGCTCAAAAAGCTCCCAGCGCTCTCGATTCGGCAGCCCTATGCGTGGCTCGTAGCGAACGGAATCAAGGACATTGAGAACCGATCACGTAGGACACACCACCGAGGAAGGTTTTTAGTTCACGTGTCGCTCAATCGCAGTCTTTTGTTCGCGAACGTCGCTGAAGAAATCGAGGAACTGGCAGGCTTTAAACTCCCGGACGAACTCGATGTTGGAGGTATCGTTGGGGTAGTGGAGATCGTCGATTGCGTGAGGGCTTCCGAATCAGTGTGGAAGGAAAAAGGAAGCTGGGGGTGGGTACTTGCTAATGCGCATCCGCTCCCATTTCGACCCTGCAAAGGTGCACTTGGCTTTTTTAAGCCGAAGCTCTGATCCAGAGGCTCGAATATCTCTCAATTTAAACACACACCATGTTTGTCTTAACCAAAACCGGAATAATGGCACAATTGTTTACTGCTAAACTAGCCAAGCTGACTTATTGCTCATGAATCTGGCGCAATGGGCATTGGTTGTCGGCTATTTCTTTCTCTTATGCGTGCTGGCCATGCTTTGGTGGCAGAGGCGGCAACGTAAAACTCGGCTACCATTCGGGGAGGAATTTCGTTTGTTGCGGGGGCCAGGCGAAACGCAGCTCAAACTTTCGCGGAGGTTCGAAGAAGATATACCGATGTGGGTGTGTGTTGGGGCGTAAGCGTCCGGCCGGGACCTCGGGCGGAGGATTGAGATGCGCTGAAACAGGATTCTCAATGGTGCTCATTGAGATGTCAGGATCAAAAACGCGTCATCACCCCCGTCGTCAACCGCACGCTCCACACCTACCACAACACCCTGTGCATCCTCTGCACGGCCTTCCAAATCGAGTTCAACGGCCACGACCACCACTGTGACGGAGCGCGGCAGCGCGGAGAAGGCGTAGCCCTAAGCAACGCGAAGGGTGAATCGAGCGGGTGCCCACGCAGTGGGCGGCGAGATGAACAACGACTCCTCACGCAAGAAGCCTTCCGCGTACACCGCGCCGGCAAAATGCTCGTCCCGATCATCGACGACGCCCATCTGATGTCGACCGAATGCCTACGCAAACTGCGACTCCTGTTCGAAGATTTTCCGAGGTCACACAACCTCGTACTCATCGTCCAACCGCCCCTCCTGCAAACCATCGCCCTGGCCCAAAACGAAGAGATCCGTTCTCGCGTCACCTACTCAGTGGTTCTGCCCCGCCTCGCGCCCGAAACGATCGAAGCGTTCATCCTCGCCGAACTCGACCGCGCCGGCCTCGGCCACAACACCTACACCGCCGACGCGCTCGCCCTCATCGTACGCTCCGGCGAAGGACTCCTGCGCAGAACGAAAAACCTCTGCGTATCGTCGCTGATCGAAGCCGTCCGCGACCAAACCCGCATCATCGACCTAAAACAAGTCAACCGCGTGCTCGTGCAACCCCATTGGCGCAAAGACTGTGACCAACCCATCGCATAGCACCAAATTGCCACCCTGGACCCGCGAACAAATCCGTGACGCCAGGAAAGCACCACTAGCCCCGCTCATCGCAAAGCGGGGTCTGGTGCTGGTCGAACTGCCCGCCGACAACTTTGTCGTAACCGCCTTCCCCGGCCTCATCGTCAAAGACAGCTACTGGCGCTGGCCCGAACGCGACCAAGCCGGCAACACCATCGACTTTTTCGTGCAAGTGCTCGGCCTCTCGTTCCACGACGCCATGAAAGCCATCGCCGCGTCGTAACCAAATCCAGCGTTT
>JANNHA010000044.1:0-3187 GCA_031404135.1 Verrucomicrobiota bacterium | reverse complement strand
CCTGCTACCTGGATGTCTACCCGGAGGCTGTGGTCTATCTCGAGGAAGCCGTCGCCACGGCACGCTCCGCCGGCGATGGGGTAGGCGAGGTCCACTCGCTGAGCTGGCTCGGCTTCGTGCAGCTATTACAGGACGATCTCGACGGCGCACGAGCGTCCTTCGAGGCGAGCCGCGCTACCGCGGAGCGACTCGGCAATCCACAGAACCTCGCCTACGCCCTCAGCAAGCTCGGCATCCTCGCGGACGCCGAGGAACGCTACGCCGACGCGATGCGCCTGCACATGGAGGCGAACGAGCTCTTCGCCGGTGTCGGGGACGTCGGCGGCGCCGGTTACACATTGAGCCGCGCCAGCCTCAGCGCCTACGGCACGGAGGAGTACGAGGAGGCGCTGCGGCTCGGCCGCGCCGGCTACGCGGCATTCAGCGAGGTCAACCACCGGTGGGGTACGACCGCTGCCCTCTGCCGGATCGGCTTCGCCTCGCTCGCGCTCGGCGACCTCGAGGAGGCGCAGCGGAGCTTCCGCACCGCGCTCGAGCGGGCACAGGCCTCGGCGGCGATCTCGCTCGAACTTCTCGCGCTCAGCGGTGTCGTCGCGGGCACGGTGACCTACAAGATGGCGCTGGCGGTGAAGCGCATTTACGACCAGATGGCCGAACCGAAGTATGTGATTGCGATGGGCGCCTGTGCTTCTACTGGCGGGATGTATCGCAGCTATTCTGTGTTGCAGGGCGTGGACAACATCATCCCGGTTGACGTTTACGTGGCGGGTTGCCCACCCCGACCGGAAGCACTGCTCGATGCGCTGATGAAACTGCAAAACAAGGTTCAGCGTGAGCCGTTGCTGGCTGATTTGAAGAAACCTGGCCCGACTTCTGGCCAAAGTCTGATTTCTTCGGAGTGAACGCCCACCCCCACGCCAGTCAACTACGCGAAAAGTTCGGGGACCTCCTCACCGGGTCAGTGGAGTTTCGTGGTGAATGCTCACTACAGGTTGCCGATGCGGAACTCATCGTGGAGGTGTGCGCGTTTGCGAAGCAGGCGCTGGGCTTCGATTACCTCGTGGACATTTCCAGCGTGGACAACTACGGCGAAGACCCACGCTGGACGATTGTTTATGAACTTTACGGCATCGGCCACTGCCAGTATCTGCGGTTGAAGACGAATGTGAGCGAGGAGAAATCCGAACTGCCGACGGTCACCGGGGTGTGGCGCACGGCGGATTGGCACGAACGCGAGATTTACGACATGATGGGCGTCCGTTTTCGCGGTCATCCTGATCTGCGTCGCATCATCATGTGGGAGGGTTATCCCCACTTCCCGCTCCGCAAAGATTTCCCGCTCGGCGGTAAGCCGACGGATTTGCCGGAGATTGCTTTCACCAAGACTGCGCCGATCGAAGGCGGGCCGTTTGTCACGACGCCGGGTGGCAAAGATGCGATTGAGCGCGAGCCACGCGTGCGAACGCTGGAGGATAAATCAGGAAAATGAAACTGCTTCTCCTCACCTTGATTGTTCTTGAGGCATGTTTGGTCATGATCGCTATTTCGCCGGTTTCACCCTTCATTAGCCTTAAAAGCAGAGCACAAGCTTACGATGCTTGGCAAAAATTTCCGACAACGGAAAATGAAGCCGCTTGGTTACGGGAAAAAGCAGCATTCAATCACAAGCGACTAGTGGAGAACATCTGCGTTTATAGCTTGCTTGCGCTTAATGCCGTCGGGCTCGTTTCTTTGTTCAAGCGCGTGCAGAATCAATCGCCAAAAAGATAATGCCCGAAGTTCAAGAAATCGAGATTCGCGACTCTGCCGCCAAAGCGGCGGCGGTGGCGCGGTCTTTTCCGCCCGCTGAAGATTTGCAGGACATGCAGGGCGAGAAGATGGTTCTCAACATGGGGCCGTCGCACCCGTCCACGCACGGCGTGTTGCGCATCATTCTGGAACTGGACGGCGAGATCATCACCAAGGCGATTCCCGACATCGGCTACCTCCATCGCGGCGACGAAAAAATCGCCGAGAACATGACTTACACCCAGTTCATCCCGTACACGGATCGTCTGGATTATCTCGCGCCGATGGCGAACAACGTCGCTTACGCGCTCGCGGTGGAAAAACTTCTCGGCATCCACGACAAACTCCCGCCGCGTTGCCAATACCTCCGCGTGATATGCGCGGAACTGGCGCGCATTTCATCGCACTTACTCGGCGTCGGCTGTTTCGCAATGGACGTCGGCGCGATGACGGTTTTCCTCCTGACGTTCACCGAGCGCGAAAAGATTTACAACCTCTGCGAGTCTCTCACCGGCGCGCGGTTCACGACGAGCTACACGCGCATCGGTGGCGTTTCGCGCGACACGCCGCCTGGTTGGTGCGACGCGGTGCGCAAGTTTCTTAACGAAGTCGTCGTCAACATCGCCGAGGTCGAGACGCTGCGCTTGCCCTCAGGAGACACCCGCGGATACGCGTACGTGCCCGGCGGCAGCCTCAGGGCGGTCATCTCCCCTTTACGATCGTACAGAAACACATCGTCCCGCACGGCCCTCGCGTAGCCGGGCACGTACGCCAGAACCCCGGTGCTCGAGACCGCGAACTGCGCCGCATTGCCGATCTCCGGCGCAGTACGGTGTATCCCTTCGACCAGGGGAACGGGTTCCGACGTCACTTCCATTTTGTTGAGGTCGAACGGCACCGCCATCATCGTGTTCTCTTCCATGTACACGAGGTGCCCGATGGCGAGATACCGCCCGCCGCTGCCGGCGTGGATGAGCGTCTTTCGCTGACCTGTCTTGAGCGATTGGACCACGACCTCGAAAGCTGCCTAAATAAGGGTGGCTATCTGTTTATTGGCCACTCCGAGAGTATTGCAAGCCTCAAGCATGATTTTGTCCAGGTGGAAGCGACTACCTACAAAAAGAATTGATTTCCCCTGACAGGCGGAAGGAGCGGAGCGTAAATGAAACTAATTGTTGGTATCTCTGACATGAAAATTGGTACCAAGACTGATGAGGAACTGGTGACCTATTCATTGGGGTCTTGCATTGGTGTCGCCCTTTGGGATCCCGTTGTCAAGGTGGGTGCCTTGCTGCATTATATGCTGCCGATCCTGCGCTTCTTCACCGGTGCGAAGATCCGGGATAGTCAGTGCGGGCTGCGGGCCGTCCGGCGAGACGCTTACCAGCAGCTCGGGCTG
>JANNHA010000043.1:0-56283 GCA_031404135.1 Verrucomicrobiota bacterium | reverse complement strand
AGACGAACCTACGGCTTGAGTGAAGCTATAAAGGGGTTCTTCGCACCTTTCGATGGGCCCTCCGCCCGGTTTGTCATCCTGAGGGCCGCCGAAGGATCCAGTGAGTGCACGAACGTACGGGTGAGCTGATTCCAAGTGGATGCCTCGCGCAGCGCACGGGATGACAGTTTTCCCCGCTGGGTAACCCTTTTCTTTCTCTTGCACACGCGCCACCCATTGAAAACAGCGACGAACCTATAAAGGTAACCATCGGGCAAAGAGGAAGCCCCTTACTCAAGCCCTGCAGGAACAAAAAAAATCCGCCGGACGATGCCGGCGGATTTGATTCGGGCGGGAGAATTGAACGGAGAACTATTTCTTTTTGGAAGAAACAGGTTTCGGCATGTCGGTGTTCTTGGCGGCGGCGGCGACGGGAATCATTTTTGTCTGCAAATCAACCAGCTGGATATTTGAAGTTTCGAGCTGTTTCTCAACGATGGCTTTTTCGGCTTTGATTTGATCACAGGCCAGCTGAAGTTTGGCGGCGGCGGTTTTTGCCTCGTCGGTTGCGAGCTGAAGCTGACTGGCGGTGGCAGTTGCTTCGGTGAGTTGGGCTTTGAGCTGAGTGGCTTCGGCGGTGGTTTGAGTGAGTTGGGCTTGCAGCTGAGTTTTGGCTTCTTCGGCTTGAGCCTGAATTTTTATGGCCTCCACTTTGGCGGTGTCGAGTTGGGTTTGTAGGCTGGTGACGCTGGCCGTGGTGGCGTCGAGCTGGGTCTTCACCATGGCGCTTTCAGTCGTGGCCTTGGTGAGCATGGCCTGGGTTTCAGTATGGGTGGCCTCGGCTTTACTCGCCTTGGTCCAGAAGAAACCCGATACTGCGATGGCGGCGATGACAACGATTACGACGGCGATTGCCGAACCGGAATTTTTTTGAGAACGAGGATATGAGATAGTTTTCATACTGGGTGAAGCTACCGCTGAATTGACCCGAGCGGAAGAGGGCTTTGCCTGATTGTGGCTAAATGCAGTTAAGCGGCGTTTTCAGCCTCGTCGCGTTGGGCAGCGGGGTTGGGTCGGCACGCTTCTTTAAAGACCGCTAAAACCACGTGTGGTGCCGGGAATTCTTTGGGGAGAGTCACGAACGTGCTCAGATTCGCAGCGATTCACTCTTTCCTTAAGGCAGGTATTTTGCGCAAACTGGGGACACACCCTATGAGTTTACTTGTACGCCACGCTCGAATTCTAACTCTTGCCCAGCCCGAGACGGAGGGGCACCCGGACGGTGGCGTGCGTCCGAGGCGTGGGGTGGCATTGCGTGAGCTTGGGGTGATTCCTCGTGGCGATGTGCTGATGGTCGAGGGCAAGATTGCAGCGGTTGGCATTGACCTGGCCGTCCCCGCGGATGCCGAAGTGATCGAGGCCGACGGGCGGGTGTTGATGCCGGGTTTTGTCGATTGTCACACGCATGCTTGTTGGGCGGGCGATGGGGTCGATGACTGGATGCAACAATTGGGCGGTGCATCGGCTGCGGAGATTTCAAAGCGGGGCGGCGGGATTCACGCGACCGTGCGAGCGGTGCGCGAGGCCACGCGAAAACAGCTCGCGGCGACGTTGCGCACACGGCTGGATCCGATGTTGCGGGCCGGTACCACGACCGTAGAGGTTAAAAGTGGTTATGGTCTGTCGATCGAGGCGGAGTTGAAGATGCTCAATGCGATCCTGCGGGTGAAACAGGAATGGCCGGGCACCGTTGTGCCAACGGCTTTGTTGGGCCACGTGATCGAGGGTGATGCAGCGGCTTATACGCGGATGGTGGTGCGCGAGATGTTGCCGGCGGTGTGGCACGAGTTTCCTGGAATCGCGATTGATGCGTGTTGCGATGCCGATGCGTGGCCGCTCGAGGCGTGCGTGCGGCTTTTTGAACGTGCGCACAAACACGGATTGCCGCTCCGGGTGCAGACGGATGCGTTTGGCCCTACGGGAATGATTCCTGAGGCGTTGAAGGTATTCGCTCGCAGCGTTGATGGGCTCGAAGGCGCGACCAAGGCCGATCTGCTGGCGCTGGCGGCCAGCAACACGTTCGGTGTGATGATGCCCGCGACCGGTTTCCGCCAAGGGGGACGTTATACCCGGGCTGGTGCGTTCGTGGACAGCGGGGGCTTGCTGGCGCTGGCGACGAACTATAACCCGCATACAGCACCAACGTTTTCCATGCCGATGGTGATCGCGCTGGCGGTGCGTTATTGCGGACTGACACCGGCCGAGGCGATAACGGCTTGTACGGTAAACGCGGCGGCCGTACTTGGCCTGAGTGATCGTGGAACGATCGAGCCGGGGCGACGTGCGGACGTGATTTTGTTGCGGCACCGCGACGAGCGGTTGCTCGCCCATGAATTTGGCGGCAATCCGGTCGATGCGGTTTTCAGCGCCGGGCTGAAAGTAGGGTAGCGAACGCTTCCGGGTGGGCGTTGGTTCGGCAGGCGCCGACGCGGACCTTACTGCAAGGCGCTTTTGGCCAGAGCGGCGACGGCGGGCCAGGCGGCGTCGGGGATGACGGGACCCCTGTGGCGAACCGTCTGCGCGCCGAGCACCGAGGCAACTTTCCCGCAGATTGGAAGTGGCTGGTCGCGCAACCACGCTGAGAGGAAACCGGCGGCCCAAGCATCGCCTGCGCCGTTGGTGTCGATCGCGTCGGTGACGATGATGGGGGCGACGCGGTAAAGTTCGTTGCCATGAGCGAGCCAGGCACCGTCCTTGCCGAGGGTGATCGCGGCGGTGCCGCCGAAGCTGGCGAGTCGGCGCGCGTGGGCGGCGTAGTCGTCGGGGTTTTTTGCGGGCAGATCGGGAAAGAGTGTGCGGGCTTCGTCTTCGTTGGCCAGGACGAGGGCGAGGCCTTGCTTGAGTTGGCCGAGCAGCCAGTCGCGTGCGGCGGCGACGACTTCGAAGGAGGCGAGGGAGAGGCCGATGGTGCAGCCGGCGGCGCGGGCTGAGGAGAGGATTTTTTCCGCTAGGGCTTGGTTAAACAAAACATAACCTTCGATGTGGGCGTGGCGGGCGTTGGCAAAATCGGCGGTGGAGATTTCGTCGGGCGAGAGTGTCATCACTGCGCCGAGGCAGGTGCGCATGGTGCGCTGGGCGTCGGGCGTGGTGAGGATGAGGCAGCGGGCGTTGGGGAGGTCGGCTTGTTTGAAACGTGAGGGGTCGACGCCGGCGGAGGTGAAGCGGGTTTTGTAGGTGCGGGCAAGTTCGTCGCCGCCGAGTTTGCCGATGAACGCGGTGCGCAGGCCGAGGCGGTTGGCGTTGAAGGTGGTGTTGGCTGCGGAGCCGCCGGGGGTGATTTTTGGCGGGGTGGGGAGCAGCGCGACGAGGCGGGCGATCTCGTCGGCATCGACCATGACCATGCCACCTTTTTCGCCACCGGCCTGGGCGAGAAAACTTTCGGGCACGCTGGCCACGAGGTCCATGATGGGCGCGCCGACACCGATGAGGTCGAGGGAGGAGGAGGTCATTGCTTATTAACGATTGGTTATTGGTTAATGCTTATTGGCGGCTGGCCGCAGGGCTGGCGTGACAGGATGGCTGCGGCCGTGGAGAAGATCGGGAAACAACAAAGGCGAAATCCGCGATAACTGCTGAGTGATGCTCAGTTGCTCACCGTGATGTTAGTAGCGAGCAGTGGTTCGTCGTCGACCTCAATGATGAGGGAGTAGTCGCCGGGAGCGGCAAAGTTGAGATTGCGGATCTCGTTGATGAGATTGATGCGCTGGAGGGGGCTCTGGGATTCGAATTTGCGGTCGATGATCGGCGCGGCGTTGGCGGGGTCGAGGCCGAGGGAGATTTTGATGCGGTGTTCGCCTTGAGACACGTCGCTGAGGGTCATGAACCAAACCATAAACGGATGCACGACGGGGAACTGGCGCGCGCGGATGTTGGAGAAGACGCCGAGGATGGTGTGTTTGCCCGATGACGGGTCGATGTGAACACCGTCGCAGGTGATCCAGACGAGGACTTGGGGTTTGGCTTGCATGTGATGGCGATGCTGCGGGTGAGGTTGGGCGCGGTGCAAGCGGGGAATTCGTGACGTTTCTGAGAAAGTGGCGCGTTGAATGCGCGCTGAAGAGTGGAGCGCGCTGTCCTTGGAACGCTGATTTGAGAGGTTTCAAAAGTCGTTCATCGGTGTCCAAAGTCTGCTTCATAAACGGGTGTAGGAGCGTGCTAGAAGGGGCGGCGCAGGGCAAGCGGGGGGAACCAGTGCGCACGTAACCGGCGAAATAGTTTCAAACTGATTTGCGTGAGCCGGGCGGCCCCTTTCTCGGCGAGCACATTGAGCTGGGTGCACCGGGCTTTTGACTGGGCTTCCATTCGGCTTTCTGTCTGGCGGTGGCGGATGGGTTAGATGCTTTTTGTCGCCCGCCTTCCGGGCTTCGTCAGTGCAAGTAAAGCGGTGCGTTAGGGCGATCCGGGCGGTAGGAGTATTGGATGCCCGGGATGGTTTCCAGTCCTTCGATTGGTGGCTCTTTGGGTGTCTTTATGGGTGCCAAAATAGCGACGTTATACGACGAAAAGCAGCGAAGAACGGCGACCGCTTACGAGGGAGACACGATTTCACCTCCGGTAATGGTGGAGCAGACCGGGATCGCGCTGCTAGAGGGTACCTATTCGAAGTTGCTAATTAGTTGTCGAAAAAGCACCGGCTGTTTTGGCACAACAGCAAGGCGGCGTTTTAAGGAAAGCTTTGAAGCTTTCCTCGACTATCGTTTTACGGCGTATCTATCGGAGGCAGCTGTTGGCTCCGTTCCATAACGATGATCCTCGTCTTCGTCATGTTTCACAAATTTCAAACCAGTAAGCGCTTCATAGGTGCTTTTAACCGAGCGTAAAAAAGCCTGATGCTCCGCAAGCAAGCTCTCTCTGCTTTTGCTTGGCACTACGTTTCTGGCGGTGGGCTGAGCGATTGTTTTCATACGGCTATGATCTCCTTCTTAATCGGTCCAAGTTTCTCTTTTATAAATGACAAACTATACTCCAAGTTAAGTCGTAATCCAAAAAACTGCACGATTTTATCGACCTTTGATAGGTTGGCTTTTGTGAACTTGTACGGTGTATCAGATTTGATTGTGAGTATGTAGATATTTTTCTCTAGGTACTCGTGCTTAATTGGAACGCCGACGATTGAACCAGAATCCCCATCCCCGCCCCCATCGTCTCCGACATAGCAGCGTTTTTTTCCCTTTTTACAGAGTGCATGTTCGATATCATCGATGACACAGGCTTTATTTTCGGAATTTACGTGGTGGAAGAACGATTTCTTGTTGCCGGGATTTAAAAGGTGGAAAGGCGGTTGTTTGTGCTCAGGCATGTAACATACGTAGTCAGTCGGAACGTTGTTAACAACCGACACCAAAACCACCTTTAGGTCCTGATCGCGATAGATTTCGACTGCTGCATGGTATAGCGACTCAATTATTTTCTCTATCTGTTTTTCGGGCTGAGTTATGCTTGCGAACGCTTGATCATGATCGCACGGCTTCTCGTTTAATTTCAGTATTTTGCAGAATTTCCCAAATCGCTTTAGCTTGAAGGCCACAATTTTTTCCAATGCGGTGATAACGACAGCCAAATCCTGACCTTTAGGCGAGCTCTTCTTGTACGACTCTGCTCGTTCTTGCACCATATCGAAAAAAAAGGGTAAGACGACAGGGAAAAAGATAAATGCAATGGTGGCCTGTGACGAGCTTTGGAAATAGTCGCCCAACCAACTCTGAAAAATCAACTTAGGGCCATTTCCACGCGAAAAATCGAGCTTGGCGTATGTAAGGACGGCAGGGCAAATGCTGATAAAGAAGATCTTAGCGCTTTTCCAAGCCTTGGGGCGTACGACTGGAATTGTGGCAAGTCCTCGCCATGCGCGCTTTGCTGTCAAAAGTATTTTAACCTCCATAATATTGGGTGACCGAGCCCCAGAAGTTTATGGAATATAACAGATTGTCAATATCATACGAGTGGGGTAGTATTGCGGGAGAGCCCATGTCGAGCGGTTAGTTCCTTTTTACAATCCCGTACCCGCCTTGGAGAGGTAAAATAGCAACTATCACGTCATTTGCCCGGATCACGGCTGTCCAGTTAAGGGCTGATTGTAGATTTGCATAAATCACGTATGTAATGAGTAGCGAAGTAAAGGAGGTGTCTTCGAGCTGGACTCGGAATGTGCCAATCGTGCTATTTCGGTCCGAAAATGAACAATGCCCCGACTGTCTTCGCTCCGATTTGAGACGTTTCAAAGACGTTTCATGGGGCGGGTCGATTTGATGGATTTGAGGCGGCGCTCAGTTAACGAACTGTACGCCATCGACCACTTTTGGTTTTCCCACGGCGAATTCACCCACCCAGTCGGCCAGCTAAGAGTCAGGCGGACGCAATAGTCTGGTCTCAGGCGAGGCGGGTGCCTTCGAGAAAAGCTTGGTCGGTCGCCCCGTGAACGATGTTTTCTGTCGTCACGCGCATGATCTCCCTGAGGGCCTCGGCGGTGAAAAAAGCCTGGTGGGAGGTAACCAATACATTCGGAAATGTCAGCAGGCGTGAGAGTGCGTCGTCCTGCATAACCTCGCCAGAATGATCTTCGAAGAAAATCCCTTCCTCCTCCTCGTAGACATCGAGGCCGACGCCGCCGAGATGGCCGGATTTGAGGTGGGCAATCAAAGCCTGCGTTTCGATCAGTTTGCCGCGGCTGGTGTTGAGGAGGTAAGCGCCGGGCTTCATCTTGGCGAGGGTGGTACTGTTGAGTAGGTGCTGGCTCTGTGGCGTGAGCGGCAGATGGAGCGAGACGATGTCGCTGGCCGCGAGGAGTTCTTCGAGCGGCAGATAAATGACCCCGAGGGCGGCGGCCCACTCGGCTGCGGGGAAGGGATCGTGCGCGACGATTCGGCAACCGAAACCGCGAAAGATTTCCGCAGTGATCCGGCCGATCCTGCCGGTACCTACAATGCCAACGGTCTTGCCGTGAAGATCGAAGCCGACGAGGCCGGAGAGCGAAAAATTATGTTCGCGGACACGGTTGTAGGCGCGGTGGAGCTTGCGGTTCAGTGTCTGCAGCAACGCGACCGTGTGTTCGGCGACGGCATGAGGCGAGTAGGCGGGGACACGCGTGACCGCGAGGCCCAGCGTTTTGGCGGCGGCAAGATCCACGTTGTTGAAACCGGCGCAGCGAAGGGCCACGTGGCGAACGCCGAGAGCGGCAAGCTGTTCCAAGCAGGCGCGGTCGACGCAGTCGTTGACGAAGACACAGACGGCTTTGGCACCGGCGGCGGTGGCAACGGTTTCCCGGCTGAGGCGAAATTCGTGGAGTACGCTTTGCAGGCGACCGACAGCAGGCGCCGTGGCGAGGTATTCGCGATCGTAGGACTTTGAGTCGTAAAAGGCGGCGGTGATCACGGTGGAAAACCTTGGCGATGTCCGGGCCGCGGTGCGAGGAGAAGATTTAGCGCGGTTTTTGGCGCGGCTGTCCGATACGGTTGTCAAAGCGGTCTGAGCGATCAGCCGGTTGAAAACTAAAAGCCAGAGCTAAGATGCTCCTGCTCTTTTGTTCATTCAGATCGAATTCTTTTGATACGATCCTTTTGATGCGCCTAACGTGAACAAAAAGAGCGCGCCCGGCCGGGCGCGCTCTTCGTTTACTAAAACTTTTCCCGCAGCTCAATCCGTTGAGCGCACGGTGCGGAGTTGCACGCAATCGACCAAGCGGTCGTGCGAGAGAATATCTGTCACCACAATCAACTTGTCACCGGCACTTACGCGCTTCGCTTTCACGAGGAGCGAAACTGCCTGCTGGATCGTATCGTCGGGATTCGATTCAAACGGCAGCACGAAGCCTTCGACGGAACGCAGTAACTTGAGCTTGCGCAATACTTCGATGTTCGGCGTGAAAGCGAGAATCGGCGCACGCGGCGGTCGCAACGCAGCAAGTCCGCGGGCAATGAAACCTTGGCGCGTAAAGGTCACGATTTGGGAACCTGGCACTTCGTTCGCCATGACAACCGACGCGCGGAGGATTTTCATTTTCTCGTGCTCAAATGTCGCCGGCGCGGAGGTGTCTTCTTCGAGTTCGGTTTCAATGCGGCACGCGATCTTCTCAAGGATTTTCACGCACTCGACCGGATAACGGCCGATGGTGGTTTCACCGGAAAGCATCACACAGTCGGCGCGCTCAAAGACGGCGTTGGCTACGTCGGTGATCTCGGCACGCGTGGGCATCGGCGAGGTGATCATCGATTCCAACATGTGCGTGGCGATGATCACTGGTTTGCCATGTTGATGACATTTCAGAACCGCGCGGCGCTGGATGATCGGCAAGTCCTCGAACGGGCACTCGATGCCGAGATCGCCACGGGCGACCATGATGGCGTCGCAGGTTTCCACGATTTCCTTGAGGTTCTCGATCGCGGATTGGTCTTCGATTTTGGCGATGATGTGTGCGTGCGAGTTGTGAAGGCGGAGGAATTCACGGAGCTGCTCGATGTCCTTCGCTTCACGAACAAACGAGAGCGCCACAAAATCGATGCCTTCCTCGATGCCCACGATCGTATCAGCGCGGTCCTTTTCGGTGAACGAGGGCAAGTTGATTTTAACTCCAGGGAGATTGATGTGGCGGCGTGAAGTGAGCTGGCCGGGAATGAGTACGCGGCAACGGATATGCGCGGCCTGTTTTTCAAGTACTTCGAGGCGAATCAAACCGCTATCGACCAACACGGTGTCACCGACGTTGATGTCGTTGACCAAGTCCTTGTAATTGACGTCGACGGAACGGATTTCCTCGTCGGTCTCGCCGCGGGTCGCGCCAGGTTTGACGGTGAAATCAAAAATGTCGCCAGGGCGCAGTTCGATTGGAGTAGCGAGGTCGCCCGTGCGGATTTCAGGACCTTTGATGTCCATCATGATCGCGATCTCGCGACCGATCCGCTTCGAAATAGCGCGGATGCGGCGGATGACATTGCGCGTCCATTCGTGATTGGCGTGGGCCATATTGAGGCGCGCGATGTCGGCGCCGGCCACGATCATCTTTTCGAGCATTTCTTCACTTTCGGTGGCAGGTCCGAGGGTGAAGATGATTTTGGTGCGACGGAACGGGTTCTCTATAGGACTCATGTTGAAAGGTTATCTGCGCCCTTGAGCGGAGGCCAAAGGCGCGAGCTTGCACCATCCGACATTCCCGCAGAAACGCCAATCGAATTTCCAATTCCTCCCGCCCCACTGAAGCCGCTATTAGAAGGTATAAAACGGCGTGCTGCCACCCGCTGCGACGACGGCAAACGGGCAAGCCAGCCTATTCGCAAAGGTGCGTTCAACGGCCTCCGGGCTATTGCAATCGCGGCTGAGATGGGTGAGGTAAACCTGCTGCCAACGAGGACTTGCAACAGCCTCGAGCAACTCGCGCGCACTCTGGTTGGAGAGATGGCCGTGACGGCCGCTGATGCGTTGTTTCACCGACCACGGGCGTTTCGTGTCGGCTTTTAACAAATCCACGCAGTGATTCGCCTCCACCACAACCACGTCGACCTCACGAATATGTTCGTGGATATGTTGCGGCGCATGACCGAGATCCGTCAGCCACGCCAAGCGGCGGCGGGGCGAAAGCAGGTCATCGTTGCCACTCGCAAACACGAAGCCAACCGGTTCCTGCGCATCGTGTGGCACGGAAAAACTCTGCACTTCCAGATCGCGAAAACGGAAGCGCGTGCCGGTTTCAAACAGTTGCCAGTCAATGCGAAAATCCAGCTCAGCTTGGAGAACGCGTGCCGTGGCGGCGTTGGCAAAGACCTTAATGTGCGGGAAACGCGCCAGCCCTTTAACCACAGCGGCGTGATCACCGTGCTCGTGCGTGACAAAAATCGCCTCAATCTTTTCGAGCGATTCGCCCACCGCCGCGAGGAGCTGGCCCGTCTTGCGCGCAGAAAAGCCGCCGTCGACCAGGACGCGTGTTTGCTCCGTCTGGAGCAGGGCACAATTGCCTGAACTGCCACTGCCCAAGATACAAAAACGCATGCTCATTTCGTTGCCCTGTGTGGAAACACCGCGCGGCGTGTTTTGCAAGCTTGGCGGGACCCTATTTCGGACCCGCAGCGACGAGTCTGTTAGTCTATGGAGTATGAAATCATTTCATTACATTAAAGCTATTCATCGTCAAATTCATGCCTAACGTCGTTCGTTTTCCGATTTCGGTGTCGGATGCATGCCCGCCAACCAGCCAGGATCGCCGCCCGCTTCGGTTCATGCGTCCGCTTCCCCGCCGCCCCCTTTTTTAAGCCTATGAAAACCCTGTTCTGTGCGTTAATCGTCGCCCTCGCCGGCGTCGTCCTTTCTTCAAGTCTGGTTGCCGCCGAGGTGTCGGCCGCCACGTTGCCCGCGCCCACGACTGAGCAACGGCTCGCCGATCTGGAAGCGTACGTCAACAACACGGTGCGCGCAACCGATGGCCAGGCCCAATCCAAAATCCCCAACGGCGGCCCCGGCCACAGCGCGTGGATGATGACCAGTTCCGCGCTGGTGCTTTTTATGACGCTGCCCGGCCTCGCACTCTTTTACGGCGGCCTCGTGCGCCGCAAGAACGTACTCTCTGTCCTTGCCCAGTGTCTCGGTCTCGCCGGTAGCGTTGCGATCCTGTGGTGGATTTGTGGATACAGCCTGACCTTCGCCCGCGGCAACGGTTTCTTCGGTGGCTTGGATTTCAGCTTTTTGCGCGGTGTCGGCCTCGAACCGAACCACGACTACGCCCAATGGGTGCCGCACAGCCTCTTCATGGTTTACCAGATGATGTTCGCGATCATCACGCCCGCCCTCACCATCGGCGCGATCGCCGAACGCATGAAGTTCAAGGCAATCATGCTCTTTAGCGTTATCTGGATGTTCGTCGTTTACTTCCCTGTTGCCCACATGGTTTGGGGCGTGGACGGCTGGATGAGCGGCTTGCTGAACCCGAACGCCGCGATCAAGGCGATCGACTTTGCGGGAGGCATCGTTGTCCACATGACCTCCGGCTGGAGCGCCCTCGCGCTCTGCGTCGTCCTTGGAAAACGCATGGGGCACGGACGCGAACCGATGCCGCCGCACAGCATGGTTTTTTGTATGACCGGCACGGGCATGCTTTGGGTCGGTTGGTATGGTTTTAACGCCGGTAGCGCGGTCGCCGCCGACGGCATCGCGGTCAATGCTTTTGTCAACACCACGCTCGCCGCCGCCGCCGGTTGCATCATGTGGCCGCTGCTCGAATATTTCCGCCGAGGAAAGCCCAGCGTGCTCGGTTTCTGCTCCGGTGCCGTCGCTGGCCTTGCCACCATTACTCCTGCCAGTGGCTTCGTCGCGGCCGGCAGCGCCGTGCTGATCGGCCTGATCGCCGGTGCTGCCACGTATCTGGCCTGTAACTACCTGAAGTCCCTTTTCAAATACGACGACTCGCTCGACACCTTCGGCGTCCACGCCATCGGCGGCACGATCGGCACGATCATGGCCGGCATTTTCGCCACGAGCTCGATTCATCCGGGTCTGGCCGCCATCGCCAAATCCAACCTTCTGTTCGAACAGCTCAAAGCCGGCGGCATCGTGCTCGTTTGGTCAGTGGGAGCCTCCATCATCATCGCCAAACTCGTGAGCTTCGTCTTCGGCGGACTGCGCGTAAGCGAAGAAGAAGAATCCCAGGGCCTCGACGTCGCGGAGCACGGCGAGGAAGGTTACATCATCGAGTGAGCGCGCCCACGTTTTCACCGCAGGCATAAACCGGTCTTTTCTGTTCATGCCTGGCAAAGCCGAACCGAGCCTCAGAGCTCGTTATCCTTCGTCTCAGGCAGCGCCAGAGCGCCCACGATAAAGCCGACGAAAGCCACGCCGATCGGATACCATAGTCCGGCATAAATATCTCCGGTGAACACCACGATCGACGCCGCGATCAACGGCAGAAATCCGCCGAACCAACCGTTGCCGATATGGTACGGCAACGACATCGAGGTGTAGCGGATGTTGGTGGGGAAAAGCTCCACGAGAAATGCCGCGATCGGCCCGTACACCATCGCAACGTACAACATCAAAATCACGAGCAGCAGCACCACCACCGGACGGTTGATCGCATCCCGGTCGGCCGTTTTTGGGTAACCCGCCGGGGCCAGCGCGGCCTCGTAGGCTTTCGTGTTAAAACCAACGACCGAACGATCCGCCACATCCATCATGAGCGGCAGATCGGGCCGCGCGGGAGCCAGCGTGAACGGCACACCACGAGCGTTGAGATAATTGCGCGCCTCGTCCGCTTCGGACTGCACGCGCTTGAGGCCAATGATCTTGCCTCCGGCATCAATCATGGCGGCAAAGGCCAGCTCGATGTTGTTGCGATATTCCGTGGTGTGCAACACGACCGGCGAATAGCGCATCGCCTGGGCAAGCGCCGGATTGGCCGAATGGGTGAGCCCGCGAAAAATCGGCATGTAGGTGAGCGCCGCCAACAAGCAGCCCGTTAGCATGATCTTTTTGCGGCCGATTCTGTCTGAAAGACACCCAAAAACAACAAAGAGCGGCGTGCCAATCACGAGCGAAATCGCAACCAGCAAATAGGCGCTAACGTAGTCCACTTTCAACGTGGCCGTCAGGAAATAGAGCGCGTAAAACTGCCCGGTGTACCACACCACGCCTTGTCCGGCCGTCGCACCGAACAAGGCGCGCAGCACTAATTGAAGGTTGGGCCAGCGTGCAAAACTCTCGGTCAATGGAGCCTTCGAAGTTTTGCCCTGCGCCTTCATCTGCGCATAGACGGGCGACTCGTGAAGTTTTAAGCGGATGTAAACCGAGACACCCAGCAGCACGATCGAAACCAAGAAGGGCAGACGCCAGCCCCAGGCCGCAAAACTCTCCGGGCTCATCACGCCGCGCACACCCAAAATCACCGCCAGCGACAAGAAAAAGCCCAGCGTCGCCGTCGTTTGGATCCAACTGGTGAAGGCACCACGTTTTCCCTTCGGTGCGTGCTCCGCCACATAAGTTGCCGCGCCACCGTATTCGCCGCCCAGCGCCAGACCCTGCGCGATGCGCAAAACGACCAGAATGACCGGTGCCAACCAACCAATCTGCGAAAACGTAGGCAGCAAGCCCACCAGCGCGGTTGAAATACCCATCACAAGAATCGTAACCAAAAACGTGTATTTGCGCCCCACCAGATCGCCGATTCGGCCAAACACCAACGCACCAAAAGGCCGCACTGAAAAGCCCACGCCGAAAAGCGCCAGACTCGCCAGAAAGCCCGCCGTCTCGTTTTCCGGCGGAAAAAACAGCTTCCCGAAAAACGCCGCTAACGTGCCGTAGATATAGAAGTCATACCATTCAAACACGGTGCCTAGCGACGAGGCGAAGATGACCAATTTATGTTTACGATCTAAATCTGAACCACTTGTGGCATCACTCATGGGGCTTTGAAGTTGTGCTTGTGCCTAGACGAACGCCCAGTGGATGCACAAATCGAAAAGGTTCAAGCCAGGACCCAAAACCGGCGCGATCTCAACTCGATGGACGGGTTGCCCAACCACCGCTCCGCCGCGACCCACCGCACCATCAAGCTTATAAAACCGTGCGAAGGCTCTTGAGTCCCGCCCGTTCCCGCTATCATAGACGTTGTGAGCGATCCCGATCAAACCAAGGCCCTTCTCGACCGGTACCACGAATTGTCGGCCCGTAGAAAACAGTCCATCGACCCGGCCGCGCGCACCCGCATTACCCAGGAATTGATGGACCTCGAAGCGCAGGTGCGCACCGCCGTCAAAACCAACCCCGTGCCCGAACCGCTTGGCATGGACAAATTGAACAAGATCGCCGACCGCATGATCGAGCTCGGTTTCGGCATTTTCGCCAACCGCCTCCGCGAGCAGCACTACCGGCATCCCATTTACGTTCCCTTCAGCGACATGGACCAGCTCCGCAGCTACATCGGCGAACAACTCGACAACGAAGCGCTCTCAAAGATTCCCGAACTTGGCGTAAAGGCTAAAAAGCCCAGCCTCCTTGATCGCCTGCGCGGCAAGAAGTAACCCGCCCTCCGCCTCGTTCTCTTTCTCGTCCGAGAAATTTCAGCTCTCCCGCTTCAACTCGCGGCCCATCAAACTCGCCAGCGCCTCTGGCGGCGGCTTGCCCTCAAACAGCATCGCCCGCGTCTCGCGCAAAATCGGCGCATCGATGTTCTGATCGTAACACAGTTCCGCAAACGCTTCCGTCGTCTTGTAGCCCTCCACCACGGTCTTACGTCCAACGAGTAGTTCGGCCACCGGAAGCCCTTCGCCCACCCGCTGGCCAAATTCGCGGTTGCGGCTCCAGCCACCGTGGCACGTCGCCACCAGATCGCCGAAACCACTCAATCCGTAAAACGTCTCCGGTCGCGCACCCAGCGCCTGCCCCACCCGCACCATCTCGGCCAGCGCCCGCGTGAGCAGCGCCGCTTTGCTGTTATCGCCGAGCTTCAACCCGTCACAACAACCCGCCGCTATGGCATAAACATTTTTTAAACAGCTGCCGATTTCGACACCCGCCACATCGTCGCACGTGTACACCCGCAGCGTCGGCCCGCTCAACGCGGTCTGCACCGCCATCACATAATCATCGATCCGCCCCGCTGCCAGCGTCATCGCCGACGGCTTGCCCAGCGCCACTTCGGCCGCATTCGTCGGGCCGCTCAACGCCGCAGCGACATACTGCGGCATCACGGACGCTATCACTTCCGTCGGCCTCAAATGTGTGCCGAGTTCGAGCCCCTTCGCCAGGCTCACGATCATTTTCAACTGCGTCGCCAGTCCGAGGCTCGCCTTCAACTGCCCGCACGTCGCACGCAACGCCTGCGCCGGACACGCCAGCAAAACCACGTCAGCCTCCATCAACACCGGCACCAGTTCATGACCGATTTGCAGACTGGGCGGTAGCGCGATGTTCGGCAAATACTCGCTATTCTCGTGCGTGGTCGAAAGCGCCAGAGCCTGTTGAAACCGCCGTGGCACGAGTGTCACGGTGTGCCCGAGCCGGCTCAGATGCACCGCAAAGGCCGTTCCCCACGCTCCCGCTCCGATTACAGCAAAGTTCATTGGAATAAAAATACCTTTATCAATTGGTTTTGAGCTTAAGGTAGGGGCAATGCTCCGTCATTGCCCGAGGACGATGCGGAGCATCATCCCTACCGGCGCTACCGCGCCATGTTTAAAATCGAGGCGTAATTGGCATAAGTGGGTGTGATCCAGATTTGTCATCCTGAACGTGCTGAAACCGCCTCTCTCACTCGGGAAATTTCCTCGAGCGCACGGCCTCGGCATAATCAACGAAGCCCTTTTTGAACTGCTCGCCCGCCTCGGCAAATCTCTTCGCGAACCCCGGCACGTAGCCGCCCGAAAGACCGAGCATGTCCGTAGAGACAAGAATCTGCCCGTCGCAATGGGGACCCGCGCCGATGCCGATCACTGGCACTCTCACCGTTTCGCTTAACGTCCGCGCCAGATTCGGTTCCACCATCTCGATCAATAACGCAAACGCGCCTGCTTTCTCCAGCGCCAGCGCATCCACCATCAAACTCTCGGCTTCCGCCGGCGTCGTGCCGAACTTCCGATAACGCCCCAACGCATGTACCTGCTGCGGTTTTAAGCCGATGTGACCCCACACCGCCACACCCGCTTCGACGAGCCGCGCCACCATCGGCGCCAGCAAAGCCCCGCCTTCAATCTTCACCGCCTCCGCGCCGGACTCCTGCATCAAGCGCTGACAAGCGCGGAGCACACGTTCAAAATCATAATGCGCTTCAGCGAAAGGCACATCGGCCGCAACCATGGCGTTTGGTTTGGCTCGCGCCACGGCCGCCGTATGATGGCACATGTGGTCGAGCGTCACCGGAACGGTGTTCTCGAAACCGAGCATCGTGTTGCCAACGGAATCACCCACCAGGATCACATCGACACCGGCCTCGCTCGCAAAACGGGCGGTGATCGCATCGTACGCCGTGACGCACACGATCGGCCGCTGGCCTTTAAGTTTTCTGAGCGTGTGAGTCGTAGTCTTCACGTTAACGCAAAAACCCCGGCACCTTTTCAGCCGCGATCATCGCTTCAAAACTTTCGCGTGCCGTGGCTAGTTCGAAAATCGAACCATTCACCACCACCTCAGCCGGCAATGACCGCGTATTGTAACGGCTCGCCATGCTGGCACCGTAAGCCCCGGCGCTCATGAAGGCGACGAATTCACCTTCGCCGAGTTCCTGGAGCTGACGGTCCTTGGCGAAACAATCGCCGCTCTCGCAGATCGGCCCGACGATGTCGGCCTTCAGCGCACGCCGCGTCGTGTCGCGATGCACCGGCACAATTTCATGATAACTTTCGTACATCGCCGGGCGAACGAGGTCGTTGAAACCCGCGTCAAGAATGAGAAAATTCTTACCGTGCCCGCGCTTTAAATATTCAACGCGTGCAACTAAAATGCCGGCGTTGCCAACCATGAATCGGCCGGGCTCAAGCAGAATCTTTAGGCCTAACGGCTTGAGCAGCGGCACGAGCGCCGCACCGTACGCCTCAGGCGTGATCGGGCGCTGGTCAGCCGACTGCGCATCCCACCAAGCCTGCTGGCCGCTCGCGAGTGCATCCTGATAGACGATCCCAATGCCACCGCCAACGGAGAAATACGTGATGCCATACCTGGCCTTTAGTTCGGCGACGAAAGGAAGCAGTTTTTCCACCGCTTCGACAAACGGAGTGACCTCGGTCAGCTGCGAACCGATGTGAATCTGCACGCCGCGGATCTCGATATTCTTGTACTTTGCTGCGGCCTCGTAGGCTGCCGACGCAAATTTCAGCGGAATGCCGAACTTGTTGTCGCTCTTTCCCGTGGTGATTTTGGCGTGCGTCTTCGCATCAACATCCGGGTTGACGCGGATCGCGATCACGGCCTTTACGCCTATTTTACCGGCCACGTGGTCGATACGTGCGAGTTCGGGCTCACTCTCGACATGAAAGGAAAACACCCCAGATTCCAGAGCCAACGTGATCTCCGCCTCGGTCTTGCCGACGCCCGCGAAGACGCTCTTCTTCACGTCCGCGCCCGCCGCGATCACGCGACGGATTTCGCCGCCGCTGACGAGATCAAAGCCGGCACCGAGATTTGCAAAATGCTTAAGGAGAGCGAGGTTGGAGTTCGCCTTCATCGCATAACAGATCTGCACATCAAGGCCGCTCAGGCTTTTGGCGAGACGATTATAGTTATCCGCGATGGTTCCCAAACTGTAGATATAGGTGGGTGTTCCGTACAGTTGAGCAACCGTGGCGAGATCGACAGATTCGCAGTGGAGATTTTGACCGACGTAGTGGAAGCGATGCATAACCAGTGAAAACGACGTGAAAACCGGCACAGTGCTGCTTTCACATTGAAAAAACGAACTCTTTTTTCCGATATTAGACCTCCACCCCTTTATGTTATACGTACTGAAGAGCCTGTTTCATCGTCCCGCGATCCGCATGGGTCGGGTGGACAACAGCCTCATTCAGACGACTCGGTTGAGGAACGCTCAGTTCGTAAGTTTCATGGCGCAAAGCGAAAGCTTAGCACCGTTTGCGAGTGATCGTTACGACACCAAACTACGCTGGCGGAAACGTTTCAAATTCGCGTTACTCGCTTCAATGGTTGTCGGTGTCGCTTGGGTGATCGTCGAAAGCGCCAGCGCGATTTCGATGTTCTGAGCAGGGTGGGTAGACCGCTGCATGTGTGGAGCAGGCGCAGCCGAGGCCGAGGCTCGCCTGGCGCAGAGGCCAGGTCGGCGTCTGAATAGCCCACGGTGCGGGCTTGTGAATCGGCAGAGCAGCCACAGCCGCAATCACTCGCTGGCGCTGCGGTCGTAGAGGCCGGCGGCGTAGGCCTCAAAGATACGTTTCATTTCATCACGCACCTTGCGGAACTGCGCGGTGATTTCTTCCTCGGTGCCAACGTGGTGAGCGGGATCGTCGAAGCCCCAATGATGCCGGTTCACTTTGCCGGGGAACATCGGGCATGCCTCGTCTGCGTTTCCGCAGACGGTGATGACGGTCGTGATCGGACGGCTGAGAAATTGATCGAGGTGTTTCGAGGTGTGCCCCGAAATATCGATGCCGATCTCAGCCAGTGCCGCGATGGCGCGAGGATGGACGCGACCGGCGGGCTTTACGCCAGCGCTGAACACATCGACGAGATCGCCGACCGCCGCGCGCAGCAGCCCTTCGGCCATTTGGCTACGGCAAGAGTTTCCGGTGCAGAGGATGAGAACGTTTGGTTTTTCGCTCATAGCAAAGTGCTGGCTGGAAAGGTGCGGGCGGTTCAGCCTGACGCTGGCGATTCTTTAAAATAGCGCCGTTTGAACCAGTATGACACGTGCACGAGGCCGATCAGCGCGGGCACTTCGATTAGCGGTCCGACCACGGCGGCGAAAGCCACACCTGAGTTCAGGCCGAACACCGCGATGGCTACGGCGATGGCGAGTTCGAAATTATTGCCCGCCGAAGTGAAGGCGAGCGACGCGGAGTGCGGATAATCGGCACCGAGTTTTTTCGCCATGAAGAAGCTGACGAAAAACATGATCGCGAAATACAACACGAGCGGGATCGCGATACGGAGCACGTCGAGTGGCAGCTGCACGAGCGTGTCGCCCTTGAACGTGAACATCACGACGATGGTGAAGAGCAACGCCGTGAGCGTGATCGGCGAAATTCTCGGGATGAATTTCTTCTCGTACCATTCCTCGCCTTTGAGCGGCACGAGGAAAACCCGGCTTAGCACACCCGCTGCGAACGGGATGCCGAGATAAATCATCACGCTCCAGAAGATGTCGGCCATCTTCACCTTCACCACTGTTCCGGCCAAGCCGAAATACGGAGGCAGAACCGTGATAAAGAGCCAAGCGAAGAAACTGTAGAAAAGGATCTGCGCAATGCTGTTGAGCGCGACGAGCCCGGCGGCGTATTCACGACTGCCCTTGGCGAGTTCGTTCCAAACGAGCACCATCGCGATGCAGCGCGCGATGCCGACCAAGATGAGACCGACCATGTAATCGGGGTGATCACGCAACAGGAGGATCGCCAGGAAGAACATCAGGACAGGGCCAACAACCCAGTTTTGGACCAGCGACAAGGTTAGTACCCGTGTGTCGGCAAAAACTTTGGGCAGTTGCGAATATTTCACCTTCGCGAGCGGCGGGTACATCATGAGGATGAGCCCGATGGCGATCGGCAGATTGGTTGTGCCGACCGTCATCGGCGCGAAGAACGCGGCCGGATCGGAGATCACGAAATGACCGAGGACGACACCGAGAGCCATGGCGGCAAAAATCCAGACCGTGAGATAACGGTCTAGGAAGGACATGTTTTTCGAAACAGCGTCGGACATGATCGAAATAGTTTTGGTTTCGACTACGTTAGTCGCCGTCGGCCTTCACCGAAGCTAGAGCTAATTTTTCGGCGTGCAGGGCTTCGCGAGGCAATTTCAAGGCGGTCACCGCAGCGGCAAAAGCAAAGACGAACGCGCCCCACAGACAGCCCGCCAACCCGGCAAACTGATAGAGCACGCCGGAGAGCAGGCAGCCCACGAGTCGGCCTCCCGCATTCGCCATGTAGTAGAACCCCACATTCAGCGCGACCTTGTCGCCGTCCGTGTAATCCAAAATCAAATACGAATGCACCGCCGAGTTGAGGGCGAACACGGCACCGAACACAGCCAAACCGCCAACAATCACCATGGCGCTTGGCAGCCCGGCGGCGAGCCCAAGGGGAATCGCCGCTGCCACAGCCGCAAGCGCGAAGGCTATGCCCGAGGCCGTGCCGCCTGCGGGAGCGCGGCCGCGCAAAATCGCAGGTGCCGAACCTTGAATGATCCCGTAGCCAATCACCCAAAACGCCATGAAGGCTCCAACCTGGGAAAAGGACCAACCCAGCACGCCCCGCAAAAATACCGGCACGCCCACCACGAACCAGATATCACGCGCACCGAAGAGAAAAAACCGCGCCAGGCAAAGCACGTTGATCTCGCGGCTTTTCGAAAACAAATCGCTCCAGCCCGCTTTGATCTTCGACTTGCCCATGTCGCGCGGCAGCGAAAGCCACGAGCCCAGCCAAACCACGGCAAGCGCGCCCGACATGATCCAGAGCGCACCGGCAAATCCGGCGGTGGCGAGAAGAAAGCTGCCGAGGAAAAATCCCGCACCCTTGAGCGCGTTTTTCGAACCGGTGAGAAGCGCGACCCATTTAAAAAGCTTTCCTTTCGCATTGGCTGGAACGAGCACCTTGATCGCGCTCTTGGAACTCATCTTTGTCAGGTCTTTCGCGATGCCTGACAAGGCTTGCGAAACCATAACCCATGACACAGAGGCAAACTCGGACCACGCGGGATTGAGCAACGCGAGCATCCCCAAGGCTGCGACCTGAAGCGCGAGGCCGGACACGAGCGTCACCCGCAACCCCATGCGCGAAGCGATCCAGCCGCCGAGCAGGTTGGTGACGATGCCGAAGAATTCGTAGAGAAGAAACAGGAACGCCAGCGTCACCGGCGAGTAGCCGAGATTGAAGAAGTGCAGCAGCACCAGCATTCGCAGCGCACCGTCGGTGAGCGTGAAGCCCCAGTAGGCACCGGTGACGAGAATGTAATTTCGAACGTTCACGCGAAATCCTTAGAGTGAGCGGGCGACCTTTCGGGTTAGTTCAGCCATGCGGTTCGAGTAACCCCATTCGTTGTCATACCAAGCGTAGATTTTGACCAGGCGCTTGTTGACCACCATCGTGGAGAGCGCATCGATGGTGGCGGAGGCAGGGTTGCCCTTGAAGTCGATGGAAACCAGCGGGCGCGTTTCGAAGTCGAGAATGCCTTTGAGCGGGGCGGTTTCGCTCGCGGCTTTGAGCAGTGCGTTCACTTCCTCGGCTGTCGTGTCGCGCTTCACCTGGAAAACGCAGTCGGTCAGAGAACCAGTCAAAAGAGGTACGCGGATCGCGTGGCCGTTGAGCTTGCCGAGGAGTTCGGGATAAATGAGCCCGATGGCGGTGGCGCTTCCCGTCGTCGTCGGAATCAGTGAAAGGCCGGCGGCACGAGCGCGACGCAAGTCCTTGTGCGGCGCGTCGATGATGGTCTGCGTGTTAGTGGCGTCGTGGACCGTGGTGATGGCGCCATGTTCGATACCGAGCCCTTCGTGAATCACTTTCACGATGGGCGCTAGGCAGTTGGTTGTGCAGGAGGCGTTGGTGAGCAGACGATGTTTCGCCGGGTCGTAGAGATGATCGTTGACGCCCATCACGATGTTAAGCGCATCGCCACCTTTGACCGGAGCAGCCACGATCACTTTTTTCACGCCACGCTCGAAGAAGGGAGCCAGTTGTTCGGGCGTGCGGAACTTGCCGCTACACTCTAATACGATGTCCACGCCGTGAGCGGCCCAATCGACTTCACCCGGCTTCGTGTGTTCGGTGAACGCGATGCGTTGCTCTCCGATGCGAATGGTGTTTTCGCCTTCGACGACGGCATTTTGCGACCAGCGCCCCTGCACGGAATCGAATGTGAGCAGATGCGCGGCACACTCGGCGCCTCCCTTGGGGTCGTTGATGACCACCCATTCAAATTCGGGCCAGTTCCACGCGGCGCGGAACGTGAGGCGACCTATACGACCGAAACCATTGATACCGATACGGACTTTTTTCATATGGTGAATAATTGTGCGGAGTTGCCGGTGCAGAGAAAAAGAACTCTGTAAGTTTTTCTAGGAGTCATGGAGGGGAATGGTATGCAGGGCCGTTGGAGGGAAAGGAATTCCTCGGACAGGGGGAAAGAGGCACGCGATTTAGCAGGTCGCTCCCGGCTCCCGCACGCAGGCCGGAGTATCGGTGCCGAAAGAAGCGCGGACTTTTTTCAGTCGGCCGGCGTCTTCGCGGAAAATACGTTCCTCTTGCGCGCAATCCTGCAAGCAGGCGAGGTTGGCTTTCAGTTGGGCTGAGCGCTTGGTGGGAAGCTGGTAGATCATCCAATTGGCGCAGCGCTCGGCCTCCACCATTTTCTTGCTCTTGAGGTAGGCGAGGCGTTTGGAAATCTTCACCTGCGGCTCCCGCAGGACCTCTTGAAAATGACAAACGCAGAGAGGCCCGTTTAAAAGCAGATGTAGAATTCGCAGGCGCGTCCGGTCACACAGGCATTCGTAAATTTGCACCAGTTCCATGAGGCGAACAACATTCTAAGTACGGCATATTCGGCAAGCGGTATATTGTGAAATCCACGTTACGATCCCCAACGATTAGGCCAGAAATCGTCGGCTCGGCGTCGGCCCACAAGAACATACTTTGACTATTTCACACAAATGCGAAATAGATGACGCTATGAAAAAGAATGCGTCCGCTGCCCAACGTCGCCAACAACGCGCCGCCGTCTTCAAGGCACTTGGCCATCCGGCTCGATTGCAGATCGTCGAGGAACTGGGCTCAGGCGAACGTTGCGTCTGCGAGCTGGTTGATTTGGTGGGACTGGGTTGGTCGGCCGTGTCGCGTCACCTCACCGTTTTGAAAGCTGCGGGGGTGCTGGAGGACGAGAAACGAGGGCTCCAGGTGTTCTACAAAGTGGCACTACCTTGCGTGAGTTCGTTCACCGCGTGTCTTGATGCAGCCAGCAAGGGCGAGACCGTCGAGGTGCGCCGCTGCTGCGCATGAGTTTTTTGTCAGATATTTCTCCTTTTCGCGAAATGACGAAGCAAAGATAAATTTGAAGGTTCGAGTATTCAATCCGCTATGAGCTTATCAGCCGACACGACTCCGCGTATCACACCTCTCTTACCTCACAAGAGGAGAACTTCCGCTGTCATTAAGTATGTTAGTGTGGGACTCGTAGTGTCCGTCTTGTGGTGGCTGGTTTATGGCCATCTCGCTCTTGCTGCGCACTGGTTAACTTATCAGGCCTTCGGTCTTAAGGCCGGCACCCATCTGGCGAGTGCGGTTGAGTTCTTCGTTTTTGAAGTGCCGAAGGTCTTGATGCTGCTGGTGCTCGTCGTCTTTGGCGTCGGCATCGTGCGGTCGTATTTCACCCCAGATCGCACCCGGGCGATTCTCGCAGGAAAACGTGAATCGGTGGGCAATGTGCTGGCGGCATTACTTGGCGTCGTGACACCGTTTTGTTCCTGTTCGGCGGTTCCGCTTTTCATTGGTTTCGTTACGGCGGGCGTACCGCTCGGGGTGACGTTTTCGTTTTTGATCTCGGCTCCAATGGTTAACGAAATCGCATTGGTGCTGCTGTTCGGTTTATTCGGCTGGAAAGTGGCGGCTCTCTATTTGGGCGCCGGATTGTTCATCGCCCTCGTCGCGGGCTGGATTATTGGACGGTTGAAGCTAGAGCGGCAGGTCGAAGATTGGGTGTATGCCACGAAGACCGGTTCGTCTGGAGTGGTGGAGGAAAGCATTGATTTCTCTGGGCGCGTGGCGGCCGGTCGTGAGGCCGTGCGCGACATCGTTGGCCGAGTCTGGCTTTATGTTGTGATCGGTATCGCGGTGGGCGCTGGCATCCACGGTTATGTGCCGACCAACGCCATGGCGGCCATCATGGGTAAGGACGCCTGGTGGTCAGTGCCGTTGTCGGTGTTGATTGGTGTCCCGATGTATTCCAACGCGGCCGGGATTGTTCCCGTGGTGCAGGCGCTGCTCAGTAAAGGTGCGGCGCTGGGCACAGTGTTGGCGTTTATGATGTCCGTCATCGGACTCTCGCTGCCTGAAGCCGTCATCCTGCGCAAGGTGCTCAAGTGGCCACTGCTCCTCACGTTCTTCGGCGTCGTGGCTGTCGGTATCATGCTGGTCGGCTTTCTCTTCAATGCTCTGCTCTGAACACCACTTTTTAACATCCATGAAAAAGATCCAAATTCTCGGTACGGGTTGCAAGAAATGCACCTTCCTCTCTGAAACAGCCGACAAAGCGGCCAAAGAACTCGGGCTCACTTACGAGCTAACCAAGGTTACTAACCTGGCCGAAATCGCCAACTTCGGCGTGATGTTCACGCCGGCGCTGGTCGTTGACGGTCAGGTGAAGGTAGCGGGCAAAGTGCCTTCGCTGGATGACGTCAAGAAACTGCTCGTCTGAACCCATCTCATGAATACCGACAAACCAAAGTGTTCCTGTAGCGGCAATGAAGACTAACGCCGCCCCATGAAATTCAACTTACTTCTCCGTTCGTTCCTTGGTACATGCGCCTGCCTCTCTTTCGTGGCGGCCGGTCTCCAAGCTGCTGACAGCACACCAGCCCCGGTAGCCAAAGCGGCGCTGCCGCGCATGGTCGATCTCGGTGCGGGGAAATGCATCCCGTGCAAAATGATGAAACCCATTCTCGACAAACTCACCAAGGAGCACGCCGGGCAGTTCGACGTGGTTTTCATCGACGTCTGGGAGAACAAGGGCGAGGGCGAAAAATACGGTATCCGTATGATCCCTACGCAGATTTTCTACAGCGCCGATGGCAAGGAACTGGCCCGGCATGAAGGCTTCATGGCCGAAAAGGACATCCTCGCGAAGTGGAAGGAACTCGGCGTCACGTTGAAAGAACCCACTGGCCAGAAACAAAACTGATCGCATGGAAAAGCTGTTTATTACCCTGACTGACGCGATGACCGGGTCCCAAGGCGTCGCGCTCGCAGCAGCGTTCGCCTGGGGAATTCTGAGCATCGTGCTCAGTCCCTGTCATCTCGCGAGTATCCCGCTGATCGTTGGTTTTCTGCAAGGTGGCGGCGTGGTCACTCCGCGCCGCGCGGCCGGACTCTCCACATTGTTCGCACTCGGCATCTTGCTCTCGATTGCACTGATCGGCGCATTGACGGCGGCTGCGGGTCGCATGATGGGGGATATTGGTGCTTGGGGAAACTATGCCGTTGCGGCTGTCTTTTTCGGTTTCGGACTTCACCTGCTCGACGTGTTGCCGATGCCTGACCGTTGTAGGATCGCGCCAAATCAACCACGCAAAGGCGTGCTCGGTGCGTTTCTCTTCGGCCTTATCTTTGGCGTGGCGCTTGGGCCTTGCACCTTCGGCTTCATGGCACCGGTGCTTGGTGTCACGTTTAGCATGGCGAAGACGAACCCTGTGTTTGCAGTTAGCGTACTCGCTCTTTTCGGTCTGGGCCATTGCACCGTGATAGGCTTGGCCGGTGTATCCAGCAGTTGGGTGCAGCGTTGGCTCAATTGGCAGAACAACACGCCTGGAGCCAAATGGCTGCGCCGGGCCTGCGGTGTTCTCGTTTTTATCGGGGGCGCTTGGCTCGTCGTGAGTACCTTTTAAAGTCGAGCTGGCGAAAAATTTGCCCCTCCGAATTCGCTGTCCGCGGCGGGCGCGGCAGCGTCGGGCGGTGTGCTTTTGTTGGTGGGAGCGGGCCTTCCTCCGCTCTAACCGTCCAAGAAATGCGAGAAAGATTCCAGACGTTATCAATTTCCTGACATTGACATATCGCGAGAGAGGAAAGCAATCTGCCGGATTGCCCTGTCGATGTCTTCAACAGCCGTTACAATCCAAAAAAAGTTAGGCGTTATCATGAAAAATAAAGCATTTGTACTATTCCTGTTCTCATTGTCTTCACTAGGTTACGCACAAGGGAAAAGCCCATGGCTAGACAGTCAGATGGGGACGGGAGCGCGCATCTCCTCACTGATCGGCGCAATGACACTGAGTGAGAAAATTTCCCAAACGGTGAATGCAAGCGCAGCCATTCCCCGCTTGTCTATTCCTGAATACGATTGGTGGAGCGAAGCGTTACATGGTGTCGCACGTTCCGGGCGAGCCACGGTGTTTCCCCAGGCTATCGGATTGGCCGCCACCTTCGATCCCGCTCTGATGGAACGCGTCGGCGATGCGGTTTCAGACGAAGCCCGTGCCATCAATAATCACCTGCTAGACAACGGATACGCCCCAAGACTGTATCAAGGGCTCTCCTTCTGGTCACCGAACGTAAACATTTTCCGCGATCCCCGCTGGGGCCGTGGACAGGAGACCTTTGGCGAAGACCCTTTCCTCTCGGGAACCATGGGAGCCGCCTATATCACAGGCTTGCAGGGCCACAATCCTAAGTATCTTAAAGTGGCAGCCTGCGCGAAGCATTTTGCAGTACATAGCGGTCCAGAAGCACTGCGCCATGCATTCAACGCCGTAGTCAGCCCGAAGGATTTAAGAGAAACCTATCTGCCGGCGTTCAAAAAATGCGTCGATGCAGGTGTTGAGGCGGTGATGTGCGCCTACAATCGCACAAACAACGAGGCTTGCTGTGGCAGCAATCTATTGCTGCAGGAAATCCTACTCAAAGAGTGGAATTTCCAAGGACATATTGTGAGTGATTGCGGTGCGTTAGAGAATTTCCACAAGAAGCACGGCGTCACCGCTAATTCGGCCGAATCCGCTGCCTTAGCCCTCAAGCGGGGTGTGGATATCAATTGTGGCGAAACCTACACCAAGAGTCTCCAACAAGCTTTTGATCGAGGTCTGGTATCCATGGCCGATCTAGATGCTAGACTCATGCGTTCCTTGAAGACCCGTATTAAACTGGGCATGTTCGATGATACTAGCGCAAATCCCTACCGTGCCATCAGCCCAGCGGTGATCAACGACGAGGCCAAAAAGAAACTGGCCCTCGAATCAGCACACAAATCGATCGTGCTGCTCAAAAATGACAACGCATTGCCGCTGAATCCAAACAGCCGAATTCTCTTCATGACCGGTCCGTTAGCTGCCGACGCATTATCGCTTGTAGGGAATTACTGCGGCGTTAACTCAGACATGAGAACCATTATGGAAGGCGTAGCAGCGAAGGTTTCGCCCTCAACGGCCATGGAGTTCAGGCAAGGTGCCCTGCTCACAACCGAGAACAAAAACGATATGGACTGGTTTAGTGGACATGCGGCTGAAGCAGAAGCCACCATTGTCACCCTGGGACTTACTCTCTTACTGGAAGGCGAAGAGGGAGAGTCGATTGCCTCGGCCAATCGAGGCGACATTCTTGATATGAAGCTGCCTGAAAGCCAGTTGATACTCTTGCGAGCGATAAGCAAGAAGGCGAAGGCCAAGGGGAACAAGGTGATCACGGTGATTTGCGCAGGAATGCCGCTCGACCTCCGCGAGGTTTCAGCGCTTTCCGACGCCGTCTTGTATGCTTGGTATCCCGGTGAACGTGGCGGAGACGCTGTCGCCGACATCATCTTCGGCAATGTTTCGCCTTCGGCAAAGCTGCCGATTACTTTCCCCGAGTCCATTGAGCAGTTACCGCCTTACGAGGACTATTCGATGGTGGGAAGAACCTATAAGTATATGACCAAGACTCCGCTGTATCCGTTCGGCTTTGGGCTCAGTTATGCCAAGCTCGCATGGGGCAACCCCACGGTGTCTGGAGCGACGTTGGCTAAGGGTCAAAACCTCGATCTTTCCGTCAATATAAAGAACGTCGGGACTGTCGATGGGGACGAGGTGGTGCAGTTGTACCTGCATATCGATGAAAAGAATGAACAACTGCCAATATCATCCCTTATTGCCTTCAAACGGGTTTCACTTGGGAAGGGAGCCAGCGGCAACGCGAAGTTTTCGATTCCCTATGAAGAATTCTCTTATATAAACAATAAAGGGGAAAAGGTTCAGCATAAGGGTAAGGCGACTGTTATTGTCGGCAATGCGGCCCCCGGCGAAAGATCCAAACAGCTGGGAGCGACGGCCTTTTCAATCAACGTCGATCTAAACTGACCATTGCCACAGCGCAGGTGAGGGCATCTGGCAGGCCCTCATCATGCGCAACGCCGAGAGCGGCGTTTAGCGGCCTGTATATGACGGTTTCATCGGACGCAGTGGGACTGCGTCCGATGGTTCGTGCTTCATTTAACTTGGATTAATTCGATGCCCGTATTCTTCCCCAGGTTGCGGGAATATTGTTTGTCAGTGGAGTTATTCCAATGCTCATGAACGCCGAGGCTCTTGAGTACGGTCCCATCCCTTTCCGGATCATACACCGCACCGGAGGGAGGTTTGCCAGCGAGCGCGGCTTCATGAAGGTAACCGTCAATATTGCCGTTAAAACAGGGGTTTGGTCTGCCGTCCGGCTGCATCGTCAGGTTCGGCTCGGTCGTTACGAGATCAAGCCCCACCGAGTCGAGCGCGACAGGATCCTGCGAAGCCAGCACACTCGAGAACCAGCGATCGCCATAGGTCTTCCAACGCATCACGTTGGTTGCCGTGCTTTGATTGGGCGCCGTATATAAACCTTCCGCGAAGTAGAGCAGTGTTTTGCCGCCAACATCCTTGTGCCCCAGGAGCGGAACGAGGCCGTTGTAGTGCCCGTGTGTATACGGCGTGCCATAATCCCAGATGGCAAAGGCATGGAGAATATCAGGGGTAAATCGCTTCTTCTGCGCGTTATAGACCGCGCCGAAATGATTTTTAAAAGACAGCGTCAGTCCGAAAACGCGGTGCGAGCGCACGACGCAATAGTCGATCATATAATCGGCTGCCGTGTAAACTATAGGTAGGTACAGCTGCGTCTTCTCAGTGGTTCCATCGGGGTGTGGAATCTCAAAGTATACAGGCGCCTTCATGTCTGGCTCGGCTGTAATGCGTGCACCTTCACCGCCTTGCTTGTCCGCGATGACGATCTTCTGGAAATCTGGGCGTGCGTCTCCACGGATTTTATACAGCAGCATATCCTTAATGGGCCGCGAGGGATCGGCGATCGTGATGCATTCACCGGGTACCCCTGCTTTTTCAATGAGTTGCTTCACCATGGCGTAGGCCATGTGCGGACTCGGGAATCCGGCGTTGGTCCACTCGCCGTCCTTCTCATCGGGATTCATGTTCACCTTGATGGTGATCTTCTCTCCTTTGCGGTAACCACGATCTCCGCGCCCGTGACTCTTGTTGAAATCCCGAAAAAGTTTATCCCACGCTTCGGCATCAGCCTCGGCACCCGTGAGAACCTGCATGGTCTTGGAAACCATCGCTTCGACCGTGGGTTGATCAATATTGGGCTCATGCCACCACTTGCCCGTTTTCCCATCCCACTTGGTGGAGTTAAAATCTTGGACCCAGACAACGCGCCCGGGAAAGATGCCGAAACCATCGCCCATGGGTTTATTGGAGCCCTCAACTGACGTGAAAACCTGCTCACGTTCCGGGAATGGTTTCTGCCCCATTTTTTCGGCGGGCATCTGCGCAAAAGCCACGGCACAAGCACCGAAGGCGAAACAGGCCGCAAGCGGGCGCGGAGAGAGTAGGTAGAGCATGGTTTTCATTAAAAGGTGATTTGACACTATAGCTGTGTCGAAACGGTTAACGTTTCCAATCCATCGTCTTCGCTGAGCTGTTCAATCCTTGAATTGTGATCGATTTGCCGCCCATGTCGGCGATGATATTCACGCGTTTCTCCTCTCCGGGGATTAAGTTGAAATAGTTGTCGCTAAAAACCGCGCCGGCCACGGAGGGCATATTCAAGGCCACGTCTTTGATAAAGACCTTCGCGCTGAGGATCAGGGTGTCCTTTTCGCGGCGGACTTGGATCTCACCCTCGGGGAGTTTGAGGAATTTTTCGGCCCAGAGCAGATGCGAGACGGTCTGATCGCCCAGTCGAGCGACGATGAACTCATCGCGCTTCCTAATTTCATAGAAGGCCGTCGTTAAATCCACGACGCGCTTTGATTCAGTGGCCGCCAGAGCTACGGGCCGCGTGATGCGTTGCTTTATTTTCCCATCGAAGGTCCATAGCTCGACCGTCAGTGTATCATTGAGCGGTTGCGCTGTATCGTTCACCACCCAGACACAGATTTTATCCGGCGTTTGCTCGAACGAAACCAAGACCGGCTCGCAGGAGCGTTTTAGGAAATAGTAGGGGATCTTTGGTTCGTTATAATAATCCACTACACTCATGTAGATCATGGGCCAGGTATCGTTCAGCCGCCAGATGGCCGCGCCCCACGAGCGGCGGTTGCCGTCCGGTTGGCCATCGGGCACGCCTCGCCGCAGCCGTTCATAGACATCGCGCAAATAGTGTCCGTGGGCCGTGCCAAAAACCCGACAGGCGTCTTCGGCATTCTGGATGTCGCAAAAATCCTGAGTCCGCCCCATCTTCTCCCAGGAACTGCCGGTGGTGTGTTTCTTCCAGCTATCCGGCCACGCGATCTTTCCCGGTTTATCAATGATATAGCGAAATCCTTCCGGCCAGAATTGGTCCGCCGGGATGAAGCGCCTCATATTGTGCGCCGAGTAGGGGCTGATCATGCATACCTCCGCCATGAACAGCGGGACATCCGACAGCGGCTGAAACCGAACGGTGTTGTAATCGTGAAAGTCGCCTTCGAGGGGATAGTTTCCATTGGGCCAGTTCTCACCACCCCAGGGCGAACTGGGATGAAAGTAGCGTTGCGGATCGTGCTGGGCGACCAGTTCGGGCATGATTTTTTGGAATAACTCCCGTCCCACGGGTTTAGTATTGTCGCTATCGTTGGAGGGAAATCCGAGGTAGTGTTCGTTCCCGCCGCACCAGACGGCTAGGCTCGGATGGTTGCGCAGGCGTTTAATTTCGTCGGCGATTTCGGCGCGAATGTTGGCCACGCTGCCGGGGTCATCGAGGGGGAAACGAATGCCATCACCGGTCATGAATTCCATCCAGACCACGATGCCGTCGCGGTCGCATTGCTCAAAAAAAGTCCGATCGGGAATGCTGCCCTCGCCCCAAACGCGCACGAAATTGAAGTGCCCCAGTCTCATCAGTTCGTACAATTGGGCCGCACGCTTCGCATCCCAGACATGCGTGAAGCCCTCCAACGGCGCCCAGCAGACGCCGTGCATAAAGATCATCTTCCCATTGATGCGAAAACCGAACCGGTGCTCACCGGTTTTCTCATCCTTGAAGACGGGTTTCACGTCGCGAATGCCAAACTTGATCTCCTGTTCGTCGAGCGCCTTGCCTTGCGCGAGCAGTCGCAGCTTCAAGGTGTAGAGCGGCTGGGAACCATAAGCCATCGGCCACCACAGTTCCGGCTTCGCGACGGGGATCGTAAAGTTTTGGCTCGGGCCGATCGTCGCTTTGGCCAGGGATTGGCCGTTCGGCGCGAATAGTTCGTACGAGATCTCGGCTGACTTGGAGTTCTGAATATCCGGGGCCACGATGACGCGGGCTTGCGAGAAATCATCGGTCAATTCGCTTCGAACATAGACCTCCCCGAAATGTTCAGCGGGCAGTAGATCGAGATACACGGCATCGAAAATCCCCATCTTGATGAAGTCGGGACGCGCCCCCATGTAGGCACTGAAGTCAGAGTGACATTTGCGCAGGTATTTCGTTATCTTGAGGTCGGACTTGCCGTGCAGGGCGGCGAATTGCCGCAACGCCGCCTTGGGCGAACGGAAGCGCAGTAGCAACAGGTTTTCCTCGCCCTCGGCTCGTAGCTGCTGGGTGACTGGAATCGTCCAGCGACGAAACATGTTGTTACATTCGGCGATTTTTTGGCCGTTCAAAAAGATGTCCACCTCGGTATCCAAGCCCATAAAACAGAGCGCGATAGCGCCCGGGAATTTTGGCGTGGGGAACCGTTTGCCATACACCCAGTCCTGCTCGAAGACGGGCAGCCAAAGCGCCGCGTTGTCTCCCACGTGTGGATCGGGAAGCTCGCCCTGTTCAAAGATGAACTCTTGAACTTGTTTGGGCATGTTGCCGGCATACCAGCCCTTGCCGGGGGTCTTGAAGTCGAGCGGCAGGTTTGCGGGCGTGGCCTCGGCGATGGCGATGGGTTTGGCGACCCATTGCTCATTCAGATTGATGTGTTGTCTCGGTTGAGCCCGGACGGTCAGTACCAACAGACCCAGCAAACAGGAGGAAAATAGCGCGGTTTTCATGGAGGGAAATTTTATTCGGATTCAGCGGGCGATGACGGATGAGGAGGTTCACCGGGAACTAGGCGGTTCCAGCGGTGCATCCAGGATTTCGCGGACCTTTTTGGTCAGGCCTTCGATGGTGAATGGTTTTTGCAGAAAGGCTACGCCCTCTTCCAGCACGCCATGATGGGCGATCACATCGGCGGTGTAGCCGGACATGAAGATGCAGGGTAATCCGGGCCTGCCCTTTCGCAGCCGCTCGATCAGCTCCTTCCCGTTCATGCCCGGCATTACCACATCGGTGATGAGCAAATGAATGGTTGCGCTCGCTTGCTTCACCAGGGCCAGCGCGGCTTGCGGGGTGGAGGCAGCCAGCACGGTGTAGCCGTGCTGCTCCAGAATCCGGCTGCCCAAGTTCAGAATCTGCACCTCATCCTCGACGAGCAGCACCGTTTCGGAGCCGCGCGCCTTGCGTTTCAGCGTCGCCAAGGGAGCCTCCAACGCTTCCACTTCCGAACGTGGCAGGTAAATTTTGAAAGTCGTGCCATGGGCCGACTCGCTGTAAACACTGATCAACCCATGGTTTTGTTTCACGATGCCAAAGACGGTGGCCAGGCCCAGCCCGGTGCCTTTGCCGACTGCCTTGGTGGTAAAGAATGGTTCGAAGAGATGAGCTTTCGTCTCCGCATCCATGCCTTTGCCCGTATCGCTCACCGTGAGCAGCACATAATCGCCAGGGTCGACGTCTGGATGGGAGGCGACATAGGTGTCGTCGAGGGTGACGTTGGAGGTTTCGATCATGAGCTTGCCGACGCCCTCAATCGCATCGCGCGCGTTCACGCAGAGGTTGGCCAAGATCTGGTCGATCTGGCTGGGGTCCATCCGTACCGGCCAGAGCTTCGCCGCCGATACCCAGGCAAGTTCGATGTCCTCGCCGATTAACCGCTGGAGCATCTTGAGCATGCCGCCCACGGTGCTGTTCAAGTCCAGCACCTCTGGCGCAATGGTCTGCTTACGGGCGAAGGCCAGCAACTGCCGGGTGAGGTCGGCGGAGCGTCGGCCCGATTTATCGATTTCCTCCAAGAATTCACGCACCGGGCTTTCTAACGGCAAGTCCTGCAAGGCGAGCGCGGCATTGCCGAGGATGGCTTGGAGCATGTTGTTGAAATCGTGCGCCACGCCACCGGCCAGACGACCGACGGATTCCATCTTCTGCGCTTGGGTGAGCTGATCCTGGAGTTTCGCACGCTCCGCCTGTGCCTGCTCGCGCTCGCGGGACAACTGGTTTTCCCGCTCCACCTCGACGAGGCGAGCGCGGGTGCGGCGAGTCGAAATGGTCCCGCCGATCCCGACCGCGCCGCTCAGAACGAGCAGGATCGCCGCGCTGCGGAACCACCACGTCCGCCACCAGGGCGGGACGATGATCAGCTCCAGGCTCGCGCCCGTCTCATTCCACACCCCGGCGTTGTTGGCCGCTTTCACCCGGAGCCGGTAGCTACCTGGGTCGAGGTTGGTGTAGATGGCCTGGAAGTCAGGACCCGGATCGTGCCACTCCTTGTCGAAGCCTTCCAGTTGATAGAGACACCGATTGAGGTGAGGGAAACGGTAGTTCAACACCGCGAAGTGGAAAGTGAGCATCGTGTGCCGCGCGGGAATCTCCAGCCGCCGCGTTTCCGTTAGGCTCTGTGGCAGGATCGATCCCGGTGCGCCCGGCACCACGCGCTGGTTGAATACGTCCAGCTCGGTCAACACTACCCGCGGCGGATTCGTGTTCGGCTGGATCGCTCGCGGCTGAAACCTCACAAAGCCGCGTGTGGTGCCGAAGAGCAGTTCGCCGGATCGTAAACGCAGACGTCCATGCCGGGTGAAATACCGACTGGGGAGTCCGCATTGCTCGTCAAAGGCCTGTATTTGCCGGGTGACGGGGTCCACGCGCGCCAAGCCATTGTTTGATGACACCCACAGGATGCCGTCATCATCTTGCAGGATGGCGCGCAAAACATCACTGGGCAGCCCATCCGCCACGCGTAGTCCGTCCATCCGCCCCGTGCGGGGATCCAAGCGCCACAAGCCGCCTCCTTGGGTGCAAGCCCAGATCGCGCCATCCTTATGCTCCAGCAGGTCCACGATTGGAAAGTTGTCTAGGATCTTTGCCGTGCCGCTCGTGTCCTGCCAGTGCTCCCAGCGCCCGGTGGCCGGATCGCGTCGCGTAGGCCCCTTCGAGGTGCCGGCCCAAATCCCCCCGGCGCGGTCTTCCATGAACGACCACACGGAGTCGCTGAGGAGACTGTGCGGATCGCCCGGCAGATGCCGGTAATGGGCGAACCCCTCCTCCTCGGGAATATACCGCTCGAGCCCAGCGCTGTTGGGCAATACCCAGAGCTGGCCCTGGCGGTCTTCAAGCATTCCGTACACGCGCGTACTGCTCAAAGCGTTCGAGCGGGTGGCCTCCGGCATGTAGCGGCGGAAGGTCCCGGTGTCCGGTTCAAAGCGGTTCAGGCCGCCATCCCACGTGCCCGCCCAAAGATCTCCGCGCCGGTCGCGCTGCAGGGCCAATATCCGGTCGTGGCCCAAACTCTGGATGTTTTGCGGATCATGCTTGTAGGCCTTCCATCGCCCCGTTGCCGCTTCCCAGTGGTTCAGGCCGCCGTTTTCGGTGCCCACCCACAAGTCGCCGGAGGGATCTTCCCAGAAAGAGTGCACATGGTCGTACGACAGGCTATTGGGTTCATTGGGGAGCGATTGAAATGTCTGGAAAGACGGGGCCTGCCGGTTGAGTTGGCTGACTCCCCCCGGCATATGGCCTACCCAGAGGTCACCGTCGCGATCCTCGAACACGGCGCGAACCACATCGCTGGCCAGGGTGTTCGGGTGGTGTCGCGAGTATCGGTGATGCACGAACTTTCGGGAAACCGGATCAAAGCGGCTCAACCCCCCGCCGTCCGTGCCCACCCACACCATGCCCGCACGGTCAATCCGCAGGGCATCGACATTTCTCGCCTGCAGTGCTTCGGGGTCCCCCTCCTTAAACCGGAAGCGTTCGAAGTATTGGCGCTCCGGATCCAGACGACACAGTCCGCCGTCCGTGCCGATCCACAGACCGCCGTCGGCATCTTCAGCCAGTGTGGAGATCCACCGATTAATGAGGCTTCGTGGGTCATTGGAGTCAGGATAAAAAACCCGAAACCGCCCAGTCTTCGTATCCAACTCGTTGAGGCCATTTCTCGTGCCTATCCAAAGCATCCCTTTCCGATCGCGCAACAGGCAGCGTGCGTAGCGATTACTGATCTGGTCGGTTTGTCCTGTTTCTGGAACGTAGCGCTTCCATTCGCCCGAACGCGGATTGAAATGGTTGAGTCCAGAGTCGGTCGCGATCCAGAGCGTGCCATCCGGTTCCAAGAGCAGTTCCCGACAGAGATTGTTGCTGAGGCTGGCGGGATCGTCGGGGTTATTCCGATAATGGGCAAAACGTTCCGTGGCCCGATCCCAGTAGTCCAAACCGTTCTCCGTGGAAATCCAGAGATTGCCCAGGGCGTCTTCCACGATGTAGTTCACCTGGCGGTTACCTAGGCTGTGCGGATCGTAGGGATCCATTCGGAAGATACGAATATTCCGACCATCGTAACGCACCAGGCCTTCATTGGTGCCAAACCAAAGAAAGCCCCGGCTGTCTTGGAACACGCAATTCACCGGCGAGGCCGGCAGCCCGTCCTCGGGCATCAGCCGCTTAAAGGGGTGAGCAAAGTCGGATGGCGGCGCGGCGATTCCGCTGGAGAGCAGCGCGCAGCAGGCGGCGGCAACCGCCAGCCAGCGGACTATGACGAAGGGGCGATGACGGATGAGGAGGTTCATCGGGAACAAGGTGGTTCTAGCGGCGCATCTAGGACTTCGCGGACCTTTTTGGTCAGGCCTTCGATGGTGAACGGTTTTTGCAAAAAGGCTACGCCCTCTTCCAGCACGCCGTGATGGGCGATCACATCGGCGGTGTAGCCGGACATGAAGATGCAGGGTAATCCGGGCCGGCCCTTTCGCAGCCGCTCGATCAGCTCCTTCCCGTTCATGCCCGGCATGACGACATCGGTGATGAGCAAATGAATGGATGCGCTCGCTTGCTCCACCAAAGCCAGCGCGGCCTGCGGGGTGGAGGCAGCCAGCACGGTGTAGCCATGCTGCTCCAGAATCCGGTGGCCCAACTTCAGAATCTGCACCTCATCCTCGACGAGCAGCACCGTTTCGGAGCCGCCCACATTGCGTTTCAGCGTCGCGAAGGGAGCCTCCAACACCCCCACTTCCGAACGCGGCAGGTAAATTTTGAAAGTCGTGCCATGGGCCGACTCGCTGTAAACACTGATCAACCCATGGTTTTGTTTCACGATACCAAAAACGGTGGCCAGGCCCAGCCCGGTACCCTTGCCCTGTTCCTTGGTGGTAAAGAATGGTTCGAAGAGATGCGAGCGCGTCTCTGCATCCATGCCTTTGCCGGTGTCACTCACGGTGAGCAGCACATAATCGCCAGGGACAACTTCCGGATGGGAGGCCGCATACGTACCATCGAGGGTGATGTTGGAAGTTTCGATGGTGACCTTGCCCACGCCCTCAATGGCATCGCGCGCGTTCACGCAGAGGTTGGCCAAGATCTGGTCGATCTGGCTGGGGTCCATCCGTACCGGCCAGAGCTTCGCTGCCGATACCCAGGCAAGTTCGATGTCCTCGCCGATCAATCGCTGGAGCATCTTGAGCATGCCGCTCACGGTGCTGTTCAAATCCAGCACCTGCGGGGCGATGGTTTGCTTGCGGGCAAAAGCTAGCAACTGGCGGGTGAGGTCGGCGGAGCGGCGGCCCGATTTTTCGATTTCTTCCAGACTTCCGTACGCCGGATTGTCGCAGGGTACATCCTCCAAGGCGAGGGCCACGTTGCCGAGGATTACTTGGAGCATGTTGTTGAAATCGTGCGCTACGCCGCCGGCCAGCCGACCCACCGATTCCATCTTCTGCGCCTGGGTGAGCTGATCCTGGAGTTTCGCGCGCTCCGCTTGCGCCTGTTCGCGCTCGCGGGCCAACTGACGTTCTCGTTCCATTTCGATAATCCGAGCGCGGGTGCGGCGAGTCGAGGCTGCCGCGGCGACCCCGGCTGTAACGCCCAAAACCAGCAGCACCGTGACGGCTCGGAACCACCACGTCCGCCACCAGGGCGGCACGATGATCAGCTCTAGGCTCGCGCCCGTTTCATTCCACACCCCGTCGTTGTTGGCCGCTTTCACCCGGAGCCGGTAGCGGCCAGGATCGAGGTTGGTGTAAATGGCCCGAAAGTTAGCACCCGGATCGCGCCACTCGGTATCGAAGCCTTCCAGTTGATAGAGGCACCGGTTGCGCTGCGGAGAGCGGTAGTTCAACACGGCGAAATGGAAAGTGAGCATGGACAGCCGCGCGGGGATTTCTAGTCGCCGCGTTTCCACCAGACTTTGCGACAGAGGCGAATCCGGTGCGCCGGGCACCACCCGCTGGTTGAATATTTCCAGCTCGGTGAACACTACCGGCGGCGGATTCGTGTTCGGCTCGATCACCCGCGGCTGGAACTTCACGAAGCCCTGCGTGGTACCGAAGACCAGTTCGCCAGATCGCAACCGGAGACGGGCGTGCCGCGAGAAAAATCGGCTGGGCAGGCCACTTTGCTCATCAAAGGTCCGGATCTGCCGGGTGCGGGGATCGAGGCGCGCCAGGCCATTGTTCGTCGCCACCCACAGGATACCGTCGTCGTCTTCCAGGATGCCGCATAAATCATCGCTGGGCAATCCATCCGCCACACGCAGATTGTCCATCCGCTCCGTGCGGGGATCCAAGCGCCATAGGCCAGGTCCTTGGGTGCACGCCCAAATTGCGCCATCCCGATTCTCCAGCATGTCCACGACCGGGTAGCGGTTGAAGGCTTCGGCCGCATCGTTCGTGGCCTGCCGGTGCTCCCAACGGCCGGTGGCCGGATCTCGCCGCGTCAGCCCAGCGGAGGTGCCCGCCCAAAGCCCCCCGGCGCGGTCTTCGAGGAGCGACCACACATTGTTCGAGAGGAGGCTGTGCGGATCGCCTGGCACATGACGGTGATGGGCGAACCCATCCTCCTCGGGAATATACTGATCGATCCCGGCGCTGTTGGGCACCACCCAAAGTTGGCCTTGCCGGTCTTCGAGCAGTCGGAACACACGCACACTGCTCAAGGCATTGGCGCGCGTCTTGTCCGGCAGGTAGCGGCGGAAGGTTCCCGTATCCGGTTCGAAGCGGTTCAAGCCGCCATTCCACGTGCCCACCCAAAGAACCCCGCGCCGATCGCGCAGCAAGCACAGGACCGAGTTGTCGCCCAAGCTGCGGGCGTCGTGCGGGTCGTGCCGGTAGGTTTTCCATCGCCCCGTCGCCGCTTCCCAGTGGTTCAGACCACCTTGGCCCGTGCCCACCCACAAGTCGCCGGAAGGGTCCTCCCAGAAAGCCGTCACAACTTCATCCGACAGGCCATTTGTAGTTCCGGGCAGCGCGCGAAATACCTGGAGGCCCGCCGTCAACCGGTTGATGTGGCTGACGCCCGCTGGACTATGGCCCACCCAGAGATCGCCTTGGCGATCCTCGCACACGCTGTTGACCACATCGCTGGAAAGCGTGTCCATGGCATAGCTCGAATGCCGGTGATGCACGAACCGCCGGGAGGCTGGATCCCAGCGGCTCAAACCGCCGCCTTCGGTGCCCACCCACACCGCACCCGCTCGATCCACCAGCAGGGCATCCACTTTGATCGCTGGCAACGCACCGGGATCGCCCGCCTTGGATTTAAATCGCTCGAAGGACCGCCGTTCGGGATCCAGACGACACAGTCCGCTGTCGGAGCCGATCCAAAGACCGCCTTCGGCATCTTCGGCGAGTGCGGAGATACGGGGATCCCTCAGCCCCTGCGGGTCAGTGAGCCCATGAGAAAAATGCCGGAAGCGCCCCGTCTGCGGGTCCAACTGGTCGAGGATACCTTGCCGGTTACCGATCCAAATCATCCCCTTCCGGTCGCGCAACAGGCAGCGCAAGTCCGAATCACTGATGCTGTCCGGTTGGCCTGCCTGCGGAAGGAACAGCTTCCATTGTCCCGAACGCGGATCGAAGTGGTTGAGTCCGCCGCGGGTGCCCACCCAGAGTGTGCCATCCGGGTTCAGGATCAGGCAACGAACGAAGTTATTGCTGAGGCTGTTGGGATCGTTGGGGTTCTTGCGGAAGCGAACAAATTGTTCCGTCGCCCGATCCCAATAGTTCAACCCGTTTCTCGTGGCCACCCAGAGATTGCCCTTCGCGTCTTCCTTGAGGTCCGTCACTTGCTGATCCCCAACACTATGCGGATCTTTTTTATCCACATAGAAGATCCGTATTTTGTGGCCATCGTAGCGAACCAAGCCGTTTTCGGAACCGAACCACATAAAGCCCCGACTGTCTTCGAATACGCAGTTCACCGGCACGCCCGGCAGCCCGTCCTGGATCGTCAAGCGCCGCAACGAGAGGGAAGTGTCGGACTGGGGCGCGGCGATTCCGCTGGCGAGCAGCACGCAGCAGGCGGCGGCCACCGCCAGCCAGCGGACCGTAGCGAAGGCGCGATGTCGTGGAGGAAGCTTCATGGCTGGCTCGACGGCTGAAGGGGCTTGAAGGGGTGGATTCAATCTCTCGCGGACCTAAGTTAAATCATCTCTATGTCCGTTTGATGTTGCGGCTAATGGTTCGACGTTCGCGCATTGCTCCTGGGATTCAGGCGGGCTGTGCGAGGGTGATGACGGATGAGGAGGTTCATCGGGAACTAGGCGGTTCCAGTGGTGCATCCAGGATTTCGCGGACCTTTTTGGTTAGGGCTTCGATGGTGAACGGCTTCTCCAGGAACGCTACGCCGGCCTCCAGCACGCCGTGATGGGCGATCACATCGGCGGTGTAGCCGGACATGAAGATGCAGGGTAATCCGGGCCGACCCTTTCGCAGCCGCTCGATCAGCTCCTTTCCGTTCATGCCCGGCATGACGACATCGGTGATGAGCAAATGAATGGTTGCGTTCGCTTGCTCCACCAGGGCCAGCGCGGCTTGCGGGGTGGAGGCAGCCAGCACGGTGTAGCCATGCTGCTCCAAAATCCGGTGGCCCAAGTTCAGAATCTGCACCTCATCCTCAACCAGCAGCACCGTTTCTGTACCGCGCACCTGGTGTTTCAGCGTCGCCAAGGGAGCTGCCAACACTTCCATTTCCGAACGCGGCAGGTAAATCTTGAAAGTCGAGCCATGGCCGAGCTCGCTGTAGACACTGATCAACCCACTGTTTTGTTTCACGATGCCAAAGACAGTGGCCAGGCCCAGCCCGGTGCCTTTCCCCACGGCCTTGGTGGTAAAGAACGGTTCAAAGAGATGAGCTCTTGTCTCCGCATCCATGCCTTTGCCCGTGTCACTGACCGTGAGCAGCACATAATCGCCAGGGTCGACGTCTGGATGGGAGGCGACATAGGTTTTGTCGAGGGTGACGTTGGAGGTTTCGATCATGACCTTGCCGACGCCCTCAATGGCATCGCGCCCGTTGACGCAGAGGTTGGCGAGGATCTGATCAATCTGGCTGGGGTCCATGCTCACGGGCCAGAGATTCGCGCCCGGCATCCAGGCGAGTTCAATGTTCTCGCCGATCAAGCGGCGGAGCATCTTGAGCATGCCGCCCACGGTGCTGTTCAAATCCAGTACCTCTGGCGCAATGGTCTGCTTACGCGCGAAGGCCAGCAACTGCCGGGTGAGGTCGGCGGAGCGTCGGCCCGATTTATCGATTTCCTCCAAGAATTCACGCACCGGGCTGTCTAGCGGCAAGTCCTGCAAGGCGAGCGCGGCATTGCCGAGGATGGCTTGAAGCATGTTGTTGAAATCGTGCGCCACGCCACCGGCCAGACGACCGACGGATTCCATCTTCTGGGCCTGGATCAGACGATCCTCGAGGTCGCGGGCCTTCATGTCCGCCGCGTGACGTTCGACGGTGAGGGCGTGCTGAAGATGCACGTCCCGCAGGCGTGCGCGGTTGCGGGCGGCGGCCACACGCCAGCCTAGGGTCAGGGCGATCGCAATGATGGCGAGCAGGCCGGCGAAGCGAACAGACGTGCGCTCCCACCAGGCCGGAGTGACCACGAGGAGAATGGAGGTTTCGTTTTGTTGAAGCTCATCGCTCAGATGACCTGCCCGCACGCGAAAACGATAGCTGCCCGGATAGAGATTGGTGTAGGTGGCGCTTCGTTCGGACCCCGACGGTTGCCAAGTCGTGTCGAACCCTTCGAGTTGATACTCGTAACGCACTTGCTCGGGTATGTTGTACGAGAGGAGGGAAAAATGAAAGCCGACGGAGGGGGTCGTAGAGGGCACCGTGATTTGCGTCGCTCCTGTGATGCTGCGCGTCAGCGGTGAATCCTTCACCCCGGGATAAACAATTCGATTCGAGAGGCTCAACGCGGTGAGCAGCAGGGGAGAAGGCTTGGTTGGCTTGGTGAAGATCGCCGGTTGAATAACAACCAGGCCGTTATAGGTCCCGAAAACGATGTCGCCGTTACTCCTGCGCCAGCTGGCACCGCGATTAAAAAAACCTGAGTAGAGCACGGTGTCCTGATCGAAAAGCTGGATGTGCCCGGTGGAGGGATTCAGTCGACAAAGCCCCTTGGCTGTCCCCACCCAAATAAAATGATCCAAGTCTTCAGTAATGCTGAGGACGCAGTTGTTGGGGAGTCCGTCGGCAATCTGATAATTTTTGCTCTTGCCCGTAACGGGATCGTACTGGAAGAGCCCATTTCGGGTGGAGGCCACCCAGAACTTTCCTGTATGATCCTCCGCGATATCCCAGATGAGGCTCAGGGCATCGAATCCGATTCTCTCCCATTCCGTGGTCCCGGGCCTGAGTCTGAAAAGCAGATTAGCTCTATTCGTCCACACGCTCCCGTCTGATCCTTCCTCGAAAATACTACTGAGGGTGGAGATGGGGGCATCAGGCGGGAGTGGGAGCGAGACCGTCTCAAAGGAGTCGGTCGCCACGTTGTATTGCCTAGGCCCAGTGGCCGTACCTGCCCAGACACGCTGCTGTCGGTCGATCAAGAGCCGCCAAGCTCGATTGGCCGCCCGAGCAACCGCGGGGTCGGAACTTAGATAATAACGGTGGAATTTCCCTGTAGCGGGGTCTAGCCGATTGATGCCGCCGTTCAAAGTGCCAACCCAAATCATACCCTGTGCATCTTGGACCAAAGAAGGAACGGTGTTGGCGGAAAGAGTAGTCACATCATTCGGATCGGAAAAGAAATGAGCCCACTCTTTGGTGCCGGGTTTATGGCAGTTAAGGCCATCATCAGTGCCTAACCACCACTGGCCATCGACCGTCTCCAAGAAGGAGTTTACGCTCCGTTCAGACAGGGTGGCCAAATCGTCCGTGCGGCGTTGATAGATTTGAAAACCTGCTTCGGTTTTTTTAAAAATAGAGACTCCCGCCGGCACGTGACCGGTCCAGAGATCGCCCTTGGCGTCTTCATAAATAGCGGTGACCCAATCCGTGACTGGCGATCGAGTGTCGGACGCAGAGGAGCGGAAGGCGGTACAGGTGAGGGAAGAGGGGTCGAGCAGACGCACCCCACCTTTATCACCACCGATCCAGAGGCCTCCACTCTTGGAGAGCGCGAGACTAATGATATTATTGCGGCCCGGGGTGTAATTCGGGAGATGAATAATTTCGCGGCGAGTGCGCTCCGGATTAATCAGGCAAAGGCCGCCATCGGTGGCCAACCATATCCCGCCCGCCGCATCTTCGACGATGGCCCCGACCAAGCGACCGAAGCGCTCTTCCTGGCTGTTGGGATCAGCAGGCCACCAAGTGACCGCATGCGTTTTCGGAGAGTAGTGAGCGAGCCCAGCTTGGCGGGTCCCGATCCACAAGCAGCCCTCGTGATCGATGAAAAGAGAATTGGGACGAGCTAGGCCGTGAAACGTTTTGCCTTCAAGACATTGATCCAATGCTCTGAGCTCCCCTGATTCTGGGTCAAGATGCAGGAGTCCGCCATAGGCGTCGCCGAGCCAGAGGGTGCCATCCGCAGCCTCGGCAATGGCACAGATTCCCGAGTTTCGGGGCGCGCCCATTTTGGGGACCTCCAGAATATGAAGGAATGATTCGGTGGCAGGATCCCATCGATCAAGCCCACGTTCGGTGCCGATCCAGAGACGTTTCCGGGAATCGACTTTCAGCGTGTTGATGGCCGCGTGGGATAGGCTTTGCGGCTGGTTGGGCTGGGGTAAGAAAAGTCGCAGTTCGTTACCATCATAGCGGACAAGTCCCTCTTCGGTACCGAACCACATAAAACCCTGCGCATCCTGGGCGATGGCGTTCACAGTTGCCGGCGGCATGCCATTGGCGACGTCGAGGCGCCGCCATTCACCCGGGATGAGTCCAGCGAACAAATCGTTTCCCGTCAGGGAAATCAGGCAAACCAGCAGTAGGCCAAGGAGGTGGTTCAGGTGAATAAATCGGCCGAGGAAAGAGGTCATAGCAACGGCGATGCTTCGCTGGCATCGCGCCTGAAAGCTGGTCTGCGGGCAACGGCTCTCATTATAGGTGAACATACGGAATTTTAAACCATCTTGGCTCAGTCGCCTGCTGGAGTGACTTTGTGATCAGGTACTCCCGTACCGCCCAAGTCGCTGTATTCCTTCAAGACCGCCGCGTCGGCAAACCGCCAGTTAGGCGCTATCGACAGGTTCCTGAAGGAATCGGCATGGTAGGCGTTTTCCATTGATCGAGTGTAGGCTAACCACCAGCCATAGGCTTTGCCCATTTCATCCCTCGCCCGGTCAATTTTTCCCGCTTTTTTGTAGGTCGCACCACGCACCTTGTGGGCGTAATAGGTGCTCAGATAGGCCATCTGTTTGACGTTGTTGATGGCCATTTCCAAGTCGGTATTGTCAGCCCACTTCATGGTGTTGATTAAGGAGAGAGCCTTCGCGGCATCCGCCTGCATTTCATCCGCAACGACGTAGGAGGATTTCTTGCCCTCACATTTATCCGCCGCCGACGTAGCAATATCACAAAGATTCGACCCCTTCGCAACCGTAGTATCATTTGCGAACCCATCGATTGTCCTAAATCCGGTGCACCGTGTGGGGTCGCTCCAGCAGGCCTCAGGATACCAGTGGAAATCAAGGCTCCATTCGCCCATAATGAGTTCGGTAACCTTGGCAAGTGGCCGCGAGGAAAGAGTCCAGGCTTGAAATAGATTATCGGCATTTATGGTGGGGAATCTTTGGGCGAGCATGCTCTTGAACACCTCATCGCTTATCTGCGGATTGTAGGAAATCCGCCCCCAGAGCATTTCCATGTACCACCGACGTTGAATCTCGAGCTGTCCGTTCATCGACTCGTTCTTACAGAAGTAGGTGCGGGTTGGATTGTAGCCGTCCGAACCAATATACAGGGAGATAACATCCTGCTTATTAGGAATGCCGGCCATGTAGTCGCGAACAAACTGAGGATCGCCCCAGTTTATATAGAAAAAGTCGTCGTTGCGAATGGTTATCCAGGTCTTGATGCCCAGTTTCGAGGCGGATTCTATGGCCGCTCCCCATTTGGGGGTGGGAGTGGAATACATATGCGCCTGGGCATATTTGAAGGAGAAATTCGTTGTCACATTCGGAACTGTTTTTAGGGGCGCATAAATCGTATCAAACAGTTCGGGGTTTGAATATACACTGCGGTGAATAAGGTTGAATTTCCGTGAAGGGTTTTCGGTCGCGTATTCCTTGACGGCCTTTCCTATGGCTTTGTAGGTCCAAGTTGTGTTGGCCTCCTGGCTTTGGCTCATGCCATCTCCGGCCGTGATGCCAAAACCATCCAGCTCGGGATAGGTTTCAATGAGTGCCTTCACGCATTTATTCATGTAATCTATCGTAGTGGCATTATCCAGACTCTGGGTGATTTCAGGATACTGATCTTTCGCATAATCTGTATATACGTTCCAGTTGAAGAAATAAAAGCTCATGCCACGGCTGTGAGCATACTGCATCACTTCGCGCCAGAAGGCTATGCGCTGTTCAAGACTCATCTCCTTTACAAAACCGTCGAAGCCCTCAATCCGGGGAAGGCACGCTTTCGGGTAATCGGCCAATCTTACAAGTGCTGGAAAGGGATGATGTACCCAAACGGATAATAGATTATATCGATTGCGTGCCTGTTGATCGATCAATGTCCTCCAAAATGTCATATCCCAGACATGCGGGATGGCCTTCTTGGCTGAATTTGAAGTCCATCGGCCAACATAGGTGGGGATTCGTCGATCAAGAGGAAGGTTTAGTTTCATCCCTCGATTCAACATGAAGGGAGATTCCTCGCACTCATAGTGGCCACGGAGTCCTTGGGCGGAAATATTCTCCGCAATCTGCAGGCCGCCATACATCGCGCCCACGGCATCACCTCCCACCACCCAATAGGCCAAGTCGGGCTGGGTTGTGGTGCGGAGCGCGAAGGCTTGAGTGCCCATCCCTGCGACAGGTTTACCGCCTTGGGCCAAGAGCTTGGACGTGGCGCTGTTATCAGTGGCGACCGCGAGTACTATCTTTTTGCCCTTGGAGTCGTTCGAAAGTGCTGAGAGCGGGTTGGCTTGTACGGTGTGGTTGTGTTTTTCCAAGGCCGTCTTTATATCGCTGGCAGCAAAGGCGATTTGCGGCGTGGAAGGATCATAATACAGCCGAATGGTCTCCGCCGACGCACGTGACGGACAGCTAAGAAGCGTGAAAAGCAGCCCGACGCATGTGGCGGTGCGCGCGATGGCGAGCAGACGACTCAGGTATTCGGGGGTGATGGCATTTTTCATAAACGGATTACCTGCGATAGGATTGTTTTGGGCGTGCCGGCCGGGGTGGCTGTTCTCAGGATGCGTGAAGAATCCGATCCTGTTATCGTTTTGGGGCGGTTGCCCCAAGGCCAGTCTGGATGGGCGTCTTCAGGAAGGGTATTGGGAATTACGGACCAACTCGGTCCGAAAATTAGGCAATTCGCCGTCTAAGGCCAGAAAGAAAGGAGTGCCTTTAATCCCCGTGCGCTTGGGATCAATTCCTTCGAGATCTGCACGCGGACGGACTGAATCTATGAATGGCCCGGTCAGGGAGTCACTGATGGCGACAACTTCGGCCTCGCGGTGGGCGTCACCTCGACCTCTGCCACCCGATAGTACCCGTCGGTTTCTCGGAGGCTGGCCTTCAATGCGAATTCTACCGGTCGCTCTTTGCCATTGTTCCCATCGAAAAGTCCGATGGCCAACGCATAGGTGCCGGGCTTGAGGTCGGCTGGCAATGACAGTTGAAAGTGTGAAGACACCGGTGCGCCCGGCAGCCAGGATTTGCATCCCGTCGCCAGGGTGCGAATGACGTTCCCGCCTGCTCCGGACAACTTGACCCGCAGCGCGTACGGCGCGTAGGACGGCGCGACTCCGCGGTTTTCCACTGTCAACGTGAGCGGCACGGTTTCGCCAGCGGCCAGAGTTTGCGGCAGTTCAATGGTTTTTGGGAAAAACCAATAACCACAACGGTTCACCAATTCCTTTGTCAGTTCAGGATTGTCGGTCAGCCACTCGCGTGCATCGCCGTGGTAGCCGATATAACTCGCATGAAGCAGTTCGAGGGCACCGCGGAAAAATTCCGGGCCTTTCTTGCCTTTGCCGAACTTTGCGACGGACGAATTGGGCAGGCCTTGCCAGTTGCCGGCCTGCTTAACTTTGCCGTAGTGATCGAGCTCGAACACGGTGGGGAATCGCTGATAGACGTCGGCAAAAAACTCTTGGCTGCGCACGGTAAAGGTGTCGCTCGTGCCGGGAAATGTTTCGTCGATCGTGCCGTCGAAGTATCCGTCCACCATGATACTGTCATCGCGGTAGCTAATGTCGTTGGCGAGAATGTACTGATGGAGCGCCTGCCGCTCCGCCAAGTTCTTCAGCGCGTAAAGGAAGTCGTCGGTGATAATGAGTTGAGCGTGTTTGAAATGCTTGAGATAGAGGTCCACGTGGGTTTTTCGCGTCGCGGCCGTGCACGCTATCTGGCTGCCTGCCCAGGTGTGGCCTTCGCCCCAATCGCCGATACTCCCAATGTCCACGTAGCGCAGCCATGGCTGCCGATCATACCGCGCCGCAAAGGCCGCAAGGAACTTATCCAGCTTCGCCAGAAAGATGGGATCGTCGAAGACCGGCTCCCAAGGCCCGTCCGTCCCGACCACTTTGCCTCGCCGATAGTAACCGCCCTTGGCACCGGCTTCCATCACCCAGCGGGGCGTAGCGAACTGCTGTTCGATCCGGTCCACATTGGTTTCTTTGCAACTGATGCGAAAGGCGATGCCGAGTCCGTGCGCAGTCCATTTTTCAATAATCCGGTCAATCACCGCCCAATCGAACTCGCCTTCCTTGGGCTCGATATACGACCACGCCAGCCGGATGTAAACGTGGTCCATGCCGGGGAATTCCGTCAGGTCGGTATCTCGCGCAATTTGATACTTGTTGATATGGTTGTCTGGAAAATGATGGTACCAACCTTTGTGGGGATTGACCAAAACCCGCGTTGCATCCTGCAGCGGTGTGAGATCACGCACGACTGATTGCGTAGGCGATGGTTCGGCAGCGCAAACGGGGGTGATGTACGCGAGCAACATCGAAGCGACACAGCAGCAAAGTCCGGTGGTGGTGAGGGTATTCATTGGGTTAAAAGGGTGGGTTCCTGGAAGGAAGTTGGATTTGTTTCCGGGGGATGGCGGGGAGGGTTGGTTGTGGTTCGAACGACGGAGTGGGGGAGCGTACTCAGCCTTCCAAGCAACGGCCGAATGTAGCACATCGCCTTCGGCAGTGTATGCCCCCTAAAGTGGTGGCAGGCTAGGTCGTCCTCCTTCCTGCCCCAAGCTCGTCGTGCGGCCAGCGGGGCTCTACTTCGGTGTTGCGGCTCCAAGGGTCGCGGGGCATGGGTTTGGGCATGTCGTCGCATCCTGTTACTCCCACGCTGGTCGCGTTGTTGCATGGTCCGGATCGGCCCGGGTTGGTCGCACGTGTCGCGGGCTGGATTTTCGAGCACGGCGGCAACATCCTGCACGCCGACCAGCATCGCGACACGGAAGCCGGGATCTTTTTCCAACGCATCGAGTGGGTGCCAGCCGCAGGGCAGGGCGAGGCGGGCGTGGATGATTTTCGTGCGTTTGCCTCGCAATTGGGGATGGCGGTTCGGTTGGCTTCATCGGCGCATCGTCCACGCGTGGCGGTCTTTGTTTCAAAGTTCGATCATTGTTTCCATGATTTGGTTCTGCGTTGGAAGGCGGGCGAGTTTCAATGCGATCTGGCGGCGATTGTTTCCAACCACATCGACCTGGCGGAGGCCGCGCGCGGTTACGGGCTCATCTTTTACCACCTACCGGTGGTTACGGTAAACAAGGCCGAAACCGAGGCCCGCCAACTGGCGCTGTTGCGCGCGGAGAAGATCGAACTTGTAGTACTCGCGCGTTACATGCAGGTGCTGTCGGGCGATTTTCTGGCGGCGTTTGCGCAGCCGGTGATCAATATCCATCACTCGTTCCTCCCGGCTTTTGCCGGTGGGCGACCGTACCAACAAGCGCATTCGCGCGGCGTGAAATTGATCGGCGCCACAGCCCATTACGCGACCGCTGTGCTCGATGACGGCCCGATCATCCAGCAGGACGTCGTGCGCGTGACCCATCGGCATGAGGTCAACGATCTGGTGCGCAAAGGCCGAGATCTGGAAAAAATGGTCCTCGCCCAAGCCGTGCGCTGGCACCTGGAGAGCCGAGTGTTAGTCTATGGCAATAAGACCGTGGTTTTTGACTGATTGACTGGTTTGGGCCGGAATCAGTCGTTAGCGGTAAATTTATCTAGACAACCGCGCGGATATTCGTCTCTGCTTAAAGTTTATGGAATTCCGGGAGGTTGTATGCATCGGGACAATGGTTTTGGTTGAACTAAATCTGGCCGGGTCGCTTTGCGGCCAGCAGGAAACGGCGGCAGCGCTGGCGGGGCTCGTTGTTGACGCAGACAGTAATCCGGTGTCGGCGGTGTCGGTGGCGGTTGACTATCAGCCGACCGGCGGGCACCAAACCACCCAAACCAACACCAAAGGTCTTTTTTCCCTAGGCGGTTTGCCGGTGGGCGGGCCCTATACGGTTATATTTGCCGCACAGGGTTTTAAGCCGCAGCGGCTGGAAAACATTTCACTTGGTTTAGGCGAAGCGCGGTGGTTGGAGATTGCCCTGGTCGCTTCGGATGACCGGGCGATCCGGCTCGAAAAAGTGGAGGTCGTGGCGGCGCGCATGGCGTTGGTCGCGGGACCGCGGACGACGCTTTCGCGCGACGAAATTGAAAGCCAGCCTACGATTGATGGTTCGCTCAACGAGTTCGCCGCGAGGGATCCGCGCATCGTTTATCTGGATTCGGAACGCGGCGAACTCGAAGCCGCCGGCCAGAACAGCCGGTTCAATTCCATTTCCGTCGACGGTGTGCGCATCAACGATCAGTTCGGCGTTGGGTCCACCGGTTTTCCTTCTCAGGGGAATCCGCTTTCGCTCGAAACCATCGAGGCGATCAACGTTGAGGTTTCGCCGTACGATGTGAATCGCGGCGGCTTCACGGGCGCATCGATTAATGCCATCACGAAAAGCGGCAGTAACAAGTTTCGTGGTTCGGCTTACTATTATTACCGCGATCAAAACTGGCGGGCAAAGCATCCGACCACCGGCGAGCGCGATCCGTTTACCGACGAAACGTACGGCCTCACGCTCGGCGGGCCCTTGTGGCGAGATCATTTGTTCCTTTTTACCGGTTACGAGCACGCGCAACGCACCGAACCGGCACCGAGCGCCGGGTTCGAGCCCTCGGCCGATGCGCTCCAGCGCATCATATCGATATCGGCTGGTTATGGCCATGTGGCCGGCGCGCTCACCAATCCCGGTCAGCAAAATAAACAAGATAACAAATACCTCGCCAAACTCGACTGGCAGATCAGCTCGCATCAGCGCCTGAGTCTCAGCTACCGCGACACTCGCGGTAACCAGCCGGTCTTCTCCAACTATACCACGTCGGGAAGGGTTTCGCTCAGCGGACACTGGCACGACAGCACGCAAAACCTGCAGGCCTTATCCGCCCAGCTTTACAGCCAGTGGACGCCCGCGTTCTACAGCGAAGTGAAGCTTGCCACAAACCGTCACGAATCGTCGCGTGCGCCGCGCACTCGGTTTCCTCAGGTCAGGATCGGCGGCGTACCCGGGGCGAGCGGAGATACGGGCTCTGTTTACATCGGCGGTGAATACTCCAGCCAGTGGAACGCGCTCGCCGTGGAGACGAACCAGGCGGGAGCGACAGGAACCTGGCTTCTGGGTCGGCATCGTGTGCTGTTCGGGGCCGAGCTCGAGACCAGCGAATTCGACAACACGTTTCTGCAAAACGCCTGGGGCGCGTACAGCTTTGCCAGCCTGAACGCCTATGCCGCAGGTACGCCCAGCACTTTCACCTATCAATACATGCAACCCGGCCGCAGCCCGTCCGTTTCGTGGGGCTATCGGATGGGCTCGGCCTTTCTTCAAGACCGTTGGGTCATCAACCGCCACCTGACGCTGGCCGGTGGCGTCCGGTTCGATTATCCGTGGGCGGATTCAAAACCGCACCGCAATCAGCTCGTCGAAGCGACCTTCGGCCGGAGAAATGATCGCTCCATCGACGGTGCCTACACGCTCGGACCGCGCGGCAGTTTCACCTTGAAACTCGGTGAAAAGAACAGCACGGAAATCCATGGTGGCGCTGGCGTATTTCAGGGGCGTTCCCCTGGCGTATGGTTGTCCAATGCTTATTCCAACGACGGGCAGTTTTCGCTGGTGAACACCACCATTAACGGCTTTTCGCCCGATCCCGATAACCAGCCCAAAGGCAATCCGGCAACTGCGCGCCAGCGGGTCGATCTCATCGACGAGGATTTTCATATGCCGACGGTGGCGCGCGCCAGTCTTGGTCTGGATCAGAAACTGCCCTGGCAAAATCTTACGCTCGGGTTCGATCTCGTTCAGACTTGGGTCTTGCACGGGCTCGTGTACCAAAACATCAATCTGCGCCAAACGGCCATCGGGCCTGACGGCCGAGCGATCTACGGGAATCGCACTACCTCCTATGGACTGGTTTCGAACAGCCAGTACGCCAGCACGTCGTTTACCGATGTGTATCTGTTATCGAATACCGACAAAGGTCGGGCTACGCAGGCGACGATCAGCCTGCGGCGTCCGCTTCGCAACCACTGGGGCGCGTCACTTTCGTACACACGCGGCTCCTCCTCGGATGTCAGCTCTGTCACCGCCAGCGTCGCCGCCACCAACTACAGCACCCGCGCCAGCCACAACCCCAATGACGAACGACGCGGCACCTCCAACTACGAGATTCGCGATCGCGTGCTCGCGAGCCTGACCTTCAAGTTTGCCCTTGTCAAAAGGTTCGACACCAAGATCACGTTGCATTACGAAGGCCGTAGCGGCCGGCCGTACAGTTTCGTCTCGGGCACCGATGTGAACGGCGACTCCGCCGACTACGATAACGACCTTTTTTATGTGCCGTCCGGCCGGGAAGATCCGAAGGTTCGCTGGGCCGACCCGAAACAGGCCGACGCCTTTTTTGCATACTTGGACCGAACTCCCACGCTCAAGCGTTTCGCCGGCGGCGTGGTGCCGCGCAACAGCGAGCGCAGCTATTATCAACACCGTTATGACCTGAAGTTTTCCCAGGGAATCCCAGTGCGCGGTCGCCTGAAGGCCGAGCTTTTCCTCGATATCTATAACCTCGCGAATCTGCTCAACGACGACTGGGGCCGGGTTTACGCGGCCGGTTTCCCGTACGGCCTCGCCGTGGGCAATGCCAGCTACGATCCGGTGGCCAATCAATACGTTTACCGTTTTACCGGTGCTAAAGAGCAGACCTTGGTGGCCTCGTCGTCGCGCTGGCAGCTGCAAGGCGGCGCCCGAATCAAGTTTTAAGCGCGCACGGATTTTGCGCCGGGCGATTTCCTGCATTTACACGGTGCGGACGATTTGTTTTGTTCGCGGTTTCATTTAACGAAACGCATCGCAGTCTCCGCCCATGTCCACTCCTGTACCCTCCAATCAGCCCCCAACTCCAGCCACTTCCAGCGACGTTATTGTCCCGCCGAGCTTCGAAGAGCAGCTGCATAAATTTTGGACGAATTATTCCCGGCCGATCTACATCGTGTGCGTGATCGTGTTCGCCGCCATCGTTGCCAAAGGCGGCTACGACATGTACCTCAACAGTCGGGAAAATCAGATCGGCGCTGACTACGCGGCCGCTTCCACCAGCGAAAAGCTGAAAACCTTCGCCGCCGCTCATTCGGGCCATCAGCTCGCTGGCGTCGCCAAATTGCGCCTCGCCGACGAAGCCTACCTCGCCGGTAACTACTCTCAGGCTGCGCTCGATTATCAGGCGTCGGTCGACGTTTTGAAAACCGGTCCTTTTGCCAGCCGCGCTCGTCTCGGAAGCGCCATGGCCAAACTCCAGGCCGGCCAGACCGCCGAAGGTGAAAGCCAGCTCAAGCAGCTCGCCAACGACGACAAACAATTGAAAGTCGTCCGTGCCGAAGCCGCGTATCAGTTGGCTTCACAAGCCGCTGCCGCTGGCCGCAGCGACGAAGCGCTCAAGTCTCTCGATCAAGTCATGATGGTGGATCAAGGCGGCACGTGGGCCCAGCGGGCGATGATGCTGCGCTCCACGCTTCCGGCCCCCACCGCGATCAACCTACCCGCGAAGCCCTAACTGAATCCTGCTCCCACGGGCTAAATGGTCGGGGCGGAGAGATTCGAACTCTCGACCTCCTGGTCCCAAACCAGGCGCTCTACCAGGCTAAGCTACACCCCGAAAACCAAGCGCGAAAACGATTCGTCTTTCGATCAACTGTCAACGTTAACTCACACAATGTGACTTTCCTGCTAACAAATTGATGTAATCTCTTCTTGCTTAGAATCCCCTTTACCCATAACCGTCAAATTCTCATCTATTAATTTTCATGGATACCATTTCTCGCGAAAATAACAGTTACATGCCCATTGCTGGTGTCGTCGTCGGCCTCCTAGCCGTCCTTCTCTCCATCGTGGCCCTTACCCAAATTTCTAAACTCAGCAAAAAAGTGCCCGAGGGCCTTGCTGACTCCGTGGCGAAGATCGATGTGATCGAGAGCGAAGCGCGCAGTGCGACCAGCTTGGCCGAAAAAGCCAACGGCGGCATCAACTCGCTGAGCCGTTCATCGCAAGAAGCTTTCAATGCCGTCGCCTCCCAGATCCAAGAGGTCAAGGGCGAGGTCGTTAAGATGCAGGAAGCCGCCAAGGCCAAAGCTCCCGCCGTCGGCGCCAAAGGTCCCAAGGGCCCGGTCGTCGCCGGTCCTGGCGAATACGTCGTCAAGCCTGGCGATGGTGGCACCAAGATCGCGAAAGCCAATGGCGTCTCGATCGGTGATCTCCAAGCGGTGAACCCAGGCGTCAACTGGTCCAAGCTCGCCGTCGGTCAGAAGATCAAGCTTCCTAAGAAGTAATTATTTCACGGCATCCCTTTTCAAATGCCTCCCGCACTTTCGAGTCGGGGGGCATTTTTCTGCCCATGAACAAACCCACTCCAGAACCTTCCCGCTGGGACAAAAAGGGCGAAAGTGTCCTGACGAGCACGCGCATTTTCGATCTGCGCACGGCGCGTTACCGGCATCCGGTGCGCCAGACCGAGCGCGATTTCTACGTCGTTCACTCGCCGGATTGGGTCAACGTGATCGCGCTCACCCCGGATCATCGCCTCGTGCTGGTGCGCCAGTTTCGTTTTGGCGTGGATGATTTTTCCATCGAAATCCCGGGCGGCGTCATGGATTTGGGTGAAGATCCGTTGGCGGCCGGTCTGCGTGAACTCCGCGAAGAAACGGGTTTTGTGGGACAAAACGCTCGCATCATCGGCCGCGTGCATTCGAACCCCGCGATTCTCAGCAACGCCTGTCATTTCGTTTTTGTTGAACAAGTCGTGCGTAGCTCTGAGCTCGAATGGGACACCGACGAAGAAATCGAAGTCGCCACCGTTCCCGTCGATGAAGTGCTGGCCATGGCGCAAAGCGGAAAGATTTCCCACAGCCTCGTGCTCGATGCGCTCTTTTATTTTTGGCCGCTCTGGTTGGAACTCAAGAAACGCTGACCGCGCGGTCATTTGACTTCGCGCGGCGATGCGATTAGGTGCCTAATCACTTTTAGGAAATCGATTCCACGCACCCATGGTCGCACCCTCATTCGCCAACGATCCCGCTGTTTTTGACCCGGCTCAACCGAGCCGTCTTCCTGGCTTTCTGGAAGCGGAGATCCGGCGGATCTACGAGCGCAGTCCGTTGTACGCACTCCGGTTTCCTTTGCACGCCGGGCCGTTGCACTGGCCGTGTTATCGGGAAATTCCGACGCTTTCAAAACGGGAAATCGTCGAGCGCGGGCACACGGCGTTTTTCGCGGATTACCGCGAGATCGAACGCGGCTTGCAGGAAAAACGCTACGAATATGAATCGACCTCCGGCACCACTTCGGGGCCGATGACCGTGATCATGGAGGATGGTTGGTGGAATGCGCAGACCGCGCGCGCTTATCGGGCGCATCCGCTGCTGGCCCCATACGCCGACCGGCCGTACCGTAAATGTATTTTGGCTCCGGTGGGTTGTTCGAGTAATTTGTGCCCCTACGAAGATCACCCGTTTCCGCACCGCTATTTCGACGGCACGGTTTACCTCAATCTGACGAGTGATCCATTTGCCTTTCCTGAACCGGAATGGGACCGCATTGTGCTGGAAATGCAGGCCGTGCAGCCGGAGGTGATCGAGGGTGAACCGATCTATCTTTCGTTGCTCGCGCGGGCTGTTCTGCGGCGCAAGGTCGTTGTCCCTAGCGTCAAGGTCGTTATTCTCACCTACGGCAAGGCGAGCCTCCAGCACAGTCGCAGAGTCGCGGAAGCATTTCCAGGAGCGGCGCAGGTCGACCTCTATGGCTCGACGGAGGCCGGCTACATTTTTGTCGGCGAGGCGTTCAAGGACGACTCACGCGTGATCGATAGCAATGCGTTCGTCGAACTGGAGCCGTATCGAAATCTTCGCGACACGTACCAGATTTTTGTGACGACGCGTGAGCGTGAGGCGATGCCATTGTTGCGTTACCACACCGGCGACATCGTGAAAAAGCTAACCTCGGGTTATCGCCTGCTTGGACGTGAACGTGATCTGTACTTTCGGCCCGATGGTTCGTTGGTATCGCCCTCGGAGATCGACGCGGCGTTGCCGGCGGATTTTAGCTGCTGGCATTATAGTTTGATGCAGACGGCGGAGAATCGTTGGGATTTTCACTACGTTGCTGATGAAGTGGCTTCGAGGAATGTTGCTCCTGCATTGGCGAAAATGCTGGGCGAAGGGGTGCGCGTGAATGCGTTTCGCCGTCGTCTGATCGCACCGGCGGCGAGCGGAAAGTTTTCGCTGCTGAAGCCGCTGGCGGTTTGAGCCGAAGACGCGTTTGGCAAACGGTACTTGTGAACCTTAGGTCGATCCGGCTGGGTCGTTGAACGACGTTGCCAACGAACTATTCACTATCGAGTGCAAAGTTTGCCCCCTTCGAATTGACCCAAAAGCGGCGCGGACATCCGTTACATCCAGCAACAGCTCGGCCACCAGAAACTGGAGACGACGGCGATTTATACCGAAGTTACCATCCACCAGTTGCTTGAGGTCCACGCCGGTTGCCACCCATCCGGACAGTTGCCTTCGCTCGACAAATCCACTCCATGCAATCCATGACCGCCCGTGAAGTGATTGATCAAATTAAGACCTTGCCGCCGCCCGAACGCGCCAAGGTGGTGGACTTCGTGCATGAGATGGAAACCGGGCGCGCCCCCGTGCGTCAGGCCGATGACCGCGCGTTTACCGACGCGGCCAAGTGGATTTTTGGCGAGCACACGGACTTGATGCGCAAGCTCAGTCAATGAGCGACGACGCCGCGTTTGAAAGCGCCGTCCTGCGTCCGCAGGTCAGTTCAAAAGGGACAGGTCGAAGTCAGTTCAAAAGGGACAGGTCGAAAATGAGTAAAAAGTTTGGGATGGTGCATCTTGGGTTTTTGCTCGAAACGCTCAATTAGAGGAGTTCAAAAGGGACAGGTCGAAAATGACTAGACATAGGAAGACTTGTCTGCTCTCTTTCCTTTCATGCGATGTGCGCGAATCAAAATTAAGGCCGAAGACGGGGAAGCGGTGTACCACTGCATGACCCGCACCGTGAATGGCGAACGCGTGATCGATGACACCGCTAAGGAGGTGCTCCGTAAACAGCTCTGGCTCACGGCTGACTTCTGCGGGGTGCAGATTCTAACCTATGCGATTCTGAGCAATCACTTCCAT
>JANNHA010000042.1:0-44848 GCA_031404135.1 Verrucomicrobiota bacterium | reverse complement strand
ACAAACCAATCCGTAGGAGCACTGCTGCCCGCCGATTACTGCCGCTGGCTCAGCGCTGTTGTCAAAGAACAGCCGTAAGCGTCCCTCTCTCTTCTCCGCTGCGCCAGCTCTTTACCGACTGGTCTCGCTGTGTCGCTTACGATCAATTCATTGCCGAGGTCGCACGCCTGAAAAAGCGTGTAGATATCCTCGAAAAGACCGCCTACTCGGACACCGGCGGATACGTCGAGGGCTGGCCCTCCGCCGCGAAACTTGTCGGTATTACCCCGATGACCGCGATGAAGCGAGCCAAAGCCGGTACGTTCCCACTCCCTTGCCGTACCGAACCTTTCAAACGTGGCGACGGCAAGACGTTTTCTAAACCCACCTGGCGTCGCGCCGACCTCAACAGCTACGCAGAAGGCACTGAAGGTAAGTACCGCGAGAAGTAGGTCTCAGCCTGCTCTCGCGTGATGTTCTTGTTGAGGTAATGTTTCTTCAACATTGCCCCTGTGGAATATAACAGCACCTCTTCGACACGGCGTCGGTCTGGTTCGTAAAGCGCAAAAAGATTAGAAGCAAAGGTGTGTCGGGCGACGTCTTCGGGCCAAGGGTATACTGGTGCTTTCTTTCCAAACCCAAGCCTGCGGTGTAAATCTTTGGTCATCTTGGAATGGTTTGCGTGAGCGATCCGTCCAGACTTCTTCTTAAATTGTAACAACAAACCGAATACCGAAACCGGTATATCCTTAACAATGTCGCTCTGCTTCACCTTATTTGCCTGTGGGTGGATCAGGATTTTGCAACGCTCGAAGTCGATGTCCTCCCAATTCAAACGGTGAGTTGCAGCTGGCCTAATGCCGGCGAACCATTGGAGCGCAAAAAGCGGGATCAATTCGGGATGATACTGCCACGCGCAATCGAACAATTCATCGACCTGGCTCTGCGCAAAGATCGTCGGGATTCGAGAAACACCTTCCTGACCTGGCACCGGGTTTTTGAGAATCATGTCCTCATCAATACACCATCCAAAGAAGAACGATAAATTGCGTGCGTTGTTAAGCCGCGTCTGAGGACCAACTCCAAGCCCGGTCAGAAAGTGTTTGATGGAAGTCCTGGTGCAAAGCGCCAATGGCTTCTTACCGTTCGCGGCGACGTATCGACCAACCGTGAGCCGGATTTCTTTGTACCTAACAGCTGATATTTTTTTGTCTTTAAGCCTGTGTGCTTGTTCGGCCATGAACGATTCAGCGGCCTGCGCCACCGTTAACTTCGAAAGCGAAATTCCGCCCAATTGCGCGAGGCCACGCTGAAAAATGTCCAGCAGTGATAATCCGGCTTCCGAAGCTTTCTGCTGCATCTCCGCCAACGCATGCCGGTCTGCGACTGAAACTGGCGCGGAAGCTGCGGCTCCCACTTTGCGCACCTCCGCGACCTTGTCGTTGTACGCCTTGTCTCGCGCCTTCTCGGTAGCGTAATGCTCTTTGGGGCGGCACCCGTCTGGTTGCGTAACGTAAATGAACCAACCGTTTTTGCGGCCCTTGTTGAAGCCTCTGCCGATACCGAGTCCGTAGGTCATGCCAATATCCTTGGGAACAGTTGGGAACAATTACGATTAGTAAATAGAACGAAATACTACCTACGTATCAGAGGTAACAGGGCACCTTTGGCGGTTTAGAAAACCGCTGCTCTATCCAGCTGAGCTACCACCGCGTGTGGTTTGGTGGAGACAGACAAAAAGGCTTTACCCGCCCACATCAACGCCGTTCTTGGTTTTGAGCTCTCTCAGCTGACGAACTGTCGTTTATCCCACCGGCAAGGTGATTCATTCACCTAAATTCGCATATTTCGCTTGTTTCGTTTAATTCGAATAGACAGAAACCGATAGTTCTTTGGTGAACCTCCTTCCCTTCCTCCTATGAAACTCGCCGAACCCACCGCATTGCCTCCCTCCATCCCATCCGAAGAGGAGCGCTCGGCTGCCCGCGATACAAGCCGCATGCTCGCGCCCCATCTTAAGGACCGCAAAGGCCTGCGTTTTCAGATCGGAGAACGCCACGGCAAACAGGAATCAGCCCTGCTTCCGCCCACGGCCGTTCGCCTGTTGGTCGATCTTCTTTCGGAAATAGCCAAGGGCAACACCGTCACCATCATCCCTATTCATGCCGAACTAACGACACAGGAAGCAGCCAATCTGCTGAATGTGTCGCGCCCGTTTGTTGTGCAGCTCATCAAAAACAAACATCTACCGGCCAGAAAAGTGGGATCACACCGCCGCATCCTTTTTGCCGATCTCATGGTCTACAAAAACAACATGAACGCCGGACGCATGAAAGCACTCGACGCCCTCGCCGCACAAGCTCAGGACCTCAACCTGGGGTACTGAGCCAAAAAGTATTCGAACACGGGATACAACGATGGCGGGATACACGGCACTTTACGACGCTTGCGTGCTCTACCCAGCACCGCTGCGCGATTTGCTGATGCAACTCGCATTGACCGATCTCTTCCGGGCCAAATGGAGTAACGCCATCCACGACGAATGGATTCGCTCGTTGCTCGAAGTTCGCACCGATCTCAAGCGCGAGCAGTTGGAACGCACCCGCGACCTCATGAACGCACACGTGCGCGACGCGCTGGTGAGTGGTTTCGAAAAACTGATTCCGTCACTTGAGCTGCCCGATCCAGACGACCGGCATGTATTGGCCGCAGCAATACGCGGACGCTGCGATGTAATCGTCACCTACAACTTGACTGATTTCCCCGCCGAAAAACTGGCCGAGTACGACATCGAAGCCCAACACCCCGACGAATTCATCGGCCATCTCTGCAACCTTCGTCCAGAGGCAATTTGCTGGGCAGCGAAATGTTGTCGTGCCCGACTCAAGAAACCATCGCTGAGCGTAGATGATTATCTCATGTCCCTGGCCACGCAAAAACTACCGGACACGGTGAAGTTTCTTTGCGCCCATCGGGAACTGATTTAAGCCCACCGCCAAACCGTGACCGGCCGGGCGAGGTACTTTGCCTCGTCAGTAAAGCCAGCAAACAAAACAATGGTTCGGCTTAAATGGGGTTACTGGCTTTACTGAGCGCGAAAGCCTTGCTGTTGAAATCCTTTGCGGCTCTACTCTTCAGATTCACGAATTCGCCTGAGTTTTATAAGCTCCATCACACTAGATTCTAGCGAAATATAAGTGATTGAGGATAGTTCGGTAAAATTGCTTTTCAAATTGACGTACTATTTTTATTAAACGTCGTTCGGCTTGGGTTCAATTTCCGTAGACATTGGCAGGTGTAGCTTCCCATTGAGTTCAGGCCTTCCAGCCCGAATGCTTTGATCTAACTGCACTAAATCCTTGATCAGACCAAATTTTTTTGCGCGTGCGGCTCTCACTCGGGCTTCAACGATGAGTGCAACTGGCTTTCCTTCCGAGTTTGTCACGTATTGCTGCCCAACATATGCATATATTTTTCCTATTGCCCGTTCGAAAGCTTCCGTGCCTCCAGCGGGTCCAGCCGAAAACGCATTCATGGCGCTCTCCGTCAAAAAGTCGATTCCTTTGCCACCCGGATCTAGGTCGTAAAACCGATAAATAAACTGCCCTCCATTTGGACACTCCACGGTGAGAACGAAAGGGTCGCCTAGATAGAACTCACTTGTTGTTTTTGGGCCTGCGGCACTGCGCGATCCACCCCCCACAGACAGCACATCGTCCTTAGGATCAGTTCCCCAAGTGTCCTGCCAAGAAGGACGACCTCCATTCCTCCACACCAACTCGCGTTTACGCGCTTTGTCCCAATCGAGTTTCGAAGACATATTTTTCCAGTTTATAGGCTTGAGATGAAAATGAACAACAACGATGGCACGAGCACCTAGATCAGCCTCTATTTTCATTCGCCATCAAGTTGCCATCTCTTCAATGCAACGAACACGACAGACAGCGGTTCGTCCAAGCTGAATGTGTGATTGGCAGATTTCGCTTTGATAATTGAATTCGCGTATTCGAGGGAATCCGGAGCGAACATCCCCTTTTTCAACTTCAAGCCTTTCTTGATTTGGGCCAATGTCTTTCCGGCTTTGATGCCAGCGCGCGTGCTGCGTACAATCTCCACCTGACTTATGGGCGACTGCCAAATCTCCACGACGCCGAGAGCCAAATTTAAACCAAAATGATTTACGGCATGACAGGCGCCGCAGCATGTAACCAAATTCTTAAGCGAATTGCTGCTGCTATCTTTCAAGTGGTGCGCTTGCATGTACTTTTCAGCGCGATGCCCGCAATACTGGCATGTATAGTCATCGCGCGTAAGCATTTTGTCTCGAAGCTTGTTCCAAGCGGTTTTATCGGCCCGGTCCGGAAACCAAAGCCGCGGATTCTTAACGCTTGGCCGCAAGGGATAGCATTTAGGCATTTTCGGAACCAATAGTTTCCAAAAGCGTCCAGAACTCACCTAAAAAGTAACCCATCGGGTTACTTTTTGATCGGCCTTGCTCGATCGCGACATCGAGAACCGTTGCTCGTATTACAACGTTAGAGGTTATGCCTAGATCGGTTAATTCAAAAAAACCGTTGCTAGCATTGTAACCCTAAAATGTAACCCGATGGCCAAATTCTGGCACATTCAGGAGGGTACACAAATTATCATGAGTTTTATAACCACCATCACAATAGATTCTAGCGCAATATAGGTGATTCAGGATAGTTCGGTAAAAATGGCCTTTTCAAATAGAAAAACGCTGCTCTATCCAGCTGAGCTACCACCGCGTGTGGTTGGGTGGAGACAGACAAAAAGGCTTTACCCGCCCACATCAACGTCGTTCTTGCGGTTTAAAACCCTGCCGGTTTCGGTCGGCCCGGCCCGCCGAGGCGCTTATCCTCGTCAATCCTGCACCCAATCCAAGTGCTGGTTCGGCTCGGCTGGGTTTGCAGGCATTGATTCGAGAACGACGCCTAGAATCCAACGGTGACAAGATTCGACGCATCCGCTAACCCTTTTATCCGTGCAAAACGAAGCCCCTAATACTGGAGAGATTACGCCGCCAGACGTCTTGCACACGTTTGTCGATGAAGCGGGCGATCCTGTTCTCTTTAACGCCAAGGGTGGGTTACTGATTGGGCAGAACGGATGCTCCCAGTACTTCATCATCGGCAAACTTGAAGTTGACGAGCCAAAGGACCTCTCAGCCAAGCTGGCTGCACTGCGCTTGAAGCTTCTCGCCGATCCGTATTTTTCCGGAGTCGAATCCTTCAAGCCCGAGCGGAGAAAAACCGCCATTGGTTTCCACGCCAAAGACGACGTGCCTGAGGTACGGCAGCATGTCTTCCAGCTTCTGCGTGAAGCAGGCACCGCACTCCGATTTCATGCGATTGTCTGTGACAAGCAGGTTCTATTCGAAAGCGAACAGGCTAAAAGAGCCAAGCTACCCGGCTACCGATACAATCCTGATTCAATTTACGACAGCCTGATCCAGACGCTCTTCGCCAAACTTCATCGCTTGGCCGATGCGTACACTGTCTGTGTCGCCAAACGCGGAACGAAGAATAGGGATCACGCCATCAAGCAGGCAATCGCCCGCGCCGAAACTGATTTCCAGGGACAATTTGGTTTTGCGCGCGGCACCTCTGAGGACTGGCGCATCCGGGTCGCCGAATCCGTTTCCGAGCCATGCCTTCAGGCTGCCGATTATTTTCTGTGGGCCGTCCAACGTTTCTACGAAGAGCGCCGCGATCCCGAAAGCGGCAAACTGAAGCCGCGCGAGGACCGCTATTTCAACACAGTCTGGCCACAGATCGGCGAGATTCACGACCTCGACTTCGGTGAAGAGGGAACCTATTTCAACGAGAAGACTCCGCTGACTCTTGCCGTGCGATTCCCTCCCCAGAAAATAAAAAAGCCGCAGATATAGGAGCTTTTGGCTCTCACGGCGCGGGGCCGAGTTTTGTCCGTGGCGAGAGAAAGATCGGCGAACTCGCCTAGAATCTCAAGCGTTTTTCTAAATATGTATGCTGCCCGCATACATGAGGCCAAAAGTATAACCTTTTGAGGTTACATTTTGCTCTGTTCTTTTGCCCCAAACTGGAAAAACCGTCGCTCACGTTGTAACCTCAAATTTGCCTTTCCGGGTTACATTTTGTTCGGTTTTATCGACCCAAAACCACAAAAACCACTGCTCGCGTTGTAACCTTAGAATGTAACCCGATGGCCGAATTCTGGCATATTCAGGAGGATTCACGAATTATCCTGAGTTTCATAACCACCTTCATCATAGACTCTAGCATAATATAGGTGATTCAGGATAGTTCGGTAAAAATGGCCTTTTCAAATTAGAAAACCGCTGCTCTATCCAGCTGAGCTACCACCGCGTGTGGTTTGGTGGAGACAGACAAAAAGGCTTTACCCGCCCACATCAACGCCGTTCTTGCGGTTTAAAACCCTGCCGGTTTCGGTCGGCCCGGCCCGCCGAGCCGCTTAGCCTCGTCAATCCTGCACCCAATCCAAGAGCTGGTTCGGCTCGGCTGGGTTTGCAGGCTTTGCCCCACGCGAAAGCCTTGCTGTTGGAATCCTTTGCGGCTCAATTTCTCCAGTTCGCCTTCCCCACGTGTCCGCTTCCACTACCGAAACACCTGCTGTGGATACCAGCCAATCAAACGACTACCGCTAACTGAAACGCCGCGAAAATCACCAAACACGATTCTGTTCATGCTACCGCCCTCTCCAGTACAATCTTCAGCTGAGTTTGGTCGAGTCGAGGCCATCGACATTCGACACCTGATGCGCCAAGGCGGAGAAAAACCCCTGCTGTGCACCTGCGATGATGGGGCCCATTATGTCGTGAAACCGTTCTCCTCCGGCGGTTCATGGACACTCATTTTGGAGTGGGTCTGCGCAAGACTTGGGAGATCGATGAATCTCCCTATTCCAAATTATCGACAAGTGCATTTCTCCCCAGACATGGCCGAGGCCTGGAATGCTACGGGAGGGCGGTTTATCGAAGCGGGACTCGGATTTGGTTCCCAGTTTGTCAGCAACGCAGTCGAATGTGACGAGGATCTGCGCAAAAATCTGAATCCTGAGGAATCAACCCAACTGATCGCTTTTGATTGGTGGATTCGCAACACCGACCGCATCGCGAAAAATCCAAATCTTCTTTGGGATCATGGCCGGCGCTTGCATTTTCTGATCGACCACGAAAAGGCCGCCCAAACGGGGGACTCCAAAGACTTCTGGCATGATCATCTGATGGCCAAACACACGCCATGGATGACCGATTCAGTCATGGCATCGATGAAAGCTGCTGCCGCACTTCTTCCAGATATCGAAGGAGAACTACCTTCAGAATGGACAATCCAAACCGAAGGCTTAGATTGGTTTATTAAACAACTCAACCAAAGCATTTCAAATACACCTACGAAGGATTGGAGGATACATGAATAACCAACGGCTCGCCTGTTACTATTCCGTGGTCCGTTTCTGTCCCTACCCCGAGACTGACGAGTTTGTAAATGTGGGTGTTATCCTAGCGTGTCCCAGCGTCGGCTTTCTGGATTTCAAACGCTCGCGTAGAAAACTCAAACGGGTCAATGATTTCTTCCCCGAGATCGATCCGCAGGTATTCAGTTCAGCACTACAGAGCCTCAACGACGCTTTACTCAAGCGAGTGTCTGTTGTTAACGCTCACCAGCTGCACTTGGATAGCAAGCGCCTCCGCGACGATTTCCTTTCCCTCGTGCGACCCAGAGAAAGCATACTTTATTTCAGCGAGGCCCGGGTAATTATGAGCCACACTCCTGCTGAGACGCTGGACGAGCTCTATGCTGCCTACGTAGATCGTCGCTTCGCCCACCAGACCGAATACCAAGAGACGCAAATGTGCCGACGACTGGAGACGCTTCTACAGGCCCATCAGCTGATCAATGTATTCCAGCGCGACAAAGCCGTCGGCGATGATGTCTTTCGCGTCAATTTTCCGTTCGTTCGCTTTGATGCATCGGAGACAACTGCGCTCCGTGCGATAAAAGCCCTTTCACTTGATAAAAAAGAGCCCACCGACGTCTTCCGGCATGCCGATAGCTGGCGTAACAATATCCATCGTTTAAGAGATTTTGGTACGGCTCCAAAAGATCTGCTTTTTGTTCTCCACCCACCCGCTGCGGACAAAACAAAGCATCTGCTCGCTTTCGACAAAATCAAAAGTGAGTTCGATAACGACAGAATTCCCTTTGTTACAGAGGATCGCACAAACGATCTCTTGGATTTCGCTAAACAAGCATAACGCCCGTTGTCGGCAACATTAGGTTGGCGCTTCTAAATGGTTACTTTGTAACCCTAGAATGTAACCCGATGGCCGAATTCTGGCATATTCAGGAGGGTTCACGAATTCGCCTGAGTTTTATAAGCTCCATCACACTAGACTCTAGCGCAATATAGGTGATTCAGGATAGTTCGGTAAAAATGGCTTTTTCAAATAGAAAAACGCTGCTCTATCCAGCTGAGCTACCACCGCGTGTGGTTGGGTGGAGACAGACAAAAAGGCTTTACCCGCCCATCAAGCCTCGACCAAGAGGTCGTTGATGTGCTCACTGGTATCAGCAAACGGTTATGAAAATACATGGGAAGAATGAGAATCAGGGGAAATCGAGACCCCATGCTTCCCCTGTTTCCCATAACTCCCATCCTCTACCTACGCCAGCCCCTGAGCGCATCCTCCCCCCGCGCGGCGATTACCAGACGCTCCTATCTTTTCAGAAAGCCGAGGTTGTTTACGATATCACGCACCGCTTCGCCCACCGTTATCTCAGCCGAGGAGACCGAACCATCGACCAGATGATCCAGTCCGCCCGCTCCTGCAAACAAAACATCCTCGAAGGCAGCAAAGCCGCGCAGACCTCCAAGGAAACCGAGATCAAGCTCACCAACGTGGGGCGCGCCAGCCTCGAGGAACTGCTCGCCGACTACCGCGACTTCTTACGCGTACGCGACCATGCCATTTGGGACAAAGATTCCAAAGAGGCCCTGTTTGTCCGCAAACTGGGCCGCACGACCCCGCATACCTTTGAGCTCTACCGCGAGTTTTTGGAAACCCGCCCGCCAGAAGTAATCGCCAACATCGCCATCTGCCTGATTCACCAGACCAATTATTTGCTCGACCAACAGCTCAAGCGCCTGGAGCAGGATTTCGTGAAAGGCGGCGGCCTCCGTGAGCGCATGACCCGCGCCCGCCTCGCCAGCAGAAATGGGTATCAGGGAAAAAGCCAAAACCCATAACTCCCAGCAATCCCATCCCACTCATAACTCCCCTGCCTCCCCTCCTTCCTACGCCACTGGCACGCCAACCCAACCGGCTTCTTCACTCCACCATTGCCCCAAGCGACTTGAACGCGGCCAGCGCTGCTGCCCTCGCCTTCGCGTGGTCGACGATCGGATGCGGATAACTTTCGCCCAGCGTCACTCCGGCTTTCGCCAGCACCTCGGCCGACGCTTCCCACGGGCGATGAATAAACTTGGCCGGCAGCCCCGCCAACTCCGGCACCCAGCGGCGAACGTAGTCGCCGACTGAATCGAATTTCTCACCCTGCGTCACCGGCGCAAAGATCCGGAAATACGGCGCCGCATCCGCGCCACAGCCCGCGCTCCATTGCCAGCCGAGCGTGTTGCTCGCCAGATCGGCGTCGACCAGCGTGTCCCAGAACCAGGCGGCACCGTGCGTCCACGAGAGCCTCAGATGTTTCACGAGAAACGACGCCACCACCATGCGTACGCGGTTGTGCATCCAACCCGTCGCCCAGAGTTGGCGCATGCCGGCATCGATGATCGGATAACCGGTCTGCCCGCGCTGCCAGGCTTGGAGTTTTTCCCCACCCGGATCATCGGCCCAGGGAAAGCGCTCGAACTTCGCGCGCAAGGGTTGGTTCGGTGTATTGGGAAAATGATACAACAGATGATGCGCAAACTCGCGCCAGCCCACTTCGGTGAGAAACCGTTGCACGCCGCCGTTGGCGGGAAACACACCGGAGTCCTTCGACAACGCCCGCGCCGCCGCCCAAAGCTGGCGTGGCCCGATCTCGCCGAAATGCAGATGCGGCGACAGCCTCGACGTGGAATCCACGGCGGGCCGGTCGCGGCCCTCGTCGTAGTCGGCGGCTTTGTGCGTTAAGAATTGTTTCAACCGCTTTCGCGCGCCCGCCTCGCCCGGCTCCCAGGCCTCGGCGAAACCCGCCGCCCAGTTCAACACCGGCAACAACGCCAGCTCGCCGATCTCCAGCGACCTTGGCCATTGGGTCGGCGCGGGAAACGGTTTCGAATTAATCGCGATTTCCGCCGGAACCGGTTGCGCGAGACAATGCCGCCAGTACGGCGTGAACACTTGAAACGGGCCACCTTGTTTGTTGGCGATCGTGTGCGGTTCAAACAACAGCGCACTGTTGAAACTTTTCGCGTCGATACCGATGGCAGTCAGTTCGGCCTTGATGCCTTTGTCGCGCGCGATCGCCGCCGGTTCGTAGCGACGATTCCAATACACCGCACCAGCACCCATCGTTTTCACGAACCCGCGCAACACCGCCAACGACTCGCCCCGCGCCAGCACGAGCCGCGAGCCGCGTTCGCGCAGTGAAGCGTCGAGCGCCGCCAGCGAGTGATGCAACCACCAACGCGACGCCCCGCCCGGAGGCCACCGCCCCTCGCTTTCGTCGTCAAGAATGAACACCGGCAGAACCACCCCGCCGGTCGCCAGCGCCTCCTGCAGGGCCGCGTTATCACGCAACCGCAAGTCTTGCCTGAACCATAAAATAACGGGTGAACTGGACACGGCTCCAAGGAGCGCAGGTCGCGCCGCAGCGCAAGTCGGGAAGCCAGCTGCCTCTTCCACGCAAAATCTACCCCTCAACGCCCCGGTTTGCTCTTTTTCACCGGTGCATCTGCGGGAACAACCTCAGAAAACCCCAGCCTTGCCGATATAGCGCTGGTTGTGCTTTGCTCAGCCGCAACCCGCAGTCAATCACAGGCACGATAAACCTCCGCTCGACTCGAAAGCTTATCTACCGCAGCATCGGCGCTCCTCATCCATGGCAACCGTTCTGATCATCGAAGACGACAAGTTGTCCCAAAAAATTCTGGCAAAAACGCTCTCGAATGCGGGCCACGAAGCGTTGACCACCGCGACGATCGAACAGGCCTGGGTTCAGCTGCGCCATTCCGTCATCGTCGACCTCATCATCCTCGATAATCAGCTCAAAAACGAATGGGGCTGGGAATTCCTGCGCGCGCTGAGAAAAGACCTCATTTATCAAACCGTCCCCGTCGTCGTTTACACCGCCCACACGGAACGCACCACCCTGCTCAAGTACGTCGAACTCGGCGTTCAGGGCATGCTCGTCAAGCCCTACAACGCGCAAGCCGTACTCGCAGAAATCGCCAAGGCCGTAAAATCCGGTTGGGCCTCACGCCTGATGGAATCGCCTCAGTCCGCCTGCGAGCGCCTCAAAATTGATCTGACTGATTATAGTTATATTCTGAATACAGCCGCTTCCAGTCTCGGCCGCAGCGTGATAGAGGCAAGGCGCCTGCAAACCGCACCCGGGGCCAAACTCCAGCCGGTCGTCGAAACCATCAAAGCCGAAAGCATTCAACTGGGCAGCCCGCTCTTTAAAACGCTCATCACCTCCATCGAAGAGGCGGTCGCAAATCGCGATCACGCCACGATCGACCGCTGCCTGAGCACGATGGAAGCGGTGGTCGGGCTGGTTCGGCAACGCGCGATGAACTGCGTCGGCATGGGTGACTCCATCAGCAACTCACACGTCGCCACGCGCAAGACTGAAGACGGCCCCGCACCGCTGTTTTTCGAACCACCCTCCAGCGCCGAAGCCGTGTTTCACCGCAAGATGGCGGCGCAACCCATCTGGAATTTCGGCCGCCACTTCGGCCGCCTCCGTGGCGGCCGCCTGTTTGCAGAAGGCGATCTGGAAAAACTAGCCGAAGCCGCGCTCACCTACGAACCACTCGCCACGTTTTTTTCCGCAACCAAACTCCTCGCCCAAGTCGACCAAATACCCGTTGAAGACACCGTGCACGCCATCACCGACGTGCCCGGCTTCGACGCCGTTTACCTGCGGATTTCAGCGCAACTCGGTTTCGCCGGCCAGGACTCGTCGACCGAAGAAAACGTCCGCAACGCCATCCGCTATCAAGGCACCGCCAAAGCCATCACCATCGCCGCCGCCGGTCGCATCGCCGCCGCCGGCAAAGCCCCCTCGCCCCTCGATCTGCGGCCGCTGCTGGAACACACCGTGGCCGTGTCGCTTTTATCCTTCGAAATCGGCCGCCTGCTCGATCTGGACGACCCACACAACTTGTCCGCCGCCGGAGCGGTTCACGCGATTGGCAAATGGTTTTTCGCCACCGCCGAGCCCGCCCTCTACGCCGCTGTGCTGGCGCTCACCCAAGCCGAGCAAATCTCAATCACTAAATCCGAAATCGAAATTTTCGGACTGGCCCACGCCGAAGCCGGTGCCCTGATCCTGCGCACCGGCGGAGCACCCCCGCTGCTGCGCGCCACCGCACTCTACAACCACAACCCGCAAGACGTGCAGGAACCGCGCCTGGCACCCTTCGTGGCCGCCGTGCATTTGGCCGGTCAAGTCGCCCGCGCCGTTCAGTCCGCCGATGAAAAATTAATCGCCGAGACCAAGCTCCGACTGTCCGCCCCCGCCCATCCGGTTTGGACGATTTTCAAGGCCGGCGGCATCGACCTACTCTTCGATATTCCCGAACTCGTCGAAACGATTTTCTCCATCGCCAAAACCACTTCCTGGACCACCGGCGTGCTGCTCAAAGGCCCGTAAGTCTGGCGCAGCATAAACGGAAAACTGACGCAAACGGCGCGTCATTCTCAGCCAACCGTGCTTTGTTTGGTGGGTGGGTTCATGACTCACTTCTGTCACAATTACCTGACAAGAGTGACTGCGATTTTCGATCCACCTCGAAGAATCTGGTGCTCAGGAAGGGACTCGAACCCTTACGCCTTACGGCACACGCCCCTCAAACGTGTGTGTCTACCAATTCCACCACCTGAGCGTTCCAGTCGGAGGAAGGCGGACTAAGATATATCGCCCGCAGCTTGTAAAGCCCCGAAATTACGAAATCGAAAAAATGATTTTGGCCGCATTTTCCGCCACTCAACCGACGTCCAACCCCCAAATCCGTCTCACCGATTCTTCCCACCTTGTTCTTCATTTTGACATTCCCAAAAGCCTCAAGCATTTGTGAGCCCACTGCCGCACGCCATGACGCACGCCGAAATTAAACGCGCCCTCCTCGCCTCCTACGAATCCGACGGCGGTATCAACCACCTCGACGGCATCAATCTGCCCGCCGAAGAATCGGTCAACCAGCTCGCGCGTGATTTCATGCACCTGCTCTTTCCCGGATATTTCCAGGCAAGCAGCCTCAACAAAAAAGACATTCCCGCACACGTCGATCGTCTGCTTTCCGAGATCGAAACCCGCCTCGCCGCCGAACTGGAGAAATGCCTGCGCTTCAACCGCGACGCTGATCCCGCCAGCCGCGCCCGCGAGCTCACCACCTTCGTGCTCGCACAGTTGCCCGAACTGCGCCGCGTCCTCCAAACCGACGTCGCCGCCGCCTACGAAGGCGACCCGGCGGCGCGCAGCGTTGAGGAAATCATTCTCTCCTACCCGTGCGTGCTCGTGATCTCGCTGCAACGCATCGCCCACGTCATGTACCGCCTCGGCGTGCCGCTGCTCCCGCGCATGCTCACCGAGTACGCTCACGAACGCACCGGCGCAGACATCCATCCCGGTGCCGAGATCGGCACGCACTTCTTTGTTGATCATTGCACCGGCGTTGTCGTGGGCGAAACCGCCCGTATCGGCAACCATGTGAAGATCTACCAAGGCGTGACCCTCGGCGCGCGCTCCTTCGTCATCGACGAAAAAGGCCACCCGGTCAAAGGCGTGAAACGCCACCCAGAGCTCAAGGACAACGTCATCGTTTATCCCGGCGCAACGATTCTTGGCGGTGACACCATAGTCGGCGAAAACTCGATTGTCGGCTCCAACGTCTGGCTCATGCAGACGATGCCGCCCAACAGCATCGCCTACTATCAAGGCGACTCCGCCTCCATCATCCGCCCGCGCAAAAGCAAAGAAGCCCTGATCGAAGAGCTAGTGGATTGGGTGATTTGAACGGGAAGTGATAGGTGATTTTCTCAATACCCCGTTTGTCATTTAATAGATGACATAACTATCGTATAGGGATAACCTCAATGAATGAGGTGCATCCGGGCTGGTTGTGGGTTCTGCATCAGCGCCGACGAGCGGCTTTTGGCGCCTTCGCCCTTCGTTGAACCTCAGCCTCCTTCGGCTCGCGTTTTTGCATCGGTTTCGATCAATGCGCGAACACGATCCAGCTCGGCCTTGACCTGCGCTTTCACCGTTTTCAGCTCGGCCGCACTCGCCGCTTTCGCGTGGGCAAAGAGGTAGAATTTCATCTTCGGCTCAGTGCCACTGCCGCGCGCAGCAAAACTAAAACCATTCGCCAGCGAAACGAAATACAGATCCTGCGAGGGAATCCTTTCGCCATCGGCATCGAAAGCGTGCTCGCGACCGTAATCCAGGAACTTCGACACCGCAATGTCGCCAAATACCGTCGGCGGTGCCGAGCGGTACGTATCGAGAATGCGCTTGATCTTGGCCGCGCCGCTCGCGCCTTCGTAGTAAATGTTGATCACTCCTTCGAGGTAGAAACCATAGCGCAGGTAGATGTCGTCGAGATATTCCGTCACCGCCATGCCCCGGCTCTTTACCCAGGCACATAGTTCGGCAAACATCAGGCAGGCGGCGTTGCCGTCCTTGTCGCGCACGTAGTCGTTGCCCAGATAACCGTAACTTTCCTCACCACCAAACAGGTAAAACGTGCTGTAATCCTGAAGCAGCTTCGCGCGGCTCTCAAAGGGCGTCGCGTCGTAGTCGAGCGCGATGCCTTTGTCGGCAAGGAGCTTCGCCTTCAACTGATCCTCGTAGCCACGAATCTTGGCGGCGATCCACTTGAAACCGGTAAGCGTGTTGATGACTTTCACCCCGTGGCCCTTGCCGATCGCGTCCTGCAGCGGCGAGGTCACGAGCGTCTTGATCAACACCGCCGAAGCCACGCCGGCCTTGGGAATCCAGCCGAGCTCCTTGTATTTGCTAATCCGATACTCCGCCATCATCGCGCCGATCTGGTTGCCCGTGAGCAGTTCCATCTTGCCCTCACGATTGCGCACGGCGCAGCCCATGCGGTCGCAGTCGGGATCGGTCGCGAGAACGAGATCGAGCCCCCTGGCCTCGGCCAGCGCGACGGCCTTCGACAACGCCTCGGCGTTCTCCGGATTCGGCGATTTCACCGTCGGGAAACGCGGGTCAAAAGCCACCTGCTCGGAAACTTCGTGTACTTCGGCGCCCGCATGCAAAAGCAGCGGCACCGAGGCCACGCCACCCGTTCCGTGGATGTTAGTAAAAGCGATTTTGAGTTTTGCCTTCCGGAAAACCGAAGGATCGAGCAACGCCTTTGCCGCAACCGCCAGATAGGCGTCATCAGCGTTGCGGCCGAGCGTGATCACCCGAACCAAATCCTTGATAAGAAATTGCCCCAGCTCATCGAGCGACACCTTGTTAACCTCCGCGACGATCAACGTATCGTGCGGCGGCACGACCTGGCCACCATCTTCAAAGTAGGCTTTGAAGCCGTTGTCGTGCGGCGGATTGTGGCTCGCCGTGATGACGATGCCTGCGTGCGCCTTCAGATAACGCACCGAGAAACTGAGCTGTGGCGTCGAGCGCGGGCCTTCAAAAATGTACGCCGTGCCGCCGAGCTTCGTCCAGGCCGAGGCCGCGAGTTCGCAGAAGTGCCGTGAGAAATGCCTCACGTCGTGAGCGATCACGAGCTTCGGTAATTCGGCCCGACCTGCCTTCGCGAGATAATCGTGCGTGTAACGAAAGAGTCCCATCGTCGCGCGGATGAGCGTGAAATCATTGAGCACATTGCAGCCGACCGCCGCATGTTCGGGCGTGCCTTGCGGGCCGAGCTGGCCGGTTTCGGACTTCGCGGAAACCACGCCAATCGTGCGACCGCGCATGCCGCCGGTGCCAAATTCCAGATAGCGATAGAATCGGTCATTGAGCTCCGACCACGCGGATTGTGCGACGAGTTCTCCGATGCTGGCGACGGCCCATTCGGGCAAACCGGCCTTCAGCCAGGCCTGGAGATTTTCAGAGGTGCTCGGGAGCAGAAGTCCGCTCTGGGCGGCCGCTTGAATCTTTTCTGAAGTCATCATGGTCTTATTCCAGGTAGAGTGATCCTTGCATGAGTTCTTCGCGTTTCAGGGACCGCTGCTTCATGCTGTCGAGGAAGGAGTCCTCGTCGTATCCAAATAGCGGCGACACCTCGAGTTCGAGCTTGGGGAGACCCGTCGTGTCAACCTCCACGCTCTTCCCGGCCAGCTTCAGCCAACGGGCAAACTGTCGCATTTGGTCCTCACGACAGGTTTTAGGCGAATCGATGCCCTCGGCGTTTTTCACCGGGCTGAAATCATCCGCACGGCGTGTCTCAATCACCACCGGAGTGCGCGAGAACGGCAGGGCATCAAAGACAAACATTTCGAATTTCACGCCATTGGCTTTCTCCGGTTTCACCGCGTTGCCGGCGGTGTCGAGGGTGGGGATTTTTTTGTCCGCACGGTGGAACGGCAGCGCCGTGCCTTCGCCGCCTGCGGCCATGCGGCGGATAAACTCGCGATCCAGCGCGTGAATCGCGATGCTGCCGGCAAGATAACGCAGTTTGCCGATGGCGTCAGTTTCGCGCTGCAGAGCCAGTGGCAGATCGCTGTATTCGACGACCACCAGCCTGCCGTTCTGAATGCAAAAGTGACCGACCTTTTCCTCGGCGTAGGCCTTTGGCACCATCTTGCTCGACATCTCCGAACCACGCAGTACATGGAAACCAATGAACGCCGGGTCGATGACGCGGATGAGCGGGTTGTCGACCTGGAAATAGCTCAACGTGTCGATGTTCTCACGCTTCATCAGGTCGAGGGCGCCGCTGCGTTCGAGCGCGCGGAGCGAGCCGCCGTGGCCGTCCGGACTCATCGCAATCGTGCCTTTGCTTTCGAGGAGGATCTTGCCGTTGAAATCCACCGCCGGCATCCGGCCTTGGCGGAAACAATGCACGCGGGCAGGATCGAGCCCGAAGTAGTTGTTCTCCTGGAAAAACGCCTCGGTCGCCGCGTGGTTGGCATGACTGGTCATGATGAACCAGTGGATAGGTTTTCCATAACGCACACCGGCCGCGCGAATCTTTTCGGCGAAGACTTGGAAAAGCGGTTTTTGCTTGATCGGCGTGACAGGGAACGTGCCTTTCGGCCCATCGTAACCGAGGCGTGTACCCTGTCCGCCCGCGACGACGAAGGCCGCCACGCGTCCCGCGCGCAACGCCGCTTCACCCGCACCGCGTGCCCGCGCCCATTCGGCGCCGTTGCCACCGTTTTCGGGAAGCGGCTCGAAAGGGGCCGGGGTAAGCCCGTCGAGGTTCACGCAGGCCGCGCCCTTTCCGAGCAACGTACGACAGAGCTGTTCAACTTCAGCGAGATCGATCTCGGCGGCTTCGGCCAGCAGTTGCTCGCGCTGGGCGGGCGTGAGCTGGTCGAAAAAGGCGAAAACCTGCCCTTGTCCGGCGTTTTGAAAGGCTTCGATAAGCGAGAGTGTGGCCATAGATTTTTAGGATGCGTGTGATTAGAAAAATAACGGTCAAGCTGGAGCAACTGTTATTCCGGCGTTACCAGACACGTTCAGGGAACGGGTTTGATGGTGCGCGTGTCTTCGCTGCGCCGCAGGTCGATTTCATCGGTTTCAAACCGGAAGATCATCTCATCGGGCTTGGCGTAATTCAGGCGGCGGCGAATCGCCATCTCGACAAAGGCCGGGTCATTGCGCAGCCGGTCGAGAATCCGTTCTTGTTCAAAAAGCTTTTGTTGCACCTCGACCAACTGGCGCCGACTCTGCGCCTCGGCCAAGAGCAGCTGTTTATACTCCCGCCGAGTCTGCAAAAAAAACACCCCTGCGGTGGCTGCCAGGCAGAGGAAGAGTAAAATATTTAACGAAAGTATCGCGGGACGCAGGTTCACGTGGCGGAGGACCGAGATAAACGTCCCCGGGCTCAGCTTGTAAAGGACGTTTCAAAAGTACGTGTTACGAGCCGACCTATGACATTTTTGCGTGCGTTTGAAAATTATCGTCCATACTGCGAACAGACATGTACAAGAGCTATTATGGATTCTGCGAGATGCCTTTCAATATCACGCCTGATCCGAAATTTCTATACCTCAGCCCGACGCACCAAGAAGCGCTCCACCACCTCAAGTTTGGGGTAGAGCAGCGCAAGGGCTTTATCGTCGTTGTCGGCGAAGTTGGTTGTGGAAAAACCACCCTCTGCCGCCGCTTCCTCAATGAACTCGATGCCGAACGATTCGATACCGCCTTAATTCTCAATCCGCGCATCAACGAAAACCAGATGCTGCGCGCCATCCTCCATGAACTCGGCGAAGAAACCACCGCCGACAATCCGCACGACCTCGTTCTCCAGATGAACAAGGCCCTGCTCAGCCGCATCGCGGCCGGCCGTGACATCGTGCTCGTCATCGACGAGGCGCAAAATCTCTCCTTCGAGGTCCTCGAACAGATCCGCCTGCTTTCCAACCTCGAAACCGACGAACAGAAACTACTTCAAATCGTCCTCATGGGACAGCCGGAATTAAAATCCGTGCTGCGCCGCCCCGAGTTGCGCCAACTCCGGCAACGCATTCTCGTTCACTGCGAACTCGCTCCGCTCGATCCCTACGAGCTCGCCCACTACGTCAATCATCGCATGGCCAAAGCCGGTTGGAACGGTCGCCCCGTCTTCACCTCCTCGGCCATGCGCAAAATCCACGGTTTCAGCAAAGGAATCCCCCGCGTGGTCAACAACCTTTGCGACAAATCCCTCCTCTCCGCCTTCATTCGCGAGTCCGACGAAATCGATTACTGGGACGTGCGACGGGCCGTGAACGACGTCAAAAGCCTCACCGACTAACCTCATCCCCTCTTCACGATGAGCCTGATCAACGACGCGCTTAAGAAAGCCCAGCAACAGCGGTCCGACCCCTCTGCCAAACCGGTGTTTGACAATACTCCCGCAACACCGGCAATCGACAACACGCCTGCCACGCCCGAGCTCACCGAGTCCACCACGTCCACGCCCGTCACCAAACCGTCGCCCGTCGCCAACGTCACGCCCAAAAGCTCCCCGTTCAAACCTCAAGGTACAACCGCGCCGCTTCCCCGCCCCGCACCCACGCAAACTTCGTTCAAGTACCCAAGCGCGCACACGAATCCGCCGACCTGGAAAAAAGACACCACGCCCGCCACCCCTGCCACACCCAGCACGCCGCCGTCGCGGTTTCAGACCGCTGGTTCGGCATCACCCCACTCGCGTCCGTCGAGCTCGCCTTCCTTCAAATATCAGGACTCCAGCACCCACAAGGAACCCGTCTCGCCCATGACGCTCTGGCTCTGGCTCGGCGGCATCGCCCTCGTGCTCGTCTCCATCGGAGTGATCTTGTCGGTCATGAACCCACCGATCAACAACGCCACCCCGATCGTCGCCACCGCGGCCGCACCCAAACCCAGCGCCGAGCCCCCGGCCGCCGTGTCGCTGCCGCCTGCCGCGCCCACGCCGGAACCGATCACTCCGCCAGCGCCAACACCTGCCCCCGCGCCCGCCGAAGCCGCGCCTGAAGTCGTATCCGCAGCGGTCAACGCCACGCCTTCGCCCCAGCCGACCGCCGCCCCTGCCACCGTTTCCCTCCCCACGGCCGCACCCGTCGCCACCGCTACACCCACACCCGCACCCGCCGCCGCGCTCCCGCCGCTGTACGCGCCGCGCCCACCGACGCCCGTCAACCCTTCCGCCCGTGTCCAAAACTTCATCAACCGCCTCCGCGTGACCGGCATCCGACTGAGTGACACCGGAACCAAAGTCATTCTCGGCGACCGCCTGTTCAAAATCGGCGAAATCGTCGACACCAACCTTGAACTGCGCCTCATCAAAGCCGAACAAGGCGTGCTCACGTTTTCCGACGCCACCGGTAAAACCTACATCAAAGTCTTTTAACTCAATTCCACCCTTCGCGCCTTCCCCCCCCGCCTTCCTTCCTAGCAAACTGTTCCTGCTTTCAGCCAACCCCTCCTGCTTCCGTTTGTGCTGACACATACCCGCTACATTCGACTGCGACTCCTGCAAATCGGCGACGGCTTCCTCTTTGCCCTGGCCATGGTAATGGCCTACCTGCTGCGCGCCGCGTCAGCACGCTTTGAACTGGCACCCCTCACCGATTTTCAGGACTACCTCTGGCTGATCCCCACACTTGGCGTCGTCGGCCCCATCACCCTCGCTCAGCAAGGTTTCTATAACAACCAGCGCGTCGTCTCGCGCTGGAATAACATTTTCCTGGTGATGCGCGCCGTCACGTTTGCCACGATCACGATGGTTGTGCTTCTGTTCTTTGTCCGCGCCCAGTTTGCCCGCTCCGTCATCGTCATGGCCTGTGCTTTTGGCGGGCTGTTCGCCTACATCCGGCACGAAGCGTTTCTCCACCTCGCCGCCACCTCGCTCGCCCGCAGCCAGTGGCGGCAGCGCATCCTCTGGGTCGGCGTGCCCGAGGAAAACCGCCGCCTGCGCGAAGCCCTCACCACCGACGAACGCGAACAAGTCGAAAGCATCAGCGAATTCGACCCGCGCTCCGAGTCCATCGAGCAACTCATCTCGATTCTGCACGATTACTCCATCAACGCCGTCGTTTTCAATCTCGCCGGCATCGACACCACCCGCCTTCTTCCCGTGCTCACCGCCTGCGAACGCGAAGGCGTCACCGTCATCGTGCGCCCCGGCGTGTTTGCCCGCAGCCCCTTCGGCATGAGTATCGACTGGTTCGCCGGCGAACCCGTCATCCAATACCACGCACAACCGGTAAAACCCAGTCACCAGCTCATCAAGCGCGTCATCGATTTCGTTGGTTCCGCACTCATGCTCATGCTCCTCTCGCCCGCCTTCGTCATCATCGGAATCGCGGTCAAGCTTAGCTCTTCCGGTCCGTTCGTCTTCAGCCAGCCCCGCGCCGGCGTCAACGGCCTGCCCTTCACGATGTACAAGTTTCGCTCGATGAAAAAAGGTGCCGACAAAGAACAAGCCAGCCTCGCCACCTTCAATGAGATGACCGGCCCCGTTTTCAAGATCACCAAGGATCCGCGCATCACGCCCCTCGGCCGCTTCCTGCGCCACTACAGCCTCGACGAACTCCCCCAGCTCTGGAACGTCCTCCGTGGCGAGATGAGCCTCGTCGGCCCGCGCCCGCTGCCCGTGAGCGAAGTCAAAAACTTCAGCGACGACGCCCACCGCCGCCGCCGCCTCAGCGTGCGACCCGGTTTGACCTGCCTCTGGCAAGTCCGTGGCCGCAACAACATCACCGACTTTGCCGAATGGGTGCGCCTCGACCTAGCCTACATCGACCAATGGTCGCTCTGGTTGGATTTCAAAATCATGATCGCCACCCTCCCGGTCGTCATCTTCGGCCGCGGCGCAAGGTAAGCCATATCCCGGCGATTCGAATTCGCCGCCGGACCTCCGTCACCGACCCGCAAAAACAAAAAGACCTGCGTCGATGAAAACGCAGGCCGTCATTTCAAATTTGAAAACTAAATTTAGGCGAACAGCTCTTCAGGCTTGAAGAAACGCACGAGCTCGAGCTTCGCGTTCTCGATACTGTCGGACGCGTGCACCACGTTGGACATCGTGTCGGTACCGAAATCACCACGGATCGTGCCCTTGGCCGCTTTACGCGAGTCGGTCGGCCCGAGCAATTCACGCATCTTGCCAATCGCACCCTTGCCGTGCAGCGCCATAATCAACACCGGGGCGGAGAGCATAAAGGCCTCCAGCGGGGGATAAAACGGCTTGTCCACAATATGCGCATAATGCTCGCGGACTAGCGCCGTAGTGAGCTGCGTATATTTGCAACCTACAATTCTGAAGCCTGCGTTTTCCAAGCGTTCGAGCACGTTACCCACGTGTTTCTTTTCAATACAATCAGGCTTAAAGATGATCAATGTCGTCTGCATAAGCCGCCCGATCATGTCCGCCGCCTCGATTTTGGGAAGCATCATTTTCGGGGCGCGCGTTACAAATCGGCGTCATAAATTTGCCTAATTCATCTCCGCTATACCGACCGCTACCCGTAATAACTCACCACGCTATGTGGCAAAACACGCTTCGTCGTTTCGCTCAGCGCGCCGGAGCCGCCAGCGCTGAAGGAATCGATTTGACCACCTCCACCAGACCATCCGCAACCTGCTGCCCGTTCGAGTGGAACGTGGCGTAAACCACACCCTGCAGGTTCGAGCCGTTCACCACCGTGCTGTCGGCTTTGGCGTTGTTGTAGCCCTGCGCGGTCCAGCCGCCTGCGACGGTCGCGACGAGACGATGAGCCACCGTCTCGCCGAACCGATTCGTGTAAACAACCACCATGCCAGCGCGAAGCTTTGCCGGATCGATCTTCTTGACCACGACAACCGAGCCTTCGCCAAAAAATGGAAGCATCGACTTACCCTCGATCCGCATCACCTGAGCGCCCGGACGAGCCGCCGCGAGCTTCTGCGCGTCCGCTAGAACCGTGTTCAACGAAACCGCCGTCAACGGCCGCGCCGTAAATTCCGCCCGAGCCAGCCCAGCGCCAAAAACCGCGAGCGTCACCAGGAGAGTTCGGAACATCGATTGCATGGCCAGAGATTACCATTTCCCCCTCGTAATTTGATAGCGAGTGAACCCCTCAATCGCACCCGGGAAGCAAAGCTCAATCACCGTACCGAACCAACCGGGAGACTCTGAGCGCTTCACCCTAGTCCCTAAGGAAAACGCCTGAGCGCAATCGGGAACACCTTCCCCCTACACCGTCACTTCCTGACGCGCCTTCTCCGCCAACGGCGTGCTCAAGTAACGCTCACCAAAGCTGCACCCAACCGTAACGATCATCTTACCGGCAAACTCCGGACGCTTCGCCACCTGCATCGCCGCCCAGACATTCGCGCCCGTGGAAATCCCGGCGAGAATCCCTTCCTGCACCGAGAGCTGCCGCGCCGTCTCAAACGCATCATCATCGCTCACCAACAACACTTCGTCGATGACCGCCACGTTACAGTTCTTAGGGACAAAACCCGCGCCGATGCCCTGAATCCGATGGCGTCCCGCCTTGCCGCCTGAAAGCACCGGACTCGCTGCCGGTTCCACCGCAAAAGTCTTGATCGCCTTGCGCGCCTTAATCACTTCCGAAACACCCGTAATCGTCCCGCCCGTACCCACGCCGGCCACAAACGCATCAATCTTCCCCTCCGTCGCCGCCCAGATTTCCTCAGCCGTCGTGCGGCGGTGGATTTCAGGATTCGCCGGATTCTCAAACTGTTGCGGCATGAAAGCCTTGTCGCCATACTGCGCACATAACTCACCCGCGCGCCTAATTGCGCCCGGCATGCCCTCCGTGCCCGGCGTCAGCACGATCTCCGCACCGAGCATGCGCAACAACACCCGCCGCTCGATCGACATCGTCTCCGGCATCGTCAGGATCAACTTGTAGCCCCGTTGTGCACACACAAAAGCCAACGCGATCCCCGTGTTACCCGAAGTCGGCTCAACGATCACCGTGTCCGCTTTGATGCGCCCCTCTCGCTCCGCCGCCTCGATCATCGCCTTACCAATGCGGTCTTTCACGCTGGCCAGCGGATTAAAAAACTCCGCCTTCAAGTAGATCGACGACGCCAACCCCGCCGTGATCCGGTTGAGTTTGACCAACGGCGTATTACCCACCGTGGCGACGATATTGGGAAAGAGAAGCGCGGACATGATGTCGTAAAAATCGCCCGGTCCTCCGACGAGTCAAGGCAGCTTCGGCCCACTCGGGCACCCGAGCACATGCCGCAACGCCAACTCCAATCGCACGTGCCGAAACCAAAATTGCGCCGCCTGCAACCGCGCCGGCACCACCTTCGCACTTGATAAAAGCGTTTCGTCCGCCAGCGCACCCAACGCCAGCTTCAACGCAACCTTCGGTACCGGCAAAACCGCTGGCCTTCCCAAAACGCGCGCCAGCGTCGCCGTGAACTCTGCATTCGTCACCGGCTCTGGCGACACGGCGTTGACCGGTCCGTTACAGCGCTGATCCAGCACCGCGTGATAAATCGCGCCCACCAAATCGTCGATGCTGATCCAGCTCATCCACTGGCGACCGTTGCCCAACCGCCCGCCAAGCCCAGCGCGAAACACCGGCAAGAGCTTCGCCAGCGCTCCGCCGGCTGGCGTCAGCACGACACCCGTCCGCAGCTTCACCACGCGAATACCAAAACCACGCGCCACCGCCGTCTCGCGTTCCCAGGCCTCGCAAACTTCCGCGAGAAAACCGGCTCCACGCTTGTCGTCTTCGCTCAACGTCCGCTCACCACCGTCGCCGTAAAAACCTGTGGCCGAAGCCGCCACGAATGCAAACGGCCGATGCCGCAACCGGTCCACTGCGCCAACCAGTGTGCGCGTCCCCAACACGCGGCTCTCGCGAATCGCCTTCCGTCGCGCCGCCGTCCATCGGCCGCCCGCAACATTCTCGCCCGCCAGATGGATCACCGCGTCGAGCATCTTCACCGGTGCCAGATCAAGCACGGCCTTAACCGGGTCCCAAAAAACTTCATCCGCCGCCTGCGGCTGATGCCGAACCAGTCGGATGACTTCGTGCCCCTGACTGCGCAGAAACGGCACCAACGCCCGTCCCACCAGCCCCGACGCCCCAGAAATCAAAAACCGCATCGAGCGCACCGCACCGTAGCCAGCCGCCATCGCCAGATCATCCTGCATCACCGACTGCCGGTAGGCGAAAAGCCGTTCCAGTTTTCTCCGCACAAACGCATCTCCCACCCGCCCCAGCGGCCCGAACGGTAATTCGTAACGGACCTCGTCTGTCAGCGTGCTATCCGCCGTCCCGATCATCTCAAACCGGTGAACATGTTCCCACGACGCAAACGGCCCGCGCACCTGCACATCGCAAAACTGCTTCATTTCCTTGTAGCCACGATGTTCGACTTCCCAGCGGCTCCAAAACGGCCCGACTTTGGTCCGCAACGCCACGCGCGCTCCGTCTTGGATTCCACCGGTGTGCGCCAAAACCTCGACCTGCTCCCAAGGCGGCGTCAACCGCTCCAACGCACCCGGCCGCTCATGCCAGGCGAAAACCTCGCCCACCGGACGGCGCACGTTGATGCTTTTGGTAAATGTTTCGACGCTCATATTCTCGCCTCAAACGAGGCGAATCAGCACGTTCGCAACTGTATCCACCCTGCGCAACCCTTCAGAACGAAGCTGATCGAGGACATCGATTCGCTCGAACGGCAGACTTCGTCAGAGCGGGCTGTAAAGAATGGCGGACGTAAACAGCGGTCTCCGACGAATTGAAAATATCTGAGTCAGCTACCGCCACGCAAAGACCAGCCGGTCACGGCCCGTCAAATCCTGCTTCGACTCGCTGCGACCAAAACCAGCCGCTGCACACCATTTCAAAAGCTCTGCGTGCTGCGCGATTCCTGTCTCCAGCGCGAGCAAGCCTCCTGCTGCGAGATAACGCGGTGCCGCTTCGATGATCTTGCGCAGATCCGCCAGGCCTTCGTCCGCCGCGACCAGTGCGCTGCGCGGTTCGTGCCCGCTCACCTCTGGTTCGGCCACGGCCACTTCCCTGTCCGTCAAATACGGCGGATTCGCCACGATCAGATCAAAAACCTCACCGGCGGGCAAAGCCCCGAACCAGTCGGACTCGATAAAATTCACCCGGCTCTCCAGCGCCAGCTTCACGGCATTTTCCCGCGCCAGCGCGAGCGCCTCGCCACTCCGATCAACAGCCACCACCACCGCCTCCGGCCAGTGCTTGGCGAGTCCGAGCGCCAGCGCACCACTGCCTGTACCCAGATCGAGAATACGCGCGGGCGGAGTGGTCACGTGTTGCGTCACCCACTCAGCCAGCAGCTCCGTCTCCGGCCGCGGAATCAGCGCACGCCGGTCCACCTTCAGCTTGAGCCCGAACCACTCCGTTTCACCTAGAACGTATTGCAATGGCTCGCGTTGCGCACGGCGTCGCACCAGAGGCCGGATCTTTTCGAGTTCAGGCTCGGTCAACACACGCTCGAATTGCAGGTAGAGCTGCATGCGTTTCAGCCCGAGCGCGTGGCCGATCAACAACTCGGCATCGAGACGTGGAGGCTCAACTCCCTTGGCAGCAAAAAAGTCTGTCGTTTTCTTTATGATCTCAAGCAGCGTTGGCATCGGGCCTATTTTTGTATCTGCCGGTGGTCACTCAAACCGCTATTTAGCGGTTAGAGAAAAGTCAGGGTGCCTTTGCCTTAAACGCCGTGATCAGAGCTATCTTGGCGAAGCTGGGATAGATTGCGACGTGATGCAGTTTAACCTCGGTTCCATCCTGCAACACGACAACGACCCGATAAATGCGGAAACCGTCATCAATATCGTGCATCCATATCATCGAAGGATCATTAAGGCTGACGGGCGGACAGGTGTGATTCCAAAGCTGGCCCTTCAGCTCAGGTTTTAAATCCTGCACCATGAGATCCACTTTGGTGTCCGAAAAATCTTCGATTTTAATACTGGCAGGAATCGAACCAGCGGTAAACTCCAAAACAAAGACATGGGTTCCGTTCTTTAACTCCGCATTGTACATGAAGCGGGCACCACTCACCTTCACGTATTTGTTTTCTTCGCCCACGACCCGTCCGTCCTTCATTGAGACGATAAGCTGGCGTCCATCAGCAAGCGTAACGCGCAACTCTGGGCCCGGAGAAACGCAACCCGTCAGAACAAGAAAAAAGAGAACGCTCAGGAGCTTTAGGTAAGGCATTTTTAAACAGTTCAGGTGGTTGTGGAATGATGCAGTCCGTACGTCGGCTATTCGGCACGCTCGCTCAAGATGAGCGAGCAGCTTCATGCACCGCAAGCCTGTCTTCGCGAGGACGAGAATCCACCTGCCCGCCATCGCTTCACTTGATGGGAACATTCTCCCAAATTGTAACCATTTTGGTCTTAACAAAAGGTTTTAACTTCGTTGAATCGTTCACCTCGCCCACGTTTCCACGGCCCTTCCACGCCCACACCCTTTTCCCCATGACGACCCTCCTGATCGGTTTTATCCTCGGCGTCGCTCTCGCGACGCTCCTCACGCTGCTCTTCGGCGTTTACTCCATCGGCCCCACCCAACGCGGTGTGCTCACCACCTTCGGCCGTGCTCAACGCCTGAACGGCACCACCGCCGATGATCCGCAACTCGGTGCCCTCCTCACCGACGAGGAGAAAAAACGCTACAACTATCCCGCCCTCCGCGTCATCTCGCCCGGCGGCCCGTTCTTCAAATGGCCGTGGCAACGCCTCTACAAAGTCGACATGACCATCCAAGCCGTCGACATCACCTGGGACCCCGACGTCAACCAGCAATTCATCGAAGCCGTCACCCGCGACAACCTCACCGTGCAGATCTCCGGTCAGATCCGTTGGAAACCGTGTGAGCGCAACCTCTACGCCTATCTCTTCGGCGTCTCCCACCCCGCCGCACACGTCGTCGGCTACTTTATCTCCACGCTCCGCGATCGCGTGGCGACGTTCCACGGTGATCGTGCCGAGGGCGCCGTCGAAGGCGTTTCCATCAACGACCTGCGCCGTAATCTTTCCTCAATCAACCGCCACATGGAAGAAGCCTGCGCCAAGACCGCCGCCCGCTACGGCATCGAGTTCGACGCCGCGCTCATCACCAACATCGATCCTCCGAGCGACGTCGACGAAGCCCTCGCTTCCATCAACACCACACAGAACCAAGTCGCCGCCGCCGTCAGCCAGTCTCGCGCCGACGCCGAGCAGAAGTTGAAAATGGCCGAACAAGCCGTGCAGATTGCGCAAAACCGCGCCGAAGCCGAAGCCGCTCCGCTGCTCGAACTCGGCAAGACGCTCGGCTCGATGCACGCCCACGGCGGCAAGGAAGCCCTCGAAAGCTACCTCCGCAACGCGAGCCTGCCACTCCGAGAAAAAGCCGCCCAAACCGTACTAAAGATCTAACTTTTTAATCACTACTTCCATGGAATTTTTACTCCCTCTCGCGTCTGGTTTCGTCCTCACGTTCATCGTGACCGGCATTCTCGTGATGCTCGGCCAGATATTCCAACTCTGGCGCATCCTCCCCGAGCGCACCGTGCTCGTGTACACGTTCTTCGGCAAAGTCATCGGCCAGGTCGAAGAACCCGGCCTGTTTTTCCCTATCATGTATTTCGGCTGGCGCTCGCTCCTCATGCCGCTCTTCGGCAAGGTTTACACGGTCAGCACCCAGCTGCACCAGTCCTACCTGCGCAACCAATTGGTTAACTCCGAGGAAGGCGCACCGATGGGCGTTGGCGTTTGGTTCGAGATGTACGTGAACGACCCCGAAGCCTACCTCTTCCGCAATTCCGATCCAATCGGCTCGCTCAAAGCCAACGTCGCCACGGCCGTCGTCAAACAACTCTCGAACCTCAAGCTCGACGTTCTCCTCGAAGACCGCGATGCGCTCTCGCGCAAAGTCCGCGAAGAAGTTTCCCCGACATCGACACAATGGGGCTTTGCACTTGGTTCGACCTACATCCGCAAAGTCGCGTTCCGCGATCTTGGCATGATCGCCGAAATCCAACGCAAAGTCGTTAACCGCCTTCGACAGGTTACGGCCGCGATGAAACAAGCTGGCGACAACACCGTCGCGATCATTCATTCCGAAGCCGACAAACAAGCCTCACAACGACTCGGTCAGGCGCAAGCCGTGCGCCCGGAAATCGTCGGCAGAGCGCTGGCCGAAATCCAACGCGAACCGGAGGTAGCGACAGCGCTGTTCCGCCTGCTCGATATTCAAGCGTCCTTGAAAAGTCCCGGCAAAATCATCCTCGCCGACGGCGGCGCCGCCGGACTGCTACTGAATAGTTAGGTATCCGAGGTAGGGCGCGACCGCCGGGCGCGCCGTGATCGAAAAAGCACATCCCGGCGGTCCGTCCCTACCTTCACCCTTTGAACACCGGGCCTTTTTCTTTCGCCGCCGTGATCGTTGCTGCGGGCACCTCTGCCCGACTCGGCCAACCCAAACAACTGCTCACCGTTAACGGAAAGCCCTTGATCGTGCGCGCAGCCGAAGCGGCGATCAACGCCGGTGCAACTCCGGTGATCATCGTGCTGGGCGCTTACGAAGATCGCATTCGCGGCGCGCTCGCCGGTTTGCCGGTGGACATCGTTTCGAATCCTCGCTGGGCCGACGGCATGGGACGATCGATCAGCATGGGAGTTGCTCACATGGTTGCGCAAACGCCCGACCTCGACGCCGCACTCATCGCTGTCTGCGACCAACCGTATTTCCAGACCGATACCGTCGGCGCGTTACACGCCGCCTTTCTCGGCCACGCCTCAATCGTAGCAGCGCACTACGCGGGTCGTGCCGGCGTGCCGGTTCTTTTCGGGCGCGATCACTTCGATGCGCTCACCCGGTTGCAAGGAGATCAGGGCGCGAAGCAGATCCTCACCGAAAACTCCGCCCGCGTGATCAGCGTGGCTCTGCCTCAACTCGCGACCGACCTCGATACACCGGAGGATTGCGAATCGCTAAACATCAAAGTCGACACTGACCGCAGTGACTTCACCGCCTGACTCGACGATGGCGTGACCGTGCCTGGCCGCAGCGATCAAGCGGGCCGCAATCGACACGGCGATTTCCTCCGGACCTTCGGCTCCGATGGGAACACCGGCGGGCGCATCAACATTCAGACTGGCGGTGTCACTCAAACGATTCTGCCCAAGTGTATCCAAAATCTCGGCACAGCGTTGATGCGAACCCATCAGACCGAGGTAACGCAACCGGCATAAAAGCAACCCGCGCATGGCTGCGACATCTTCGTCCCAGCGATGGGTCATCACCACGGCCGCTGTGACGCCAGCCATTGCGGCAAAATCATATTCAGCCCACGACGTCACGTGACTGACCTCGGTGCCGACCGGAAACGGTGCCAAATCCAGCAGGCTTTTTCGCCAATCAAGGACTTTAACCCGCCAGCCAAGCTGCGTGCAAATCGCCGCAAGCGGGCGCGCCGTCGGACCCGCGCCACAGATCAACAAGAGAGGCTGCGGCTCGATACGTTGAACGAAGATCGTCAGCGCTCCCTCCTGCACGCAAGCGATGCCTTGAAGCGGTAATGGAATCCCGAATACAGCCTGAACCGCGGCCCCAGCGACGCCGACGGCCGCGACAACGGTTCGCGGTGCCGACCAATCCGCCGGGCCGTCAACCATCGAAGCGAGCAAGCAAGCCTCGCCCTTTGACAAACACCCTTCAAGTTTGGCGAGCCAATCGCCAGGGCGGGCCGCGCCGCGCGGCGGCAGGAGCTCAAGGAGGAGCGTGACGCGACCTTTGCAACCCGAACCCGTGCCGAACAAGCGATCATCGGGCACGGTTGTATCATAAAACAGCCGGCGTGGTCCCGCAGGGCTGGCAAACAACTCGCTCGCATGCTCCAGCACATCCTGCTCGAGACATCCGCCGCTCACCGAACCAACGCACTGGCCATTCGCGCGCACGAGCAACCGAGCACCCGCACGACGAAAGTTCGAGCCTTCCACGCGAACAACGGTCGCGAGCACCATCACTTCGTCGGGCCAACGCCGACGTTTTGCGAAGATTTCAAAGAGTTCGCTCATCACCTATTTACTGGTTCGCTCATGAGCTCGTGAGATGGCGACGGTACTCAACTCCAGCTCAAATCCGCCTTCGAGAGCGGCAATTCGCGAATGCGTTTTCCCGTCGCCGCAAAGATGGCGTTGCAAACAGCAGGCGCGAGCGGCGGCAAAGCAGGTTCGCCAAGGCCCGTAACCGGGTTGTCGGTCTTCAAGAAATGGCACTCTACCTTCGGTGCATCCGCGATGCGCAGCAGCAGATAGTCGTTGAAGTTCGCCTGCTGCATGCGGCCGTTTTCGTAATTCAACTGTTGCAGCCACGCCGCACTCAATCCGTCGACGATGGAACCTTCCACCTGGTTCTCCGCGCCGCTCAGATTAATGATCTCCGAGCCGACATCGGCCACCGAAACCACGCGTTCCACCTTAAGTGTGCCGTCTTTCGAAACAGTAACCTCGGCCACCTGTGCCACGTAACCGCGATGACTGAAATGAAACGCGATGCCCTGGCCCTTGCCTTTGGGCAATGGTTTGCCCCAACCGGCCTTCTCGGCAACAAGCTTCAGCACGCCTTTTGTGCGAGCGGCGCTGAACCCCGGACCGCGTTGGTCCGAAGTGGGCGCGACGTCTTTCTCACCCAAGAGCGTAAGGCGAAACGCCAGCGGATCCACACCCGCTGCGTGCGCGAGTTCATCGAGGAAGCTCTGCATGACCCAGGCGATCGTACAACTCCCGGGCGCACGCCACCAACCCATCGGAATGTTACAAGTGAGCACCGTCGTCTCACTGACAAAGTTTTCAACAAAACGCGCGGGAAACTCATCTGCGCCAAGACCGGCGCCGGTGCCAGGCTTGTCGGGCGTAGTGCCGAACGTGACGAAATGATTTTTCCACGCGGCGAGAGCACCGTTCTTATCGACCGCGCCTTTCAGAAAATGAAAACCGCCGGGCCGATAGAAACCGTGCTGCATGTCATCCTCGCGCGTCCACGTGAGTTTCACCGGAGCCTTGGCCTTCTGCGAAATGGCGGCGGCCTCGACCATGTAATCGTTCATCAAGCGACGACCAAAACCGCCACCAATCCGGGTAATGTGAACCTTAATGTTGGCGACCGGCACGCCGAGCGTATCGGCCACCAGTTTCTGGCCCGGCCCAGGATTTTGCGAGGGTGCCCAGATCTCCACTTGGTCGCCCTGCACAAAAGCGGTGCAGTTCTGCGGCTCAAGATTCGCGTGTGATAAAAATGGATACAGGTACTGCGCCTCGACGACTTTCGCCGCGCTGCCGAATACAGCGTCGATGTTGCCGTCCTTGCGCAGCACGTTCTTTCCCGGTTTTGGGCCGAGTTCTGCGGCCTGTTCGGCAAACGCAGTCCAGCTTTCGTTGACCGCTGGCCCTTCGTTCCAAGTCACTTGAAGCTGCTTGCGCGCGGAAAATGCCGCCCAAGTCGAATCAGCCAAAATCGCCACACCCGGCATCAAGCCGCTCTTGCCTTCGATCACGAACGCGTCGCGCACACCGGGGAGTTTTTTGATGCGGTCCGTGTTCGCCTTCACGACTTTGCCACCGAAGACCGGGCATTTCGCGTACACCGCGTACAACATGCCGGGAATTTTCTGGTCGAGACCGAACAACGGCTGACCGGTAACGATCTTCGAATTGTCCACGCCGCCGATCCGCGTGCCGATCAACTTAAAATCTTTCGGGTCCTTAAGTTTAACCGAATCCGCAGCGGGCACCGGCAGCGTCGCGGCCTTGGCCACGAGTTCACCATACGCGAGCGAACGTTTGGAAGCATCGTGAAGCACGCGGCCTTTTTCGGCCCGGCATTCGCCCGCCGGCACGCTCCACGTTTGAGCTGCAGCCTCGATCAGCATCGCCCGCGCCGTGGCTCCGGCCCGACGAAGGTTCATGTAACTGCTCGGTGTCGAATTACTGCCACCGGCTGATTGGGAACCAAACGCCGCATCCAAAGGCGCAGTCACCACCGTGACCGTTTGCCAGTCCACTTCAAGTTCCTCGGCGACGATCGTGGGCAGCGATGTTTTTATGCCCTGACCGATCTCGGGCTTGTGAGCGAAGATCGTCACCGCACCCTCCGGAGCGATGCGGATAAAGGCATTGGGCGCGAACGTGCCGGCCGCAGCCGTGGACGCACTCGCATTGGTCATCTCGGCCGCACCGAGGCCAGGCACCGCATCGAGATAAAACCCAAGAACCAATCCACCGCCCGCGACAGCCGAGAGCCGCAGGAAAGAACGCCGATCCATGGTCGTAGTTTCAGGCGTGTTCATTTGACCACCTCCGTACCTGCGGTCAGTTCGACCGCGCGATGAATGCCGGCGCGTATCCGATTGTACGTGGCGCAACGGCAAAGATTGCCCGTCATCGCGCCGTCGATGTCGCTATCCGTTGGTTTAGGGTTGTTCGCCAGCAGCGCCGCCGCGCTCATGATCTGGCCCGACTGACAATAGCCGCATTGCGGCACATCGAGTTCGATCCATGCGCGCTGCAACGGATGCGAAGCGTTTTCCGCGAGGCCCTCGATCGTCACGATCTTCTGGCCCGTGACCGCCGACACCGGCAGTTGGCACGAACGAACCGCCTGGCCATTGAGGTGAATCGTGCACGCGCCACACATGCCAACGCCGCAACCGTATTTCGTGCCGACCAGATTTAATTGGTCGCGCAACACCCACAGCAAAGGCGTGTCGGGAGTCGCGTCCACCGTATGAGTTTGGCCATTAACCGAAAGTTTGAACGTCATTGGGGTTTATAAGTTGAAGGGCTAAAACCAACTGCGCACACGTTACTCAAATCCAGACGGGGTCAACTCGAACCGCCGTAAAAACCGGCAACCATTACCAGCCCGTGCAAGAACCTTGGCCTCGTGACGACTTTCCCCATGTTCAGCGCGGTCTGAAATCCGCACCGAAGAAAACAAATCACACGAAAGGCGAGTTGCACCCGCGCAACCCGCACCGCGCGCCGTATGACTTCCCGCGCCTGATCGCGAGTTGCCCGGATCTAAAACGTTTCCTCGTGGCTCACCCGCTCGGCGGCGATACGATTGACTTTGCCGATCCCGTCGCGGTGAAAACACTCAACCGCGCGCTCCTCAAGCATCACTACGGCGTCGCCCACTGGGATATTCCGCGCGGTTATCTTTGCCCGCCGATCCCCAGCCGCGCCGACTATCTTCACTACGCCGCTGACTTGCTGGCCGAAGACGACGCGCCGAGCATTCCGCGTGGTTCGGCCGTGCGCGTCCTCGACATCGGCACCGGCGCAAACTGCGTTTACCCACTCATCGGCGTTCACGACTACGGCTGGAGCTTCGTCGGCACAGACATCGATCCCGTGGCGGTCAACGCCGCGAACCAACTCGTCACCGCCAACCCGGCGCTCACCGGCAAAATCGAAGTCCGCCTTCAGCCCGCGAAAGATGCAATTTTCAAGAACATCGTTCGCCCCGGCGAAACCTTCGCTCTCTCGATCAGCAATCCACCGTTCCACGCCTCACCCGCCGAAGCCGCAGCCGGAACCATACGAAAGATAAAAAACCTCGGTGGCGGCAAACCTGCAAATGCGGTGCTGAACTTCGGCGGTCAAAGCAACGAACTCTGGTGTCAGGGCGGCGAAGAAGCTTTTGTCCGCCGCATGATCACCGAAAGCGCCGCGCAGCCGAACCTTTGCGTATGGTTCACCACGCTTGTTTCGAAACGCGGCAGCCTGCCCGCGATCGAGAGAGCGTTGACCAAGGCCCGCGCCATCGACGTTCGCACGCTCACCATGTTCGCCGGCCAAAAACAAAGCCGCATCGTAGCGTGGACGTTTCTCACGGCTGAAGAGCGGAAACGTCGACTGACCAACAAAAAACTATAACCAGCAACCCAGGGCTCCGATCTTCCTCATTCTCTTTATCTTTCTCGTTCTCTTTCTCTTCCTCCCGGCTCTCTGCTGACGAAAGAGAAAGAGGAAAGATAACGAAGAAAGAATCGGACTCCTACGCCGCCGGACTATGCCTTCCGCCGCAGCAAGAACGCCGAAGCGCCATCGTGGCCATGAACCCACGGCTGCGACGACGCGGTCTTTTCAAGCACATATCGCGAGCCGTTTTTTTCCAGGAAGAGTCCGATAATGTGTTCGTTCTCCTCCGGCTCCAGACTGCACGTACTATATACAAGGCGTCCGCCAAGCGCCACGCGCAGGCACACCGCCGAAAGCAACGCGAGTTGTTGCCGCGAGTGCTTATAAAAATCGTTTTCCTGCAGACGCCAGCGCACATCGACGCGATGACTCATCACGCCGGTGTTCGAGCACGGCACATCAATCAACACCGCCGCATATTCCGTCGGCAGGTTGTGTTCTTCGAGCAGTTTTCGCGCCGGCACCAACACATCGCCCTGCACGAGCGCCACATCCACGCCAACGATGCGACTCAGGTTTTGTTTCAAGCGATCGATTCGGTCTCCGGGCAGATCCATCGAAACAATGCGTCCCGAAGACGCATCGCCCGCACTCGTGCTGCGCATCGCATCGGCGATCGCCACGCTTTTTCCACCAGGCGCCGCGCAAGCATCGAAAATAATTTCACCCGGCTTTGGCGCGAGCAATTCAACCGCGAGCCGCGTCGACGGATCCTGTAGATATAATGCGCCCACTTTGAGCAGTGCCTCGACGTCCGGCCAGTGACCTTGTTTCACCTCGTAGAAACCGGCCCATGGCGTCGGCGTGAGCCAGAGCAATTCCTCCGGCGTCGGTGTGCGATCACGCAACCGCCAGCGTGCGTACACAGGCGATGGATGTTGGTTCCACTCCAGCAACTGCCGCGTCGACTGCGCGCCAAACTGCGCCAGCCAGCGCTTCACGAGCCACAAGGGATGCGAGTAAAACGACGCCAGCTGCTCCGCCGTCGCGAGCTTGGGTGGCGCTGTTTCCGCCGCGAGCGCCGTGGCGAGTTTGCGGACGACCGCGTTCACCAACCGCGCCTCAGGCGGACTTGCCAACGTTTTCGTTTGCTCGACCGCGTGATGCACCACGCGCGCGACGTGACCTTCTTCGCCGCCCTCGATCAACTCGAAACCGGCAATTAATAACACCGCCTTCAAGCGCGGACGCGGCATGCGCTCGATCAATTTTAACAAATGCGCATCGATCCGCCCGAAATTACGCACCGCACCAAACAATAAACTTTGGCAGCGCCCGCGGTCCGGTCCGGGCATCGTTCGGGGCAAACTCTCCAGCAAAACATCGACGCGCTCATTATTTTCCAACCAGCGCTCCAACAATTTTACCGCAGCTGACCACGGTGTACTGACGACGTTTGTCTCGGGATTTATCATCGCGCCACGCTCCGCTGAGGAACCAGATTTGCAAGAACGAAGCCGTTGCACCGATTTTACGAAAATGACACTTACGCATCCGCTGATTGACATTCCCCCCCGCACTACGCTCAACTTGTCGGTTCAAGCCTAGAAACCCACTCTTTATGAATTCGGAAGCTGTATCTGCGCTCATCGCCAAAAACCCGACGCTCAAGCCGTCCAAAGCCAAATTGGAAGCCATGAAATCTGGCAGCTACGTCGTACACCGGAGCTGGGGATTCGGTCAGATTAAATCCTTCGACGAAAACTCCTTGAAACTCGTCATCGATTTCGAAGGCAAAAAAGCCCACTCAATGGATCCGGCTTTCTGCATCGGCACGATGGACGTCCTGCCAGCCAACCACTTACTCGTTCGTAAGCAGACCGAGTCAGCCAAAATCGCCGATCTCATTGAGAACAATCCGGCCCAGCTCGTCGTTGAAGGCCTTCAAGCCTACCCGAACAACGCCACCACCGCGATCGACCTCGAAATCACGCTCGCCCAGGTGATCGGCGAAGACAAATTTAAGAAATGGTGGTCCGCCGCCAAGAAGGCCGTCGCCAAAGACCCGCGCATCGCCATTCCCGCCAAAAAGACGGAATGCTACATTCTCCGTGAGACACCCGTTTCCACCGAAGACGAAATCCTCGAACAGTTTAACGGCACCCGCTCCGCCCGCCGCCGCATCAGTCTCGCCGAAGATTTGATCGCCGCTGTTGACGCGAAAGACATCAAGACAGACCTCAACGCCATCCTCACCGGTGTCGCGGACGCCGTCAAAGACAGTAACCAGCTCGATGCCGCCGAACGCCTTTACGGTGCCGTCGTCCGCGACGATCTTGCCAAACTCATCGGCGTCGAAACCGCCTTCGAGCCCACCCAAGCCTCGCTCGTCACCGACGTCCGCGAACTGGCCGACATCGCCGAAAAGATTCCCGTTCAGTTCCAAGGCCGCTTCCTCGACCTCGTCAAAGCGACGCATCCGATCGAGACCCGCGAAATCGCCTTCACCCTTCTCAAAACCAGCCAGGGCAAATTCACCACCGAGTGCATCAACTTCCTCGTTGAAAACGGTCACTCTGACGAACTCGCCGCCGCCCTCAAACGCTGGCAGGTCGAACAGAATCTACGCGCGCCCGTCCTCCTCTGGATCGTCAAAAACCGCCACTCGAAGAAATTCGCTAAGCTCCTTCACGACCTCATCACCCCGCGCCTGCTGAGTGCCATCTTCTTCGCGATCGATTACGAAGCGCTCCAAGCCTCCGGCACCCGCCGCATCCCTCTCGGCGAAATCCTCAGCGACGACACCGATCTCATCGGCGATCTCCTCTCAACGGCCGATCCAGAAACCGCCCGCGATCTCGCCAACGCCCTCCTCCTGAACCAGGGCTTTGAAGAACTCACCAAGAAGTCGCTACTCGCCCGCTTCATCAAGATTTTCCCCTCGATCCAGACGATCATCGCCAGCGAAGCCGAGGGTAAGGAAGAACAACTCCTCGTTTCCCGCGAAAGCTACGAACGCAAACGCGAAGAATACGAAACCATCGTCTCAAAGAAAATTCCCGAGAACTCCAAAGCCATCGCCGCCGCCCGCGAGCACGGCGATCTCAAGGAAAACTCCGAATACAAGATGGCCAAGCAGGACCAACAAGTCCTCATGGCCCAAAAGTCGCAACTCGAACGCGAACTCGGCCGCGCCCGCATCACCGATTTCAAGGAAGCATCCTCCGGCCAAGTCACCGTCGGAAGCGTCATCGAAGTCAAAGTGATCGGCACCGGAAAAACCGTGAGCTACACGATGCTCGGTGCCTGGGACAGCGATCCATCGAACAACATCATCGCCTACAAGACACCGCTCGGCCTCGCGCTCCTCTCGAAAAAAGTCGGCGACACCGTAAAGGTGAAAATCGGCACCTCCGAAGAAAGCTACACGATCAGCGGCATCAGCCGCTACGCCGACCGCGCCACCTAAAAAGCCAATCAGCCAAAGCCTGATTCTTTCTCGTTCTCTTTTTCTTTATCTTTCTCCCTCCAAAGCCAGCGGCTCACCCCGCTGGCTTTTTCATGTCCCGACGCCGCCGCACCGTTCACTCTGGTTGACGTATCCGCCAGCTGGCAACGATCAGACAAATAGCCGCAAAACCCAGAAGCAAACCAATCGGTAGAATCAAACTGCCGAGATGCGCGCCGCGCACAAAGACGTCGATAAATCCATTCAGGCCCCACGCCATCGGCGAGAGCAACGTCGCCGCCTGCATCGCCGCCGGCATCACCAGCTTCGGCACCATCACACCGCCGAGCGCGCCAAACAGGATATTCGCCACACCGCCGACCGTCGTCGCTTGCTCCGTGGTTTTCGCGATCGCCGCCACCGCCATCGCAAACCCGATCGCCGCCAAGCTCACCGCACTCGCCACGACCCAGAGCGCCAACCAATCAATATCGAGACTCAACGCGTCGCCCCCGAGAAGCGGCACCACAAACCGTCCGACCAGGAGCATCAACGCAGTCTGCACGAGATTGACGCAGTAAAACGGCACCACTTTCCCCGCCAGCAATGTCGCCGTGCTCACCCGCAGGCTGCGCAACCGCGACAGCGTGCCCTGCTGTTTCTCCGCAATAAAAATTGTCGATAGCGGAATGACCACGAAGAACATCGCAAAAACCAACCACGCCGGCACGCTCTGCTGCACCGAGGTCAGCTCGCCCATTCCTTCGCGATCACGCCTGAACTTCAGGTCCATGAACTTGTCATCAGAAAGTTTTTTGACCGCCAATAACTCGTCAGGCGCATCCTCAAGCGAATCCACGAGCGCCGCGATCCGCTCCAACGACAACGCTCGGGCAACCTCGGCGCGAAACGCTCCGATCAATGCGGGCGGCGTTCCCGGTTCCGCCCACACCGTGACAAAAGCGCGGTCGTTCTTCGTTTCAACCAATGCTTTCCCGAAACCTTTTTCAACCACCAAACCCACTTGAATCAGGTCGGCCGCGAGTGCTCGATCCAGATCCGACCGATCACGTAAGCCAACCCGTCCACCGGGCGCGGGCAGATTTTTCAGAAATGCAGCGGACGATTCGCTGTGGTCCTCATCCCAATATTGCCAGCGAACGTTTTCGGCCACGCTCAGCTTAAACGAGTCCCTAAGCGCCATCGACATGATCAAAATAAATGCCGCCGGCATCACAAACAACACCAACAATCCGTGTACGTCGCGGGACATCGCGCGCAATTCCTTTTTTATGACTGAAAAAAGCACACTCATATTAATCGCGCAGATGACGGTGCGTCAGTTTCAAAAAAACATCCTCCAGATGCCGACAACCGTACTGAAAACTCGTGATCTGCAACCCTTGAGCGCGAAGATCGCGCAAAACATCCTCCACGGCCTTCCCTTTCGGAACCACAAAACTGAGCCAACCCGCTTCGTCCACCGCCGTATCAAGCCCGCACTCCGCCACCAGCCGTGCATGTAACTCCGCCTCCGGCACGCGTTGAGCACGGACTGACAGCCGCACCTGCGTCTGCGTGAGAAGCTCATCGAGTGTGCCGCAACACAACAACCGGCCGTGATCGATAATCGCCACGCGGTCGCCGACCTGCTGGACTTCCTCCATGTAGTGCGATGCGTACACGATCGTTTTTCCCTGCGCCCGCAAGGTCTGCACCACCTGGAGAAGAAAAGCCCGGGATTGCGGATCCACTCCGACCGTCGGCTCGTCGAGCAACAACAACTGCGGATCACCGACCAACCCAATCGCCAGGTTAAGCCGCCGTTTCAATCCGCCCGAGCACTCCGAGGCACGTTTGCCCGCGACTTGCTCGAGGCCCGTTGACGCGATCGCCGCATCGATGCGCGAACGCCGAACCACGCCCTTGAGCCCCAGTACGCCGCCAAAAAAATCCAGATTCTCGCGGCAGGTGAGCATCGGATAAAACGCATATTCCTGCGGCACCAGCGCGAAACCACCGCGCGCGGCCACTTCCGGCGCACGTTGAATCGTGCCTTGCTGCGGCTTTCTCAACCCGCTGATCAGCGCCATGAGCGTGGTCTTGCCCGCGCCATTCGGCCCCAGCAACCCGAAAATTTCACCACGCTTCAGTTGCAACGAAACACAATCAACCGCCAACGATGGGGCAGCGCGATAACGATAGGAAACATCAGTGAGATGAAGCACGATGAGGCGAAGGTTACTTGGAGCCTTGGACGTTTTTGGCCCGGTGGCGGCCGGCTAAGTTGCCCAACGTTTCAACACGTGGCAGACGTTGCTGCCACCAAAACCACTGCTGTTGTTTAACACCATCGACGGTCCCGTCGCGAGCGATTCGCGCGGGAGCAGCAAATCGGCGCAGGCGTCGTCAACGTTCACCAGATGCGGATTGCCCGGGGTAAAACCTTCGCACATCGCCAAAGCGCAGAAACCCGCCTCCATCGCACCGGCCAGCGAAAGCGGATGCCCGGTCAGGCCTTTCGTGCTGCTGATTACAGGCCGGGCACCCTCGGCGTCGAAAAGTGTTTTCAATGCGATCGCCTCGGCGCGATCGCCCACCGGCGTCGATGTGCCATGCGCATTGACGTAGTCGATTTCCTGCGGCCCAACCCCGGCGTCGGCCAAAGCCCGCGCCATCGCTCGCTGCAAACCCGCGCCCACCGGATGCGACATCGCCACGCTGTAACCATCGGCCGCCTGGCCCCAGCCCGCGAATTCCGCGTAAACCGAGGCGCCACGCGCAGCGGCAAACGACGCTTCTTCCAGTACAAGCACCACCGAACCACCGCCACCGACAAAACCGTCGCGCCCTGCGTCAAATGGCCGCGAAGCCAGCTTCGGATCGCTCTGTGGCGACAAAGCACGCATCGCGGCAAAGGGCAGCAGCGTTTCCGCGTTCAACTCCTCCGCGCCCACGACTAACACGCGTTTCAATCGGCCGAGCCGGATCTCATCGCACGCATAACCAATCGCATGGCTCGCCGAGGCGCAGGCCGACACGAAACCACAGACCGCGCCGGTAATCTTAAAATGCGCCGCGAGGTTAAAATTCAACGTACCAGCAATCGAACTGACCACGCCCATCGGATTACCACGTTCACCGCGCACCGCATGCATCAGGGCGAGATTGTTGTACATCAACATCGCCGAACCAGCCGATGCGCAAAATAATCCCGTTTGATCGTCGTTGGCGACGTCGGCAGGTTTTAGGCCGGCATCCGCCAGCGCCTGCTGGATCGCGCAAAATGCGTACACCCCATGCGGTGCCATGCCGCGCAACGTTTCACGCGGCAGATCGTAGCGCGACGGCCAGCTCCATTCACGAGGGCTCGTGCTCTCCACCGAAAAATCTTTAACCGTGCCCGCCACCCGAACCGGGACCTGCGGATTGCCCAAAAATTGCACCGGAGCCAGCCCATGTTTTCCGGCGCGCAGACTGGCGCTCACCGTCGTGCGGTCGTTTCCGATTGGCGTAATAAAACCCAAACCGGTGATAAGAACCCGACGGCCGCCTGGGAATGAGGACATCAGGCGGAGGACGTTTTGGAGTTATCGGCGAGCTTCTTAATCACAAACTGTTCCAGCTCTCCAATCGTGCGCACCGCCATCAGCTCTGTGTTTTGAATTCGCACTTTAAAAAGATCCTCGAAGAAAAAAACCGTTTCCGCCACCGCCAGCGAATCGTAGCCAAGGTCTTCCATTAACCTCATGTCGCTCCGCAGCTCCATGCCCACACCAAGACTGCGCTTCGGCATGAAATCGCGCACGGCGGCGAGAATCACCGGACTCAAGGCAGCGACATCGCCCGTCGTCCGAAAACGTTCATAAGCATCCCGGGCTTCGACAGGATATCGGGCTAACTGGGAAGGAGAAGCAGGAAGGTTTGCTAAAGACATCTGCCCTGAGCAAAGGGATCAAGCGGCCGGGCTCAAGCCTGCGCTGCGGTCAAATTTCAAGATGTGCAAAGTGATAACCGGCTGAGATTTTTCTCGCGCCCTCGCCCGTTCACCCAAAAACCTCAGGCACCAAATGCCGGAAAACCTCAGCAACCTCTGGCTCGAAACTGTCCGCCAAGACCCCGACGCCATCGCCGTGATCGAGGGCGAAAGCGGTCGCGCCTGGACGCGCGCGCAGTTGCAGGAATCCGTCAACCGCTGGCAAGACGCCATCCCCAATGAACTCAAGAAAGTTGCCCGCTGCCGGGTAGCCCTAGCCGAACCAAACGGACCCGGCTGGCTGACCGCCTTCATCGGTTTGCACCGCGCCGGTGCCATCGTGGTGCCGCTCGATCCAGCCGAACCGGCCGAAGTCCGTGCCGCCACGGCGCTCGCCGCCGGGGTAAACTGGCTGTGGGTAGATGGCCAACTACGCCCTATCGCCACGCACCGCCCCGCCCGCCGCGCCGATTACTGCCTCATCAAATTAACCAGCGGCAGCACCGGCACGCCCCGCGCCCTCGTTTTTACCCACGCCCAGATGATCGCCGACGGCCGCCAAGTCTGTGCGTCGATGGGCATCGGCCCGGCCGACCTCAACCTCGGCATCATCCCTTTCGGCCACTCGTACGCGCTGGGCAACCTCATCGTGCCGCTCCTCGTGCAAGGCACCGCCATCGTCGCCGCCGCCAGTCCCTTGCCCAACGCCCTGGCCGCCGATTGCGCACGCTGGAAACCCACGGTTTTTCCCGCCGTTCCGATGTTGTTGCGCGCACTCGCCCAGGCCGAAGCCGAACCTGCCGCACTCGCCAGCCTGCGCCTCGTGATCTCCGCCGGTTCACCTCTCGCACCCGAAATTGCCACGGCATTCACCCGGCGTTTTGGCCAACGTATCCATTCGTTTTACGGTTCCAGCGAAACGGGCGGCCTCTGCTTTGATCGCACCGGCGATGCATCGCTCACCGGCCGCAGCGTTGGCAGCCCGCTGGACGGCGTTCGCCTGAAATTCCGTCGAGGCGGGCGTTTTCAGGTCGAAAGTGCGGCCGTCGTGGGTGCCGGCCTGTACTCGCCGCCAGACCGCGCTGAGCTAAATGCCTCAGGCGAACTCGTGTTGCTCGGCCGAACTGGTCGTACCGCCAAAATCGGCGGCCGCCGGATCGATCTCGGTGAAATTGAGAAACTCCTCCTCGCCACACCCGGCATACGCGAAGCCTGCGCGATGCTCCATCCGTCGCGGACCGACGCCATCGCCGCCGCCGTCGCCGGCGACATCACCGCCACCGCACTCCGCCAGTCATTACGCGCCCGCGCCGCCCTCTGGAAAATCCCCGAACGGCTCCTCGTGCTCCCCGAACTGCCCCGCAACGCCCGCGGCAAAATTGATCGCAAACGTTTGGAAAAACTTCTCGCCGATTCAATTCCGCCAGCACGCTAAACGGGATTCACCGGCAAAACACCAGCTCGCCGGAGCTCAAGCCTGCACGCACCAGACATCGTCATCGGGACGAGCCTTGACTTCATCATCCTGCGGTTTCGCAGGTGCTTCGGCCGCCGCACCCAACGGATGCACCATGTAGCAACCGGTCATGATCTCAGGATAATATCTATCCTCGACATCGAAACCCATTTTTTTCCAAAAACCGACGGGCGAACCACCATCAAGATCAACGGCGAGCAATTCGATCTTCTTGATCGTAGCAGGCAGTTTGGAAAGCCACTCGAGCACCATGCGACGCCCAAAACCCTGGTTCCGATTATCCTGAGGCACAAAAAGTACATCGATCCACGCCACGTCATCGCTCAGATGCGTCGCTAGAAAAGGTGTTTTCTCGAGTTTCATGAGGGGAACTTGCTAACTATTATAACGGTTTTTCTGCAAAAAAAATTACATCAATTTTGCCCTTGAGCGAATTTTTATGAAGCCGCTGCTAGGCCAGCTCACCGAGCCATCAAAAAAATTACCTCTGAACAAAACAAAGAGACCAATTCGCAATCCAACGTGTTTTCTTGACCCACATTACTAGCAAGAGGTTCCCCTTCTTGCACGATCAAGATTGAGATATTTGCGTCACACCGTCACCCGGACGCCACAAAACAAGTCGACGCGGGCACAGAGCCCTTCCCCGCCTACAGCCGCAGCCAGCGACACCCTAAGGATTTTCGCCCAGAGCAAAAGTCCCGGCAGAATCGACCAATACAACTCAACGCCGTCGCGCCACTGAATCTCGCGCCGCCGAAACCCCTTCTCGCCAGGCAAGCGCACCCATTGGAAACCCGTGCGCGGCAACGTCTCCCGACAAGTCACGTCCCATACCCAGGGAGACCTGCGCGACAAGAAGCCGGTTGTGTGAACAACCAGCCAGCATCGCCACGGGCACGAAGCGCGACAGCGCGCAGGAGTCAGCAGAAGTCGCAGTAGCGCAGGAAACGAGCTGGGGGAAGATACCTGAAGGTGCCGCCCGCTACCGAATCGTCCGCCAGAGCCACGGCTAAAATACAAACCGCATGGGCGGTGCCGGAGGGTTATATCCGGGCTTGTTCAACAAGAGTCGTAGTCACGGCTTCGCGTGACTACCTGGGGTTTGGCCAATAGCAGATGGTTTTAGGCGGCGGCGTGCTCGACGGCATGAGCGAGACTGAACGCGCCGTGCCAGTCGGCCAGCAGTTCAGGCCGGGCGGCGAGTTGACTGCGCAATGCGGTCACCAAGTCGAGGCAGGAA